>CAYRLY010000020.1:0-1802 GCA_964425445.1 uncultured Candidatus Saccharibacteria bacterium | reverse complement strand
CTTCGCGATCGTTCAATTCAATTTTGTATTTTTTTTCCTCCATTTTTTATTTGTGCTGGACATTTTTTACCTTGCTTGCAACCATACTCATAAAATCCCAAAATTCTTTTTCGCTGATTCCGACTGTATCCAATAATTCTTTTGTATCTTCGGTATAAATAAATTTTTGCATATTATTTTAATTGGTTATTTTTAGATTGAGAGCAATTCAACGGCTCCCTCACTCTATCCAATAACATCTGGATTGTGTTAATCCGTATATTTGCACAAACCAAACCATCCCATTGATTTTCTGGCTTATGATTATACTCCATCATTTTCCACCCTTCTTCAAAAATTCTATCTTGCTCCTCGCGCTTGCCTCGCTGTTCGGCTTGGGAGATTTGGGAGGCGATTTTCTTCCAACTTCTTTCGCTTAATTTTGGAAGCACTTTTTCTAATTCTGTTCGCCACTCCTCATTGTTGTTTTGGTTGGGCATATTTTTTAATTGTTTTTATTTGGTTAAGATTTGGCGCAGTTCGTCTTTTGATGAATTATATCCATCAAAATAAGGACTCATTTCTTTATACTTTTCCGTGTATTGATATTTCTTGTCTGCCCACGCCAACACCTCTTTTAATTTCTTTTCGGCGCAATCACGCTCGCGCTTCATCTCCTCGCACATTGTTTTTAAAAGCTGGACTTCTTGGTCTAACGCCCCTTGAATGGCGGCGTGCTTGATGGCCATTGTTTGAATGTCTTTGGCGTATTGTTCGCACAACGGGCAAAAGTTGGTTTGGCCTTCGGGGGTTTCGGTAAATGGCATATTATCTTAGTTAAAAAAATTCTTAATATCTAACAAAATTCCTCTTACGGTATTTTTAAGTAAAACTTCGTTTCCCATATCATCTCTCATTTGCAAATCAGGGTCATCAATCAACCGCAATTTATAACCCACTATCTCTTTAAATCTCTCCAACCCCTCCCGCTTGCCTCGCTGTTCGGCTTGGGAGATTAAATAATCAACATTATCTTTTATCGCCGTAAGGACATCATTAACTCGGACAACTTTTGCTGTTTTAAAATAATTATGCAAAGATTTTCCGATTAAATACCACTCCTCATTGTTGTTTTGGTTGGGCATATAATTAGATTAGTTCTTGCTCTTTAAGATAGATGAGCATTTTGGCCCAAAAATTTTGGTCAAACGTCGCTTTCAAAGATTCATCCTCTGTTCTTGGACAAAATTCTTCTGGCAATGTTTTTATTTTTGATTTTTCAAAATTTACTTTTTTAAGAAATTCCCCCAATTCAGCGACAGTGTAGGCGGAAAAAGCATCTTCTTTTTTATTTCTCATCCACACTTCGTTTTCTATTTGCCAACCGACTTGACCAGCGTTTCGCCAATAAAATGCGCTCTCCTGCTCAAACCCCAATTCGCGCATTTTTTTACTTAATTCCAATGAACAAACTTGATTTTCTAATTCCATATTTTTTATTCTCCAAGGAGGATAGCGGGGCTCCGGTTGTCCTCCGGTAGCGATCCGGAATATGTGCACAGCCCCAGTATCCGCCTTGGAGATTAGTATTTTATTTTAAAATTTGTTTTATTCTTTCCCTAATTTCGGCCTTGGCTTGGTTATAGGCGAGATCGCCCTCGTTTTCCATCGCAATTTTTCCAATTTTAAATTTTCTTACTTTTTTGTCTTTTCCCACCACTTTATTCATTAGCTCGGTAAAGACGCGGTCTTTTAAAGTTTTCATAGGGTGAATTTATCAATGATTTCTTTCAACTCCGCAATGGAATAAGCATTACCTTTCT
>CAYRLY010000019.1:0-1965 GCA_964425445.1 uncultured Candidatus Saccharibacteria bacterium | reverse complement strand
TCCATATATCAAAAACCGCAAAGGCATTTTTGAATTTATTTTAGGCGGTTCTGTTGATACAAAATTGCTTGAAGTCCGAATTTTTGATGAAGCAACTAAAAAATCGGTTTATGCAACGCAAACTGCCAAAGCAGAAAAAAAGGGTGTATCAAATTGCTCACATTGTGCCATTGGGCATGACGCAAACAAAGCGAAAATTTGGAGTTTGAGCGATATGGACGCCGACCATGTTTCGGCTTGGAGCAAGGGCGGTAAGAGTGATATTAAAAACTGCGAGATGTTGTGCAAGACACATAATCGAGCAAAAGGAAATAGGTAGGCAAAATAACCGAACC
The DNA here is from genome assembly GCA_964425445.1 of uncultured Candidatus Saccharibacteria bacterium. GTDB lineage: Bacteria > Patescibacteriota > UBA1384 > XYA2-FULL-43-10 > CAINNR01 > JAQVAO01. The sequence continues at coordinate 1,630 of CAYRLY010000019.1, read as the reverse complement.
AAATCTGGAAAATAAAACAAATTAAGAATATAATATAATAATATGAGCTTAGCAATAAATACAACAACACCGGAGGGAATCGTTTTAGCGGCCGATAGTCGCCAATCATATAGAAACCAAAAAGGTGTTTCTAGAATTGGATCTGACTCGGCTTCAAAACTTTTTCTAATTAATAATAGAATCGGGGTAGCCGTTACCGGCCTTGCTTTCTTGCAAGAAAACGGCATACCAAAAAATATCAGCAAATTTATTGAGCAATTCAAAAGAGAGGTTGAAGTTGAAAAATTATCAGTTAAAGAGGTTGCCGACAAACTTCATTTTCTTTTTGATAAAAAACTTAACTGGCAAGAGCAGTTAGATAAATTACCAGATCAAATAAAAGATAATTTGACGAAACAAGGCCTTGAAATAATTGAAGTTAAAAAAGAGCAGTATAATGTTAAATTTAAAATCAAAGACAAAGCAGGAAATATTAAAGACGGCGTGGGCGGAATAGATGGCTTGGTTCTTTTTGTTGCGGGCTATAATTCTGACGGCTCGCATGAAGTTTATAATGTTTATATTCCAGGCGAAACTATAAAAAGACGCGATAGTGGTCAAAAGGGTATGGAATATGGTGCAAATTGGATTGGTCAAACCGATGTTGTTTCAAGAATTATAAAGGGTTGGGATCCAAGAATTTTAAACTCTGCTTTCGTTAATGAGGCCGTAAAACAAAAAGGACAGCCAGAAATTGAAAAACAATTAAATAGCTTGGAATATGCTATAAATTGGGGTGCAATGCCGTTGCAAGACGCTGTTGATTTTACCGTTTTAGCAATACAAACTACATCTGCAATTCAAAGATTTTCAGACGGGATACAAGCTGACCCAGGCGATATACCTGGCGTTGGTGGTCCAATAGATGTTTTGGTTTTAACACCAGACGGGCCAAAGTGGGTTAAACAAAAAGAGTTAAAAATTGAGTAAAATATGAGTATTCTCAAATTCTTAAATGATAATATTGGGTTGATAACATTGATTGTTGGATTTTCGGCAATCTATCTTTATCTAAAACAAAAAGCTGACGCAAAAAGAGATATTGCTAAATTGATACTACAAGAAATTAGGTATGCCGAACAACAGATTAGAAATTCTGGGCGGGGTAGTCGTGGTTATTCTCTGTCTTCAAGATTGCTGCCGACAAATAGTTGGGACGATAATATTCATCTTTTTATTACGGATATGAAGGAAACCGAAATTGACATGATTAGCGAATTTTTTTCGCAAGCGGCATACATTGATTACCTAATTGAAGAGAGATCAAAACAAAAACTCAATCAAAAATTTTCGCTTCGGCCGATCGCCATTGGTCAGCAAGCAACTACGACACCAACTGATGATACTCCCCAACAACAGCCAACCCCTCAACAAATTGCTCAAATTATTCAAGAACCAAATTTTAACGAACAAATTACGATAAATTTGCTAACAGATTTTTCGTCCAAGATTGAGTTTTTATACAATACTCCGGCAGCGGAAAAAATGCGACAGCTTTCAGAGAGAAAATGGTATCAACCATTTTAATTTAACGAAGGTGGCGCGCCAATGAAATTGGCACAGCCTCAAATTCCGCCGAAAAAAAGAATCG
>CAYRLY010000018.1:0-5342 GCA_964425445.1 uncultured Candidatus Saccharibacteria bacterium | reverse complement strand
AATATGCTGTTTTAACTGGAATGGAAGCGACAATTTAGGTGTTCCAAATCCTGTTTTTACAGAGTATTTCGGATTTTCCATAAAAATCATATTGTGAATAGCGATTTTAAGCTGTTTATTCGAGTTTTTCCATGTTTCTGCCGGTGTTCCAAGGAATTTTATAAGTAATTTTAGCGCCTCATTGATGTCGGGCGTTTTTTTGTTTTCCTTGATCAAGTCCATCTTTCTAATTTCGCTATCCAACGCTTCAACCTTTTGCTCATAGCGAGATTTCACGCTTTCTGTTTTAGCTCTTGGGATCAGATCAATGTAGTCGTCAATCTGTTTTAACAACTCGGCTCTCTTTTTCTCGTTTGATTTCTGGAATTCCTCGATTTGTTCCATTTTTTCTTTCCAAATTTTTTGTGCAACATACAAACCCACTTTTAAAACTTCATCATCAACGGTGATATCCGATAATAGCTTGATATAATCTTCTTCAACTTTCGATGCTGTGATGTTCTTCGGGCTGGCTGCACACTCCTTATTATTACAAGTGTAATGAGCATAGTATTTGCTTTTACCTCGATTCGAGCTACCCGTCATCTTTTTTCCGCAGACAGAACAATTCACTAAACGTCGAAGTGGAAACTCTAGCTTATCCGTTTCGCGCGGTTTTCTTTCAGGTCGTTTCAAACGCTGTTGTATTTTATCAAAGGTTTCGATGCTGACTATCGCTTTATGACATCCTTTTCTGCGCCGCACCTCCCACTGATGATAATCGATTATTCCGGCATAGAGTGGTTGAGTCAACATTGTCTTTATATGATCAAGCCTAAATCTTCTTATTCCGATTAATTCACCAAATTTTTTAGATTCTAAAAAATTAAACACATCAACTTGACGATATAAGGTTTCATCCGCAAACGATTTCATGGCCTGTGCGATGATTGATGTAATTTCCGATCTTGGCGCGATGATCTTTCCATGTTCTTTATCTTTTATATATTCATAGCCGACAGGAGCTTGAAAACACCAATAACCTCTTTCGAGGCGGGCTTTCATTTTTTGGCAAACCTGCCGGCGGTTTTGTTTGCGCTCAAGTTCGTTTTGGGCCGCAAAGATTGTTTCGACAAACTCGCCTTCGGCGCTATCATCGAAATTGTAATTCAAACAACACGGTTTGGCTTCGCGAACCTTTAGCTCTGTTTTTAGTCTAATGTGAACTTGAACATCTCTGGCAAATCTTTTTAAATCATCAAAAATTACGCAATATTTTCTCTGCCAGTGACTATCCAAATATTCTATAAGAGATTTCATCGCAGGCCTATCGAATAGACCTCCCGATATACCTTCTTCACGAAATACTCGTTCGACTTCCAATCCGAGAGATTGAGCATATTCTCTACAACGATGCTCTTGGCTTTCCAGGCCGTTACCCTCTTTTACTTGTTTCTCTGATGAGACACGGCAATAAATTACAGCTTTTGAATATTCTTCATTCATCTTTATATTCATCTAAGTATGTGTTTATAATACTATCGACAAGGCCTACCAGACCGCTTTTAAGCAACGCCATTCGCTCTTTTGATAGATCATACTTCCCAAGGTGTTTTTCGCACTCCTGCGCATAGTTCGGGTTCTTTTGAGTAAATTCAATAGTCTTCAGCAAAGGGGCCGATTTCTCATCCGATTTGTTCTTTTTTGTTAGATCTTTCATCTCCCTCCTATCTCTATATAGATAATATATCTTTATACAGATAATTGTCAAGTCCTTTTTTCTCCCCTTTACAAGTGAATATCAGGTGTGGTAAATATTAATCAAGGGAGTAATTAATTTTAAAAAATAAACAGGAGGCGGGTAATGAGGATTAGATGTATTCGGCAATCAAAAACCTGTCAATTTCTCAAATACAACAAGCAATAAGTGAAGTATTGGGTTTTGCGGAATATCTTCTCTTAATACTTTTAGCGCTTGCAGCTATCCTAATAGCTCTCGGCATAATAACAAAAATAATTCGCATTATACGGCACCTACGGGAGCCGTTTTTGTTTTTAGAAATAACACCACCAGCAAATGCAAAGGTGTCAGCTAACTCAACAACTGAGCTTTTTGGACAAATCTATACTCTCTTGAATCAGGGCCGGATATGGGACAGGATTTTCCTCAAAAGCGCTTCTGCATCGTTTGAGATAATCTCAAGTAAAAAGGGAGGAATTAGATATATCGTTCGCGCGCCCAGATATCGTGCGAATAATATTGAAAAATCACTTAAGGCATATCTACCAAGTTGTAAGATAAACCGGATTGACGACTACCTTGATTCAGTTAACGGTAGAGTTACGGAGTTCAAACAATCCAGACACTTCGCTTTGCCATTAAGAGAACACGAAGACCTCTCCAAACACGACCCCATCAGTTATTTAACGGCAAATATTAAACAGCTCGAACCGAGCGATTTCCTTGCCATCCAGCTTGTTCTCGCGCCCCTTAATCGATCCGGAAGATATTACAATATAAACGAAGCAAAAAGGTTAAAAAAAGCGTTGAGCAGTAAAAAACATATTGACTGGTCCAGAAATAATTTAGGATCGCGGTTGACTATCGCATTTGTGGTCGTGTTGGATTTTATAACAAGAGTGGTTATGACTCCATTTTTTTTCATTGCCGAGTTTTTAACCGGCAAAGTACCGGAATTTCCCGATCTTAAACTTTTCCCCGAAGTCCCTTCGCCCAAAGATCAAGAGTTTTCCTTACTTGCCAAGAATAAACTAGCCGAGCCAAAATTCTCATCCGCCTTGAGAGTATTGGTATATACGAGCAATAAGCAAGCAAACGAACGTGCATCTGGTATAACTGCCGCAATCGGTAATTTTAATCACTCCTGTGGTCAATCACTTGTTCCTTCAAGGAATATTTTTAATAAAATTTTAGCCGCATGGAAGTATCGAGTGCGCATCGATTCCAATTTGGTTCTAGCAACAAACGAGGTTTCATCAATATTTCATTTTCCTTTTAAAGACGATGCTTACAATGACGATATGCAAAAAATAAGAAGTCGTGAATTGCCCGCTCCGCTTTCAATAAAAAATAAAGAGGAGCTGGATGTTGTATTTGCTAAAAACACCTTTTCGAATAATGATGTCGAAATCGGTCTTTCCGATGACGACCGTTCTCGCCATGTGTATATGATCGGTCAGACCGGCAGTGGAAAAACTACTATCATCTACCATATGGCCGCAGATGATATTAATAAAGGGCGCGGGGTGGCGGTGGTAGATCCACACGGCGACTTGGCGGAAGATCTGTTAAATAGAGTGCCGGACAGTCGAGCTGATGAGCTAATATATTTTAACCCCTTTGATATTAAATACCCGGTTGGTGTTAATCTATTAGAGATAGATAGCAGTTTAAGCGATGATGAATTGGAACTGGAAAAAGAACTTGTCTGTGAAAGCGTGGTTGCAATCTTTCGCAGAGTTTTCTTCAAGGATGAAAATGTTGATGCTCATCGCATAGAGTATATTCTAAGAAATGCGATTTACAGCTCATTTTACCAAGATGACTTCACAATCTTTACTGTCTATGATCTGTTAAACAACAAAGATTTTCGAAAACAAGCCATAAAAAATATTAAGGATGAAAACCTATTAAATTTCTGGAAGAACGAGTTTGGAAAGGCCGGCGATTATCAGCATGTCAAAATGGTTGGAGGTGTCACTTCAAAGATCGGCCGATTTTTATTCTCGCCAATCGCTAAAAGGATTCTTGAGCAACCGAAATCAACCATTAACTTTGACGAGATTCTAGATGAAGGGAAAATACTCATTTGTAATTTGGCCGAAGGCAAACTTGGCGAAGACACCTCCCAACTGTTAGGTGCAACAATTATTGCCAAGATTTATCAAGCGGCGATGCGAAGAGTAAGAATTGAAAAAGACTTCCGTCAACCATTTTATTTATTTGTTGATGAATTCCAAAACTTCGCTACTTCATCTTTTACCAAAGTATTATCCGGTGGACGAAAATTTGGTTTAAGAATTACCATTGCCGAGCAATCAACCGCTCAACAACACGACCAAAATATTACCAATGTTGTTTTGGCTAATACCGGAACGGCAATCTGTTTTAGAACAGCCAGTCCCGTTGATGAGAAATTGATGCTTCCGCAATTCGCTCCCCATGTCGAGCCGGGCGATATTTCAAATCTTCCGAGGTTTAGATTTTACATCAAAATGGCAGCAATCGAACCGGAAGAGCCATTTTCCGGCATAACTTTGCCAATACTTTCAGTAAAAAATCCAAATCGCATGAAACGACTAATGGAATCATCAAGAAAGAATTTCGCTATCGAATATTCTAAACCCAAAGAGAAGCCGATCAAGAAAGAAATGGTAGAAAAAAAAGCTAAAATCGAACCGGCTACCGATATTTCATCGCTAACATAAATAGTGATATCCGAATGACACAAAATTCTTGTAATATTAACCTCAAAGCAGATGAAAAACTGTCCCCATATATTCTTATATAATTACTAATCGTTCCGCTTTTATGGATAAATATAAAATTACAAACAAACAAACCGAAATACTCTCCCTCCTTCTAAAATTCCGATTCCTAACTCGAAAACAAATCCAAGCCATGCTCGGGCACAAACATCCCGGACGAATCTTTGCCTGGCTAAACGAACTTAAAAACCATGATTATCTCTGCTACTATTACGAGAAAAACTTTGACAACAATCCGGCACTTTACTCTCTTGGGAAAAACGGTAGGAAGTATTTAAAGAAAGAAAAAGACATTGGAAAAAAAGCAGATAAGATTAGAAAAGAAAAAAAATACTCCGAAAGATTTAAAAGCAACTGTATTTTTATCGCTGACATCTATTTATCTTTATTGAGATTAAAAGGTGCTAAGATTCATTTCTATACCAAATCCGACCTATCAGGCGTGAAACATATAATTTCACCGAATCCTGATGCATATTTTGCTGTTGAAAATAAGGATAGTATTAAAAGATATTTTCTAGAGGTATTCAATGATAATTTAAGAACAAACATTTTGCGCTATAGGGTAAAGGCATATATGAGCTATCATGAATCCGATGAATGGCTAGACAATACTGATAAACCCTTTCCGGAGATCATCTTAATTTGCCCTTCAACAAAACTAAAAAATCATCTCTATTATTACATCCGCGAAAAGCTGGATGAAGATGATTATCCTAATTTTTATTTGACCACCAAAGAATCGGTTTTAGCTAAAGGGCTAACAAGGGAAACACTTGAAAAAATAAATCCCAAAGAATAGCCACAAAAATAGCCCGGAAATCAAATCGACTCCCGGGCTATCTATCAATACT
>CAYRLY010000017.1:0-8845 GCA_964425445.1 uncultured Candidatus Saccharibacteria bacterium | reverse complement strand
GGGTGTAGCGCAGCCCGGTAGCGCGCATCGTTCGGGACGATGAGGTCCGCGGTTCAAATCCGCGCACCCCGACCAGTACATACTTAGCGTTTTTTCTGAACGAAGTGCGAACTTTTTTTGAACAAAACTCCGAACAGTAAATACAAATACAACTATAGCTCATTTCTCCTTAAATTTCCAGCTTGCACCGTTACAAAATACTTTTTGTTGTGGGGAGTATATGCTAATTTTAAATTCCGAATTGTGCGGCCGTGGAGGGGCGTGGGGAGGAAACGGCCGCACATTTTGGAGCTGGTATTGGAATGAGTGAAAAAAAGGTTGAAAAAATTTAGAATTTAGACAATAATAGAATCAAGAAATATAAATAAATTTTATCCATAAATCAGGAGTGCAAATATGTCAGTAGAAGGCGGCCCGGGACCAGAATTTCTAAAACAAAAATACGATTTGCATACAAGTGACGAAGTGGGGTCTGCTAAAGAGCGGACAGAAGTCCGAACCGGGGAGCAATTACCGCAAAATCCCGATGTTTTGATCCAAAACTACCTTGATCGCTTTAAAGAAATTACTGATCGCAGCGACCCAGAGAAACGCCAACGAGGAATTGAAGCGTTGAAAAAAATTCTTCATCATAAATTTGTTATAAAACCAGATGAGATTCCCGAGGGGTATTTTGAAAACCAACAAAGATTAGCTCGCGAACAAGGTCACGGCGACATCGAAATTACACCAGATATGCGTCAACAACTCTCGGAAGTAATTATTACCGATCAGGAATCGACACTCGACAATTGGGTCGACTACCTTACTTCGGCAGATGCGGCTTATCCCGACTGGCTAAAGTATTTTGCTCTGCGAAGTGTTACACAGATGGGCGGATTCGATAAAGAGCGACATGCCTTTTCAAAACGCTCGACCGGTACCACCAAGCCTTTTCCAGATCTAAATCGCGAAGCTCTGGCGTATGTTCTTGACGCTGTTGAGAAGAAATATCAGGGAAGAAACATTGATTCGCTTGAAGGCGAGGAGAAAGAAAATTTTCAGAAACTCCTAAACTCGGAAAATTTTGCCAAACTATATGCCTGGGCAATTGAAAAAGTCACCCCGGCTTCAGTCGAACAGATTACCATTACCGAAGGCAAATGGGTTAAATATGACAAAGGTTCCGATGCGACCCCTTTAGTTCAATCTCTTCAAGGTCATGGCACGGGTTGGTGTACTGCCGGAGAATCAACTGCTAGAACCCAACTTGATGCTGGTGATTTTTATGTTTACTATTCGCACGATCAGCAAGGTCAACCAACCATCCCCAGAGTTGCGATAAGAATGCAAGGTGGGCAGATTGGTGAAGTCAGAGGAATCGCAGCCGAGCAAAATCTCGACCCTTACATTGGTGATGTCGTCCAGGACAAATTACAGGAATTTCCTGACGGCAAAGCTTATGAAAAGAAAAATTCTAATATGAAACAATTGACGGAAATCGAGAATAAAATGAGGTCCGGACAAGAACTTTCTAAAGCAGAGTTGGTTTTTCTTTATGAAATTGATCAACCGATTGAGGGTTTTGGTTATCAGCGCGATCCGAGAATCGAAGAACTTCGTAGCCAGAGAAATGCAACGGAAGACGCACCAATAGTATTGGATTGCCAACCGGAAGAGATTTCTCGGAGTGCTGATCAAATACAAGAAAATACCAAATCCTACATTGGACCATTATTCCCGGGAATTTTTAAGCTACAAAATATTGAAAATATCTACACCTCATTTCCTGAAGGTAAAGTTCGGAAAAGCGAACTGGAGATTGGTGGCAAAACTAAGGTTGAATTAGTCACGGAGTTAAGGGCAAGAGGTATAAAAATTTCTGATTTTGCTCAGGATATGTTAGACAACCCCGAATTTACGACCCAACCAAATCCTGAACAGCTTGATTTAGTCCGCTTGAAGGTTCGAGATCTTGGTTTTCCAAACGGCGCTACGACCGATCAAATTTATGCCAAAGCGGAAGAATATGGGCTTGAACTTTGTCCGGCCGAAGTTGGCTTGCATCAAAGGCTAAAAGACGAAAATCAGACAATGTATGAACGGTATAGAATTGCAATGAAGCAAATTTCAGACCGGGACGGCAGCCCTAACGTCTTCAACCTGTTACGCCTTGACGACGGCTTGTGGCTCAGCATTTGGGCTGAGCCTGATGTCTGGTGGAGTCCGGGCAGCGGGTTGTTGTTCCGTCTTCGCAATGTTTCTCAAGCAGCTTAGATTTTTAAATTCTTTATTAATTTTTGAAACTTTGAGTTTTAGATTCTTTGACACTTATGCGGCGTAGCCGCTCGACACGATTTTTTGGTACACTAAATATAGAGTGATTGAGTCGTCTGGCTATGGCTTGGCGAAATTATTCTGGCGGGTATGAATTGAGAATACTGGCGGCTAGGTCCCGAAACAAGTTAGGGATGACAAGAAGTCAACTTCCAGTAGAGGATTTATATTTTGTCTACATAAAAAGAGAAACTTGGTGTGGTTTGCTGGTGGATTTTTGATCCCAAATAAGATACAGCTCGGTGCCTTTCGTTTGATGAATTGCAAGGGTGGTGGCATAGATGGCAAATCACACGATTATAGACCGGAACGGCAACCCTAACGTCTTCAACCTGAAACACAATGACGACGGCTTGTGGCTCAACAACAATTGGACTAAGCCTGATAACAAGTGGAATGCTGACAACGAGTTTGTGTTCCGTCTTCGAAAGTATTTCTTTTCCGTACCTCTGCGAGCTCGGTATAGACTAGCTACAAGGTGCGGTTTTTCTTTTGCGGATTATCGAGATTTTTCTTCCAGCCACCAAACATACGACCTGCATCATCTAGCTTTTTCGCCAGTTCTTCGTATTTACCGTTAGGAATAATTTTGCCTTCCCACGCAACTGAAACAAGGAATTTTAGAGTGTCTAAGGTCAAAATACACTCAGAGATTTTGTCTTGTTTTTTCTCTTTGCAACTAAAATAGGTGATATATGATAGCTCTAATAAGTCTAAAAATTTGTTTTCAATTCGTTGCCCTATCGTATAACGGGAACTTTTAGCAATATGAGGGACAAAATCAATCCAAATCAAATATCCCTCTTTAACTCGGCAAAGTATCGAGGGGCAACTCGAGAGAGAGAGAGAGAGAGAGAGAGAGAGAGAGAGAGGTTTTGGGCTGCGTCATAGTTACAATAATATCATATCCGTTGATAACTTGCTCATTTCATGGAGAGAATTCTTAAAAGGCAAGAAAAAGCGAACAGATGTAGCCGAATTTTCACTTAATTTTATGGACAATATTCTTGAGTTGCATGCTGAACTTGCCGATAAATTATACCAGCACGGCGGATATCAGTCTTTCAAAATTAATGACCCAAAAGTTCGAGATATTCACAAGGCCAGTGTCAGGGATCGGCTTGTGCATCACGCGATCTATCGGATTTTATATCCGTATTTTGATAACAAATTCATATTTGATTCATATTCCTGCCGGATTGACAAAGGCACTCATCGAGCTATGAATCGTTTTAGAAACTTTGCACTAAAAGTGTCAAAGAACAATACTCGAACTTGTTGGGTTCTGAAATGCGACATTAAAAAATTCTTTGCCAGCATTGACCATGAAATTTTGATAGAAATTTTGGGGAGATTTATTGGTGATACTGGTGTTTTGCTGCTTATTAAACAAATAGTTGGGAGTTTCAATGCTGAAGACAAAACCAGCGTAAGATTACCGCTTGGGAATTTAACCAGCCAACTGCTTGTGAATATTTATATGAACGAGCTTGATCATTTCGTAAAACGAGAACTGAAAGTCAAATATTACATCCGATATGCCGATGATTTCATTTTACTCTCTGATGACAAGAAACGACTTGAAGATCTCTTGGCTAAAATTAGCAGTTTTCTTGAAATCAAGCTAAAGCTTTCACTTCACCCCGATAAAGTTTATATCAAAACGCTTGCTTCGGGAGTTGATTTTCTCGGTTGGGTTCATTTTTTGGATCACCGAATTTTGCGCAAATCAACTAAGCAGAGAATGTTTAGGCGAATTGTTGAGAAACCAAGCAATGAAAGCTATCAGTCGTATTTAGGAATATTAGATCACGGCAATGCCGGGAAAATTGAGAGGGAACTTGAGAAATTGTTTTATTTAAATTCAATTTCCTGATATCAAATTTTTCAACCTTTTTCTTCTCATATTCAAAACTCGTGCGGCCGTTTCCTCCCCACGCCCCTCCACGGCCGCACAATTCGGAATTTAAAATTAGCATATACTCCCCACAACAAAAAGTATTTTGTAACGGTGCAAGCTGGAAATTTAAGGAGAAATGAGCTATAGTTGTATTTGTATTTACTGTTCGGAGTTTTGTTCAAAAAAAGTTCGCACTTCGTTCAGCAATTGCGACCATCCAAGAGTTTGCCCTACGTACAACGAAGAGCCCTCGTAGCTCAGTGGATAGAGCGCCTCCGTCCTAAGGAGGGCGTCGCAGGTTCGATTCCTGCCGAGGGTACCACCTTACATTTTCCCGAAGTAAATTTTAAATATAAAAATCCCCCAAATTAACTGGGGGATTTTTAATTGAGTACTTTTATTTTTATTTTCTTACATTGCCTTTTAGAGATCTCGATGGTCGGAATCGTGGCATTTTGGTGGCAGAAATCTTTATCTTTTCTCCGGTTCTAGGATTGACTCCCGCTCTAGCTCTACGCTTCCCGACATCAAAGGTACCAAATCCGGTCAAAGTTACCTTACCACCCTTTTTAAGCTCTTTTGAGATGATCGCAAGAGCCGTCTCCACTCCGACTGTTGCCTCTCTTCTGGAGAGACCGGTTTTTTTCGCCACAGATTCAACTAACTCGCTTTTGTTCATTCTTTCCTTTCACCTCCCTCCGGTTAGCGATTTAATTTTAATATTTCCTTAATTCTTAAAATATTTTTACTTTTTTTATCTTTTTGGTCAATAGTCAATATCACAGCCCCAAATTCAACTGCTCCTGTAGCCACTTTATGCGATACCGGAAGCTGTGTCAAGAACTTTTCAATAATAATTTCCTTTTCGACCCCTAAAACTGAGTCTTCGGGGCCAACCATACCAACATCAGTGATATATCCTGTACCACGAGGCAGAATTTTCTCATCAGAAGTTTGAACATGGGTATGGGTGCCAACAACTGCCGAAACTTTGCCATCAAGAAAATTAACCAATGCCACCTTTTCCGAAGTCGCCTCAGCATGAAAATCAACCAAAATCGGCAAATCTTTATTATCATCGGCATATTTGGATATCAGGCTAAAAGGCTCATCAACATCATCAGCCATAAAAACTCGACCCTGCAAATTTACAACCAAAAGCTTTTTACCGTTTTTTTCTAAAACTTTCATTCCCCTACCCGGAACTCCTTTGGGATAATTTACCGGCCGAAGAACCATGATATCCGGATCATCGAGGTGAGGAATAATATCTTTGTTTTTCCAAATATGGTTTCCAGTGGTAAAAAGATCAATACCGGCATCGATCATTTCTTTATATTTATCGAAGGTCATGCCACTTCCGCCGGACAGATTCTCGCCATTGGCGATTATAAAATCAACTGAGTGTCTCTCAACCAAATCCGGCAAAAGTTCTTTGACAGCATTTCTTCCAGGTCGGCCAACAATGTCACCGATAAATAAAATTTTTAATTCTTCTGTATTCATAGTTTTATTTTGCATACTCAGTTGCCCGAACTTCGCGAATAACATTCACTTTTATCTGTCCCGGGTATTGCATTTCAGCCTCGATCTTTTTGGCGATCTCTTTGGAAAGTTTTTCCGCGCCAAGATCATCGATTGAATCCGGAACAACGATAACTCGAACCTCCCTGCCAGCCTGAATCGCAAAAGATTTTTCCACCCCCTCAAAGGAGTTGGAGATATTTTCTAAATCTTTCAAGCGCTTAACATAATTTTCCAATGATTCTCTTCTGGCACCCGGCCTAGCTGAAGAAACAGCATCGGCCGCTTGGGCGATCGCCGCTTCTACAGTCCGAATCTCAACATCTTCATGATGAGCTTCGATAGCATGAACAATATTCTCGTCAATTTTATATTTTCTAGCAATATCAGCCGAGATGACAGCGTGATTACCAGGAACGTCTTGATCAACAGCTTTCCCGAGATCGTGCAAAAGACCAGCAGTTTTTGCTACTTTGACATCGGCCCCAAGCTCTTCAGCCAAAAGTCCAGAAATCAAAGCAACCTCAACCGAATGCTTGAGCTGATTTTGACCGTAGGAGGTTCGATATTTTAGACGCCCTAAAACCTTTATAATTTCCAGAGGTAATCCAGCAACGCCAACTTCGTAAGCAGCTTCCTCACCGGACCGCTTGATATCTTCAGCCACTTCTCTCTTAGCTTTTTCATACATCTCCTCAATCCTGGTTGGGTTTATCCTGCCATCCGCGATTAGTTTTTCAAGAGTAACTTTCGCTAACTGTCTTCTCAAGGGATCAAAGGAGGAAAGAACAACAACGTCCGGTGTATCATCAATGATAAGATCTACTCCGGTCATTTTTTCAAAGGTTTGGATATTTCTGCCTTCGCGCCCAATAATTCGGCCTTTCATTTCATCGGAGGTAATTGCCACCGACGAAATCGTTGTTTCTGCCGCCAGCTCTGGAGCCAATCTTTGAATTGCTGTAACGATAATTTTCTGCGCTTCCTTATCAGCTTCTTCTTTTACATAAGTATTTACTTCTTTAATCTTTTTGACCAAATCTTCTTTGCTCTCTTTTTCAACCAAATTTAGAAGCACTTTTTTCGCCTCTTCTTTGTCCATCTTGGCGATTCTCTCTAAACTTTCCTCCTGCTTTGTTCGTAAATCACGCAGGGTTTTTTTAATGCCTTCAATCTCTGATTCCTTCTTACTAACACTTTTCCTTTCAGACTCTAATTGATCAAATTTACGATCAAGATTCACCTCGCGCGAGCGAAGTGATCTTTCCAATTCAGCAATAGTTTTTTCTTTAGTTTGAAACTCTTTCTTAACTTCTTCTTTTTCTTTTAGTGCTTCGTCTTTCGCCGCGATCAGAATCTCTTTTGATTCTGATTTTGCATCAGAAACGATCTTATCCGCCTTGGATTTTGCACTATCTACCTGTTTGCCCGAGATTTGACGTAGTATAAAATAACCCAGGCCGCCACCCAAAACAAAGGCGGCTATGCCGACAATTATTATATTCATTTATTACCTTGCCTTTCATCGACTTCCTTTTATGGAATTTTGTTTTATTTAATTTTGATATCTCGTATTATCTTAGCTAATTTTAGATCTTCCGTCAACAAAGGCTTGATATTATTTCTGGTAAAAAACAAAAAAACCGCGATCCGAAGATCACGATCTTTTTGGTAGCCCCGGCGGGAATCGGTCACCGATATTCGCCTGCTGGCGAATTCCGCGACCCCGTCTCGGCGCCGTCGCGCCTCCGACTTTCGATTCCACCATACAAAAAAATTCCAAACAAAAGTTTGAAATTTTTTTGGTAGCCCCGGCGGGAATCGAACCCGCGATCTCCTGGATGAAAACCAGGTATCCTAACCGCTAGACGACGGGGCCATAAAATAAAACTTGCCAGCCAAATGGTGAGTCGCCTGGGACATCTCACCGCTTCGCTTCTAAAAACCCACGGTTTTTAGTATTTTCCTTCACGGGAAACTCCCGTTTCCCGACCCCTTCCCGTTCTCGTTCCCAGCCTACTCTGGTGAGTCGCCTGGGACTCGAACCCAGAACCAATAGCTTAAGAGGCTACTGCTCTACCATTGAGCTAGCGACCCGCTTCATTTAATTTGCTTAAGCCAGCTTACACCGAGCAAATTTATTTGCGAGGTGGTACCCCAGGCAGGAATCGAACCTGCGACCCACTGCTTAGAAGGCAGTTGCTCTATCCACTGAGCTACTGGGGCTGGCCTGCCCGAAAAACACATGGTACGCCTTGAGGGATTCGGTCACGCATAAATTTCTGCTGAAATTTTGCTCGACCCCGTCTCGGCGCCGTCGCGCCTCCGACTTTCGAATCCCAAAAGTACAAGCAAAAAATCGTGGTACGCCCTGAGGGATTCGAACCCCCGACCTCTTGGTCCGAAGCCAAGCGCTCTAATCCGCTGAGCTAAGGGCGCATTTCGTCACTTTGCTCCTCAATGCAAGCTGATCAGTTTACATCGAACGAAGTGAGATGGGGTGACTAGTGGGACTTGAACCCACGGCCTCCAGTGCCACAAACTGGCGCTCTAACCACCTGAGCTATAGTCACCATGGAGCGGGTAACGGGAGTCGAACCCGTGTCGCCACCTTGGAAGGGTGGAATAATAGCCACTATACCATACCCGCATACGTCTATAATAATACTCTCTTCTGCTTTTTAAGTTGTTCCAATTTCTTTTCGGAACACTCAGCACATCGGTATTGTGGTTTTTTATCATCACTCCGATCGTAACCACCGGGAGCCACCACTAATCTCCGCACAAATCCCCGCTTCCCGCAATCATAACAACGACCCATTTTTAATACTTCCCAGCGTTCGATCGCCTTACTCTTAAAGATGAAGCGATCAACCCAGAAAAATATACAGGCGCCGATCAAATTGGCAACCGTTGCCGCAATCCAGTCTTCTCTGGTGCCAAATATCGCTTCAGAATGTTTAAAATAAGCGACAATCGGTGCTAAAATCGGCGTCGATAATTGCCAACGGATGAGATAAAGAAAAAATTTAACCACATTTCTCCTCTCTATGGTCGCAATTGCTGAACGAAGTGCGAACTTTTTTTGAACAAAACTCCGAACAG
>CAYRLY010000016.1:0-10826 GCA_964425445.1 uncultured Candidatus Saccharibacteria bacterium | reverse complement strand
AAGTCGTAACAAGGTATCCGTACCGGAAGGTGCGGATGGATCACCTCCTTTCTAAGGAGACAGGTCATTTAATAAATGACCCATGGTCGAAACGGCGAAGTTGCCACTATTTAGAGGTTAAAGAAAAAAATCTGCATTCTTGCAGATTTTTTGTTGAAATAAAAGCATTTTTTTGTTAGAATTCACTAGAGTAGTTAGGGCATGTAGCTCAGTTGGTTAGAGCACGTCACTGATAATGACGGGGTCGGAGGTTCAAGTCCTCCCATGCCCACCAGAACAATTTACAATTGCATTATAAGAATTCCAGTGTCGATCTGGTCTTTTTTATTATTGTACTTTTCGCTATAATCAAGCTCGTATGGGCCTGTAGCTCAGCTGGTAGAGCGCTACATTCGCATTGTAGAGGTAAGGGGTTCGAGTCCCCTCAGGTCCACCAAACTTCATTTCGCGCCAATTCTTCCGCTTCGCTCGGCGCTTTGCGCCTCGCTTGCGGTGGCAAATTTGAGAGTAATTCATATTGTTTTTGAAAATTCATAATGAGTTTTCCGCCCAGAAGAATGCGGTTCGAGCCGGCGGTTTTAAGAAAATTTCTCATAGCGGAGAAATTTTTTGTTTTAACGAAATTTCCAGCTTGGTTGGCGTCATAAATCCAGTTTTTCAAGAGTTCGAGCCAATGATTTCCTTTTCGCTCAAAATCTCTTAACTTTTCTTCAAACTCGGCTTTTTGTTCAATCAGTTTGTTTTTCTTTTCTTTGTATTCAGTAAGTTCTATAGCTTGGTCTAAGTAAGCGTCAGCCAAACGATCAAGCCGAGTTTTGATAGTTTCAATTTTGTCTTTGAGATTTTGAGCGAGAACTTCCGACGAGTGATATTTTTCTTTTTCCCATTCTTGAACTTTTAGCATATACTTTTCTTTCCACTCGTCGGGAATAGAAACTTTTCGACAAAGAACTTCAATTTGTTTTGCCAAAGCTTCTTCTCTGACAAACTTTCTTTCGGCACAAACTTTGGTTTTGCTTTTGTGAGTACATCGATAGTAAATATATTCTCGGCCAGAGGGCTTGAACTTTCGCTCGGCAGTTATGGCGTAGTTGCAATCTCCGCATTTGGCAAAACCAAGAAATTGAAGTTCTCTTATCGTTCGTTTGTGCCGAGGTTTAGAGTGGTCTTTTAGTGCAATTTGAATTTTGTCAAAAGTTTCTTTGGAAATCATTGGCTTATGCGATCCTTGATAAAGTTCTCCATCGTAACTAATAATGCCGCAATAAAATGACTTTGTTAGAAGTTTTTGTATTGATGACAAAGCCATTTTATTGCCGTCTTTGCCAACCAAGCCAAGAGAAAACATTTTTGCCTGAATTCCCGTTAGCGAAAACTTGCCGGTTGCAAAAAGCTCCAGCGTTTTCTTAACTAAAGGAAATGTTGTCGGGTTTGGCTCAATAGTTCGAAGTCGTGGCTCGTTAAAGTAACCGAGTGGAGCTTTGCAAGGAAACTCTCCTCGGCGAAGTTTTTGCCGAATTCCTCGCAAAATATTTTCTCTTAAATTGTCGGTGTAGTATTTGGCTTGACCAAAGGCAACGCTTAACATGAACTTTCCTTGAGGTGTTGCTTCAAACCAAAAGGTTGGGAATTTTAGCGAAGTGATTTTTCCTGTATCTACCAAGTAAATAACCCTTCCGCCATCAACAGAATTACGAGCTAAACGGTCGGGATTCCATGCTAAAATTCCCGAAGCGTTGCCTTTTTCAAGCTCTAAAAGCATTTGGTTAAATATAGGTCGCCCAGGCTCCTTGGCGGTTCTGCTTTCGGTAAACTCACGGACAACGTAGAGATTATTAGTTCTGGCGAAGTCACGAAGTTCTTGGAGCTGGGCTTCAATAGACAAAATTTGTCGCTCTTCCTCTTCGGAAGATTTGCGACAGTAGATAAAGTACTTTTCCATAATTCCCTCCTAATTTTGTCTATAACCAAATGCTTTTACACCGACAATTTATTGGAAATTTTGTTACCGCCGGCTCTAAAGAAGTTCATTCTTTTCTGTGCTCCGCACAGGAACCGCATTCTTCTGGGCGGAAAACTCATTATGAATTTTCAAAAACAATATGAATTACTCTCAAATTTGCCACCGCAAGCGAGGCGCAAAGCGCCGAGCGAAGCGGAAGAATTGGCGCGAAATGAAGTTTGGTGGTGTGTTTTGAACGAAGCTCGAACTTTTTTCGAAAATACTGAAATATAATAATGTATGCTCGCGACCCGCAAAGCGGGTCGCTCGCTTTCTTTCCTCTTTTTTCAGAATACAATTTGCGCCGAAGGCGCAAGTGAAGAGGGCAAAAATTTCCCTCCCCACACCCCTTCCATTTTTGCCCGCTGCAATTTGGAACAGACAGGAAATAATATTCCGCTTGCCCCACCCAGCCCGTGCGCGCGAAAGGTACTCCCTTAAGGAATTATTGACTTGTATTTTCAAATACGCTATGCTATTATTAAATATAACACATATATAATAATATAAGCAAATACTAATCAGGAGTTGAAATGCCAAACGAACATCCACGCGACCGTTTCAAAAGACTGGCCACCATTAGAACTAATACTGTGCTTAAGCGCCTCAAAGTTCTTGGAAACTGCTCGAATCGAAGCATCTATGAATACGATGAAAGTGACGTAGATAAAATTTTCAATGAGATTGAAAGAAAAGTTAAAGAGGTAAGGGCGAAGTTTCATTATCCCAAGAAAAAAGAGTTTAAGCTTTAAGGAGCAGCATGAATAATAACGACCAACAAGATCTATGTTCGAAAATACTTGCTTGCGAGACAGCTGAAGAAATAAGGGCTTTAATCGACCAAACTGAATATTTTAAAAATGGAAATTGGTTACCTTATGGCGGGCGATCAAATAATTCAGGTGTTATTACCGGTCAAATGAAAGAACCCGAGAATTCTTTGATTGAAAAAATAACAAATTCCATAGATGCTATATTGATGAGAAAATGCATGGAGGACGGTATCGACCCAAGAGATCAAGAAAATTCACCCCAAAATATGGAACAGGCTATTAAACGATATTTTGGTGGCCGTGAACACATTCGTACGCAAAGGTCAGATTTAGCGAAGCAACTCATTAGACTATCGGCGACAGGGAGAAAAGACAAACCGACAATTACAATAATTGACAATGGTGAAGGACAGACTCCTGATAATATCGCAAGAACGATTCTAAGTCTTCAGGAAAGTATTAAGAAAAAAATCCGTTTTGTATATGGAACCTACAACCAAGGTGGGTCGAGCGCTCTGAGTTTTTGTCATGATAGTGCGCACCCAATTAGCTATGTTCAGCTAGTTTTAAGTCGACGAGCCCAATCCCTAACTAAAAAGGAAGGTGGCGAAGATTCAGATAGCTATGGGTTCACGATCGTCAGAGCTCGCTTCGATCAAGAAGCCGGCGATTTTACATACGAGTATTTTGTCGACCAAGGAAATAAAATACCGAGATTCTCGCATAATAACCCCGTTTCGATAAACGGATTTGATTTTTCTGAGGGTTGCCTTATTCGGCTGTATGACTACCAACTTGCTAGCCCTGGAAATATAGTTTTTCGCGGATTGAACGAATCGATAGAAAAAAAATTATCGTATTCTCCGCTTCCTATGTTCTTGCAAGAGTTAAGAAACTATAGTGGTGACAGAGAATATACTATTTTTGGATTCAGAGAAAAAATGGAACGACTGACCCAAAAAGTCCTTCACCCAGGTTTTCCTGCCGATCATCCTGTCGACTTAGGAGATGTTGGGAAAAAGGCAATTAGAGTTTTTGTTTTACAACACAAATCAAAGCATGATCAAAATATTGATTCATATCTGAACCAAAAAGAAAAAGTATTCTTTATCAGAAACGGCATGACACTTCATTCGGAAAATGCTGCGTGGCTACGGGAACATTGTGACTTGACCGATTTAGCCCCTTATATGTTTCTGTTTGTAGATATTTCAGAAATTAGCCCTGTGCTGGCCACAATGTTGCACTCCGGGCGAGAACAATTTAGGAGCACTGATGCAACGCGTTTTACTCTTGAGAGGTTAAGATTATATCTCGAATCTTTCAAAGAGTTAGACAGGGAATATGGGAACCTAACAGCCGCAGATACTCAAGTGGAAGATAAAGATTTAAAGAAGCAACTAGCGAGAGAAGCTGCGAAAGATCCCGAGCTCAGAAAGTTATTTAATTTAGGTGAAGATTTTCCAACAGACAATACCAAAGGTGAAATTAAAACTCCATATGAAGGAGAATACTTACCAACAAAGTTTGAATTAATTGGTCCAGAAGAAAGAATGATCGAGAAGAAAACGTATGCCAAGGTTTCGTTTAGAACAGAGGCAGCGGATGATCTTTTTATGCGTTCCGTAGATACTGGACAGTATGACTGGGCCGATGAAGGTGGGAAATTCCTTGTGTCTTTTTCTGGGATGAATCGAGGTGTTCTAACATTTCGAGTTGATCCCAAGTCAGGATCAAATATCGGAGAGTCGGCTTCGATCGAATTTTTCCTCAAAGTTAATAGTAAAAATTTAACATTTTCAAAAAAAGTTAAGTTGGAGATTATTGACACACCTGAATATAGTGGCGAATTCTTTCCAAGCTACTTCAATCCAGTTAAGAAGAATCTAAAGATCCCGGTAGGCACTGAGAGAAAACTGGTACTCTCAACGGATGTAGTTGATGATTATTTTAGTAGAAAGGAAGACCCTGGCACAATTATTATCGAATCCCCTGAAGTGCTAACTCAAGAAGGTTTAAAGTTGGCCGATGGTCTTTTAACAATTAAGCTACGGCACAGCAGCAATAAAATAGAAAAATTAAGTGATATTAAAATAGCCATTTCTGATAATTCGGATCATAAATTTGAAATTACTATTCCCGTCGAAATTGTTCCACCTGATTATGACCCAAATTTAAAATTGCCTGCGCTTGTCGCTATGTCCAGAGAGAAATGGGGAAATCTAGTTCCAAATTTGGAATTACACAATATTGCAAGAATTCCAAACTGGACCAATTTTGATAAAATCTATATCAACACTGACTCTCTCATCTTTGAAGAGTTAAAAGAGGTGAACATCGCGAACAGAGATAAAGCTCGTGACCTATTAATAAAACAGCTATACCTTAACTCAATATGGTTATACCTTGAATTAAAAGATCTCAAAGCTCAAAATGGAGATTCCTCCGATATTAAATCTGATGCTTTTGATAGGTCAATTCGAGGAACCAGAAAACTAATTCTTAACAATATTAAAAAGTTAATGAGATAGGTTTTTCAGCGATTAGAATATACTCGTATTCGTAAGCTCTCTTTTTTGAAGGATTGTTTGTTCCTGTGAATTTTCCTGTTGTACTGTCTCGCCAGGGAGTTATCATTTTGTTTGGTATTTCTCGTTTAATAAAATCAACTATTTTGAATCCTGAATTCACGACTTGTTCGGCAGCAACTTCTGCGTTTAGGATCTCGACACCTCGTAAACTCGTATTCCCGATTATTATAGCCGCTTTGCCTCCCACTTTGACAACCCGGTACATTTCTGCAAATGTCTTTTTCATATCCAAAAAATAATTTGCAACATCAATCGCAAGTGGTCGGTCCTTTTCGGATAATTCAGTTACAATTTTTTCAGCAATAACGCTCAGGAATTCTCCGCTCATTTCCTTTTTTGAGCTTGTTCCAATAAAAGTTCTACGAAAGTTAATGAAATCATCACTAAAGTGATGCCATTTTTTAAAACTTTTTGGATCATCACCAAACCAAAGCAAAGAAAGCTGGTGAAGGTCTGCATATTCATACGACGTTACATACGGCGGAGAAGTGACGATTAGGTCGATTGTTTCAGAACCAATCGGAAATCTTTTTGTAGAATCTCTACGATACATTTTTGCCTTAACTGCCAAGTTACCGGATAGCTCGAGTTTAGTATGAAATTGCTCATTTTTTTTGATCATCGAATCCAGATGTCGCAGGAAGGATTGTTTTGGATCAACCACAATCTTCCCCTTATCTATCGTAGGTTTAATACTTTTCATCAACCAGCGTGAACAATTTTTTAAATTGTGCGAAAACGCGCAAAGAAAAAAGCGTCGAACTTCGTAATTTTTTATTTTTTCGATCGCTGAATATATTCGATCTAACTCAGAAACTGAATTTTCGTCAAACCAATAATTAATTCTAGGATGGTGTTCAGTAAGCAAGTCTCCGGTATTCTCATATAATGCTATAAATTTGTTTCGGTAATTAGCAAGAGTTATTGGTTTGATTGGTGTTATTTTAGTTTGAGTTATGAGTTTAGCAACAGGGTTTATATCAAGTCCAATACTTGGATGACCTAATAATTTAGCTTCTACAAGAGTTGTCCCGCACCCTCCAAATGGATCAAAGATTACTTGCCCCTTTTCGGGTGCAAAATCTTCAATCAGTTTTTTTACAATCTGTGGGATAAATTTTGCCGGATACCGATGGTAGTCGTGAGTATATGCAGTTGTTAAAGATCTTCCGATATCTCTAAACGACCACTCTTCTCGAGGTGATAGTTCAATAAACTTTAATTTTATATCGCTTGTAAGTGTAGGCATTTTGTATTACTTTAATTATACCAAGTTACTAAGAAAATTCATATTTTCCTGTCTGTTCCAAATTGCAGCGGGCAAAAATGGAAGGGGTGTGGGGAGGGAAATTTTTGCCCTCTTCACTTGCGCCTTCGGCGCAAATTGTATTCTGAAAAAAGAGGAAAGAAAGCGAGCGACCCGCTTTGCGGGTCGCGAGCATACATTATTATATTTCAGTATTTTCGAAAAAAGTTCGAGCTTCGTTCAAAACACACCACCATTTTTCATTTCGCCAAAAACTGAATGTCTCGCTAGAAATTTTTAAGTTTTGTGTTACTATGTGCCTATAGATATTAATTAATCGAGACAGATTATGTTAAAAGAATTTAAACAATTCCTCTTGAGGGGCAATGTTGTTGATTTAGCCGTTGGCGTTGTCATTGGCGCTGCTTTCGGTTCTATTGTGAGTGCTCTTGTTGCCGATCTTTTAACACCATTTATCGCAGCCATTGCCAAAGTGCCGGATTTCTCAGGTCTTAGCTTTCAATTGAATGGTAGTCAATTCATGTATGGTCACTTTATCAATTCCCTGATCTCATTTTTGCTAGTTGCAAGCTCGGTGTTTTTCTTCGTTGTTAAACCCATGAATACACTGATCGAAAAGTCTCGCAAAGCTCCGACATTGGATCCAACAACAAAAAAATGTAGCGAGTGTCTTAGTGAAATTCCTATTGCTGCAAAGCGATGTTCTCACTGTGCCCAGCCACAAACAAAAAAATAATCGTAGCAGTTTATAGAAAAATTGATATTATAGCGTTTACAGAAAAATTCAGATATAGACTTTTTAGTAATTGATTGGGGGAGAGTGCAAAATTTAGTAGTCATATATTTCAGCGGAATATTTAATCCTAGGATAGATAAATAAAAAGTTTGAGTTTTTTAGCAAATGATCTTCGTTGATGTTTGTTTTGGTTTGATTGCTTGGATCAGTTGGTTACCTATCTGCCATGGCCGTTTAGCTCAGTGGCAGAGCGTCCCGTTCACATCGGGAAAGTCACAGGTTCAAATCCTGTAACGGCCACCAGCACAATTAGAGGGGAGCGCTTTATTCATTTCGAGGGGAACACTGGCTCAAGTCCAGTAGCGGTTACCAAGGATATTTGTTATTATTAGTATAATGAAGTTTTTATATTTCTTTTTAATCATTATTCTTGGTTTCGTCACGATATATTTTGCTTATCCATTGTATAAAATCACCGGCAGTTTTGATTCGGTAGAAAAATACCTCGGAGCTGGCGGGACAATAACCTTTTGGCGCCTAATTGGGATTGCTTTAGTAATTTTTGCTTTTGTGTACTTGTCATATTTTTAGCTTGATTTTAAATAAAATTCTGGTATAATAAGCGTTTGTAATACTTGGGCCTGTAGCTTAGTTGGTAGAGCGCCACATTTGCACTGTGGAGGTCGCTGGTTCGAATCCAGTCAGGTCCACCATTTCGGATATTTCAAGAGTTTGGGGTCTTCGCCGCCTGCGGCGGCGACAAGTTTGTAGGGAATTTTCGGGACAATTTGCCACTTTCGATTTTGTAAATAATGGTTCGAGCCGATATTTTTGAGAAATGTTAGAATTTCTGGATAATCTCCAGAATTTTTTAATTTATCAGCTTTGGCAAGCGATAAAACGAACTCTCTGGCCGGTTCGAGCCAAGACAATCCGTTTTGTTCAAAATCTTTGATTTGCTCTACAATTCCAAGTTTCTCGTTGACCAATTTTTGCTTTCGCAAAGTATATTCTTCAGTGGTGATAACTTCGCTTAGATAAACATCGAGTAATTTTTCAAGTTGTTTGGTAATTTCGTCAAGATTTATTTTGAGATTTTGAACACTCGCTTTTGATTGTTCTTTTGCTTGAGCTTCTTCTTTTTCCAGCTCAAACAAAACTTTCTCGGTGTCTTGGCTCGATAAGGAAACTTTTTGCAGATATTCTTGAATTTGTTCAACAAGTGATTCTTCTCGCATATACTTTTCGTTGCATTTTTGCTTTTTCTTGGTACAACGGTAATAGTTATGGCCTTTTTGTAATTCGGCGGTTACCG
Organism: uncultured Candidatus Saccharibacteria bacterium; assembly: GCA_964425445.1. GTDB lineage: Bacteria > Patescibacteriota > UBA1384 > XYA2-FULL-43-10 > CAINNR01 > JAQVAO01. Next base: position 2,142 of record CAYRLY010000016.1, on the reverse strand, counting down.
AGCAATCACAGGTTTTGCATGTCATAAGTCCAAGAAAAGCAAAATGATGTTTTTTGTCTTTATGGGGCTTACCTTTTTCTTTCATAACTTGCTGAACTTTATCAAAAAGTTTCTTTGAGATTATTGGTTTGTGAGTTCCTTCGTGGATTTCTCCGTTGTATCTCATAAGACCAAGGTAAAAAACATTTTGTAAAATCTTTTGTATCTTCCCTGGTGTTAATTGTCTTCCCAAATTGCTTTTGAAGTTATTGTCTTTTGCCCAATCGGTTAATTCACGAAGATTGTATTTTCCACTGGCGTATAGTTCAAACATTTTCTTCACAAATTGAGCTTTCTTTTTGTTCAAGTCAATTCCTCTGGTTTTTGGGTTGTTCAAATAACCGATTGGTGCAAGACATGGCCAAACACCATTTCTAATCTTTTGGTTCATACCCCGTGTGACATTTTCCCTTAAGTTATCGACATAGTATTTACTTTGGCCAAAAGCAATTTGGAGCATAAAAAGTCCTTGCGGAGTTGGCTCAAACCAAAATGTTGGAAACTTCAAAGATTTGATTTTACCTTGGTCGACTAAATGAATTATCTTTCCGCCGTCAACCGAGTTGCGAGCTAATCTGTCAGGGTGCCAACTCAAAATCCCTTCGGCTCTACCTTTTTCGATCAATTCTAACATTTCAGCGAACTTCGTTCGCCCAGGTTCTTTGGCAGTTTTGGCTTCGCAAAGCAAAGCGACAATTTCAAGTTTTTCTTTGGCGGCAAATTCAGAAAGTTCATGAAGCTGCGCTTCAATACTCAATATCTGTCTGTCGTCTTCTTCTGTGCTTTTTCTTGCATAGATTATGTATTTCATTTTCCTCCTTTTTTAATTCATAAAAATTTTCTTTTACAAATCCATTCAAAATCGAAAGTGGCAAATTGTCCCGAAAATTCCCTACAAACTTGTCGCCGCCGCAGGCGGCGAAGACCCCAAACTCTTGAAATATCCGAAATGGTGGCGCATAATGGAAATAGTTCGAATGCATTTTGACCCGAAAAATTTGGGCGAAAATGGCTCGAAAATTCCCACTGAATTCTGAACTTTCAAAACTGCCAAAGAACCTGTTTCAAAAATATCGGCTCGAATCATTATTCGTAAAAAGAAAATTTTTATAAATTAATAAGTTAGTAAATTTTGGAGGGGAGGAAATTTATTATGGAAGAAGTAACAACAAAGTCAGGTATGTCAACGGGTATGGTCATTGGAATTGCGGTGTTAGTTGCAATTGTTTTTGGTGGCGGCGCTTACGCTTATGTGAACAATAAAGCCACGAAAGAAAAGAAAGATCTAAATGCTCAAATTACTGATTTGCAGAAACAAGTTACAAGTTCAGGAGCTACTTCTACAACCACAACGCCTACTTCCTCAACAAGTACTGCAGCTGACCCGACTGCAAGCTGGAAGACCTACACGAGTAGCACCTATGGTTACAATGTCAAGTATCCCGCTGATTGGACGGTTGCATTAGACGGAAAAAACTTGTCTATCAACTCACCTGAAAACCAGGCCCTTAAAGACAAAATCGATAATAACTCGATGTATGGCGAAGGTTATGCTCCAACAGTCATGATACAATACTTCGAGTCGGCCGATTCCTATGTGAATATGGGCAATCCCCAAACGCACGTGACAAAATCTGTTGCTGACTTTTTTAAAGATTCAGCTTTGAATAATTCGTTCAAACAGATTAAGTTAAACAATCAGACAGCATATGAAAGAGAATCAGGAGGATTTTCTGGAACCTATTATGATATCGTTTGTGAGCACGGTAGTCATGTCTACGATATTCAAGTAGTTTCTGAAAAGAAATCATTAACCACTACAGAAAATCAAATAATTTCTTCGTTCCAATTCACGAAATAGAGTTTGCCGCCAAAGAACTAATCTGATAAGATTTTACGAGCGAGAGGTATCTCGCTCGTAAAAGTTGAAATTGTCAAAGTTCAGAATTCAGTCGGGAATTTTCGAGCCATTTTCGCCCAAATTTTTCGGGTCAAAATGCATTCGAACTATTTCCATTATGCGCCACCAAACCAGAGTTAATGTCCGAAATATGCTGTTTTAACTGGAATGGAAGCGACAATTTAGGTGTTCCAAATCCTGTT
>CAYRLY010000015.1:0-11924 GCA_964425445.1 uncultured Candidatus Saccharibacteria bacterium | reverse complement strand
ACTGTTCGGAGTTTTGTTCAAAAAAAGTTCGCACTTCGTTCAGCAATTGCGACCACAAGAAACTTTGGTCTTTTTTTATACTTTGGAACGCTCCGCTTCGACCCGCAAAGCGGGTCTGTGCTTCGCTAATTTTCTCGTTATATTCCCGCAAAATTGCATAGGGAATTTTTAATTTCCATTCAATTCTTTTGTTGAAAAGTTGATGGTTCGAGAAACTCGGGAGTGTTTCGAACAAACAAGTTTGTTCTTCAATTTTATTCACTGCTCGCAAAGCGAGAAAAAGCAATTTTTTCTACCGTGCTTTCGGTATTGTGTTCGCTAATTGTTCGGTATAAAATAGAAGCATAAACAAGGAAGGCAAAATGAGTACTAAATACTTTCTTTACGCTCGCAAATCTACCGAAGATGAGGAGCGACAAATTATGTCTATTGAAGCCCAACTTGTGGAGTTGGAAGAATTTGCAAAACGAGAAAAGATTGAAATAGTAGAAAAGTTTATTGAAAGCAAAAGCGCAAAGAAGCCCGGGCGAGAAGTTTTTAATAAAATGATGTCAAAAATATATACGACAAAAGAACCTGTCGGGATTTTGGCTTGGCATCCTGACCGTCTCGCCCGAAACTCTGTCGATGGTGGACAAATTATCTATTGCATAGACACTGAAAAAATTTCTTCTTTGCGCTTTCCTACATTTTGGTTTGAGCCAACTCCACAAGGATTGTTTATGCTTCAAGTTGCTTTTGGACAAAGTAAATATTACTCCGACAACTTATCGGAAAATGTAAAGCGCGGGTTCAGGCAAAAACTCAGGCGGGGTGAATGGTGTTCGCTTGCTCCTTTTGGTTACACCAACAATGCTAAAACCAGAAATATTGAGCCAGATGTTGTTAAAGCAAGAATTATCGCCAAAGCATTTGATGAGTTCGCAAGCGGAAACCATACTCTAGTTTCAATTTCGCAGCGCCTGAGTTTTTGGGGCTTAACGAGCAGAACCGGAAAACTGCTTTGCAAGGCAACTATGCAAAGAATTCTTACAAACAAAGCATATCTTGGAATTATTGAACATAACGGCGAATGTTTTGAGGGCAGTTTTCCGCCAATTGTTTCCAAAGCGACTTTTGACAAAGTTCAAGAAGTTTTGAAATTGCGAGCAAGGCCGAGACACAGCAAGAAAAGCCACGACTTTCCGTTTGTTGGGCTTTTTCACTGCAAAGAGTGCGGGGCAATGATTACGGCTCAATATGCCAAGAGAACGTATAGATACTACAGATGCACCAAACGGCTCGGCACTTGCTCGCAGAAATACCTTTCAGAAATAAAACTTGTTGAACAATTGAAACAAGAGCTTTCAAAAGTCGCTTTATGCGAGGACTGGAAAGAAAAAATGTTGGCTCAAGTTGAAGTTTGGGAAAAGGAAGCTAAATCGTCTTCGTATATTTTCGCCCAAAATTTGGAAACCAAAATCAAACTAACCGATGAAAAGCTGGATAAACTTATCAACACTTTTCTTGATGGCGACATTGAAAAAGAAACTTATCTCAAGAAGAAAGAAGAACTAATTAAAACAAAAAAGTTTCTTTTTCAACAAAAGTCAGATTTTGGGCGAAAAGGAAACAATTGGATCGAACCGCTAAGGAATTGGATTAATTTCGCTCGTGAAGCTGAAAAACTTGCTTTTTCAAACGACTTTTATGAAATGAAATCGTTTGTACAAAAAATCGGAACGAACCATCAACTTTTCAACAAACAAATTGAATGGAAATTAAAAATTCCCTATGCAATTTTGCGGGAATATAACGAGAAAATTAGCGAAGCACAGACCCGCTTTGCGGGTCGAAGCGGAGCGTTCCAAAGTATAAAAAAAGACCAAAGTTTCTTGTGGTCGGGGAGACAGGACTCGAACCTGCGGCCTCATCGTCCCAAACGACGCGCGCTACCAACTGCGCCACTCCCCGTATATCGAAGCTAATATTATTTTAGCAACAATAGGTATTTTACACAAAACTCCGTATAAGTCAAGCGTGAGAATCTTGACTTTTTTATATTTTGTGATAATATACACACGCTCATATTAAGCCGCACCCCTGGAGAGTGAAGCACGATGCGAAATAAAAACGGACGTGTCGTACTGTTGGCGATGCAGTTCTCATTCGCCAGCCAGAAGGCAATCCCCCAATCCATGCGTATCATGGGCTGGGAGACGCCGGAGGAGTCCGACTTGCGCGCTAAGCGCAATGTCGGCAAGACCGCCGGCACCCAAGTGATCGAGCCGACGCAAGGCTGCTCGATCACCGACTTCGTCTTCGACCTGGAGGAGTCGCAGTGGCAAATGGTTGATGCGACCGTGCAGGAGCGCATCAACCGGAACCACAACCGCAAGGAGACGTATTTCGCGATTCGCTTCACCTTCGCGCCGGCTCCGGCGCCGGTGAATGAGGAGATCGCCGACATGGCCAACGCCTGCATCGCCGGGCTCAATGAGCTCTGCGACCAGGCCCTCTGGCGGGTCCGGGTCTTCTCCAACCCGTTCTACCAGAACGGGCAGATCGTCCCGGGTCTCGGCCATGCCTGCGTCAACATGGAGGGGCGCAAGCCCCTCTACCTCCTGAACGGCGATCCGGTCGTCGCCCGCCTCAAGAACGAGGACGGTGAGCCGATCGGCGACCCGGTGCCGATCACCCCAGAGTACTACCTGCAGATCGTCGACGAGACGATCTGCCTCGTCCCTGCCTAGCCTCCTAGTCACAAACACCCCCGCCAGCAAGCTTGCTGGCGGGGTTTTCATTTTCTAGAACAAAATTTATTTATACACACCACGAGATAAATTAACTCTCACCCGCCAAGCATCACGGATCATTTTTAAACCATCTTTTATTGGGCTAACTGTTGAATGCGGATCATCATACCAAACAATTCCCACCTCTTTAATTTTGTATTTATGCCTTCTGGCGATGGCTAAAATCTCGATATCAAAGGAAAAACGCTCAAAGGTCATCCGCTTAAAAATCTCTTTGGCCGCATCATGTTCAAAAAGTTTAAAGCCACACTGGGTATCTTTTATACCCCTGACAGCAAACATTCTGATAACCAAATTCATCACCCTGCCACCGAGCTTTCTTACTATCCCCTGCGGATGAGCTAGTCGACCGCCCCTGATGTAGCGTGACCCGATAATTACCGGGTATTCTTCTTTATATTTTAAAAGTTTGTCGACCTGCTCTATCGGTGTCGAATTATCAGCATCAGAGAATAGTATATACTTACCCTTGGCCGCCATCACCCCTTCTCGAACGGTGTATCCCTTGCCTTTGTTTTCTTTGCGGTCAATTATTTTTAAATCAGATATTTTTTCTTTATATTTCTCAGCCGCTTCAGAAGTTTTATCCGGTGAGCCATCAACGACAACGATCACTTCGATCGGAAAGTTTTTACCTTCTTCGTATTTGATGATCGCATCCAAAATCTTGTGAATCCTCTCCTCCTCCTTATAAGCCGGAATAACAATTGATAAGAGTGGTTTCTCGGGCATGATCACCTCTATAAATTAATTCTTTGATTTATTGGCATTGTATCATATTTGATTATCGGATAAGGAGATTCTGGCGGGTTATCGGCTAGGTCGGCTTCCGAGATATTAAAGAGCAAAATTGAGTCGCCGATTATCGTGTACGGTTGGTAATCCTCTAACCAGTCATATGACCATTTACCTTCTTGTTTGCTCTGATATTTTGACATCTGGTAAAAAGTCGCCGAAATTGCCAACCAACCGCTAGTTGGACCATAACCTGAGCGCCACTCCGTTGCCTGTGGGATGTAGTATTTAACCAACCCGCCGCCAAAATAATCTACCTTGATATCTTTTATCTCGTTTTCCTCAACATAAGCTGCCAATCTTTTTAGGTCTTGGCCCCAGTCGAGGGAGGAATCAACAAGCATTTTATATTTCGGATAACCATAAGTAAATTCATTAAAATAACTGATGTATTTCGGGTAGGCAGCAACGACTGGAATTGCCAACGACAGTACAATAGCAACAACAGCGAGATTTGCAGCTAATTTTTTGCTCTCAATAACATCTTTGAGAGCAAAGCCGATGAAAAGATAAAGAAAAGGAAGTGTTGGCATCAGGTGTCTGGTGCCGATATTTAGCGATCCGCGAACAGTTATCGCCCAATAAACGGCAACAGGAATCGCAAGAAGCCAGATAAACCATTTTTCCGATTCGTTTTTTAGTTTTCTAACAAAAACGTAAATTAGTGAAAAAATTGTTAAAAATATTATTGTCGCTGGGGTTTTTAGGATGATGGCAACCGGGAAAAACCAGGAGATCGCTTTGTCAGAAAAATTACCAAGAATAAATGTGTAGTTACCGCCCGCAACACGAGCAAACACCAAGGCAACACCCAAGAGATAATGTCCGATGCCACGAGTAATTGGGTTACCGCCAAGTGCGGTTAAGAAATTTCGCAAAAGTTCGAATTTCGGGTCCATTGTCAGATTCTTCTCTATCACCATTTTTTCGATCTCCGGAGAGGTATTCCAAACCATCGGGATATAAACGATCCAAACGACAGCAATTGAAATCAGAGAAATGTAAATAAAATTTTTGAAATAACTGCCAAAAACCGACCAGAATTTTTGCTTTTCGTCGCGAGTTTCCAAATAGCTTTTGACTAGAGCCATCAATGGAAAGATGCCGAAAAGCAGGAAGACAGAAAACTTCAAAAGTTGAGCGATACCAAAGGCAACACCAGCGAGTATTAAATATTTTAGAGTTTTTTGTTTTAGATATTTGTTAAATAAATAAATCGCCAAAGTAAACCCGAGGGCAGCAGCGACATCGGTAGTAACATAATGGCTGTGAGCGAGAAATTCCGGCGTAAAAGTGTAGAGAAAGAGAACAAAAAGCCCCACCTTGTGCCCAAGCTCCTCGACCGCCCACTTATAAAGCAAAATTCCCAAAAGCAAGGCCAAGAGTATCATCGGAATCCTCGACCAAAATAGTATATGATCCGCGTTGTTGCCGGCGCGATAGAGAAAATACCAACCGCTGTTCCACTGGCCAGCGTCATTCCAACTAGAATCATCTTTTAGGCCGTTTAGATTAGTAAAAGCCAGAGGAACCCCAGCGATATATTTCGCTAGTGGTGGATGCTCCGGGTTCAAGCGGTAATCCTGATATTTGACATAGGAATATCCAGCTGGAATATGAGCAATCTCGTCAACAATTCCGGAGTCACCTTTCATTGAGAAATAGGACAGGAAAAACATCGCAATCAAAAGGCCAGCGGCAAAGAGATTGTATTTAAAAGAGGTAACTTTTTTCTCTCGATCCTCCTTACTCATTTTTTCTTCACCGGAAGTTTTATAAGTCCAAAATTTATTGATAAAAAAGTTCCAGACGAGAGCGGCGGCAGAGGCAAATATTAGTCCTCCGATATCAGAAAGACCACTAAATTCCGATCCGGATATGAAAGAGAAAGCGGCTTGAAAAGCAAAAAAGTTAATTGCAAATCCAACAACGCTAACAATAAAAAATCGGACAAAATAGTTCATTATCCGATAGCTCCTGAGACTTTTATCTTCAATCCCTTCTAAAAATTGTTTCCGAAAGGTCCAGATGCTGTTCAAGATAAAGCTGTTTGTAACTGCGAACAAAAAAGAGATCGCCTTAGCTGTCGATCTGCCGTCGGGGATTATGTAGATTATTAGACCGTAATAAACTAACCAGTCAACAAGAGTATTGGCAACGCCAACGATAGCAAACTTTACAAATTGGATCAGGCCATCTTTTTTCATTTCCCTCCTAAATAACAAATTTAACTTTTTCTAATTTTTTCTGTCACCCTAAAAACTGTCGGTTTTATCCCCAACATTAACCTGGTGTGAGAATCAAATGCCGGCAGCGATGAAAATAATATATTGGTGATCGGTAAAAAGATTGGGGTTAAAATCCAGTCAAAAATGATCTTCCAATTCGTTTTCCGACTTCGGCGTCGGGGAAGAAGCAAAAGAGTAGATATTATTAGAGTAACAATCATACCAATATAAGCAATTATCACCATGTCGCCATAAAGTAGTCGGAAGTTGTAAGCCAAAACAGAGTTGCGAAATTCTGGATTGATTACTATTGGTATCCAAGAATAAAGAGCCAGGATTAATGATCCAGTTGCCCAACTCCAATGAGCTTCGAAAGAAATGAGAGAATTTGCCAGGCGATCAAACCAATGAATTTTTTTATCTTTCAGACAATGCTCAAAGATATAGGGTAAATCAGAAACACCAAAAGTCCATCGGCGTCTCTGTTGATACTGTTCCTTAATGGTGGAAAAGAAAGTTCTGCCAAGTATCGCATCTTGATAAATCGGTACACCAATTGGTACCACGTGGTGATTACCATGGAAAGCAAAGTACGATCGCCAGAATTGATGGCCATCTTCCACAATTGTAGTTTTCGACCAAAAATCGGTAGCAACAAGAGCATCCAAGCTTTGCGCATGGGCTGAAAAATTCCTCATTCGCGAAAGGCGGGAGGAAACAATCAACTGCCAAGACGAGCTACTCATCGCAATCAAGCGCATTGGCATCGGCACATCCCAAATATTGTTGAAATACATCGGAAGCGGTTGGTAACTTTTATGCATTGGATCGGGAGTAGTTAAATATCTGTATGTTAAACACGGTAAGTATTTTGGATCCATTTTGTTGTCAGAATCCATATTGGTGACGATAATATTGCAATGAGGAATTTTTAGTTTATCTATTTCCGGCAGAGCAGCTTTCATTGCATAAGTAATATTTGGGCCTTTGCCCTTGATCTCATCAGGCAAGCCATCTGGATGCATAATAGTCCAAAATTTGAAGAATTTAGCGCTATATTCTCTAGTTAAAATTTTCGAATTTTGCTCTGCTCTTTCTTTGTCTCTCTCCTCTGTCGCCAAAACAAAAATAATTTTTTCACTTGGATATTTTGAATTTACAACCGAATCGATTGTTTCTCTTAAAATACTAATGTCATCCTTGTAAGTCGGAACAAGCACAATATGGTAGATATTTTTCCATTCGTCTTTGGGTGCTAACTTTTCCAGAAGTTCATTCCAGTCAACCTTCATCTCTCGGCTATGGTAGATATAGCCTATAATCAATCGGTAAGACATCAAAAATACTCTCACCAGCCACATGGTAATGAAAAAGATCATAAATACTGCCAGGGCTTTTGGCAAAAACATTGCAAAACCGAACAAAACAAACATCGTCAGCCAAGATGTTGCACCTGGCAATATTTCGAAAAATCTAGTTAAACCTGTTGATTTACCCATTCGGACTAATTATTTTTAGTACTAGCGCGAGCAGAAGCAAAATACAGCATACTATCGTTAAACCATTAAAAATGTAAGATAAATGACGGTCTCGGCGAAAAGATACAAGTCCCAGTGCCAGATTAACCGCAAACAAGACCATAACAAAAATATGAACTGGTGTAAACGATGAAATCATCACCATCCCATTTTCAACAGAAAATATTTTGGAATAGAGAGCAAAAACTACCCCGCTTGATATAAAAGCAGATACAATCAAAACTAGATTATTTCGATCAAAAAACGGCTGCCAAATTTCAGATTTCATTTGCCTTAATTATACCAAACCAGCTGGTTTAAACAAATTTTCTTGACAGAAGATGTCAAGTAAATTACTTTAATTATAGAGTTTAATTAAATAGCCAGGAGTAAAATGAAGAAAATATTATTTCCGATAGTGATTTTGGTCATCATAATTGTTGCTGGTATTGCAATCTATAGTTCAACTAAGGGTGAGGAAAAAAACAGTGAACAACAAACGACAGCTGAACCAGAACAGGTAGAAAATAATCAAGTGGAAAATTCGACCGAGGAGTCGGCAAAAACTGAAGGCGCGATTGCAATTTTATTCTACGGATATACTTGCGGATATTGCAAAGATGTTAATGATTGGCTGGAAAAAAATAATGTCAAAGACAAGGTCAAATTTGCTCACCTTGAGGTTTACAAAGATAAAAATAATAATAATCTACTCACAGAAAAAGCAAAATCTTGTGGGCTCGATGAAAATCATATCGGCGTTCCTTTCCTCTATGACATAGAGAATAACAACTGTATGTCCGGAAGCGACAAGATAATTGAATTTTTTGAGAGCAAAATTTAATTTAAAAATGAGGGGAAGCTTTGAATAAAATCGACCGTTTGTCAGCTTGGGTTCTATTTTTTTCGATGATTCTTTTTTTTGTTTCCGGCTATGGAATGACAAAAGGTCTTTTTAATACTCAAGCGGTAATAAATATCCACAACCAAATTCTTCCACCGATTGTAATAGTCGCTTTTACTGTACATGCCTGGTATGCAATACATCTTGCATTCAAACGCTGGAATTTTTGGAACAATTTTTCCGCTACAATATTGGCAATATTTTTTATTCTCTTTGTCGGTTTTTTCTTATATTTGCAATATTTTTATCAAAGCCCGACAGAGGTGGATGATAAATCTTCAATAAATTCGGAAGAAACAATCTCTGAAGATTTATCGGGAACCAATGGAAACGAAATAAAAAGTTTTAGCTTGTCGGAATTGGCAGAATTTAACGGTGAAAATGGACATCCAGCTTATGTCGCTGTTGACGGAATGGTTTATGACTTATCTGCAGTTTTTGAAAGCGGCAAACACTACTCTCACTATGCTGGCAAAGAGCTAACAACTGCATTTTATTCCTATCATGTTAAAAGTGCTATATCAAAATATCCGGTAGTTGGTGAACTAAAAAAATAGACTAAAGGTCTATTTATGGAGCCGATGGTGGGAGTTGAACCCACGACCTCTTCTTTACGAAAGAATTGCTCTACCACTGAGCTACATCGGCGTGGAGCGAGTGAGGAGAATCGAACTCCCGCCTCAACCTTGGGAAGGTCGCATTCTACCACTGAACTACACTCGCGTAACCATCTCCTAAACTAACAAATTTTCGATATTTACTCAAGATAAAATATACTTTAAGATGATATAGATGATACAAAGGAGCAATATGAAATTTTATAATTTTAAGAATGTTGATAATCCGCCTGACGATTGGTCACAGTATTTCGATTACAAAGAGGATTTGGATTATTTGAAGCGCGAAGCGGCAAAAATCAATTTCGATTTTGATAATGTCGTAGTAATCGGCAACGGCGGGTCAATTACTAGCTTCAATGCTTATACCGTTTGTACCGAGAAAGATGTTTTTGTTGTTGATTCAATGGACCCGTCACTCTTGCGCAAAGTAAAAAACTCCTGCCCAAAAGAGAAAACAATTGTAATTGCCATCTCTAAATCAGGCAATACTCTTGGAGTGATCGAGAGCTTAATGGAATTTGTAAATTACAAAATCATTGTAATCACAGAAGCTGAAGAAGGTACACTGCGCCAGCTCGCAAAAAAAATGGGTTGGCAAATTATTGAGCATCCAAATATTTCCGGCCGCTACTCCGGAGCAACTTCCGCCGGACTTTTTCCGGCACTTCTTGCCGGTTGTAAAATCGATGAAATAGCTGAAGGGATTCAATCCGGCTACCGGTATAAAAAAGAAGCTTACTCACTAGCCAAATATTATTTTGGTCTGGAGAAAAAGGGATATTCAGAAGTATATATCTCCTGTTATCCTTGGCTTCTCTCTGATTTTCGAAGCTTAATAATTCAGCTGATGCACGAGTCTGTTTGCAAAGATGGTCAGGGGCAAACATTTTATTTCTCTGAAGCCCCCGAGTGCCAGCATCACACAAATCAACGTTTTTTCGACGGTAAGAAAAATGTTATTGGGACATTTATTACTGTTAAAAAGTGGTGGGATGACAAAGAAATAGAAATACCGGAAAAAATTGCCGATTTAGAATTAAAGGATTTGCCGCTTAAAAAGTTAAATGGATTATCCTATTCCAAAGCACTAAATTTAGAATACCACGGGACGAAAACTGAAGCTGATCGCCTAGAAATTCCCAATGTAACAATAGAGCTAGAAGACATTACAAATCAGACTGTCGGAGAGCTCCTATCTTTCTGGCAATTAGTTGCTTTTTATAGCGCAATTCTGCGTGATGTTGACCCATTTAATGAGCCGGCTGTGACAAATTCAAAAAACATCACGATCGAAGAGATGAAAAAACTATGATTTGATTTTTTTGACTAGCTTTTCCAGATCATCATCACTGGCTCGTTTTGAGTCGTGCGATGATATATAGCCCTCATATTTATCAAAATATTTATCGACTTTCGAGTGTATCGGCTGCCAACTATCCATTTTGGTGCCGTGCATTGGAAACAATTTAGCGTGCAGATGATCAATCCCAAATCCTTCGAGAACAAGAGCGGTTCTACCAACATCATCCAATTTCCTGTCTAATAGCTTACCAACCTTCTTGGCAGTTTTTATCAAATCACACAACACCTTGTCCTCGGCATCAAAAGCATAGCTTGAAAAATGTTTTTTAGGAACAACAACTGTCATACCTTCTGTATTGGGATAGATTCCCAAAAAAGCCAGATGATCATCATCTTCATAAATTTTATACGATGGGATTTTACCAGAAGCAATTTGACAAAAAACACAATCTTTCATCTTTCCTTCTTGCTTAATCATTTTCCTAATTGTTATAATACTATTAATTAGCAAAAAATTAAAAGGGACCGGGTAGTGAAAATTCGACAGCTTCTTGGGAATTTTTACAGCTTGGTGAGTCTAGAATATTATCAAATCGCAAGAAATATGATTAATAATGTGGTAGTAGAAGCGAAAAATTAGTCGAATTTCTACTACCCGGGGAGAAAAAATGGCTGATGAAACAAAGACCGAAGCACCGGCAGCAGCACCTGCGGCAGCAGAATCAAAACCTGCAGCTTCAGGGGAAAAGAAGAAATTAAGTTGGGTGCTTACCCTAGTTTTGTCGATTTTGTTCGGACAGATCGGTGTCGATCGTTTTATGATGGGTCAGGTTGGTTTGGGAATTTTGAAATTGATTACCGCAGGTGGTTGCGGAATCTGGTGGATTATCGACGTTGTTTTAGTCGCAACTAAGAGCGATTTTGGTGGCACCATCGAGTGGACTGATTAAATAACTAGCTTGCTTAAAAAAACCTCAATAATTGAATTTTTGAGCTTCGGCTCACCTCGAGCTGTCGTCTATAATTTAAGTGTAATAATATTTGCGCTCACAGTTATACCGACAGCTTTTTTGGAACGCTTGCCTGTAAAATGTATTTGGAAAAGCTACGTCATCCCAATTTTTTTCAAACACAACTGTCCAACAAGCGGAATATTTACTGATTGCCGTTGTCCAGCATGTGGATTAACCAGAGGAATTTCAAGTATTTTGCATGGTGAATTTTTAGTCGGCCAAAATTACAATCGTCTGTCATTATTTGTTCTGCTCTTTATGGTCGGCTTGATAATATACAACTTACTCAAATTTAAAAAACCCCACTGACGCAGGGTTGGGGTAGGTGTCGCCCCTCCGCTAAAGGAGGGACGCGAGGGCGCAGACGAGCGCGGTGATGATCAGTAGCGCGATCACACAGGGGAGAAGACAGCCGGTGGAGAGTGACTGGCCGGGCAGATCGAAGTTGCCGGCCTCGAGATCGCGAACCTGATCTGGATCGATCGGCGACACGATGTACTCGCGCTCCGGGTGGAGCGCCCAGGTGAAGTGGATCCGATCCTCTTCGTCGCAGTAGACATCGGAGATGTCGGCGACGCCCATCTCCTCTTCTTTGACAGAGAGGTCCTGCCACTCACCGCCACTGGTACTGATACGTGGGAAATCGTATTTGAAAGTCAGGGTTTCCCCCTTCTTTCTAGCCGATCGGACAAAAACGGGCTTAATAGACAAAAAGTGTTGGTAAATTAGGTGGTTTAGACAGTCCTGTGC
>CAYRLY010000014.1:0-20209 GCA_964425445.1 uncultured Candidatus Saccharibacteria bacterium | reverse complement strand
GAAAAATGATAGAAGAAATATTGGGTAATTAGGTGCAATAATTTGATATTAAGCCCTAAAATACTATTTTTATGTTATACTAGTCGAAGACTATTTGAGAGGAGTGATCCAATTGGCGAGAAGAAAGTCTGGAGAGCCACGAGAAAAACCCCGCTATCGTCGGCAACCTGACCCGTCGCCCGAAGTCCCTCTCGCCTGGATCTTTCAGAAAGGCGAGACAACTATCGGCCGGACACCGCCAAAGCTATTCGGCGAATACCGCAAGCTAGTGATCGCCGACGATACATGGTTTGTCCACTGCTCGTTCGCCGGTGCGCTTGATTTCGTTTTTCAGGCCCTCGGCGAAGGCAATGTCACCATCGATGAGGAGTTTGGCGAGGGCGAGCTCATCGTACCTGACGACAAGAAAGGGAGCTGGATCGGCAATCAAGGGAGCGTTGTCGGCTTCCTCAAGCACATGTTCGGCCTCAACTACATTCACATTAACGGGGTCAGAAACTGGAGGAAGGCATAGCCACCGCCCGCATCACGCGAGACGGTTTTTGTTTGACCGGAAAATTTAACCCATAGTGATAGACATTCCGATATATGTTGCAATAGTGGTAATTGTTGCGAATATGACCATTATCAGCAAAGTATTAGCAATAAATAATCCAGTATCTATGGAATATTTTGATCTTGAGTGTAATAATAAAACTGTTGATAACAATAATGCTGGAATAGCGAAAATAAATTTGTGTTCTGGAAGCGTGTTCCAGAAAATAATAATTAGCAACAACAACAAAACAAGTAAATACGACAACAAAATTCTCATTTTGAACGGATTAATAAAAAATAACTGTTCATATACTTGTGAATTGTCTTTTTTTTGTTCTACATTATCCATATTTATTCATATTTTAAAGCATCCAGCGCATTGATATTTGTAGCTCTTTTTGCTGGGTAATATCCTACTAAAAAACCAATTATTATGTTGGCAACCACAGTTAATAAAATGAAATATACTGGAGTATAGAAAAAATCTATTGAATCAGCACCGTGTTTTAGGGCAAAATTATTAAATACCGCGTTTACCGCGATGCCGGTTGTAATTCCCAACACTATTCCAAAAAATCCTCCAATTACACTTATTATTATTGCCTCCGAAAGAAATAGTCTCCAAATATCATATTTTTGCGCACCGTTTGATTTTAAAACTCCAATTTCTCTTGTTCTTTCCAAAAGAGAAACTGTTAATGTATTAAACATGCCTAAAATAGCTACCAGCATAGCAATTACTCCAAATCCACCGATAATGTATCTAAATACTACAAAGAAAGAGTTGATTTGGGCAATAGTATCACCGATATAATTTGTCCCAAATCCCAAACTTTCTATTTTTGATCTTACTTCAGTTATTCTATCTCGGTTTTTACTGTCAGCTCTAACCTTGGCAATATTAAAGTTAGTTGTTGCCATTACCCTTTTTGACAGCTCGTAAGGGATTATTGCGAAAGTTGATTGATCATCGTCAACGACACCAACTACGTTCATTTTTTGGATAGTTTTTATTTCATCGTTAATCAATGATGGTGATAGATTTGAGTCAGCAATAATTTCCAAATCAAAAAGGTTTTTATCAAAATTTGATAGTTGTATTTCGAAAGATTTCAAAAATGCTGTTGAAACAATCATTTTATTTTCATCAGAGTCGGAGAAAAAATCTCCCCTTAGAAGCCTTAATTCATATAAATCTAAAAATTTTCTGTTATAACCGTTTATTATTGTGTTGGTCTTAATTTGATTAAGTATAGCATTTCCAGCAAATATCACTCCTGGTTCGATTTCCGCTACACCATCAATTTCACTAATTTTTATTTCATCAGCTTGGTTTATTGAAAGTGCGTCGCTGTTATCAAGACTGACATCAAAGACAAAAAAAGATCTTTCCGATGATATTCGAGATGTTGTCATTTTTTCAAATCCATAGCCGAGCGAGACTAAAAAAGTGATTGAGGCAACACCAATAATAACTCCAGAGATTGTTAAAATGCTACGAATCTTGCGATTCATCAGATTTTTCCAACTAAGTTCTAAAATATGTGCCCAGATCATTATATTTTTGACATCCTTCTTTCAGTCTCTTCGTCTAAATCTTTTTTAAGATTACCATCAAGTTTAAGATTAACGATGTCTTGGTGAAAATCTCTCTTGGTGTGGTATTGTTTTTTCTCGTCTATGTCGGTTATTTTTCCATCAACAATTTTAATATTTTTGTTACCAAAAGACAAAAGATCCATGTTATGTGTAACCATAATAATAGTTCTGCAATATGTAGTGTTAATCTCATGAAGTAATTCCATGACCAGTTTAGATGATACTGTATCCAGATTGCCTGTTGGTTCGTCGGCCATTATTATTTGCGGGTTATTCATCAGTGCGCGAATCAAACTTATTCGTTGTTGTTGACCGCCGGACAAATCCATCGGCTTGTATTTATAATATTGCTCAAGATGAAGTAATTCTAAAAAAAGAGTTGCTCGTTTACGAGCCGTTGTCTTGTCTTTTCCTGCTAACAGAGATGGTATAGTAATATTATCGATAACATTAAGCGACTTAACCCAGTTGGCGCTTTGGTGAATTAGTGATATTTCAGCTTGTCTCAATTTTGCTCGTTGATCTTCTGTTTTAGTGTATATATCCTGATTATTATAATAAATATTACCTCGTGTTGGTGGCTCCCAGCCACTAATAATATTGAGGAGTGTTGATTTCCCACAACCCGATGGGCCATAAATAATAACAAAATCACCTTCTATTACTTGAAAGTTAATTTGTTTTAGGACTAATATCGGCTTTTTGTCAACAAGAAATTCTTTGTCAAGATTTTTAATATTTATTTGTGGTTTCATTGCTTTTTGAATAAAGTTGAAAGCCAACCGAAGCTTCGAGAAAATATCGCCAGGGCATATTCGAAGGCGGTTTTATTTGTTCCTTGAATAACAACAGTTTTAACCTCAGAGGTTGTGATATTGCCTGCAGCATCCTTGATTTGAACTCGGTATGAATATGTTTTCCCCGCTTCTCGAAGCTTAAGTATGACGTTATGGTTAAGCGCTAGGGGATCTTCATTTGAAACAATATCAAATCTGTCCTTAGAAATTCCTTCAGCGGCTTCCACAATCATTGTCGTTGGCTCATTGGATTCAAGTTTGACTGTGAGCTGAGCTTCAGCTTTTTGTCCTTCGCCAATTATTCTTTTTTTCTCAGTCTTTGAGATAATCTTTGGTGGCAAAGTGTCTGATTCGGTGGTAATCTGAAAATTTTTACTAATGGCATCATTGCCATAATTATCAGTGCCGGTAACCTCAATTATATATGCTGTCTTTGGTGCAAGTCCGGAAATTTCGGCGGTATGATTTTTCGTTTTAGCCAAATCAACATATGATTTTGCTCCGGATCCAGAATTAAATTTTATTACAGTTGTTGTTTCAACATTGGTAGTGTAATTGACAATGACTGTTGGGCTATCGACTCCGAATTTATTTTCTGCCTTTAAATCATCGTTAACTTTTGGCAATGGCAAAGTCGCTGTGATATATTCGTCTGATTCAAAGAGGTTATTCTCTGTGTCTAGTGCATTGATTTGAAATAAATAAATTGTGTCATGAGTTAAGTCCTTCAGGTGAACGCTGTGATCGAGCGAATAGTTGCCCCCTGATTCCTGAATAATTTTTGAGTTCTGCGCACTTTCATTTGATGATCGGTATTTTACCGATCCATGTGATTCAACAGTTGATTGCCATGTAATGAAGATACTGTTTAGGGTGACGTTTTCAACTTGCAATGTAGAAACTTTTGGAGAGGCAGTGGTAGTAAATGTTAGGGGCGCAGTATTGTTTGCGGGGTAAATACCAAAATTTCCATCTTCATCGGTGTAAATTACACGATAATAATAAGTCGTTTCTGGATTTAGATTTGCAATCAAAACCTCATGAGCACTACTAGCAGAAGTAATACTGACTGCGGCAGTTTTGTTTAAATTATCTATTGATGTGCCATATTGAACTTCAGGCCGAGCATTCCTCGAAGTATTCCATGATATTGTGGCGGTTTTGGCGCCAAAAGAATATGCGACTTTGTTGTTGCTATCACATCTTGTCCCGCTTTTTTGGCAATCGGGATAATCATTTATTGAAGGGGCGTATTTAAATTTACCGGTCGCTGTTTCATGAGGCATTTCATTGACTGGATCTGGTAAAGATTCATAATCGTCGGATTTAATTGATTCTCCCCCAGTCTTATCAATAGATGTGACATAGTAGTAATAAGTATGATCTTTTTCTAAATTGAGATGAACATATGCGTTGCCCAAGGTCTCCCCAAGTGCGCTGTATCCGGATGAGGAATTTTCTGAATAATAAACTCGATAACCGTTAAAATTTCCTTGATCAGGAATCGTTTGAGGAATATTCCAGCTAACCACCACCCTGTATTCACCGGAATCTCCGCTTGGATCAAGATCTTCTTTCTTGTCCGAAATATCAGAAGCTTTAACACCCGTTGGAGCTGGTGGGTTGGCGGTGTTAGCTATGAAAATTATTGATGCGAAATTATTCCAGTCGATATTACCAGCTTCATCTTTAGCAACAACATAAAATCTGTTTTCTCCTTGCTGGGTTGCGAAAGCACCCGGACCAACAGCTTTGCTCGTAGTATATGCTGATTGTGTATTATATTGTGTCGGTTCAGCATTGACAGAATAATAATAAGTAATTTTATTTGCATCGCCAATATAAGCATTTGGCACATCCCATTCAAAAGTAAAATTATTGGATTCTGATTCGTCAGGATTGGCTTTGAGAGATACTGGCTCGGATGGGGCACTGGCGCCAAAGTAATATGTTGTACTAATTATCGATGAGAGATTATTGGCATTATCTTTCACCCTAAAATAGAAGTGATTTGGTCCATCCTGATATTTTCCAGTCGGATGATCGTCGTTTGGAATGGTAAGAGTGAGATTATTTTTATCCCAGACAAACCACTCATCGGCATCGTCACCCCCAGTTCGATACTCATATTGTTTGACCTCGGAGTGAACATCGGACCCATGATTTGAAATAGTAAAAGCATAGTTGTCGTTATTGGTGTAGCCGATAGGATTTACCGATATGCCACTCGGCGCTGTCGGCGCTGTCGCGTCAAAGCGGTATTTAAATGCCTGCCAAACGTTATTTTGGATATTGCCGGCTTTATCTTTGCTTTGCAGTCGCAAGCAGTAAGTGTTTCCCGTTGACATTGTGCCATTTTGAATGGATATTTCTCTGCCGGTTTGATAATAGAGAGCGCCTTGATTTGGAGTCAAGAGTCCGGATGTTGTTTCCGGATTGCCAACACATTCATCACTTTCGTTTGGCTCGCCAAAATAAAGATAATAGCCATCAATTCCGGAGCCCCCAAAATCACTTGCTCCACCTTCGGTTTCTTCTTCGTTCCATTGAAAATACGGCGTAGTGTATGATGCCCAGCCATCATTTTCGAGATTTACATCTCCACCAGAAGAGTTTTTTGAAGTTATTATTGTTGGATTTGTTGGATCGGTAGTATCAGGAGTATAGAGTATGGTTACCGAATTAAGTATGACTAATTGTTCGCCATTACTTTTCAAATATGCTTGCCAGATAATACCACCTGACCCAACCGTAAAGCTTGAAATATTGTCATCAATCTCCGATTCGGTGTTTGTTTGGGAAAAAGAAGTCGAAGCCGTCCATTGCGAAGTATTTCCATCCCAGTATTTCCAGTTAGTTCCGCCATCGGATGAAAGGCGATATTTAATGCTTCCACCGTCAGAAGATTCATCGGCTTCGAACCCATCCCAGCTTTTTACCTGTGAAGTTAAAATTGCGTAAGCTGGTTTCACCGTCTGCTCTGTCGGTGTGTATTTGGTAGTATAGAAAGAACTACGACTCGTATTTGAAATCCGAAGTTCGTCAATCAATCCGGAAAACACTCCTGGTTCGGTGCCACTTTCCGAAACTCCAATTGAACTACCAATATACAATGGCAGAGAGGTGGTTTTAATTGATTTAGTTGTATTAATGGAGGAATTTAATACTCCATCTATATATATTTTCATTGTTGATCCGTCATAGGTGGCGGCAATATGATGCCAATTAGTGTCTTGGCCAATTGTTTCAGAGGCCAAATATCCATTTGAGCCATAAGACCAAACACCGGCATCAGTATTTGCTGTTGCGCCTGTTCCAGCAAAAAGCCTTCCGTTATAAACAGTTAGAGCTGTAACATATTCAATATTGGCTGCCCAGTTACCAAGTGAAAAACCAGCTGATTTAGTCCAGTTGGTGCCGCTTCCTGAATAAATAAATATCTCTCCATCACCGGCGGTGTTCCCAAGAGAAGCGTAAAGATCACCGTTGTAAACCGCCATACTGACGACTCTTTCGTACTGATAATTATCCCAGCCACCATTTCCATCGCCACCAATCATAGCCCAAGTTGAACCATTCCATTTCCAAACCTCGGCATGACCGGCAGTAGCGTTGCCTAAACCAACACATAATTCGCCTCTAAATATTGTCATTGATTCAACGGTTTGATATGTAGAGTTAGCCCAACTTGAATTATCTCCATCTCCACCGATTCTTGCTCCGCCCCAGGTGCTTCCATCATATCTCCAGACCTCTGCATCGCCGGCACCGTTTCCAAGCCCGGCATAGAGGTAAGTACCATCGGAAACTAAACTATAGACCATCTCATAGGCGCTGTTCCAACTTTCGTTTCTACCGTCGCCACCTACTGGCAGAGCTGTCCAGTTTGTGCCATCATATTCCCAGACTTCGGCATCGTTAACAGTTAGCCCAAGCCCGACATAAAGCTTATCCTTGTAAACTGCCATGGAATACACATGCTCATAATTTGCCCCCCAGCCAACACCATCTCCACCAACCTGTGACCATGTCGAGCCGTTCCATTTCCAAACCTCGGCGTCGTTAGCAGTAAGGCCAAGGCCGACATATAAATCACCCTTGTAACTGATCATACAGTTTACCTGTTCATATGTGTCAATTGACCAACTATTGTTTGTGTTTTGTCCACCAATCAAAAGCCAGTCTGTGCCGTCGTATTGCCAGACAAGAGCGTCACCAGCTGATATTCCGGTGCCGGCATATAGCTTACCATCGGCGACCGCCATCGAGGTGACGGTTTCTAATCCGTACTGTCCCCAACTTCCCAGTATTCCGTTACCTCCGAATTTCGTCCATGTTCCATCCCAGATATCATCGCTCATATCGACATCGGTATAGCTCCAGATATAGCCGGGTTGTGACGTCCCTCTCAAGCCGGCGTAAACGGTATTATTTGAATATGATAATGATTCAACGACCGTGTGAGTATTCGTCCAACCGGATCTTAAGCCATCACCACCGAGTTGAGTCCATGATGATCCGTTCCATACCCGAACCTCGTTCTCACCGGCGGTAACGCCCAGACCCACAAATAATTTCCCACCGCCACCAACCATACTGTAAACGCCATCGTAATTTGCCCCCCAACCAGTTCCATCACCACCAATCTTTGACCAAGCGATGCCTGATCCGCTGTACTGAAAAACATCGGCATCATTTGCAGAGGTTCCAAGACCAGCATATAGTGTTCCGTTTGTATAAACTAAGCTTAAAACATATTCGTAATTTCCATTCCAGTTGGTGACATCATCGCCACCGATTTTTTCCCACGTTCCCTCACTATATTTCCAGATATCGGCGTCATTGGCGGTCAGCCCCATACCGACATAAAGATTTGTGCCATCGTTAGCCATTGAGTAAGCGTGCTCGTAAGCATTGCCGGCAGGAAATCCCAAGCTTACATCAGCAATTTTTTCCCATGTCGAGTTCTCATATTTCCAAACTTCTCCCATGCCGGCACTAGCACCACCGATACCAGCATATAAAACTCCGTTCATATAATTTAGACAATTTACCTGTGTATAATTTGCGCCCCAAATGTGGTCATCACTGATCTTTGACCACCCTGCTCCGTTCCATATCCAGACCTCAGCTTCATTGACACCAGTCCCCAAGCCGGCATAAATGTTTGTGCCGTCGGTCGCCAAAGACATGACATACTCGTATTTATTAATTTCCCAGCTTGAATTGATACCGTCTCCCCCGATCATTGACCAGGAAGTGCCGTTCCACTTCCAAACTTCCGCGTCAGAGATGGCGTTTCCGGTACCAACATAGAGATCGCTTCCCAGCCAGACCTGTGAAAAAACCGTTAATTTTCCATTTAAATCCCACGGTCCGCTGATATCATCTCCTGATAATCTTTCCCAGCCACTGGGATTGGCATCGGCGATCTCGTAAACTACTTTTCCGGTGGTGTGGTCGTAATAAAGTGAATAACCACCTTTGGTAGCGATGAACTGACGATGATTGTGGGAAGAGTCGCTAAATTCAGAATTAAATTTAGTCCAAGCTTCAATGGTGTTTGCTCCTGTAATATTGAGAGAGTCACTAGTAGGTACAGTTATATGTGATGTTGTGCCATTGAGATTGGCTGCCCCGTTCAATTTTCCTTCTGCCGACCATGAAAGATTTGCAGTCGTGCCGTCGTTATTAAAATCGGAGGCGTCATTGACTGTTGATCCCTCGGTCTCATTAAGATGGTAAAGCCCGACGGTACTGGCATCAGTGGCATATTCTCTAACTTTTAATTTTGCACTATTACCAGATATTTCGATCAATGATCCATCTGAAAGAGAATAATTTTCCGAAACGGAAAAATCAAAATCATAGTCATCAGAAGCTGATACGCCTTTTCTCATCACGAGAAGATTTTGAGCCACAAGACTGACAACGATGACCCCAACTATTAATAGTGATGAATATTGGAATTTTTTCTGTCTAAATAGTGATAGAATATTTAGCTTAAAGTTTATTCTTAAATAATTAGAAATTTTTAAGTTCTTTAAAATCTGTATTGTTTGGCTAGTTTTCTTTCTAAATTCAAAACCAACTCCACGAGCGAAGCTAGTAAATTTTATGATTAATCTATATAATTTTTGACCCAAAAACCCTCCGATCATTGAAAAAACAGATTCTTATCTCTGTAATAGAGTATACAAAATATTTATACCACTTGTCACTATTTCGGTATAAACTTTTGGGCCAACTTTTCCAATGCCCCTTTGTTATCACCCTCAAAAGCCCTAAGAACTTCCAACGGAATAGCAAAAATTACTGTGTTTGACTGATCAGATGATAAATCGTTGAGCGTGTTTAGAGTCCTCAAGTGAAGTGCTCCGGGGGACTCAGAAAGAGTTTTTGCTGCTTTGGAGATATTTGTCGAAGCGATCACTTCTCCCTCGGCTTTAGTTATCACTGCCCTTTTTTCTCGTTCGGCTTCCGCCTGCTTGGCGATAACTCTCTTCATCTCTTGCGGCAAAGTAACATCTTTGAGATCAACGTTATCAACCTTGATCCCCCAGGGATCGGTAAGTTTATCAACAATCTCTCGGATTTGATTCGAAACTTTATCTCTTTCGGAAAGAAGAGTATCTAAATCAACAGAGCCAACAATGTTGCGCATCGTCGTTTGCGCCAACTGTGATATGGCATAAAAGAAATTTTCTACTTCTAAAATTGCCTTGCTAACGTCGCTGACCTTGTAATAAATCACCGCGTTAATACCAACTGAGATATTATCTTTGGTTATCGCCTCCTGGTTAGGCACATCGACTGCTTTGACGCGGATATCAACCTTGGTCATCGATTCAATTATCGGCAAAATTAAACACCATCCAGGATTTTTAATTGTGATAAATTTTCCCAAGCGGAATTTGACTCCCCTTTCATATTGATTTACCTGCCGGATACTAATCAGAATAATAAACAACACAGCATAGATAATCCATGAGATAGTCGACATAGTACTCCTTTCGTCTATCGATTATTTTTTGATCTCAATTTTTAAACTTTCAAGTGGTACGCCTTGATATTGTCTCTTGCTAATACCAGTATCTTCGGATAGTATTTTTACTTTTAAACCCGCTGATGTAATAATTTCGATGTAATCTTTTTTTGGTAGCGCCCCGGCAACGCAACCAGCTAATAGACCAGCATCATTTTTTTGCTTCTCTGTCAGTTCTTCCAAAAGAACAATATCAGAGACATAAGCTCGGCCATCGGGTTTCAGCACTCTGGCGATTTCAGAAAACACCTTCTTTTTATTCGGAGCTAGATTTATGACGCAATTACTGATTACAGCATCAATCGACTGATCTTCAACCGGCAGTTTTTCAATATCGCCGAATTTAAATTCAACATTTCGATAGCCGTATTTTTTCGCGTTCTGCTGTGCTTTTTTAATCATATCTTGGGAGAAGTCAACACCGAAAACTCGGCCATTCTTCCCTGTTTTTTTTGATGCCAAAAAACAATCAAAACCAGCACCCGATCCGAGATCTAGTACTGTATCACCTTCTTTTATCTTCCCTAGCGCCACTGGATTGCCACAGCCAAGCCCAAGATTGGCATCAGTCAATTTCAAATCTTCATCCGAGTAACCAATACTTTTGGAAATCAACTTAGCGTCTGATTTAGAACTACAATTACAACTACAGCAACTGCTACCCATGGTAGCAACTTTATCATAGTGTTTTTTGACAATCTTTTTAATACTCTTTGGTTCGATCATTTACAATAAGCCATTATATATTAGGTTTAGGTGCCTGAATTTTATTTTTGTAGCCGCGATACAATTTAGTGATAATAGCGGCAATTAAAGCATAAAGTAACAGGTAAAAGGCGATAAAATTGAGTGGACTGTCTGACGGGTGAATAAAATTATTAATTACAATTATTGCGGCCAAAATAAATGAAATAATTGCGGCGACATATCCACTATAAAATGATGCAGAAATCGGAGCAAGTAAGTGGCCGAAAATATAAAAAACAAGTACTAACAAACCAAGATTTTGGTTCCCTGGGGTCGGAATTATCGATACAATCAACCATGAAACGACTACCATCAACAAGAAAATGATCGTAAAAATTTTAGCAATAGTTCTCATTTTTAGTTATTATTAATTAATTTCTTTTACAGTAATACAAATTTTAAATAAATAAAAGATTTGTCATTAACTATTTTTATTATTTTAATTTTCTCACCGACATTGCTGTCACGTCTTTAAGGTAGATGATACGGCCGTCTTCAAGCAACACTTTTCCACTCTTATGATCAGCGAACTTGCCAGTCGTTGTTTCATTATTTTTAAATCTAATCCAAATTGTTGTTCCTTTTGGAAAACTTGTATGCATGAAATATTTTAGCAGTTATTTTTTCTTTAGATCACCCTCATGACCATGTCCGGGCTTGACCGTTTTTTTTGCTTTGCCGCGCGCATCTTCGCGGATTGATTTGCCGATATTGGTAATATCAGTAAATCTACCCAGTTTGTCTCGAACGGCGTAGTAGCTTTTTCTGCCGATTTGGATAATATCTCTTTTACTCATCGCTGTCACCACCTTCCGGCCTGTTTTAGAATATTTACCTAAATTATAGCAAATGGAAGTGCCGCTAGGCGCGATTTTAACCCTTTGTTAAATCGCCGACGGCTGAAATATAATTGCAATAATCACAATCAGGAGCGGCTTCGGGAACAAAATTAGCGGACAAACACTTTTGGGCTTTGGCAATCTCACCCTCTACCCAAGAATCATCCCCCTCGTAGGCGATTAGAGATATCTCAAAATCCAATTTGTTGTCGAAACGATCGGTATCGGTTACGCCGTTACAGTAAACAAAATACCCAGTGTCAGAAACTTTTAGCCCATTCTTTCGCAAAAGCCACTGATATATCTCCATTTGCCGTTTGTAACCATCCTGCCAAGCGTGATCAAGCCCGGTGATCTCTTCATCCTTTGATGTCGCTTTGTAGTCAACGACGATATATTCCTCCTTGTTGTTTATCCAAAGATCGTCGATCGCGCCAGTTATTAGTAAATTAGTCGGCTGGTGTAAAAATTGAACGCCCTTAAAATTTTCCCGCCAACGATCTAGCTCCTCGTGACTTACCGGACGAGCATCGACACCATATTTTTTTATCAAAGGATGTACCTCCCCCTTCTGGCGAAAAATATCAAACTCTTTTTTCAGCAATGTGTCGACAGCGGTGTTTAAATTAAACGGATAGCCTTTAGGACGACCGACGCCCAGCCGACGATCAAGATAAAAACAGCGCGGACAGTTCATAAAAAGCTCTAGTGCCGAACGCGAAAGTTTGTACGGTTCGCCTGATTTTGGATCAAATAAATTTCTTGTTCTCTGCGCTTTGTAATATTCCGACATAATATTTCCTTTATACATAACCCTGCTGTGTAGTAAGGCGATAGAGTGAATTAAATAAAATAAACTTTGACCCTTATTTTATATCAATGATTTGGTATTTCTCATTTCCCAAATCAATCACATACTGACTATCAGTAAGAAGAATTTGTTTAAAGCCAGTTTGATATGAGTGTTTCATTATTTCATCAAGATAACTTTCCTTAAAATATTCCGAACCCCAGTGGGGTTGAATAATAATGTCGGTAATCTCCAATCCTTTAAAATCCTTAATCTCGGGTACCGGGTCTAGCTCCTTTTTCTCGCGGGTGGCATAGAGATCTGGCCCGGCAACCATTGAACCAGCAGATGAGCCGATGTACACTCCCCCATTTTCAACAAACTTTTTTATTAAAATGGCACTACCGGATTGCTGTATTTTCCATAAGAGATAAAAAGTATTGCCACCAGCCATGATGATTCCATCAACTTTTGTTAACGATTCCTCAACTTGTTTTTGGGTATTGTTGGTTAAAGAGAAATCTTTGAGATCATATCCAAGATCAACCATACTGTCACGGTCTTTTTGAAGCCATGATTTATCGCCCTTTTCAATTTCCGAAGCAGTTGTGATGAAAAGAAATTTTTTAACTTTTGGATCGAAATTCTTGGCCAGGTCTTTGGCGACAGTTTGTAGACTAGATGTTAAAAAAATATTTTTCATAGCTTTTATTTTCCCCACCTCCAGCGGGCTTTTTCTCCCTTTATATAACTGATATATATCAAAACCAGAGTGATGGATATATTAAAAATGACATTTATTAGCCAATTTTGAGTAAATATTTTCATACCTATTACAAACAAAATCGCCCAAATAATAATACAAAGCCATCCTTGCCACGTGTAAGGATACCAACCGTAGCCATAAATTTTTGCTTTGAACCATTTATTTTTCATTTCATGCCACATTTTACGCTTAAAATTAATATAAATCAAACTCAAATAAAAAAACCGGCGAGGTTAGCCGTCGGCTTTTTTAAATCATTGCTAGAAGCTGATAGTCCCCAGAAAGTCAGTAAAATTTTTGACCGCAGTTTCATCACCATTGTCATATGAATCAAAGATAAACAACTTATCATTTTTGGCAAAAAATGTTGCGATTCCCCTGGCTCCCTCGTGTGTCTGACTGACTCCAGCATTTTTACCAAATGAGCCGTAAATTGATTTGGCAGTTACTCCGGCGACCTTTGATTGAACAACGGAATCCATTATCATATAGCCCTTTGTATCATCGGTGTACAAATTTTCTTGTGAGGTCATCATTCCCTCCTCGTCACCGTTGGCGGCAAAGACATACATATCGATCATCTCGGTACCGTTTTGGGTGAATTTTAAAGTTCCAACGGCACTTTCGGCGATCGTGTATTCAGCTGGATAAGAGAGACTAAAACCGTATTTTGCTGAAGTAAATCCTAGCCAACCATCTGGGATTACAACAGCAGATTCTTCTTCCTGCTGTTCGGTAGCTGTGTCTGTCGATTCTTCTTCTGTGTCTTTAGTAAAGTACCAAATTGATACTGCCGCCAAAACAACCACTACCATACTAACCCCTACCCATGTCCAAACTGATGATTTCTTCTTCTCTTCCTCTGGCATAATCCTCCTATTTATTATTTCTATCATCTAATTTTAGCAGTTAGAAAATTATTTTGTAATAGCAAAAATATTTATTTGTCGACAACAGTTGCATCTTGCAGGCTGGACATTTGTAGTATAATGTGATATTATCCATAGGTCGCAAACGAGATATCAAGGAGGCGATCAGATGCTTGTGTACCTGGATAAACTGGTCGAGCGCTACGCCAAGCTGGTCGTTTCCATTGCTGACTTTCTCGGAATCAACGAGAAGCAATTGGTGTACGGCTGGATTGTCGTAAGCACGTTGATACTGGCGATACCGCTTGGCAAGACCGCTGTTTTGCCGAACACCGCTTTCATCTTGCTGCTGGAGCTCCCGTATATGCTTTGGAGGGCAAAACAGGATTTCCTGTTGCGGGATTACTTCCGGCAGTTTGATGGAATGGCTGATGGATACATTCCCTCAAACACTGTTCGACGCCTGAGGGTACTTGTCTTCCTGCTAGTAGTCACACTGTCATTTCGGTACTACGGAGCGGGCTTGCACCAGTTCTGGCTGTTTCTCGCAATCCTGAAATTCATCTTCCCGATGTATCTCTGGAACTACATGATCCATCGTGGTAGTGGTGGAAAAAAAGTCCGTCTCAAGGATCTGGTCAAAGCAGGGTTCGCAAAGCTTCGTGAGCGGCTGACTCCACAAACCACACCTTCACCAGTTCCCCAACCGGCATGACTCACCCTAGCTCCTATCCCTGGATACGGAGCTTTTTTAATAGATATTGACATATAAAGCAAAGTGTGATATAATGAAAAAGTTTGCAAAAAACTAAGGAGGTGGGAGTAATGGCCAACATCAGCCTCGCTACCCGTTTGCTGATGGTCCTGTCCGGCGCGACCGGACTCTCAATGTTCCTCTTGGCCAACTTCTATCTCAAGAAGCACAAGGGGTGGAGGCTGGCGACGGCGCTGTTGCAGATCTCAGTCAATGTCTTCGTCTTCACGAGTTGGCTTGGTGGTTTCCTCCAAGCGACGCCGGGCACCCTCGCCCAGCTGGTGGCCCTGATCGGCTTCGTCGTGCCGATCATAATGGCAAACATCACCCTCGTCCGGGTGGTGCTGCCAGAAACACGACGGCGATTTCGCAAGACCTGACCCCGAGCCCCACGCTCGGGGTTTTTGCTATAGTCCAGTTGCTTGTTAGTCGCAAATGCCCAGGATTTTTTAGCTACTCCTTATTACTCCGAACGATGAAGAATATTGTAGCGCCAAGAACAAATATTAAAGGAATCAACCAATAAAGAAATCGATAATCGGCATCTGATTCAGTACTTTCACCTTTGACAGAATCGTTTTTGCTCTCCCTACTATCTTTTTCAGTAGTTAATGATTCATCTTTTTGAATATCTTCTGCGATGGCTGGATCAGCAAGAGATTCAGCTCCTGAAGACGTATTGGGATCAATCATTTGGGAATCTTCAGAAGAAGCAGAATTTTCTTCAAAATCGGCACTCACTGCAACAGGCGCACTAGCTACTCTCACATCAGGCTTTGTAATATTAGAAATAGTAACTGTTTCTGTTGCCTTGTTCCCCGCTTCGTCGGTAGCAACAAATTCAAAAGAGCCGTTCTCAGAAAATGTGTGCGAATCAGCATTGATTGTGCCTTCATTGATAGTTGCGTAAACTGTAATATTTTCGGCTGTATTTTCTGTTGGGTAAGGCAGAATGGTAATTATTGGTGGCGTGTTGTCAATAAAAACGTCTTTTTTGTCTGATTTTATGCTATTGCCCGCTTTGTCGTACGAAACTGACCAAACCTGATGCAGACCATCAACCACCTTGGTTGTATCCCAAAAAACTCGAAAGGGATAGCTCGTAGCGATGCCAATAAGTGTTTCAATGCTGGCATGAAAAAATTCGACTTTATCAATTCCACTGCTATCATCGTCGCTGTTGGTAGCTAAATCGATAATTAATCTCAGGGGCTTATCATCCGCAAGTGAAATGATCGCTCCTTTTGGCGGGGTTTTGTCGATGTTGGTGATTTCAATGAGTTTTTTTGCTTGATTTCCCAGCACATCGGTGGCTATAAACTCAAATGAACCGTTCTCACTAAAGGTGTGTGAATTGGTATTTAGTGTTCCTTTATCCGTTGAGGCGGTGATGATAACGTCCTGATTTGTGGGTTCTGTGTTGTAGGGATCAACAGTGATTATCGGGGCGATTTTGTCGATATTATCAATTGCTACAGTGTAGCTTGTGCTGTTTCCGGCTAAATCAGTAGCAATAAATTCAAAAGAGTCATTGTCACTAAAGGTGTGTGAAGTAGTATTTAGCGTGCCTTCATTGGTTGAGGCAATAACAGTAATATCCTGGTTGGTCGGAGCGGTATTGTAGGAATTAATGGTGATAATTGGTGCGGTGTTGTCGATATATATTGTTTGCGGAACAGACTGAATTTGATTACCCGCGCGGTCATAAGCTTTGACAGAGATCTCTTGAGGACCATCTGGAAGAAGGGTTGTATCCCAGCTTAATTCATAAGGGTAAACGATATCTTCACCGATTTTTCCCAAAGTTGCGGAATAAAATTCTACTTTTGAAATTCCACTTTCCTTGTCCTGGGAGTTTGCTTGTAAGAGTACCGTTTGGCGCAGATGAGCCTCGGAATTGGGAGAAGTGATCGCGACGCTGGGTTTTATTTTGTCAATATTATTAACGATAACGGTATATGTTGTGTTGTTCCCAGCTGGATCGGTAGCAATGAAATCAAATGAACCGTTTTCGCTAAAGCTATACGAGGTGGCGTTGAGCACACCTTCATTTGTAGAAGCACTAACGACGACATCTTCATTAGTCCAGGCGGTTGAAAATGGATCAATCGTGATTACTGGCGCAATCTTATCAATATTATTGATTGTGACAGTATAGATTGTGCTGTTGCCGGCTGGATCAGTAGCGACGAAATCAAACGATCCGTTGGCGGAAAAAGTGTAGGAGTCGGTATTCAAGACTCCTTCGTTGGTTGAGGCGCTCACAGTGATGTCCTGGTTGGTCGGATTAGTATCGTAGATACCTATCTCTATTATCGGGGCGATTTTGTCAATGTTTGTGATTGTAATATCTTGCGAGGACTCGTTTCCGGCGTCGTCGATGGACACAAACTTAAACGAACCGTTTTCGCTAAAGGTGTGCGATGTGGCGTTTAAAACGCCCTCATTGGTTGAGGCGCTAACGGTGATGTCTTGGTTGGTTGGTGCCAAATTATAAGGATTAATGGTGATAGTTGGCGCAGTTTTATCGATTGAAAAATTGACCTCTGATGACTTGCCCTCGTTGTTGACAACATAAATCTGGTATTGGCCTTCGTTGGAAACTGTAATTGGTGATGAAACCGGTTTACCACTAAGATATCCATCGCCGTGATCCCAAGAAATTACTCTGTCACTGTTATAAACACCACCTTCGTCTGCGCCCGAAATTATAGGTGTGTTGTAAATGGTTTTGTCGGTAGCTAAATAGATCTTGCCATCTTTGATGTAGTAAACAAAACGGTTTAGAGTGTCAATTGCAACAACCGGGTCTGAACCACCAGAGTTAACTGTTATTGGCTCGGACCATGAGCCTGAACCTTCAGAGTACTTTATCCCTGATGATATATAGCCGATCGCATATTTTGCTCCATTGGTAGCGATGGTTTGATTTGCCCCTGAAGTAAGAGGCATTTCGTTCCATGCCGGATATGGCATCACCTGATGAATTGTGCCTGAACTCGAGTATAGGAGATTTGCTGCACCATTTGAATCGATAATTAATGAATTATTTGTAATGCTGCCGTTTTTAGGCACGCTAGAAGAAAAACCGCCATAGGCGTTGGTGGAGTAAATGACTGCATAACTATGATCACAGGAGTACCAGCAGTAAATGTCATGATGAGTTACAATAATGTGGTATTTTCCGGCACCGTCAACTTTAATGGTCGGGGTATAAAAGTAGTGGCGAAAATAACTATCAAATACTCTAAGTGGGGCGGAAAAATCACCGGTGGTATTATTGGTGTAAATTACATCTAGGTAACCATCGCCATCAGAATCGTGCGCACTGGCGATATGAACCTTACCGGCAGAATCGATATCAAGATCGGGATAAATGCCTGGTGCTGCGGTTTCATGGTCCCAGACGCCACCGAGAGCTTTAGAGCTGTAAATAACACTGCCATCCTTGGTATAAACAAGATGAATTTTGTTAGTTGTGTCAACAACTATACTTGGATCACTACCGGCGGCAACAAGCTCTTCTCCACCACGGTTCTTAACAATGTATATATTATTTGAGCGTTCAAAAACTACATAAGAGTTGCCCA
Source organism: uncultured Candidatus Saccharibacteria bacterium (assembly GCA_964425445.1). GTDB lineage: Bacteria > Patescibacteriota > UBA1384 > XYA2-FULL-43-10 > CAINNR01 > JAQVAO01. The sequence continues at coordinate 1,876 of CAYRLY010000014.1, read as the reverse complement.
ACTTATCAACGTCGGCGTCAATATTGATACCGGCAGTTGCTATCTCGTAGATATTCGTTAGCTCGAATGTTGGTTCTGAAACCGCAGCCCTAACCAGATTAAGTGGTGAAAACGCTAGAGCAAAAATCAGCATGCTTACTGATAGCTTTTTCAATCTTTTTAACATAACAATTTCCTCGTTAAATTTAATTTTAGTCATTATAGTAGAATAACGATGATTTATTTTTTTGTCAAAGTATTAAAATATTCACGATATTCTCAAACCCTGGGATCCGATGTATGAGAACAACAGGGATTGGGAGATGATGGAGCGGAAGCTCTATTCCGGCGCCGATCTCTCACGAATTGTCGCAGCCTATCCGGCCAGCTACTATAACACCACGCCACCCCCCCAACGGGTGGCTATTTTAATTTGGAGATAACTAATCTCGAAGTTCGTCTCGCAATTTCATCCAAATCTTACCAAGTTCGTTCCTGCCTTTTCGATCTCGCCCCCAGCCCCAAAAACCGTCCTTCGGAGAATCTTCGACCAAAAGCAGATCCTCTGTCTCAAGTAGTTTTTTCTTCACATAAAGATTTTGTTCAAGCTTTAATCGGACTATTTCTTCCATAACCACCGTTTTAATCTCATCCCAATTTTCAGGTGCTTTGTCTGCATTAGCTTTAGCTATTTTATACGCATCATGAGCAGATCTAGCTTTGAATATCTTTTCGAAAAGTTTTTTGTCAGTATCGATAAAGTGTGCTGCCTGATATGCGTGCTCAGAAGTTGACCATCGCCTACCTCGCCAATCGACAGCGAAACTGGAGAAATTAGATAAAACATAAAATTCTCGCTCATAAAAGCCGATAATTTTGCCCGAAGTTTCAAGTTGTGGATCTCGATTTTGCATTTAAATAATTATTCCACCAATAAAATTTTGTTCAAATACAAGTTCATCCTGATAATAGATCTTTTCGTTTCCAATAAAATCTTTGGTATCGCCCTTTACTTTTGATATATACTCCCAATCGACATATTGAAATTTTTTTGGTCCTCGAAAAGGAAGATGGGGATCCATCTCAAGGAGGGCTTTTTTGAGGAAAACTATCGTGTTTTTGGTAAAGAGTTCATCTGTTTGATATTTTTCTTTCATTCCACCGGAGTAAGCCATCACCCAGACCGGCTTGTTTTTGTAATAAACAATCTCCTGCCCTGGTGCAAAATAGTGGCCAGCATACGAATCGTGAAAGAGCCAATCCCCTTTTCGGTACTCGATCTCGTCAAACCCTGGACGTTGGGGTGGTAAAAATTCATTATTGGAAGAAGCATAGCCATTAGCATTGGCATCGTGGAGAAATTTATTCAGATCTTCTATATTGATTTTCATTACTATAAGTATAGCAATTTGTACTAAATTGCTCAAGCCTTAAAATATTGACTTGTTGTTAAATTTATGTTAAAGTATTACTCGTGTAAGCGAAGATGTGAGAGAGGATGAATGACATGATCATTCAGATCGAAGGGTTGGGCAGCATCCACATCGGCGACAATGGTCTCGATGGCGTTAGCCATGATGTCCGCGGCCGCCCGATACTTCACCTGGTGTTGACGCTCAACTCGCCCAGTCGCGATGCTCACCCAGAGGATGGTGGCATCGGCTTTACCTTCATCCCAGCCGGTGCTAATCACGACGGCTACCACCAGGTGTATGAGGAACAGCTTCCGCTCGCGAAGCGCATCCTCCACGCACTAAGGCAGTCCTCTCTCGAGACAACCACCGTCCGACGGGTGGCCTTCGACCTTCTCGAGGAGCATCAGGTGAATGTCTACCTCCACTATTGGGCTTAATAGACAAAAAGTGTTGGTATTTCACCCCTTTTTCTTAAGATTTTT
>CAYRLY010000013.1:0-23583 GCA_964425445.1 uncultured Candidatus Saccharibacteria bacterium | reverse complement strand
AAAAATCTTAAGAAAAAGGGGTGAAATACCAACACTTTTTGTCTATTAAGCCCCGAATCATATCAGCTGGTGAGACCCTCATCTTGCACCCGGGCGAATCGATCACTCTGCCACCCTACCTCTACCACGAGTTCTGGGCGGAGGAGGATGGGTCGGCCTGTGTGATCGGCGAGGTCTCGGCTGTCAACGACGACGTGAACGACAACTTCTTCCTGCAGGAAGTCGGTCGCTTCCCAGAGATCAAGGAGGACACCAGCCCACTACACCATCTGTGTACCGAGTATCCGGCGGCCAAGTAGGCCGTCAAGAGCAACAAAAAACCCCGCATCAAGCGGGGCCTTTTTTTTAGACAGTGTTATTTTTTTGATTTTGATTTGATCGATACCTTTTTCGCTTTCTTCGGCTCGATTTTTGGCACCTTAATAGTTAAAATGCCATCTTTCATATCTGCTTCGGCTTTCTCTGCTTTAACATCAGCGGGCAGAGAAAAACTTCTCTGAAAAGTTCCGGTGTGAGATTCTTTGTAGTGATATCCCTCGCCTTCTTCAACTTTCTCTTCAGCTTTTTCTCCGGAGATTGTCATCACATTATCCATAATTTCGACATCAACTTTGTCTTCTTCGATTCCCGGGAGTTCCGCTTTAACCACGATCGAGTCTTTGGTTTCCTTGATATCAATCTTTGGTATTGCCCCGATTGATTTCGGAGTAATTACACTGTCTTCAAACAAGCGATCCATTGCGTCACGCAGGGAGACTGCCTCACGGAATGGTCGCCATGGTCCTAATTCACTTGGCATAGTTGCCTCCTTATTATTGATAATTTCTCTATCAATTGTGTTGAAATGTTCATTTACTATTTTGTCGACATGTTTTTCGAACTCAAAAATGTCTTCAAAAGCAGAGTCAAACAAGCCGCAAAGTGACACAACAAGTGGAAGAGATGGCATATATTTACCCTGCTCTAGAGCAATCACTGATTGTCTGGAAACGCCTAGTCGATCAGCGAGCTCTTCCTGTGAAAGGTCGTGTTGCTTGCGTAAGTCTCGCAATCTATTTTTAATTTTCACTTCTTCTTTTTTAGTCATCTTGATTACAATGTAAAGTATACTTTACATTTTGTCAAGTGTCTATTTCTGGTAAAGATAGATTTTCGTTTCTACCCCTAAATTTTTCGTAGCTTTAATTTTGATTGGTTCTCTGTTTGGAAATTTAAAAGCTAGAGTGACAATTTTTCCTTTAGCGCTCAGATTATCAAAAAGAAATCGCTCATTTTTTTCTAATACTTTTTCGAAAAGATAAAGATAGATTAAATCAGCTTTTTTAATCTCGTTTTTTGCTCGTTGAAAATCTTTTCGCAAAATATCAATAGATCGATCGCCACTCAAAAAAACTTTAATTTTTGACAATAAATAGGGGAGTGGTGAAATTTCGTAGCCGATTGCCTTAGCGAAAAACTCTTTATTGGCGATTATCAATGCGTCTCCGCGTCCAGAACCAAGATCTAAAAAAAGTTGGCCTTTTTTTAATTCGCCGAGCTTGAGGGCGCCTCGGATTGCTTGGTTTGAAGCGTTGACATAAGGAACGTAAAAGATTGTTGAATAGAGATGAGAACCGAGCCAGAAAATCAACACTAGGAGAAAAATAATAGTAAAAAACTCAAATAACATATATCAATTATAGCAACAAATCATTTGATAAAATTGGAGGCCCAAGTACTGGGCCTCCCAGTTGCTCAACAAGGAGTGGGGTAGTTGCGATCGGACCGCATGATCCCGTTTTTCGATGAGGAGATCTCTGCAAAGTCCTGTTCGCTGACCGCGCACTTATAAGCATCTCCTGACGGTCGGAAGTAAGCGTAGGGAATTTTGCTTGGCATTCTTGCCCAGTATTCAGCGACGAATTCGTTGCAGTCTTCCTGGCTCAAGTGCAGGGAATACCCTTCAGGACGGACACCCCAACCAATCTCGCTCTCTTCCCACGCAAGGCAGATTGCTCTTTTCACAGGAATCACTCCTTTGTGGATTTGTGCTGTGTTTAGTTCAAAAAAAGCGGCTAAACACAGCACTTTTTAAGGTGCTATGCAATAACCGCAATGGACGCCCGAAGGCCGCTGACCTATTACACTTTAATTATAACAAAATACAAATTAATGTCAAGTAGATATACTGTTCAAAAAATATCGTTTAAATGATATTTTTTCCTCGATTCCCCCTAGTGCAGGTGTCCGGAGTAGAATATTAATTTAGCTAATACTTTTTTATTTAAGATACTTTTTTACTTTTTCCAAAACCATTCGCCTGACTGAATTTTCTGTCTTGTCGGCAAAAGTCATCTCGGCATAAGTTTTATTATGCCCCTCCGGTTGAAAAATTGGATCCCAACTAAAGCCGTTTTTTCCTCGTGGATCGACAATTTTACCTTTTACAACCGCGTCAAAAAAATCGATTTTATTTCCAATTTTTACTCCAACAGAAACTTTGACAAAAGCTCTATTATCGTCAATTTTTTTAGCTAAATCACAAAATCCTTGAATACCTAAAATTTTCTCAAACCATTTTATCATTGGTCCGGGTAAGCCGCCCAAGCCCTCAAGTCCAAGCGAAACGTCTTCAACAATAAAATCACCGTCTAATTCTTTCGAGGCACACAAGAGTTTTTCTTGAATAATTTTATGAGGGTCAGTTTCTTGAATTTCCGGTAAATCTATCGCCAGTTGTTTTAATCCCGGAATGATTGCCGAAGCTTCCTGAAACTTGCCTTGATTTTTTGTTATGTAGTAGATCATATTTTTTATGGTTCCCGGGTAGAGATTCGAACTCCAATTGACTGGACCAAAACCAGCTGTCCTACCATTAGACGACCCGGGATCATCAATGGATATACTAGCAAAAAATTCAAAATTTGACTAGTGAAATAAAAAAGCTCAAAGCAATCAATAAGCCGGGTTCTGTTTTGATGACATCTATCTACGCGTGGGATTCACAATGTATCATTGTTGAACGCAATTGAGAGAGATTCTTGCCCTTTCGGGCGCGAAAATCATATCGTGATACATCGGATCCGTTCCACTTGCACCAAGCAGGAGTTTTGCCGCTCCCGATTCTTACGTTTCGGGATTGTGAGCTCTTACCTCACTCTTTTCACCCTTACCGCCGCGCAAAGCGCGGAAACTCGAAATATGTTTGGAATTTCGAAATTATTATTTCGGATTTCCGTGCTTTGCACGGTGAGGCGGTATTGTTTCTGTGCCACTATCCATGGGATCACTCCCCACCAGCTTGTTTCCTTGCTGGCTACCCTGTTCAATGGTGCCCGGACTTTCCTCCCCGCGTATGCGGGGTTGTCATCTTGATTACTTTGAGCACTTTGATTATAACAAAATGGCGGAATTTGTCAATATTGTGCGCCCGTATTGACATCTGACGAAAATACTGCTAGGATTAGATCGAAAGTTTAAGGACTCTCTAGAGTTTACTTAGGGGACATTAAGGACTCTTTGGAACGAAGGTGTTGTCTAAAACTTGGGGTCGATCGAAATTGTAATTTTCCCTACTGTACACCTAGTGTGTTCTGGGGATGAAGGATTTGAATGAGTGATGATGACAAAGACATCGTAGAAGAGGTTGAAGAAACTGATTCTGATGATGTCAAAGAAGAATCTTCTGAGGAAGTAGCTGAGAAACCAGCTGCGTCAGGAGATGGTCAAACAGAAGATAGCAAACTCTACGTTGGTAACTTGCCTTTTTCTGTCGACAATGCCAAGCTTGGTGAGGTTTTCTCAGCAATCGAAGGTGTTGAAGTCGTTGAAGCAGTAGTTATTACTGACAAATTCAACGAAGGCAGATCAAAAGGTTTTGGTTTTGTAACCGTTGCCGATGCAGATCAAGCTCAAAAAGCGATTGAAGCAATGAATGGCGCTGACCTTGAAGGTCGCAAAATCGTTGTCAATGTTGCTAGACCACGTGCGGAAAAAAGAGATCGCGGTGATGACCGCGGTGGATTCCGACGTTCATACTAAGGATTATAAATAAAATCACCCTGCATGCGCGGGGTGATTTTATTTTACAAGAGTAATTTATACTTGATTGTCAGCCTGTAAAAATTCTGATAAAATCTCTAAGTATGAAAAAAGTTATAGAAGTAAAAAATCTAGTTAAAAAATACGGTAAACTAACTGCTGTTGATGATATCTCTTTTTATGTTAACAAGGGAGAAGTGTTTGGGCTTTTGGGGGAGAATGGTGCTGGCAAGACTACTACTCTTGAAATGATCGAGGGATTACGTAGACCGACATCCGGCAAAATTAATGTACTAGATTGTGACGTCAGGAAAAAACTTGAGTGTATAAAAGAACGGATTGGTGTTCAGTTGCAATCTTCGGCTTATTACCAGTTTCTAACACTGAGTGAGATTTTATCTTTATTTGGTAGCTTTTATTCGAAGAATCTAAATATCGATGAACTTCTTGAAATGGTTGATTTAAGGGAAAAATCCTCGAGCTATGTTGGAAGCCTATCTGGTGGGCAGAAACAGCGCTTTTCGATAATTGCTAGCTTAATAAATGACCCAGAGATAGTTTTTCTTGATGAGCCAACTACCGGTCTCGATCCACTCGCGCGTCGCAATCTTTGGGACTTAATAACAAAGATCAAATCCCAGGGGAAAACCGTTGTACTCACCACACATTATATGGAAGAAGCAGAAGTTCTTTGTGATCGAGTGGCGATTATGGAATCAGGAAAAATTTTAGCTATGGATGAAACCCATAAGTTAATTGAAAGATCAAGATATCCTTTTACTATCACATTCATCAAAGAAAAGTTATCCTCGACGTTGCTTAAAAAACTCAAAAATTTGGCTGTAGTTGAAAATATATTCGGGAAGGAAAATAAATATCTTCTAAAAATTAAAACCAACAAAGAGATGAACGAAGCGTTAAATATTGTTCAGATGATGAATCCAGAAAGTCTAACTGTTGGTCGCGCAACTCTGGAAGACTTGTTTGTAGAGCTTACGGGAAAAACTATTGAGGACTAAATATGTGGAAACTTTTCATTTCTAACTTAAAAATGTTAGCCAGAAACCGTCAGTCTCTTTTTTGGGTGTTATTTTTCCCGTTGATGTTTACATTTATTTTCGGACTATTTTTTGGCAAAAACACGAGTCTTGGCACTGTAACGCTATTGAATAAATCTGATAGCCAGATTGCTATCGGGCTAACTGAGGTTCTGGAAAAATCTGATTTGTATAAAATCCAGAATGGAACCGACATTAACAGCGCGAGAGAAGATATCAAAAAAGGTAAAATTGCTGCAGCAGTATATATTCCTGAAGATTTCGGTACCTTACCGGCTCGAGACAATCTACAAATAGAGATTATTTATGATCCTGGTAGTCAGTCGTATTCTGGATTAAACGCCTTAATCAATCAATATTTAACCTCGGTGAATTTTCAAATTCAAAATTCCAAACCGATTTTTTCTTCAAAACTAGAGCCGGTGACAGATCGCGAACTAACATATTTTGATTTTATCTTGGCCGGGGTTCTGGGTCTTGCTCTGATGAACTCATCGATTATTGGTATTGGTGTAAATATGGCTAAATACCGAGAGGACAAAATATTAAAACGAATTACCACAACACCAGTAAAAAGTTGGAAATTCGTTCTTGCAGAAGTGGTTTCGCGCTTAATGATCAATTTGTTGCAGATAACTATTATCCTAGCAGTTGGTAAATATCTTTTTGGCGCTCACATTTATGGAAATATCTTGGTAATTGTTGTTATGGCTATGATTGGTGCATTTCTTTTTCAAACAATCGGTTTTGTTGTCGCTTCTTTTTCAAAAACCGCTGACGCTGCTCAGGGTATGGCTCAGGCAATTACGATTCCGATGATGTTTTTGGCTGGAGTTTTTTTTCCGATAGATTCTTTACCCAAGTGGCTCTATCTAATTGTCCAATATTTACCGTTAGCCCCATTACTTAGAATTTTGCGTGGCGTGATGCTAGAGGGGAACTCCCCTTTTTTTGAGCCGAAAAATATCATGATCGTAGTAGCCTGGATTGTCATTTCTCTGGGAATATCTATTTGGAAATTTCGTCTTTCAGACGAATAACTTGAATTTATTGAATTTATTTATGTACAATAATTGTGGATATCATTAAAAACAAGGGAAAGATGAAAAACGCAATGTTGTCTACCACCCTTTGTGTTGTCTCGGCTTTGGCGGCCGCACTTGCCATTGTTGATGCACTTGGGGTTTCTGTTTGGCTCTCAGCCAGCTCTTGGCTACTAATCGCTGCTGTCTCTGGTGTCTGGTCGCTTTGTACTCGGGAAAAATAGTACAGTTGCGCTGGAAGCGGGTCAAGACTTGCTTCCAGCGCTTCTTGACATTATTATTGATAATATTTAGAATACGAATAAGAATAATTAATTGGAGGCCACAATGTCAAGAATTGTACTTGGAATCGTTGGCGTCTTGGTAACTCTCATGGGTGTTGCAGCGTTAATTCCAAGCTGGACGCTTGCAACCGAACCAGCATGGCATTCATGGGCGAAAATCATCGTTGGTGTAATTGCGCTGATTATCGCCATTTCAGACTCAGGCGAATAAAAATTTAAAAACAGTCCCAAGACAGAATTTAATGGGGCTGTTTTTAATTACTCAGAAAAGTGTTCGATTGTATAATAGAAATATTCTATCTCTGGATCCTTCCAAGCATCTGCTGGTAGGCCGGCCTTAATCGATAAATTTGTCAAAAAATCTCTTTTGTCCGGTAGATCTTCCCAGACCTGAGGCAAAAATGTTGCTTGGTGAAAGCTTGACTGTAAAATAATTCCATGTTCGAAGGGTTTAATTTTTTTCAGAAGATCCTCTATGCTATCAAAAATAATTCTTTTGGGTTTTGAGAGCACTGATATCTCGATTTTTGTGTTGTTCAGCTCATCTTTTTTTAAATTGGGAAATCTTGGGTCAGCGAAGGCTGCGGAAAGAGAATTGTTGATGATATCCTTATAAAGAGGGAATTTTGGTAGGATATTACCGATGCATCCCCTGAGCTGATCGCTTAGGGTCAGGGTGACAAAAGTTGCTTTTTTCTCTAGGAATTTTTTATTTATTTTTTTCTTTTCTATTTCAAGTTTTTTCCCGTATTCGAAGTAGAATAAAAGGGTTTGTCTAGAAATTTCCAATAATTTTTTCTGTTCAACTTCTTTGTAGCCCATGTTTATACTATAACAAATATTTAAAAATGGCTTAAATATATTTTTCTTATTTTCAATGGTGTTTTAAAATTTTTTGCTCTCTGATAAAATGATCTAGATATTAAAAAAGGAGAAAAGATTAAAAAATTATTTTTTGATATAGAAACTCTGCCTGCTGCTGGCTCATCGATGTCTTTGCTGAAAGATTTGTACTCAGAGGAAGCAAAAAAAAAGGATGCAAAAAATTTTGTCAAAAGCTTTGATGAATATTTTCGCTTGACATCCTTCCAGGGTGAGTTCGGTCGGATTTTTTGTATTGGCTATGCGATTAACGACCAACCTGCTGAAGTATTAACCGGTGATGAAAAAAATATTCTTATTGAATTTTGGCAAATTGCTAAAGATATTGACTTATTTGTTGGCCACAATATTATGGATTTTGATTTTCGCTTTATTTACAAAAGATCAATTATTCTTGGTGTCCGACCGACTCAAGAAATCAGTTTTGCTCGATACCGAAATTCGCCGATTTTTGATACAATGAAAGAGTGGGACAAATGGAGCAATCACTCCACAAGTTTGCACAAACTTTCTGTTGCCCTTGGGGTTAACTCTCCGAAGGATCAGGGTATCGACGGCTCAAAGGTTTATGATTTTTTTCTGGCCGGGAAAACTGAAGAAATAGCCAAGTATTGTATGAGAGATGTCGAAGCGACGAGAGAAGTTTATAAAAGAATTTGTTTCATAAAATAAACAAGGAGAAAAATGTTTTTAGGTTTAATGGTTTTGGTTGTCGGGATTGTATTTTTGATGCAAAATCTCGGTTATATTTCTGGGAGTGTTTGGGAGATACTTTGGCCATCTTTTCTAATAATTACCGGGCTGGTGATGATTTTTAGACAGAAAGAGAACTGTTTCAATGTTTTTAAAAAGAAAAAGTAATTAATCAAATCTTTATTTAATGTTAAAATTTACTGCTTGGTTTTTAGCAATATGCCTCTTCCTCCTTTCATTTGGTTTTATTTTTGCTGAAAATCTGGGCAGTATTTTTTTAAACCCAAAAGCTGTTAAACATCTTTTAAATCAGGTAAATTTTTACGATCAAAGCAAATCAATTATCAAAAATGATGTGCTCTCGACTGAAGATCTTGATAGCCAGGAGGTGATTGATTTATCTAACGCGCTAAACTTAACGATTGAAAATTATGATTTTCAAACCCAGGCCGAGGCGACGATAGATAATTTTTTTGCTGATTTGAAAAATAAATCAGGTAACGTTTATTTGTTTTATGATTTGAGGACTTTCAAGTCCGAGCTGATGAATAATATCCCCAAAAGTGCTGATATCCCAAAGGATGATATCATGAGGTCTTTGCCTGATGAATGGCGGCTTGATCTCAAGAACCTTAGCCCTCTCTTCCCGACAATTTCCTTTTTTTATCGCAACAATCTCTACATCTTAATCAGCTATTTTTCTCTTTGGCTGGTTTTGTTTTTAATATGTATCGCAATATCAAAAAAATATCTAAATTTGTTTTTTTTCACTCTTCTTTTAACTGCACTGCCAATTTTGGGTCAATATGTGCTTTTTCTTTTATTGAAACCAAATGAAGTAATTAATTTTCTCACTGCTGGCTTGAGTCAAGAGTTTTTGGTCGAGACACTTTCCCAGGGCGGATCCGGTCTAGAGTTATTAGTTGGAAGTATCATGTCGTATATCCGAATTGAATTTCTCTCTCTTCTTCTTTGGGAATCAATTATCCCAATAGTTATCGCCATTTTTGGAGTCGTTACAATAAAAATCACTAAAATCGATAATAAAAAGATTCCCTTAAATGATTAAAAAAATATTAAAAACATTTTTCGTTTTATTTATCTCTGCTTGCTTTTTTCTTGCATCAGCTTCAGTAATCGCGCAAGATGACTATTCTTACGATTGGCGCATTCTAGAATTTGAGTCGGAAGCAAATGTTTTAGAAAATTCTGATGTCGAAATCACCGAAAAAATTACGGTAAATTTTTCTTATGACAGACATGGTATTTATCGGACAATACCTTACCGCTACTATGATCGCTATGATTTATCCCGAAATATTTTTTTAAAAGTTTTATCAGTTGAGAATGGAAAAGGGGAAGATTACAAATTTGAAAAAAATTATAGTGGCGGGGAGATGACAATCAAAATTGGTGATCCGGGAAAAACCGTTGTTGGTAATCAAGCTTATGTAATAAAATATCGCCTTTCCAACGTTCTCAATTTTTTTGGCGATAGGGCAGAATTTTATTTTAATGTTAATGGAAATGACTGGCAGGTACCGATTGATAAAATTTCAGCAACCGTGGCGTTGCCGAATGATAACGTAATTTCTAACAAAAAGTTTTTTCTTGGTCGCTATGGTGACAATGATGCTTCTAATGTTCAAATAAAGAATGAATCACCACTCTCAATATCGGCAGAAAATTTAGTAGCTGGCGAGGGCTTAACCTACGTAGTTGATTGGCCTGAGAAAATAACTCCCAGACCAAAATTAACTAGACTGGCGCTTTGGTGGTTTTATTCTAATTCGATATTTCTTTTTCCAGTTTTCTTGTTGATTTTTTTGATGTATATGCTCTATAAATATGGGATTGATCCAAAGGGAAGAGTAACGATTGCTCCAGAATTTTCACCGCCGAAAGATTTAAGCCTTTTGGAGATCGGTATTATGATTGATGAAAAAGCTGATAATCACGATTTTACCGCGATAATAATTGATCTGGCCGTAAATGGTTTTCTAAAAATTAAAGAGATCGAAAAAAAGAAGCTGATTAGAAAAGGTAGCGATTTTGAATTAATGAAGATTAAAGATTACTCCGGTCCAGATAGTAGCAAGAAAAAAATTATGTCCGGAATTTTTACTGACAAGAATTCAGTTTTGCTGTCTTCTATAACTAAAGAAGGCAAAATGTCTTCAGTAAAGAGCCAAGTGGAGAAGGATGCTTATTCTAGACTAGTAAAGGAAAAATATTTTAGTCGTAGCCCGCAATTGATTAAAGGTATATATTATGGAGTGGCTACGCTATTGATAGTTCTCGCTTTTATCTTGCCGGCGCTTCTTGATAGATATTTCACTTTTAGTGCTACAATGATTTCAATTGCTGTATCTGCAGTTTTGCTGTTTATATTTGCCAAATATATGCCACAGAGAAGCAGGAGAGGTGTCTTAATTAAAGAACAAATTGAGGGTTTCAAATTGTATTTAAGGACAGCGGAAAAGTATCGGATGCAATTTTATGAAAAAACCAATTACTTTGAAAAATTTCTCCCCTATGCAATTGCTCTTGGAGTAGCAGATATTTGGGCAAAGAAATTTGAAAATATATACAAAACACAGCCAGAATGGTATGAAGGCAACTTCAGAACTTTTTCAGTTTACTCATTTACCAACAATTTAAATAATCAGTTTTCTTCCTCTGTCAAGTCAGCATTTACATCAGTATCAGCGAGTTCTGGTAAATCTGGTTTTTCCAGTGGCGGGGGGTTCTCTGGCGGTGGTTTTGGTGGTGGCGGCGGCGGTAGTTGGTAACAATTCCGATAATTAATAATATATAATGCTTCGAAGTACAAACTCAAAAATTATCTACCTGGCATTTTTCGCCTTATTAATTATTTTCGGATCATATCTTGTTTACAGAAATTATGTTGGCGCTGATATTAATGTTGGCAATTCTGGTGATCGCCAACTTCTGGATTTTGGTGATAATATTGGTCGCAAGTACGTTTTTTTGCGCTTGGAAGATAAAAAAGGTGAAATAATTATTAAAAAGAGCTCGACAGAGTACTGCAATTATCCATTGTCCGGCTTTGAATCATCAGTCAAAATTGATGGGATTCTCAATATTGGCTCAGATCTCAAGTTGATTGAAATCTCTGGACCAGTTGGTGTCCACAGTCGCTCAAAACAGTTTTTTTATCTAAATAAGAGCAGTTGCCCCGAGCCAATCCCCTTTGTGAAAGATAAAGTTAAGGTGTATAATATTTATAGTGATCAGCCGAGTTTTAAGGTTTTTGATTTTGATAACGATGGTTTTTCTGATTTTGCAGCTGAATATCGAAATTATGATCTTAACCCGCTGATTGACGGCATCAGAGAAATTTATCGTTTTGATAACAATAGCCGGGAGTTCACTTATTCACATTCAGAGAATTTTCAGGAGGGTGTTGATTGCCCTGGCTGTGTGAGGGAGATTAAATGATTGAAGAAGAGAATAAAAATCAAGAAAATATTGAGAAATCGTTGAAAGAAAAACGTTCAGTGCGCATATTGTTTATATCTTCTATTTTGCTTTTATTAGCTATAGCTGCGACAGTTTCTGCTATTTGGTTTATGAATAATAAGGATGTCAAAACTTATAATCAGGTTGCTCGAAGCATTAATGAGGAAGGTGCCATAAAGGGCGCGAGTACTGCAGACCCAGATTATGTTTCAAAACTTGCCGAAAGTCTTAAGGCGTCAGGTTTTGTGCTCTATGGTTCTGATAATAACATCAAAACCAAGAAGCAAAAGGATGTATTTAGTCAGGCCGTATCGGCGATTGATTATGTCGAATGTGATCCGCAGATAAAGTCAGCTAATTCAGCTGAATGTGCTGCGAGGGAGATCAAGATATATCCAACCTGGGTTTCTGGAGACAAAAAATTTGAAGGTTATAAATCTTTGTCTGAAATAGAAAAAATGATTGCCGAGATCTCGAATCAGTGATATTTTCTATTTTAAAAACTCCGATCAAAAGGTCATATTATGCGCTCTAGTATTGATGATTATCCTTTTGCGAACTGTTTTAAGCTAGAAATAAGCTTGACAAGCGTGGCTCACGCTCACTACAATAGTACTTGTTGGGTTAAGTATGCTGAGAGATAAAAACAAAATAATCTCAAAACGAGAGGAGGTGATTGAAATGGTACAAGCATATTGCGTAAAGTGTAAGACAAAAAGAGAGATGCAGAACGCTACCGCAGTAACAATGAAAAACGGCAAACCTGCAATGAAAGGTGTTTGCCCAGTTTGTGGCTGTGGTATGTATAGAATCGGTAAAGCTAGCTAAAGTTTCTTTCTTATATTGAAAATCCCGTCAGTATATTGCTGGCGGGATTTTCTTGTTTCTGGATTGAAAAACAAGCCAAGTTTTGCTAATCTAATTTCTAGACAAATATTATTATATCCATATATCAGATGAAAAGATCAGAATTGCTATTTTCATTTCTTTTGCTTCCTGTAGACGCGGCAATGATTATTGTCTCTTTTGTTTTGTCTTACTATCTCAGAATTAAGGGTGATATATTACCAGTATATTCTGACGTTACCTTTAGCCAATATCTTTGGTATGTAGTTTATATCCTGCCTTTCTGGCTTTTGGTTTTTGCATTATCCGGTCTTTATAAAATTTCACGCGAGCGGAATTATTTTAATGATTTATATAAGATCTTTGTTAGCAATTCTGTTGTCATTCTAATATTCATTGTGGTAATTTTTTTCGGTCGTGCTTTTTTCTTTTCAAGGTTGATTTTGATCTTGATCTTAGCCATATCAGTATTGGTAGTTTTTTTGGGAAGAATAATAGTTGGTGAAATTCAGCGCCACCTGTATAGATACGGTTATGGTGTTCATAAAGTAATCGTTGTTGGCGATAGCCCGGTAGCTTCTAGACTAATACACGAAATATTAAATCAAAAGCGCCTGGGCTTGAAGTTTGTTGGTTTCGTGTCAGATAGCTCTAAAAGATCTCAAAGTCACGAATTTCAGTTCCTGGGGTCAATAGATAGTCTAAAAGATATTGTCAAAAAAGTTAAACCAGACGAAATAATTCTCACTGATATTAGTATTAATCGTAAGAAAATTATTAATATCATTCAAATCTGTTCTGACGCAAACATTAGCTTCAAGTTCATTTCTGATGTATTTTCAATGGTTACAACTTCTGCAAGCTCAAACACTCTGGCGGGTTTACCTATTATGGAGCTTAAAACCATTGCCCTTGACGGTTGGGGCAGGATTGTTAAAAGACTGTTCGATATTATATTTTCGGTAGTTTTGCTGGTGATATTATCCCCACTGTTTCTATTGGCGGCATTTTTGGTGAAAATTTCTTCGCCCGGACCGGTAATATTTAAACAAAAACGTGTTGGGCGGGACGGCAAAGTATTTAATTTTTATAAATTTCGTTCGATGTATACTGATAAATGTGATTTTTCTGATAAAGGTAAAAAATGGACAACAGCTAAGGATGAGAAAAGTAGAATTACACCAGTTGGCAGAATTCTTCGCAAATCAAATATCGATGAAATCCCTCAATTTTATAATGTTTTAAAGGGCGATATGAGCTTTGTTGGTCCCCGGCCGGAATTGCCAACTTTTGTTGATAAATTTCAAAAAGATATCCCTGAATATTATCGGCGCCACCGAGTCAAATCAGGCTTAACCGGTTGGGCAGTCGTCAATGGTCTAAAAGGCGATACTTCGATAGAAGAGCGTGTTCGTTATGACATTTTCTATATCGAGAATTGGAGTTTTTGGTTTGATCTAAAAATTATTATCAAAACGGTTTTTTTGGTAATCCGTGAGATATTCGGAGGCAAGTATGAATATCGCAATAATTCATGACTGGCTCTCTGAATTTGCCGGAGCAGATAAGGTACTCTGGCAATTAAAGCAGATTTATCCGCAAGCGGATATCTATACCTCGATTTATGATTCTTCTAAGGTAAAACAATTTGATAAATATAGAATCTATACCACCTATTTGCAAAAAATACCTTTTTCTAAAACCCTTAGGCCGATAATGGTGCCACTGATGCCTTTAGCCTTTGAGCAATTAGACCTATCTAAATACGATTTAGTGATTTCAAACACAACATCGGCAGCAAAAGGGGTAATTACTAAACCTAAAACTTGTCATGTTTCATATTGCCATACCCCGACCAGATATTTATGGATGCCAGAGATGGATGAGCGGGCATCTTCAAGTTGGTTAAGGCGAAGAGTAAATAAGTCGCTTAAGAAATGGGATATTGCCGCTGTCGCTCGTGTTGATTATTTTATCGCCAATTCTAAAAATGTTCAGGATCGAATCAAAAAATTTTATCATCGCGATTCCAGTGTTGTTTATCCGCCCGTTGATACCAGCTTCTACAATCCAAGAGAAGAGGAGGTAATTAAGAAAAATTATTTTCTTTTTGTCGGCCGTTTTGTTCCATATAAAAAAGCCGATTTGGTCATCGAAGCATTTAATAAGTTAGAAATCGAGCTGCGAATTATCGGAACTGGTCCAGAGGAAAAAAAGTTGAAAAAAATTGCCAAAGATAATGTAAAATTTCTCGGACGTGCTTCGGATAAAGTTTTGTTTGAAAATTTAAAATCAGCTAAAGCGGTGATTTTTCCCTCGGAGGAAGATTTTGGTATTGTCCCGGTTGAAGCTATGGCTTGCGGAACACCGGTAATATCTTATGGTGTTGGCGGGGCAACCGAAACGGTAATTTCTAGAAAAACTGGGGAATATTTTTTTGAGCAAACACCTGGTTCTTTGACTGAAGTGGTAAAAAAATTTGATTCAAAAAAATACAAATTTTCTGATCTAAGATCGAGGGCGGAGGAGTTTTCGCTGGAAAAATTCCGAGAAAATTTTCGAAAACAAATTGACGAGTACTATGCAGATTACAAGAAAAAATTTGAACTTTAGCCAAATGTTTGGAGGGTAAGTGAGAAAAATACAGGATATTAGGCCACCAAAAAAAAGGCTTGTAAAAAATCAGCCTGAAAAAGAGAATTACCTCGAGCAAGATGAGGAAAGTATAATTTCAGTTAAATCTGATATTGGGTTATTTACTCCGCTGGAAACAGAACAAAAAGACAGAGTAAAATTGCCGAAAAATGCTTTAAGAGGTGTTACTATTTTTTTTCTTTTTGCTTTCATTATGGCAGTATTTTTTGTTTTTAGTCTTCTTCGAGCCAAACAAAGTATTACCTATGAGGTTGGTAAATTGCAGAAGGGGTTTGAAAATTTAGCCGCTGCAGCTTCAAGCAAGGATTTACTTGAAATTGAGAGCAGTATTGATGAAATTGACAAAAGCACCCAGAAAGCTCTGGTAAGTTTACAATCTGTTGGCCAGGATGTTTATGTTCTTGATCTTATTGCCCCCAGAGGCAAAGTTTCCAAGACAACGAAATTAACTAATTCTGTTCGTTCTGCACACACGATCACCTATGCTTATAAAAATTTATTTCAATTTGATCAATCGAAAAATTCCGCTTCTGGTGGCGATTGGGCATCAAAAGTAAATCAAATGCTTGGAAATATCAAGGAGAAAAATTCAGAGCTGGGTCAAAAGATTTTGTACTCCAGCTTTATTACCGAATTATCAAAATCACAGCTTGATTTTTCCTCTGGAGAATTTGAGGATGATGAGCGCCAGTCAATCGAAAAAATTCAAAGTTTGGCAAATCTCTCCAGCGATTTTTTCCACTATTTTAAAACTGTGCCGCAAAATGTTGAAAGTATTCTTGGTGTTGATGGTGCCGAGAAAAGCTATTTAATTTTATTTCAGAATAATGCCGAGATTCGCCCCGGCGGAGGCTTTATCGGCTCGTTTGCACGTGTTGATTTTAAAGACGGGGAAATGCAAAAACTTGATTTCGAAAAAAATATCTATACTCTTGACAAGGCATTTATTGCAAGCGGTAAGGCACTGGAGCCTCCCTTTGAATATCAAGGCTTTATTACTAATTGGGCAATGAGAGATTCTAATGTTTTTGCAGATTTTGAAGAGAGCGCAAAAAAGGTTTCCTGGTTTTATAAAGAAGAGTCAGGCAAAGATGTCGATGGAGTTTTGGCGATTGATACGACCTTGTTCCGTCGATTACTTGATATTGTCGGGCCGATTGAAATGTCTGAATACAATATGATTGTTACCGCGGATAATTTTCTTCGCGATGTGCAATATCAAGTTGAAATTGGTTATTTTGAAAACAAAAATAACTGGTCGGAAAATCAACCAAAGAAAATTCTTTCTGACATGCTGCCGATATTTATGGAAAAGATTTTTTCAGATAAGAACCACCAAGAAGAAGTGTTTGAAGAATTGATTAAGTCAATCAGAGAAAAGCATTTTATTGCCTATTTTGAAAATTCTAAAATACAGGATCTAATATCGGGGATTGACATGGCCGGAAAAATTAAAAATACATCTGGTGACTATCTTCTGGTCTCAGATGCTAATATAGGTGGTCTAAAAAGCAGTCTGAATATTGAGCAAAATTATCAACATAATGTAGCGATTGATCATCAGGGGAACGCTGAAGAAAAATTAACCATAATTAAAAAACATAATGGTAGCTATGAATGGCCAGATGGAGAGAATAAAAATTATGTCAAAGTTTTTTTGCCGCTTTCAGCTGATATAAAGAAAGTTGATCTCATTTCTGGAAACAACATTCAAAAATCTGCTGATGGACAAGCGGAATATTTTAAATCATCGGAATTTGGCAAAAGTGTTGTTGGTTTTTGGCAAAATACCTTGCCAGGAAGTGAAAGCCGCTCAGATGTCTATTATTCAAGACCGGAAGCCACCAGGCTGGGAGAAGAAGTCGTAACCTACAATATTTCAATTCAAAAACAACCTGGGGCCGAACCCTTCAATTACAATTTAAATTTGCAATATCCCGATAACTGGAGACCAATAAATGTCGAAAACTACGACGAAAATCAACACAACATCACGCTTAATTTCACAATAAAAGAAGACACGTCATTCTCTGTTAAATTTGTTCGCTCTGGGACATAATTGTTATCAGAACTAAAATTTGAACTTGTAGTATATTTTAAGTATAATGATAGTAGGTCAAAATTAAGATCTCAAATATTAGATCAGTGGGTTTTGAGGTTTTGAAGATAAGATCAAATATTTAAGATTATTATTTTGTATTTTTATTTTTCAATATGATTAAAGAAGAAAAAAAACAATCGAATTATGATGCCTCAAAGATTACTGTGCTTGAGGGGCTGGATCCGGTTAGAAAAAGACCGGGTATGTATATTGGGGGTACAAGCGTTGACGGCCTTCACCATCTAGTTTGGGAAGTCCTTGACAATGCCATAGACGAAGCAATCGCCGGAGTTTGTGATTGCGTAAATATTATTTTAGAAGAAAATGGCAGTGTAACAATAGAAGATAATGGCCGAGGCATCCCGGTTGACAAGCATAAACAAACTGGAAAATCAGCGTTAGAAACAGTTATGACCGTACTTCACGCCGGAGGGAAATTTGGCAGTGATTCTTACAAGGTGTCTGGTGGCCTGCACGGTGTTGGTGTATCGGTTGTAAACGCTTTATCTGAAACCGTCTATGTTGAAGTTAAGAAAGATGGGAAATTATACCGACAGGATTATCAAAGAGGGAAAAGCACAGGGGAGGTTAGAGTTATTGGCGAGTCAAACTCTTCTGGTACAACAGTTAATTTTATGCCTGATTCTGAAATATTTCCGATAATCGAATTTGATTTCAACACGATCGTAAATCATTGTCGCCAGCAGGCATACCTGACTAAAGGCTTGCGAATAAATATTAAAGATTTACGAGTTAAGGACAAGAATGCTGAAGTCAAAGAGGAAGTTAATGAAAATCAAGTATCTGATGAGCAGGATGAAAACCTGGAAGAGAAAAAAATAAAAGAGGTCGCTAAGGCTCTTAAAAAAAGCGTAATGCCGAGCATGTATTCATTTTATTTTGAGGGGGGAATAGCTTCCTACGTTCGTTATATCAATAAAGCTAAGAATGCGATCAATGAACCTCCATTTTACGTTGAAAAAGAGCAGGATGATGTCATTGTGGAGGTAGCGTTAGCATATACAGATGACTTTAAAGAGCACACCTATACATTTGCTAACAATATTTATACCCCTGAAGGCGGGATGCACCTTACTGGTTTTCGTTCTTCACTAACTCGGGCTATTAACGATTATCTGAAAAAAAGCGGTATAACAAACGGTAACGACAAAAAAGCTCTGGTTTTAACCGGTGATGATGTTCGAGAAGGTCTGACAGCAATTATCTCTGTAAAGTTATCTGATCCCCAATTTGAAGGTCAAACAAAAGCAAAATTAGGCAATCCGGAGATCAGAACGATTGTTGAATCTGTTACATCAAATTCGCTTACTGCCTATCTAGATGAAAACCCCAATGAAGCCAGAAGACTAATAGAAAAATGTATGCTTTCGGCTAAAGCCAGATTGGCAGCGAGGGCGGCCAGAGAAACTGTAATAAGAAAAGGTGCTCTTGATGGCATGACTTTGCCAGGTAAACTAGCTGACTGTTCTGAACGTAATCCAGATAAGACCGAGCTTTATATTGTCGAGGGTGAATCAGCTGGTGGTTCAACAAAGCAGGGGAGAGACAGAAGTTTTCAAGCGGTTTTACCCCTTCGCGGGAAGATTTTAAATGTCGAACGCGCTCGATTGGATCGAATGCTAACATCTGATGAGATTAAAGCTTTGATAGTTGCACTTGGAATCGGTATTGGCGAAGAGATTGAGTACAGCAAACTGCGCTACAGCCGAATTATTATCATGACTGATGCTGACGTTGATGGTGCTCACATTCGCACATTACTTCTAACCTTTTTTTATAGAAATTATCCACAGCTTTTTGATAGTGGGAATATTTATATTGCCCAGCCGCCACTCTACTCTGTTACTAGCGGCAAAACAATTCATTGGGCCTATTCTGATCGCCAAAGGGATGAAATGGTGTCGGAAATCAAAAAAAATTCACCTTCAGCCTCGGTTTCAATTCAGCGATATAAGGGTCTTGGTGAAATGAACCCGACACAACTTTGGGAGACGACAATGGATCCAGCCAGGCGTACACTCCTAAAGGTCAATGTTCCTGGTGATGAAAAAACTGATGAAATTTTTACCACTCTCATGGGTGACGAGGTGCTTCCGCGAAAAAGATTTATTCAAACCCATGCCAAGAGCGTCAAAAATTTGGATATTTAATTTTTTGGGAGGATTTTGATGGATAAAAATCTAAATATTTGCCCGAAATGTGGATATCAAGAGCAAAATAAAGAATTTATTAAGTGTAAAAACTGTGAATTTGTCCCCGGAAATACCCAGGAAAAATGGAAACCGATGAATCTTGGCAAACAGCATGGTAAGCCGAAAGCCAATTACGACGGCAAAAAATAAGGACACAAGGAATTTGATAAAAATGACACAAGAAGACAAAGAAAAAGAAAATATATCTGATATAGAAGAAGAAAAAGTGGAATCAGGTGTTGAAGAGGAAATTTCTACTGATTTGCCAGAAGCGACAGACGAGCTGGATACTTTTGTTGATACCAATATTGGTAAGCTTGCTGCTCGAAATATTCAGGACGAGATGGAAGAATCGTATTTGGATTATGCGATGAGCGTAATTGTTGCTAGAGCGCTACCTGACGTTCGTGATGGTATGAAACCTGTACACAGGCGAGTGCTTTATGCAATGCACGATATTGGTTTAAAATCAGGCTCAAAATATCGAAAATCAGCGACAGTTGTTGGTGAAGTTTTAGGTAAATATCATCCACACGGTGACGTTGCTGTCTATGATTCTATGGTTCGGATGGCACAGGATTTCTCAATGCGCTACCCACTTGTTGATGGTCAGGGTAACTTTGGTTCTATGGATGGTGATTCAGCCGCGGCGATGCGTTATACCGAAGCGAGAATGACGGCTATTGCTGAAGAGATGCTTGCAGATATTGACAAAGATACTGTTAATTTTGTTGATAACTATGACGGAAGCCGTCAAGAACCCAGTGTTTTACCTGCAAGAGTGCCTCAGCTTCTATTAAATGGAACGATGGGCATTGCCGTCGGAATGGCAACAAATATTCCCCCACACAACCTCAGAGAGCTTTGCGATGGCATAATGCATCTTATTGACAATCCTGAGGCGACAGCAGAAGATCTTGCGGAATTTGTCAAGGGTCCGGATTTCCCGACCGGGGGTCTAATTTACGACATCGAAGAGATTCGTCAAGCCTATATCACCGGTAAGGGCAAAGTATTAATGCGTGCTCGAGCGGAAATTGAGGAAATGAAGCGCGGTTTTCGCATTGTTGTCACCGAGATACCTTATCAGGTCAATAAATCAACACTAATCCAAAAAATTGCCGAATTAGTCAAAAATCACAAGATTGATGGCATCTCAGACATTCGTGACGAATCGGATCGAAACGGTGTGCGAGTTGTTATTGAGCTTAAAAGCAATTCTTATCCAAATAAGGTACTAAATCGCCTGTACGAATTAACCGCTCTCCAAAATACATTTCATGTAAATATGTTAGCGCTTACTCCATCGCTAGAACCTCGAGTGATGACTTTGCGCAATGTCCTTCAATACTATATCGAACATCGCAAAGAGGTAATTGAGCGACGCTCAAAATATGATTTAAATCGCGCCAAAGAGAGAGCTCATATTTTAGAAGGTCTTAGGATTGCTCTTTCTGATATTGATAAAGTGATTGAGACGATCAAGAAGTCCAAAGATCGCGATGAGGCATCAAAAAATTTAATTTCCAATTTTGGTTTAACACAACCTCAAGCTGGAGCAATTTTGGATATGCGTCTTTCTGCTCTTGCGGCGCTAGAAAGACAGAGAATCGAAGATGAATATAACGAAAAGCTAAAATTGATTGCTTATCTTGAGGATATTCTTGCCAATCCAGGCAAAGTGCTTGGTTTAATCAAGAAGGATATGGAAGAAATTAAAGAAAAATATGGAGATGACAGGAAAACTGAAATTATACCACATGCATTGGGCAAATTTTCTGCTGAAGATTTGATTCCTGATGAGCAGGTTATTATCGCTCTGACAAAGGGTAATTATGTCAAGCGCCAACCAGTGGATACATACAAAAAACAGATTCGTGGCGGCAAAGGAATTGTTGGTATGTCGACAAAAGAAGAGGACAGCATCACTCACATGATAACTGCTTCTACTCACGATGATCTATATATATTTACCGATGCTGGAAGAATATTTTTCAATAAGGTTTATGAAATTCCAGCAACATCCAGACAATCCAAGGGTGTGCCAATCGTTAATGTTATTCAGCTTGCGCAAAATGAGAAGGTGACAGCGGTTCTTCCGGTTAGTAAAGACGAGCGGGTTGATGGTAAATATTTTGTTATGGCTACGTCAAAAGGGGTGATTAAGAGAACTGAAGTTGAAAAGTACAAGAACATTCGAAAAACCGGTATTGCGGCGATTAAACTAAAAACAGGTGATAGCCTCAAATGGGTGAAAATTTCTACCGGCAAAGATATAATCGTTGAGGTTTCCGGAAAAGGTTTGTGCATTTGCTATAAGGAATCAGATGTCCGACCAATGGGTAGAAGCGCTGCCGGCGTAATTGGTATGAAATTGCGATCCGGTGATTATGTGGTTGCTACTGATGTTATCGAGGATGGTGAACAGTATTTTGCTGAGACCGCTGGGTTTCCTGACCTTTTGATTGTTCTGGAAAATGGTTTTGGCAAACGAACGATGATTAAGAATTTCCATGTTCAAAATCGTGGTGGCATTGGAATTAAGGCGGCAAACTGTACGCCAAAGACCGGCAATGTGGTTGGTGCCGAGGTGATACATGATGATCTGGGTGATGCTGTTTTAGCCTCAAAAAATGGCCAATTTATCAGAATGGCGATAAAATCGATCAAGAGACTTGGCCGGGATACTCAAGGTGTAACCTTGATGAAATTAAGGGGAGCCGACAAGGTTTCATCGGTCACCATTATTCGTCCAGAAGAGGAAGAATCTGGTAGTAAGGAGCCAGAAGTAGGAAGTAAGGTGAAGGAAAAAATTGAAACTGGAAATTTAAAACCCGAAACAAACTCAAAAATGGGAAAAATTATAGAAAAATCGGAAAAAATTGAGGCTCCGAAGCCCAAACTCCAAAATTCAGAGCTCGTAACTCAGGATTCACAAAAAATTAAAAAAACATCCGAGCCACAAGAGAAAATTCTGACTGAAAAGCCAAAAAAAACTGAAAAAAAAGAGATTCATAATTCTTTGCTTGATAAGCCGGAAACTGCTATGCCGACTATTCGTGCTTACGATCCAAAGATTGATCTAGAAATTAAAAAAACGGAAAACCAGTCAGAAAATCCTGGTAGTCTCGAAGACGTTAATTGGTGGGGTAAACAATAGAATCTAAAGCGGAGATGAAGAATTTGGTAGCTGCCAATTTGGATGGTTGCTGTCGGATTCTTTTTTATTCCGGCCAATGTTATTTATTTCTTTGTTTGTTTCGCTAATCTCTTCTTCCATTTTTTTTGGCATAATTAAATGGTGAAGTCCGATATCGGATAGGTTGTTAGTGCCGAATTTTTTACTTTTCTCAGCAAATCTCTCCACAATCTCCCCTGAATCAGAGAAAGAACGTTGGAAGTTGGGTGTGGGGGGTGAGTAGTTAGAAACAGAGGGTTCAGAAGCAAGTGAAGCAGAGGAAGGAAGTGAGGGGTTAGAAGCAGGGGGTTGAATACCAGGAGTTAAAGGTGGGGTGTAGACTGTAGGGCGTAGGGTGTTTGAACTTGGAATTTGTTTCGGATTTTGGTATTCGCCTGATTGCTGGTGAGGTAGGATATTCGAATTTGTTTCTGCTCTGGTTTCTACCATTGCAATTCTCTCAGTTCTTGGCCGCAAACTACTCTTTACTCTGACTGATAGTGGTGTTGGCTGCCTCAGGTTTGGTTTTGAGGTTACGATCTTGTAGAACCCCTTAGGCAATACCAGAGTGTATCTACCCTTCTCATTGGTAACCGTAGTTTTAGCTAATTTACCCCTAGTCTCTGATATCGCTCTAACGATCGCCAGATCAACAGTCTCTCTTTTAGCCTGGTTTATCACCAGCCCAAAGCTTCTACCATCAATAAAGAATAGCTTAATTAAGTAGTAAGTAAAGATCAGTAGGTAGAGATAGAAGATCACCAAGTTGTATGGAGTCTTTGACTCTATCATCGCCAGAGTTGACATCATAAAGCCAAAGATAAGCAGTGGAATATTTAACACCCTTAAAACCTTGGTAACGGTTTCTAATGTTCTTGAGCCCAGTGCTAACCTAACACTATCTTCATTTGGAGACATCGGTATTACCTGATCAAACAAGAGGGTAGTATCATCAGCTCTAAACTCTCCACCAAAGTAGTTATCCTCATAGGCGAGACTCATGCCAGATATTCTAGCTTGGGTTCTGGAAAGAGCATCATACCCCTCCTTCTTCACCTGGATGAAGTACTCTTCTCCTGGGGGAGTCTCCAGAGCAAATTTACCATCAGATCCCGAGGTGGCAATTT
>CAYRLY010000012.1:0-23934 GCA_964425445.1 uncultured Candidatus Saccharibacteria bacterium | reverse complement strand
GAAAAATGATAGAAGAAATATTGGGTAATTAGGTGCAATAATTTGATATTAAGCCGGGGTGTTTGCGTTGCGAACACTGGAGATAGTTGGTAGTGGCGCAGATCGCATCAAAGCGATCTGTGGTCATGGTCAGGATCAGACGATTCGTAAGCTGCACAGAGAGATGATGGGAGCCATTCCGCTCTCCAGTCACAACTGGTTATACCAAACAACCCACAAGCTTCTATCCTCGATCCCTGATCATATACAAGAGGAGTTCGAGGCTTTGGCTGAGGCAGTTGGGGTTCCAGCCACTGGAATTGCCGCCCTCAACTTTCTAGACGAATTGGCTAGACTAGCTGACCTCGGGCGCTACGTCAACCCGATGGCCTGCAGCAGCCTGGGCGTCTTCCACCCATCCGAACAGCTCGCCATTGTCGGGCGTAATCTCGACTATGGGCTGCTGCTTCCGGAGCTACGAGCCGAGAGCTACCGATACCATCACCGAAACCATGGCCATGGTTATGACTACATCTCTTGGTCCTGGCCAGGGTTCGTCGGTGTAGTCACTGGCCTCAACTCCCAGGGTCTGTGGCTGGCAACCCACACCGCAAGGTCGCTACATCAGTCCGATCAAGGAGTGCCCAACGGCATTCTATATCGGATGATCATGGAGAACGCATGTGGTATAGAAGAAGCTCGGGATATCATCTTCGAGAACCTACCGACCTGCGCCTCCAACTTGATGCTTGCCGACTTCCGAAGCGGCCAGGTTTCAGTCGTGGAGATTGACAACTGCTGTGCTATCTTCCGCGACGACCAGATGTGCAAAGGCCGCGGCACCTATTCCGTCGCCTGCGCCAACCACTTCATCCGGCTGGAAGGTGCTATGACGCCTAACAGCTACCTCCGACAGTACTACCTCGACTCGGAGGCAGCTAAGATGACCGGGGCAAAGATTGATCCGGTCGCCAGGGCGATGGCTAGCCCCGGCATCCTGAATGATATCACTGTCTACTCGCTCGTCACCGACGGGAAGACTCTACTCGAACAGATCGGTGACGGAATCAGATCCGACGAGACCCGCTACGACACCTCGTCGCTAGAGATCTAGCCCCCATCCCTGACTACAGTCGGGGATTTTTTCATTTAAAAATTTTTGTTATATAATCAGTCAAAAGGAGTAATATGGGTTTTGAAACCGAGTCTTATGTGCCAAAAATTGAATTACCAGATGTTAAAGACGAGCGCCTGAAAATAAAAAACTATGGCCTTTTAGGTGTTTTTACTACTTCACTCGAAAGAGCAAGAGTCAGCGATGAACCAGATGAAAATGATTTCATTGCGGCAATGAAATCAGATGATGAGCCCAATCTCGTTGACGGTCAGGTCATCACCCAGAGTGATAATTTATTGCTTCATCTGGATGTTCCCCCTAGAAAAGTAGAGAGCCCGAGAGAGTTTATGTCAGATGTTTCTCGTTCAATTGATATGATTGCCGGCTACTGTCAGGCGTTCCCGGAATTACGCTACATTTATGGCACAAGCTATCTGTCAAAATATGCCGAAAGATATGGTTTTGAGACCGAAGATTTACCACCTGATTCACTCAAAGCCCAAGTTAGTCTGGAATTGTATCGTGAAGCCAAAGGCGAAGAGAAAGCAAAAGAAGCACCAGCACCAAAGTTAGCCTATATCACACCGGAATCTCTTCTGGAGCACACCGAGTCTGTTCGTTCGGTAGAAGATGAGACAAGTAGATCTCTCGGAATATTCACAGTCACACATCAAAGGCTGTCCAAAAAAGAAAAAACCCTGGAGCAGACAACACCAGAAGAGATGAAAAATTACTGTGTAGGCAACGCTCTACGAATTGAGATTGGTGATGGCGATGAAAAATCTTTGAAACGATCGCTTGATATGTTAGTCGGCTACATTAAAGCTTTTCCCTCAATACAGGATGTTTATATAATAAACCCTGGTGAATTTACAGCGTTTTTTGAAGAAATCGGCTTCGGCAGACTTGATTCAGAGGACTGCCCGGTCTTTGACGGTCGGACGCAAATGCTCGAACAAGGTGGGGAAATTGGGGCTTCAAAATTCGAACTGCTAGACTTTGGAGTAAAATCCAGTGACACTATTAGACCGATTGACCGAAGGAAAATGGTCGCATAAAAAACTACTTGGTACCAATATTTTTAGTGATTTCCTGTTGAATGTTATAAGGATCGGGAATGTTTTTGATAGTTAGCTGACTTTCCTTGCCGGCAGTCAAAATATTTATCTCTCCAATATTAAAAGTCGTGCCAATCATCCCGGCGGTTGAATTTGTCACCTCCTGGATTTTTGCATAATCAGTTTCGGTAATTACCCGATTAAAAAACCCTCTCTGATCAACATTTATCACCCGCTGATTAGTGACCAAACAAAAACTGTTGGAATAGATAAAAGAGATTTTGAAAATCAGAGAGAAAATAATCAGAATCAGCACTGTGACGACTATATAAAAAATGTTGCTGAGACCCCAAAATATCAAAGCTAAAACAATAAAGGCCAGAGCAATTGTCGATTGAAAAAGTGGCCAGAAAAAAACTATTGGGTGGCGGCGGACAACAAGTCGTACCTCTTCATCAGGTCGCTGGCCACGAAATGCAAAATTCGAATCATTCATGAATTTATTATATCAATAACTAGCTCATGAGTCCCATCATCGGCATCACGGTGAAAAGTAGCATCAAAGCTAAAAGAATCCAAAAAACGATTTTAATCCATTTTTTGTCTTTATCGCCGTACACGATTTCTCCTTTTTTTAATCTCATTTAGAACAATGATCAAAGCTCCGACAAAAAGTACAAGAAGGGTCGAGGCAATAATTTTGTTTAGTGTTGTCGAGCGCAGGGCTACCCAGCCAAAAAGTGCAGCGATAAAATACATCGAAAGCACTGCCTGACGGACAGAAAATCCAGCAGCCAAAAAACGGTGATGAAGATGAGTTTTGTCTGGCGTAGTCAGTGGATTTTCACCTCGAAGGACCCGAGCAGCAGCAACAATCAGGCCGTCAACAATCGCAAATCCTAGTACCAGAAAAGCTGTTGCTAATTTTCCGCCCGATATCAGAGGAAGAACTCCGAGCATCAGGCCCAGAAACATACTGCCCGAGTCCCCCATAAAAATCTTTGCTGGATGGAAATTCCAGACCAGAAATCCAAAAACTGAGCCGGCCAGGATTATAGCTATCATTGCGACGGCACCTTGACCAACGATAAGACTGAGCAAAAAAAGCGTAATCGCTGCGATACCAGAAACCCCAGCCGCCAAACCATCAACGCCATCGATAAAATTAACAACGTTCATCATGCCCACGAGCCAAACAAGGGTCAAAATATCGGACCATAGCGAGAAATGATAAACAGTACCAAAAATATTTAGTGGCACATAAACACTATTTAGATTGATCGCCGCCCCAAAAGGATTGGGGAAATGATCGATACCAATCCCCGAGGCAACAATAATTGCGACGGCGATAATTTGAGCCAGAAGCTTTGTTGGCGCCGAAAGACCACGAAGATCATCGACAAGCATTACGCTGACAATTATCAATGATGCCAGCCAAATGCTAACAATTTTTTTGTCAATTCCAAACCAATACCCATCGGAAATATTAGCGCTCGGATTCATCAGAATAAAATAAGTTGTAGTCACGATCAAAAAGGCAGCAAAAATCGCTAGTCCTCCAATTCTTGGTAGGGGTTTTTTATGAGAATCTCGGGATCTGGGAGCTACAACCAATCCGCGCTTTAGAGCAAAAGCACGGATTGCTCCGGTCAAACCAACTGCGAGCAGTAGAGACAAGACGAATAAACTAGTGTAGATCATTTTGTCTTTTTAATATTCAGAAAACTAACTCTTCTTGACTTTACCCCAATCTTTCATGTAAAAAACGCTCTCCAAAACTAGGTCGTAGCTAAGAATCTCCTCCGGTTTAAACCAGATTGAAATTTCTCTTTCCGCCTCTTCGACAGAACCAGAAGCATGAACCAGAGATTGAATCGCTCTTCCGGTTTCATCGGACGTCTCATAAGAATCAGAGCTATAATCGCCACGGATCGAACCAATATCAGCCGTCAAGGGATTAGTCGAGCCAGCGGTTTTTCTACCAAGTGCGACAGCATGTGGACCTTCCCAAATCGTAGCTAGAACCGGTCGGTCACAAAGACTATCCATCAAAAGCTCTCTGGTTCTTTTTCCGTATTCAATTGGAGTCAAGAGATCTTTGACACCCTTATCTTTGTAGTTGTTGTAGGTGTTGGTGCCCGAAGAGATATACCAAGCCTCATCATCAGCGTAGTGTTCACCTATTAGTTTGGCATCAGGAGCAAGCATTTTACAAGCTATCATCTTTAAGCCCCGCCTCTCAAACTTGTTAATCAATTCGCCCATCAAGTGACGCTGGATTGATTCCGGCTTAATAATAATCAAGGTTCTCTCTGGTTTGAATTTTCTTTCCATCTATCTCCTTCAATTTAATTATTAAGTAATTTTTCAATTTTGGGACGCATTTTTTCCTTTGCGATCACTCCGACTGACATATTATCAAAATCAAAATATTTATCTGCAACCGCCAGAACATCTACCAATTTTATTTTAGCAATTTTCTCCATCGTCTCGGAGATCAGCTCTATTTTTCTCTGATAGAAAAATCTGGTTAAATAATAGTCACCAAGTTCATAAGAATCTTCAAAAGAAAGTTTCATCTGGCCGAGAATAAAAGTTTTAGCCTTCTTGATCTCATCTTCAGTAATATCAATCTGCGCTCTTCTATATTCACCGATTATCGCTTCCAGGGCCTGAGTGGCTTTTTCATCGGCAACACCAGCCACAGTCATTAGAGATCCTGAGTCAGAACCCGAGGACTGAAAACTCCGGACATCATAGGCCAATCCTTTTTTTTCACGAATTTCTGTAAACATTCTTGAGCTCATATTGCCGCCCAATATAACCATAAGAAGCTTGACTGCCAATCGATCAGAATTTGAGTAATCCGGACCCAAAAAACCAACCGCTAAATTTGTTTGCTGGCTATCTTTCGCAAAAAATTCCAGTCTTTTGGGTTTATATTTGAACTGCTCAACAGCGCTAGATCTGGCGTTTTTAAAAATAAATTTGTCCTCGATTAATTTGACTAAACCCTCCTCCGATCGACCGGAGAAATTTCCGGCAAGACAGATATAGGAATTTTCAGCAAAATAATATTTATTATAAAAATCCAGCACATCTTGTCGCTTAATACCTGATATTGTCTTAACCGTCCCGCCGGTATAGCGGGCAAGTGGGGTTCCGGAAAACAGAGCTTGGTCGAAAACCTGAAAAATGTAGCTCGAAGGTATATCGGAGCGCATTTTTATCTCCTCGATTACCACCTTTTTCTCTTTTTCGATCTCCGATTCAGCAAACAAACTTTCGGTCAGCATGTCAGAAAAAATATCAACAACCTTGTCCAAATGCTCCGAAGCAGCCTTGATATGATAATTTGTATATTCTTCAGTTGGGTGGGCATTGACGTCAGCACCTATGGCATCAATCTCTTTCGCAATATCTAGCGAGCTAGGGCGGCGCTTTGTCCCATCAAAAATTAGATGTTCCAAAAAATGAGTCATGCCTATTTGGCTCTCGTCTTCATAGCGAGAACCAGCACCGACATTAACAATCAGGCTCACCGTCTCTGTTCCTTCGACAGGTACAAGAATCAATTTCAGACCATTTTTTATTTTTTTAACAACCGGATTATGCATTTTATAAATTCTAAATTTATTTAGCTTGACTCGAGAAATTAGTAATGTGGTACCCTCGGCAGGAATTGAACCTGCGACCTTCTGGACCGCAACCAGACGCTCTATCCACTGAGCTACGAGGGCAAAATTAGAGACTTAAATTTTCCATTGATTGTTCAGAACTTGATCCAGCGATTAATCGTATCAGTGATATCCTCTCCCCGCTCCTCTTCTTCTGGCAAATGTTTAGACAAAAAAAGTTTTATCTGTTCAACGTTTTCTTCTTCAACCGGCATTTCAACTGGCAGGCTAAAGCGTTTTGCCTGTTCAAATCGGAGCATAATTCTCTGCTCGTACGGAAAAATCCAAAATGATTTAAATTGATCAAAGGTGTAAACCCGACTATCTATCGTCACGCCTTGATCATAAATAGCGTAATTTTTTTTACTGCCCTGTGATCTTGATTGGCTATACATCGCGAACGCGGCAGCGACAACCACGGCAGCGGCCAGCCATAGCTTCATCCAAATAAACGCTCCAACCAGAATAACTGCGATTAATATTAAATAAGTAAACCA
Organism: uncultured Candidatus Saccharibacteria bacterium; assembly: GCA_964425445.1. GTDB lineage: Bacteria > Patescibacteriota > UBA1384 > XYA2-FULL-43-10 > CAINNR01 > JAQVAO01. The sequence continues at coordinate 17,606 of CAYRLY010000012.1, read as the reverse complement.
GCTGCTATTCTTTTTGCCACTCTGAAAATCAGTCGCTTGCCAGTAAAACACCGGCTTGTCAGCAGGAGTAATTTTTGCTTCGTCTTTCTTAGCCATTTCCCTCCTTAAATTATTGTGGACCGCGTAATAATTAACTTAAACAATGGCGGAAGGTGTGAGATTCGGTCACATATATTCGCCTGCTGACGAATTTCGCGACCCCGCCTCGCCCCCAGTCGGGGCTGCGACTTTCGAATCCGCTATCTTCCAGAAATCACCAGCCAATTCTTGGCTGCTGGTTTCTGGCGGAAGGTGTGGGATTCGAACCCACGTGGCGGCTTTTAAACCACCGACGGTTTAGCAAACCGTTCCCTTAAGCCACTCGGGCAACCTTCCACAAAACTGTTTGGCGGAGAGGGCGAGATTCGAACTCGCGAGACCATTGCTGGCCTTCCGGTTTTCAAGACCGGTGCACTCAACCACTATGCGACCTCTCCAAACAACAAAACTTGGACTTCATAAATCCTAATCGAATATTACCACTTAAAGCTTGTTTTTTCAATTAAATTATCGTTAACTCATATGCTACAATCTAATCATGAATCAAGGCAACTCATTGTTTTTATTTTTCAATCTAGTAAAAAAAGGAGATTTAAGCTCAGCTTTTTTAGTTCTTCAAATTTTTTTCCTCTATAAATATGCTCTAGTGAGAAGGGAGTTATTGTTCTTACTCAAGAAGAAAAAAGAAATTGTAATAGATAATTATCTGCTGAAAGTTGATAGATTTGACAAAGGCATATCCAAGGATCTCTTGGTTTGTAAAAAACGAGAACACCTGTCGTTTGAATTTGTAAAAAATAACCTGGGCAACGGCGAGGTTGTTATCGATATCGGAGCAAATATCGGATATTACGCGATACTGGAGTCAAAAATAGCAAAAAAGGGAGAAGTTTATGCCATCGAGCCTGTAAGTGAAAATTTTAAGCTTCTAAGACAGAACATAATTATTAATCACCTAAAAAATTGCCATCCGAAGCGGCTAGCAATTGGAGAAAAAGCAGGAAATTCCCAGATTAATATTTACAAGAAAAAAAATTGGTCGTCATTTAACTCCAACTTACCATCAGAAATAGTCAAAAAAGAAAAAGTCCCGGTAGAGACTTTGGATGGTTTCACCCGAAAATATCTTAAAAAACCTCCGACTTTTATTAGAATGGATGTTGAAGGACATGAGCTGCCGATACTCTTGGGAGCAGAGAAAATTTTGAAGACAGCTGAGAAATTGCGAATAATGGTCGAGATCCATCCACACTTTCTTAAAGATGACGGAATAAAAAAGTTTCTAGCAATACTTAAAAATAATAATTTTAGAATAAAAATAATTAATCTGGAGGCTCCGCCGATCATTTGGCAATATCGCAACCTTTACAACAAGTACCGAAAAATTTTTGCTCTTCTCCCATACGGAACTATCAGTAAAGAAAATTACAACTATAAATTTTTGGAAAGATTGTTGACCAAAAAAGATCAAAATCAACAATACATTTACCACCCTCATGTGGTTTTTGAAAAGTAAAAACCAAATATTTAATTTTTTATTTACAACAAAAGATTTTTTAATTGGATTAATTTTCCCCAAAATCTGTTTGTCCTGTGGGGTAAACGGCTTTTCGCTCTGTCCAAGATGCCAGAATAAGATTAAAATTTTGAAAACGGATACCTGCATATATTGCGGCAAAATTTCTCCCAGAGGGAAAATTTGCCAAAATTGCAGGAGAAAAAGCTCGCTGACCGGGGTGATCTTTGTAGCAAAATATTCCGGGATCATCAAAAAAACAATTCATCAATTTAAATACGAAGGGAATACAGAATTACTACAACCACTTGGCAAAATTCTAATAAAAAAGTTTTCTGATATCAAAATTCCTGGGCAAATTACAATCACCTCGGTGCCGCTTCACCGGACAAGAAAAAACATTCGCGGTTTTAATCAGTCTGAACTTTTAGGAAGATATCTGGCAAAAGAAGTAGGAGTTCGATACGAGGAACTACTAAAACGGGTAAAACCCACCGAATCGCAAATAAAATTTCATAAATATGAAAGAATCGATAACTTGAAAGGTGCTTTTAAAGCCGAGACAAAAAATTTGTCCGGCAAAAAAATAATTTTAGTCGATGACGTCTGCACTTCTGGCGCCACTTTGGAAACCTGCGCCAAAGAGCTTCGGCGCGCCGGCGCTCGAGAGGTATGGGGGCTAGTTTTAGCTCACGGTAATTAGAATCTGGCCGTTGTTGACGGCAACATCTAAATTCTAATATAATGAATTAAGTATGAGATCTAGAAACAAGGAGGGATGATGGCCGAGGGAAATATTGCTATTGGAGAAGAAGAAACTGAAGGTCAGTTAGCTATTGACGTTTATCAGGACGAAGAAAATATCTATATTCTTGCACCGATCGCTGGTACCGCCAGCGCTGATGTGAATGTTTCCATTACTGACGAAATTGTCAGCATTCGCGGTGAACGCAAAAGTGGACACAAAGCCTCCGATGAAGAACATTTCGTTCAGGAATGCTACTGGGGACCATTCTCTCGAACATTCGTCCTGCCAATTGCCGTCAGCTCTGACAAAGCCAAAGCAACACTAAAAGACGGCCTGTTGCAAATCACAATTCCTAAAGATTCCCGATCAAAAACAAAATCTTTGAAGATTGAGATGGGATAATTTAGTCAAAAGCCTATAAAATTCATAAAATCGAAAGTAAAAGGAACATGAAAAGAATTCGCAAGGCTGTTATTCCGGCTGCGGGTTACGGAACTCGTTTTTTGCCAGTGGTTAAATCAATCCCCAAGGAGATGCTGCCGGTAGTCGACAAACCAGCAATTCAATATATTGTTGAGGAGGCGGTCGCCTCGGGTATTGAGGATATCATTATTGTTACCAGCGCCAGCAAAAGAGCGATTGAGGATTACTTTGACAACAATCTAGAGCTAGAAGCTTATTTAGAAAAAAACGACAAGCTAGAGCAATTGGAGCAGGTGCAAAAGATTTCAAAAATGGCCAATTTCATTTATGTCAGGCAGAAAGGTCCTTATGGCAATGGTACTCCTGTACTTAACTCCGAAAGAATTATCGGCGACGAACCGTTTGCTGTCCTCTGGGGAGATCAATTTACCACTAGTCCGGAACCAAGATTGAAACAATTAATCGATGTTTATAACAAGTTTGAACGCCCGATCTTCTCAGCGGTGAAAGTACCAAAAGAGGATCTTGTACGCTACGGTGTACCAAAAATTGAAGAGGTAGAAAAATTTGTCTATATTGCCCACGAATTAATCGAGAAACCAAAAATCGAAGATGCTCCCTCTGATCTTGCCTGTGACGGAGCCTACATCCTTACCCCAGATATTTTTGATGCGCTTCGAGATCAACCACCAGGAAAAGGAAACGAGGTCTGGCTGGTGGACGGCATCAATAAACTCAGGTCAAAAGGGCCGATCTATTGCCGAGAAGTTGAGGGTGGTAAATATCATGACTGCGGCAATGTTTTCGAATATATTAAATCTAACGTTGAGATGGCATTGCAACGAGAGGACATCGGCGCAGATTTTCGGAAATATCTCGAAAAAATCATTAATGCGAAGTAAGAAGTATGAAGCAAGAAGTGGGGGGTATTAATCCCATACTCCTTACTCCTCGTCTCTTACTGCTAACTTAAACGGAGGGCATATGTTCAAAAAATATTTGAAGGTTGCAGGGACTAGCTTGTTGGCAATTATCATGGCTTTGACTCTCACCGGCTGTGGCGAAAAACAAGTCCCCGAAGCGAAAGAGATGGTTGTTTGGGGCTTTGTTGACGAGGATGTTTTTAAACCAATTATCAAAGATTACGGTAGCAACAAAATCAAGATCACATATATAAAGAAAAAGTTTGATTCAAACTATGAGAATGACGCACTAAACTCAATAATGTCCGGACAGGGACCAGATGTCTGGGCGATACCAAATGATTGGGTTTATAGACACAAAGAAAAACTCGCACCTCTCCCTGATACGATTGTAAAATCAAATAATTTAGATGTTGCCAAAATCTTCGCTGACTTCGTCCAAAAAGACAATATCTTTGATGGAAAAGTCTACGGTCTGACTCCAGGCGTAGACATATTACATGTTTATTACAATGAAGACCTCTTTGAAAAAGCATCTTCTAGGGCATACACTACACTGGAGACGCGCGAAACAGAAAGAGACGACATTACAGGAATATTAAGCCGGTTCCCAACCACTTGGGCTGAATTCAATAAAATTATTCCTTGGCTGACAGAGAGAAATGGCAGCTTCATCACAACTAGTGCTGTTGCCATGGGGACTACCAATAATGTATCTTATCCTGAAGATATTCTATCGCTTTTAATGCTCCAGAATCAGACCAAAATGGTTTCCGATGACATTAAACAGGCTAGTTTTAATCTTCCTATCAAAAACTCCAAAGGAGAAGATGTGTCACCAGGGGCCAATAGTCTAAGTTTCTATACTGATTTTTCAAATCCAAATAGCCCAAACTACACATGGAACCAATCAATGCCAAATGATATCCAGGCCTTCATCGACGGCAAAGTGGCAATGATATTTAATTACAGCGATTTATCCAAATATTTAAATCAATCATACCCAAATTTTAAATATAACAAAGCGGTGGTTCCGCAAATTGGCGACTTTAATTCAATAGTTGATTATGCCAGCTATACTACATTTGTCGTTCCCGAGATCTCAAATGCTTCTACAGAGGCATGGAAATTCATCAGTTTTTTAACCACAAGTGATGGTTATTCAACATACAATTCAGCAACGCAAGCACTAGAGCCAATTAAAAATGAAGAGAGAATAGTTTTAACTGAACGAGCAAATAAAGAAGGACCAACAAGGTCAGAAGTTACTACTGGCACTACTTGGAACAAGGGGCGATATCCTGTTGAACTTGATAATTTATTCAAAGACGCGATTTCTCGAGTCAACTCCGGGTCACAAAGCTCCCAGGCCTCACTAGATACCGCAGCGACCAAATTAACCGAACTTTTGCGGAAAGAGGGCTGGTAAGTTTATCTGAAAAATGTTAAATAGACTTATTAAAAACAAGAAGATCATCATAGGAACATTGGCTTCCTTGCCTTTTTTAGTCCTAATCGGCTTAGCAGGATTTTACCAGTTCAGATATTCGGCAGATGAAGCAAAAATTGGTGTTGGTGTTACACTGCCTGGCTCAGTCACCGGTGGACAATCATATTCTTATCCTGAATACATCCGAGGTATTTATGCTTTCTCAATGAAAGTTGCTGTTGCGCTATGTACTTTGATGGTAATATATGCGGGTTATAAATATCTCACAAGCAAAGGTGACAGCGGGTCAATCAATGAGGCAAAAGACATTCTTTTTAGCACTTTGATGGGCGCCGCTCTTTTAATTTTGGTCGTTTTAGTTGGGGAAATAAGTGGCTTTGATACAACAACCTGGGGAATATGAAAAATATCTCATCAAAATTTATTGCAAATTCTTTAATAATCTCTCTGGGTCTTGTGATTCTTTTTATCACAGGGCTGATTTCCTACAGAGTATGGTTCGTCGCTGCTGATGCGGTGATGTTGCCAGAAATTGGTATCGCTTATTCACAACCGACTTTTTACGAAACCACTGTTCCAGACTGGAGAATAGTTACTCCATCTGGTTCAAATTTTCCTTTTCTGGAAGTATATAACTCTGACGATGTCCAATACGCCATGGGATCAAACAATAAGGATTATCCGGTTTATAAACAGGATTATTATATTACGGAGGGCGATCACGGAATTGTTGATACGAGAAAATTTGCGATCGTTCCGCTGCCAAATTTTGACTACCTTGTGCCCCCTGTCGCTAGCTACACTAAAACGGTTGGATATTCCGCAGAATCTAATGATGCAGCTGATAAACTGCTCAAAAGAATTCAATCAAAAGTTGGTAATGGTAGTTCACGAAAAGCCCTGATCGATCAAGCAGTAGAAAGCTACACCCAAGCTATCAGGTATTCGCAATCAACTGTTCGTTGTCCGGACGGAGAAACGCTGTATTTTAAAAATAGTGATTATGGGCAAATGATCGGCATATCGATGCCTGAAGGTAATGAGTTTATCACCGGAGATGCCGACGTCGGATTATCCGAATCTTTTCCACCGCAAGAGGGTGTTACTTCCTTGGTTGTGCTGATTAGAAATAATTATACTTACATTAACCCTAAAAATAATTCTCTTGCGCTGAATGTTCTTGATTCTGCTAAAACAGAAGCCAACAGAATTGGGAACCAGTTTATTGCGCAAAAAGTACAAGCGGCAATCGAAAATTATCGTGGCCAAATACAAGAAACAACCGGTAATGAAGCGTTGACAATCACCGCTCCAGCTGAAGTACAATTTTCCAGGGAAACATCCATAAAATTTCGCGTGAATAAAAATACTCTTGCTATCTCACAGCCAAATTATCTAAAAACACTCAGGCTAACATTAAACGACAACATTGTTTGTGATGTTTCATTCTCGAACGCAACCTCCGGTGGCGCAACATCATCGCCAAATTGTCAATGGAATTCGGGATCATTATCGGGATCATTTACTTGGAACATTAATACTGGAAACATTAACCAGCAAATCGGGACCCAATATCCAGGCAGAAAAACTATCAAGCTCGAGGCATTTGCCAGCAATAGCGGACCAAACACTCCACCCCCTCCGATGATTCAAGTTGTTTCAACTATTAGTCCAGACTGGGGGAGTAGCGGTGGCAACACTTACCCTGGCGGAGCTTATGGAATCAACATTATTGTTCCAAGATCAACAAACCGAGTTAATAATGTCGAAATCAAAGTTTCAGCCAATGACTTAAGAAATCAAGTGAAAACTCTCGGAATTTACGTCTGTAATGGGACATGGGAATCGGTTCACACTGGGGATTCCGGCGGCGAATCTCAATGTCACCCAATCTCTAGTAACTGGCAGATTGGAGTCGAAAATAGATCATCTTTATCGGAAACAACAAGGGTATGGGACGCGACAACCGCAACGTTGGGGCAACAAAAAACTATTATGGTGAAGGCTTTTAGTGCCACTCAATCACCTACTGATGGCAACCAGTTTTTAGCGAAGGTTTTTAGCGACAATATTTCAATCACTGATATTCCACGAGGTGGAGGTGAAGGCGGTGGCGGAGGTGGAGGTACTGGTGAAGGCGGTGGCGAGCCGCCAGCAGACTTTAGAGACCTTATCGCCAATTTTAGAGCCTCAGGAATCAAAACCGTCCAGGCGATGATAAACAGAGTCGGCTCTTTCACTCTAATGATTTTAGGATTTCTGGCTGTGATCGGCATCATTATTGCCGGCATGAAATATATCTCTTCGGGTGGTGATGAGAAAAAAGCAGAAACCGGTAAAAAAGCACTGCTTTTTACTGTTTATGGAATAATCATCGCGGTGACCTGTATTACACTTCTCAATATGACTATCAACGAGGTGGGAGGGATTATTCGTGGTGTAACACCTAAAAGCAACACTCTTGAACCAATCATTGAAAAGATTAACACAACCGATCCAAATTCGACTGAATGGGGCGGACCAAATGCTACCGTCGAAGAAATAATCGGACAAGATAATGGAATGGTTTGGCGCTTTATTCGACTTGCTGCCCTTTATGCCGAAGGTGTTGCACTTTTCCTTATCCTCTACGCCAGCTTCCTCTATATGACCTCGTATGGCGACGAAAGCAAAGCGGAAAGCGCTAAGAAAACGATTATTTGGTCACTCATTGGTCTAGCAGTAGTGATTTCTGCTTCAACACTGTTGAATTTATTCAGCGGATCCCTACAAACAACTGTCACCGCATTTTTAACAAGCATCATAATAAGTTAGATTTTTTGGCTCGTTTTCGGTCGATCGGCCAAAAAACACTTGACATTAACTCGCCATAAAATTTATACTAAATTTAACAACAAATTATAAACAACTAGGAGGTTCGATGCAATGGTTAGAAAAAACAAAAGCTTTCGATTGGAGAACGGGTCTTAGGCCAGAGAATACTTCAACTGGAGATGTAAATACTATAGTGACCAATGTTATAAATCTAGTAGTTCTTGTGGCAGGTGCGCTAGCAGTGATTTATTTAATATATTCTGGCATTCTCTACATTACCGCTGCCGGAAATCCAGACCAGGCCAAAAAGGGTCAACAAGGTGTTATAAATGCAATTATTGGCATTGTTATTATCGTTGCAGCTTATTTCATTATTAATGTTGCTGTGAACTTAGGTAAAAGCAATATTTCAACATAGAAAAAATCGAAACATCAGACTCCAATAAGCTTTTTACATCTTTAAATGTTTGCGGTCTATATTTGTTTGTTACTTTTAGGGGTGGCTACTTATCCCTTGCTTGATCCTGATTTAGGATGGCATTTATATTTGGGAAAAATTGAAATTGAAAGCGCAGCTCCCGCTCGCGAGTTTTTTGGTTACAACAGATTAGCTGAATTAAAAATAATAGATCATGAATGGCTTTTTAATATTATTTACTATAAGGTTTTTGACACCTCTGGATACTTAGGGCTAGCTTTTTTCTCTTTTGTTATTTTATCCAGTACAGTTTTTTTGATTGTAAAAATTGTGGATTTACACAAGGTTAGTCCAAACGCTAAAATTATAACTTTATTAATTGCTTTGCTCGTATTTGTCGATTGTTATTCAGTTAGAATGCAAATTATTCTATACCTTGGTGTTGCATTTTTAATTTTTATCAACAAATTTTATAAGAAAATACACCTCCGATATATTTTTTATTTCTTTTTTTTCACACTAGGTGTCAATCTGCATGGAGGATTTCTATTATTGTCAATAATCCCTGTTTTATTAGAATTAGAAGTATTCATTACTTCTAAAAGAAATTGGGCAAAAGGAGCTTTTTTGCTAGCCATTCTTGTGTTTATTGTAGCGCTCTCTTCATTTTTAACTCCCTATGGTACCACATACCCAACAATAATCAGTGAATATTTAGGAGACAATTTATACCGAAAAACAATATTGGAATGGTTGCCAATCTATTCAACACCAATTGATTTTTTGAGTATTCTATTAATATCAACATTAATATTTCTATTCACAATAAATAATTATTACAAAAAAATAAAGATAAATGAACTATTTTTAGTAATCTTTTTTTTAATTCTCTCTATTCAATTTCGAAGATTCTTGCCACTTCTAGTAATTGTTTCTTCTCCATGGACAGCTGGTGCTATTCAAGATATGTCGGATTCTTTTGAAAAAACATTTGAAAATCTCAAAACAATACTATCTATCTTGGTATTGTTTATCATTTCCGCAACATTATTTAAAAACATCAATTTTTCAAGTATAGGTGGCGCTCCCTTTAACAACATCGCATATCCATCAGCAGCGGCACAATTTATTGCCGACAATAAGCCCAATGATGGCAATATGTTCAACCCTTATAATTGGGGAGGATATCTAATTTGGAAAAATAAAAACATCCCGATTTTTATTGATGGTCGGTCGCCTCAAACAAAAATTAACAAAGAGGAAACAATTATGGGGCAGTACCTGAAAATTTACGAAAGAAATGAATATGAAATTGACAATTTTTTAGAAACGAACAATATTACATTTTTAATACTGCAAAAAAATGAAAAATATTTAGGAAACATTGATTTGATGTTGTTTAAATTACAAAAAAAGCCAATTACTGACCGCAACGAAAACTTTTTGGCCTTGTTAAATAATTCAGATAAATGGAAAAAAGTTTATGAGGATGAGTTATCCCTTGTTTTTTTCAAACAAGCGGACTAGTCCTTTGTTACTCTCCAGACCTCGGCCGTAGTAGTTGTACCTTGTAGAACTTTTATTAAACCGTCTTGTTCCATGGTAATCATTCCCTGGGACAAGGCGGTTTTTGTAAACTCAGCGATTGTCGCCTGCTTGGCGATAAGCGTTTCGATCTCTGGAGTTGGAACCAAAACCTCGACCAAAACCTGGCGACCGGAAAAACCTGTTTGGTTACAAGCTATACACCCCCTGCCACGCTTTAGTTTTATCTGATCATAGGTCAAGTCAAGTTTCGATTTAATTTCTGGTGACAATTTATCCTCTACAGAAGACAATATTTTTTTAATTTCGTCCCAGACTGGCTCTGTTGGTGTAAAATCCTCGGCACACTTCTGGCAAATCTTTCTCACTAAACGCTGACCCATAATCAGATTAATTGACCCGGCCAGAAGAAATGGTCGGACTCCAATTTCTAAAAGTCGCGGTAGCGCTGCCGGTGCAGTGTTGGAGTGAAGAGTAGTAAGCAAGAGATGGCCCGTCAGAGCGGCTTGGACTGCAATTTCTGCCGTTTCCTTATCTCTGACCTCACCAACCATCAAAATGTCCGGATCTTGGCGCATAGCGGCCCGGAGACCCTCGGCGAAAGTGTAACCACTCTCCGGATCGATCTGACTCTGCTCAACCCCAGAGATTCGATACTCAATCGGATCTTCCAGGCTAATTATTTTAATTCCCGGCTTTTTTAGTTGAACAATAATCGCATAAAGAGTTGTCGATTTACCCGAGCCCGTCGGACCGGTATTTAATATCATTCCATGAGGTCTAGAGATCGCTTGATTAATAATTTCAAGTGCATCTGGACGAAATCCGAGGTCAGATAATTTTTTAATCGACATCTCTTGCCCCAAAAGCCGAAGTACTAGACTCTCCCCATATGCCGAGGGCAGGGCAGAAACACGCAAATCAATCTCCTGATCTTTTCTCTTGATTGAAAACCTGCCGTCTTGAGGCTGGTTTACAACATCCATTTTCAATTTGGCCAAAAACTTAATTCTCGAGAGCAGAAACTTGTAGGCATTAAGTTTCATTTTTAGCACATCCTGCAAAATGCCGTCAACTCGAAAACGGACAAGAAAATCCTCAGCTCCTGGCTCGATATGAACATCAGATGAACCAAGTTTGGCGGCTGAAACCAATATCAAATCGAGCAATTCAGTGGTGGTGACTTTTTGTGCCGCCTCCTGAATATCAGCTACGCTTTCGACCCTATCCAAAAGATCAGCGCGATGTTTTGTCAGATCCAGAGCCTTTTTTTGTTCCTCATCCTGTTTTTTTCGCAGAGCTTCAATGGCATAAGCCAAACTGGTTCGCGAAACCACTGACTTAGTAATCTTTGCCTTGTTGTCTGTTTCATATTTTTTAAGAAATCCTTCAAGATTTTGATCGCTGGGATTAATCACCCCAACTCGAAGCTCGTGCCCGATTTTTAGATATGGCACAAAATTGTACTGCTGCAACACATCGGCGGGAAATATTGAAAATATTTCCGAGGCGAAAGGATAACCAACCAAATCAATGTACATCAAGCCACTAGCGTGGGCTTTTGCCGCTGTTTGCTCCTCTTCCTCGCGACGATGCATCGAGTAAAGTTTTTTATCCAGATCAACCATGAAAACCTCCGGTTTTCGAGTTGCAAGTTAAAAGCTGAAAGCTAAAAATCGATTGAATATGAATAATCCCCTCCTAAATCTTTATAAACTTTACAGACCTTACGAACTTTCGACTAGCCGCTTATAAATGATCGTCCAATAGGCAGAGAGATAAGTGGTAAATATCCCCTGCGCCAACAAACTAACTGCAAGAATCAAAATGATCCCCAGCGGTATTACAATCATTAATCCAACATCTTTGCCGATCAGGTAAGCGATGGAGCCAAATACAATGGATATGACAACTGGGATAACAATCAGTATAAGATAGGCTATGCCGGTAACGATATTGATCACCAAATTAATCAACCAGGCAACCACAACAACAGCGATTTTTTCTCTGACAAGGTGGATTGCTTTATCGATAGATTCAATGATCGGCAGATTTTTAATTACGATAAACCTCTCCGCCAAAGCCGAGGCCAGAGATAAATAAACTGCCAAAAGGACAAAACCAAAGACTGCCGGTATACAAAGAAGAGCTATTGGCAAAATCAACCAAGCTGAATAGCTCCCGGCAAGCACAAAGGCACCGATAAATGACAATATTAATAAAACTAGTATTAGCATGAGAGTTATAGCGATCAAAATTCGAAGACCCAAAAAGCGCCAAAAGAAGCTTTTCCCGGCTTCAAAATCTTTATGAAAATTGCTATCTTTACCAGCTTCTAAAACATTAACCCCATGGATTAAACCGGCTCTGGCAGAATAAGAGATGTAGAGAATAATTAATCCAATCAAGAAAAGAGCAACCATCACGATTGTGATCTCCGTCAGGTGAGAGCTGACCCAACTAGTCACAACCGACATCGCTTCTTTAAAATTAGCCGAATTTTCAAGATCCTTACCAGATGTGCTGTAATTGCTGCCCGAATAAATAGAGCCACCTTCAGTAAGCGCTGCCAAAACTCCAAGCCAGATTAGATATCGACGCTTAACTAAATAGTGCCAGGATTTTTCTAAGATTTGATTCCAATTCATTTTTTACCTCCCTTATAAACTAGATGAAGAAAAACTATTGCTATACCACCACCAATGATCGCCGTCAGAAGCTGTGGCCAGCTCATCATCAAAGCAACCTGAGATGCGACGGCTTTTTCCAAGAGTAAATTTATCACCACTGAGCCGGTGGCAAAGAGAAAAGTAAACTTGATTATACTGGCAGAGATTACTGCCAATAAATCATTCTTTTTGTAAAGCCAGGCAAAAATTAAAATGAGAAGCGTGTTGCCAATAATAATAAACGGCACCATTGGAGCCAATACCGGAGGCAAAAGTCCAGCCGAGAGAGCAATGACACTTGGCAACATACCGACCATCATCGTGGCAGATACTCCCAATGTCGCGACTGAAATAAATAAAGTCGCATTGACAATCGATCCGGTAACAATCTGCTGGTTTAGGAGGGGTGCAATGGTCACAATTGCCACGAACAAAACAAATTGAAGAGCAAGAAGTAACATTTTACCACTAAAAACAAAAGCTCCTCTTTCCAATATGGCATTTCTATTTTTCATTGTCCTTATTATAACAAAAAACTGCTATAAAAGAGATTGTTTGAATCTGCGGTTCTCAATAATTTTTTTGTAAACCTCGGCGCTTTTTTTCGGCTTGCGATCGATTGTATGCAAACCAAATTTCATCGAATAACCGCTAGCCCATTCAAAATTATCAATTAGCGACCAGAAAAAATAGCCTCGAAGGTCAGCACCATCTTTCAGCGCCAGTCTCAATTGTTCAAAAATTTCCTCAATATATCTTCCGCGAAGTTTATCAGCTTCGCCATGATCGCCCAAACCGTTCTCGGTGATGTAGATCGGAAGGTGATATCTCCCAGCATCTTTGATTACTTCACGGATCCCATACGGGCGAACCGGCCACCAATAATCTTGCTCTTTGCCAATTTGGTCGAATATTATTGGTTTTTTGCACTGAATATGATGGGTCAGATAATGGTTAATACCGATAAAATTGAGCTCACCCTTGATTTGATTGAGAAAATACTCATTTGTAAACCATTTTGTGAATTTTGTCATAAATCTATCACGCCATCTATCCTTTACAGGGAAGTAAGCGCTCATATTGTGAGCGATTCCTACCTTGATTCTCGAGTTGGCGGATTTCATGCTCGTATAAGCTTGTTTGTGAGCGGCAATAAAGCGGAAAAATACCTTGACCGCCGAAAAATACTGACGTTTTTTGCCTGGATACCAGTTACCCTGAATGAAACCGGCGTTCAAATACACGGTTGGTTCGTTCAAAACTGACCAAAGTTCGATTTTATCTCCAAATTCTTTCGCCATTCTGCCGGCAAAACGGGAAAAATAGTAAGGAAATTTTCGATGCAAAACCCCGCCGATATCATCCAGCCAGAGCGGGCAAGTGAAATGCCAAAGAGTAACCATCGGGGTAATATCGTTTTTCAATAGTTCATCAATCATTTCTCGATAATGAGCGATCACTTTTTTGTCAAAAAAACCTGCTTTCGGCTCAATTCGTGACCACTCGATCGAAAATCGATAGGCATTCTGACCGTTATTTTTTAAAATTTTTATGTCATCTCGCCACTTATTCCAGCTATCGGCTGAGATAGCTGAAGTCCCTTGATCGGAGATTTTACCGGGTAATTTCTCCCAGCGCGACCAGTCGTTATTCAAATGGCCCTCGATCTGATGCGACGAAGTCGCTGAACCAAAAAGAAAATCTGGTGGAAATTTATTTTTCATATATGGGATGTAAAACTATTTGGCGGAGAGGGAGGGATTCGAACCCACGGAGATCGTGAGACCTCACTTGTTTTCGAAACAAGCGCACTAGACCACTATGCGACCTCTCCACGCCTGAATTATAACCGATTTTAACTTTTTTTCAACTCTCATGCTTGATAAATTGGGTATTTTAGGCACCATCAAACTGATCGCGATGCGCCAGTCCTTCGGCCACTCGATCGCCCTCGAACTGGTCGCCTGAACAACAAATCCACCCAACACGGGTGGACTTTTTTTACTTAGAATTTAAAATATCTACTTTCGACTTCCTTTTTTGCGCACCGTGAGCTCAACTCCTTTGGCTTTCTCTTTTTTTAGATTTTCCGGTAGCTTTTTGCGCTCTGAAGCCTTTTCAGTACCATCCTCGTTTGCCTCATCTTCAAGAGTATACTCCGGCAATTTTTCCAGTGGAACAGCCGGAAATTGACCGAAAAAACCTAGCCCAAAACGAGAATTGATATACCACTGCTGGAAAATCATAAATATCGAAGTCATTACCCAATAAATTGCCAGCCCTGCCGGTAGTGAACGAGCAATAAAAACAGTAATGAAAGGAAAAAAGTAAATCATCTGCTTATTCATCATCGCCATCGGATCGTTTGTACTCTTTTGCATCGGTGGTTGGGGTATCATTTTCGCCTGCAAGAACTGAAAAATTCCGGCTAGAATCGGCAACACCCAAAGATCAGGTCGAGAAACATCAATACCAAAGAAATGAAGATTTATCTCGTTTGGTTTCGGGACGAATGAATAAAGCAGATCGAGCCGATCGAGATTGAAGCCGATCATAATTACTCGATAAAAAATTACCAGGACAACGAGCTGAATAATTAGTGGTAAGCAGGAACCAAAAGGCGAAACCTTGTGAGTTTTGTAGAGCTTCATCATCTCTTCGGATTGTTTCTTTTGGTCACCCTTGTATTTCGCTCGAAGAGCATTTAACTCCGGCTGGAGTTTTTGCATCTCAAGCTGTGATTTTGAAGCCTTAATTGAGGATGGCAAAAGCGCTAGGCGAATAACAACCGTAACAACAATAATAGCCCAAGCTACTTGATGACCAGGTAAAATTGCTACTAAAGCCATCAAGAGATTGTAGATCGGAACATAAAGAATTTGTGTAAAGAAATTAGCCATTGGCTCCTTAGTTTATAGCTTTCAGCTGTTAGCTGTTAGCTTTTTAATCACTGAATTCAAAATCTTCATAATTTCTTCGAGTAATGCCGATATTACAACGGAAAATCTTCGGTCACATTGTAAATTAATGTAGCCAATTTAACCGATTTCTGCCAAACGATCAGGTCTTTATAAGATTGAATCATTTACCCCCAAACAGCTAATAGCTATTCGGGAGGATCCCATCCTCCAGAAGACCAGGGGTTGCAACGCAATACGCGCCAGAAGCCCATCACCAAGCCCTTAACCAAACCTCTTTTCTCAACAGCCTGCTTACAATATTCCGAGCAGTCCGGATGATATTTGCAGTAACCACCAGGGTAACAAGAAGAAAACCAGCCATGGTCGGGCGAAAGTGTTTTCTGATATAATCCGATCAAAAAAACGACTCCCCTACCCATTGACTTATAAATCCTATCACAATAAACCAGCATCGGAAAGTCCTTTTTTGATTTGATTTTGTATCTCAGCTAATTTGTAGGGATAAGAAAACGGTTTTTTAACGGAAATAATAGCGTCATAGCCAGTTTTAATCTCTGGCAACAGCTCTTTTATCGCTGCCCGCATCCGCCTTTTCATACCGTTGCGACGAGTTGCCCGTTTGTCAATTGAATTGGCGACAACAAAGCCAAATCTAGAAACCTCGGCGCGAGAAAACTGGGCAACATTAAATAACAAATTATCAGTTCTAATCTTTCTTGAACGCTTAAATACTCGGGAAAAATCTTTATTTTTTTTCAGTCGATGTAATTTCTTTAGCATAGCTACAAACTAGCACAATTTTGCTTCAAATAAAAGAAAAAACGCGAGACCATCGTCGGTCTCGCGCACAGGTTGCCGCAGCCTGCTGGCTCACGGCCAGGTGATCGCGCTCCAGTTGAGATACCAGTAGTCACCGGCCGAACGGTTGAAGTCGTAGTCGTACTCGACTGACAACTTCTCCCAGGTGATCATGGGGCAGACACGCACATTCGGTTCACATTCAGACTGTGCCTGGAACCACCCGTACACCGAAAGGCTGACGTCTCCAACCTTGGTGATCGGCAAAGACGGTGTCCAAACGTCGATGCGCTCGGGGCCTTCTCCGGCCAAGAAGCGAGCACTGAATCCAGCGGTTATCGGGGAGGAGACCCCGATGCGGACCTTGCCGTCGTCCAAGCGGAGAACCGCTTTGTCACCACGTTCGCTGAACCGGTAATTGATGATGGTGAGATCGTAGTCAGATCTCGTATCGACTTCTTCGTACCAGCACCATCGACCGTGTGACAGCGCAGCAGTCCAGGCAACGTAATCCGTATCGGCGCTCACAAAGGCACCGAGATCGAGGTTGAACGGCTCGCACTTCTGCACCTCGTCCGCAACTGCCACCACACTAACAGCAAGAGTCATCACAGCCAGAACGACAGTGTGAATTTTGGTCATCTATATTCCCTCGCTTGGGTTTAATGGCCCCAAGCCAACCGATTTGCGTATTGCGCCGAATCACTATATCGGAAAAATATATACTTGTCAACCAAAAAAGAGCTCTTTCGAGCTCATGAAAATCAAAAACTGGACTGATAGCTGCTAGTTTAGGCGACTGAAAGCCTCTTTCTTCCCTTGGCTCTTCGACGCTTGATAACCATCGCTCCGACATGGGTTTTCATTCGCGAAAGAAAGCCATGATTCTTGTGGCGTCGTCGATTATTTGGTTGATATGTTCTCTTGGTCATAATTTTAATTTAGCAGTAGGTGTTTGGAAGTTAGAAATAAAAACAAGACATTGATAGTCTCTACTTTTGAGATAGTAACATGATTCGGAACAAAAAACAAGTCATAAAAGATCAAGTAATAACTATTGACAAATTAATAAAATATTGATATAAAATATCAGCAGAAAATACGACCCCAGGAGGAGTACAAACATGCTCAAGCCCTGTGATCGGGAGCTGCTGTTTCGGGCAATGAATGGCGATCTGCTCGAGCTCGAGCAGATCGCCGATGTGGACGCTTTACTTGCTGAGCTCAGCAAGCTTTCGCCTGCTGCCGTCGCCAGCTTGCTGGCAGAATCGGCGGCAGCCAAGTTCTGGCTTAATAGACAAAAAGTGTTGGTATTTCACCCCTTTTTCTTAAGATTTTTGTA
>CAYRLY010000011.1:0-33228 GCA_964425445.1 uncultured Candidatus Saccharibacteria bacterium | reverse complement strand
TACAAAAATCTTAAGAAAAAGGGGTGAAATACCAACACTTTTTGTCTATTAAGCCGGCTGCCGGCTGCCCGATCCCCGAGGCCATCAGGGAGGCCGGCGGTTGCGGTCGTGAGATCCCCGGCGCTGGCATTCCGGACTTCGACGAGCTGGAGCCCCCGGACCGGGACATGATGGACAGCCCGGAGGGCCGGGTCATCACCGGCGACCCCGAGCCCACGCAGGACTCCGGCCAGATCGAGACCGCCGAGGCCGAGGAGCCGCCGATCCCCGAGGCCTCCGAGGCCCCTGCCGAGGTCGAGGAGCCGTTGGCCGTTGAGGCCGACGACACCCCGGCTGAGGAGGAGGCCGAACCGGCCGCTAGCGACTAGCGGCCAAGAAGTACAAGAAGCCCCGCGATGCTTGCGGGGCTCTTTTAATTCCCAAAATATTTTTTAAACCTTTAAGATTTCTTTTTCCTCATCGTTTTTATTGTGCTAGCAACCAGGAAGCCGATCAAGACGATGATGACCAACGATGCAGCAAGATTGAAAGTGCTAGCGATTTGCACCCACCACTCCGGCAGTTTAGTGATGCCGAAAGCGTAGGCTGGGGAGGAGGTTTTGTCCTCGTTGTCTTTGGCGATCAATTCAACTTTATATAGTGTTCCGGCATCGAGGTCCAAAAATGAGTATTCGTTGGTTTTGGTCGATAGATCCTTTGTCCGAACTTTCTCTGATCCCTTATAGAGATTTATTGTATAACCGGCAAGATTTGTTGCTTCACTCTTCTTCCATCTGGCAGTCAAAGAGTTGGGAGTGGTGTCGATAACCGATACTTTTGGTTTTGCCGGTGCGACATCGCTGGGAACCGTTGCCGAGGCGATATTTGAAGAAGCTGATTGTTCGCTGCCTTTGTAAGCTCGCACTTGGTAGTAATAAGTTTTTCCGGCGGTGTAGTCTTCATCAAGATAGCTAAGAATATCTTTCTTAGTGTCGCCAATTTTTACATAGCCTTTGCTGTAGCTTTCTGAGCGGAATATTTTGTAGCCGTCAATATCAGCGGTCGCCGAGGCTTTCCATGAGAGTTCAACAGCTTTTTTCTCATCAGAGAATTTGGCGTCAAGTGAGGTTGGTTTGGTGATCGAGACGCTTTCCTGTCCAAGGGTTTCCGTTGTCGCAGTTTCGCTTGTAGTTTCATTCTCGGCAGTGTTTCCGGTGTCGGCTGGTTCTTCGGGGTCATCTGTTTCAGGGTCATAACCAAAAGTCATAAAATTATAATCTTCATCAGGCTGGCTCATGCTTTGCCATATCGCTTCTCCATCAGGATAAGTATTGCTGCCGTATTTCCAGTGCGGGCCGCAGTCACCAGTAACACTTATTGTGTACGTCTGACCCGGAGTTACTGTAATATTTTCGAAATCGAAATCATTCCAGCCATTTGTTACTGCTTTGGTTACGACTTCAGAAACATCAATCCAGCCATCTGAGTTAGTTTTAATGACAACATTGACATTTCCCGAGGCATTACTAATCTCGATTTCAACCTTAGTCAAAATGCTTTTTGTTGGCTTGAATTCCTGGTACATTCTCGAGCTGGTACAAATTAAATACGATCCGCTTCCTTCCGTTGCTGATTGGTCAAGAGCACCATCTGCAGAGTAGGTAGTTGAAAATGGCAATAGAACTAAAAAAGTGGCCAAAACAAAACCACAAATTCTTTTCATAATTTTTACCGGTATTGCCCGGATCCCTCAAATTAATTTTATTATTTAATGTTATTATATTTCAATTCTCCTAGATACACAAGTTGAATTTAATAGATGAATAAAAATGTTGTAATAATACAGGTTGGGGGTATAATGTGAAAAAGAGGGGGTATAACTGTGGATAAGTTTAAACTTATCCACAGAAATCCGAAATCCTAATTTCGAAATTCAAAAAAGAACCAGTTTTTGATCATTCGTTCATTGGAATTTTGGATTTGTCTAGAATTTAGAGTTTAGTATTTAGAATTTAATTTATTATTATGGAAGTTGTTAAAATTCAAAATAGACTAAAAAGAATTGAGGGCCAGATCCGCGGGGTGGAGAATATGGTATCGACCCTGCGGTCAGCCGACGAAATTATCAATCAGCTCAAAGCGATCAGATCGGCGGTTGATTCACTGCTGATCTCTGTGGTTGAATCGGAGATCGAATCAGCCGATAAAGATCGGATTATCGAACTCAAAAGAACAATCAAGCGCCTAATGGGTTCATGAGAATCAGCGCTTAATGGCATTGCTTTTATCGTCTAGACATTGACAAATGCTCTCTTTATTGCTATAATGTTATAATTGGCATTTTAAAAATTAAATAAAGGAGAGGAAATGCCTGATAAAGAGTTCAAAGCCATTAAGATTGCGACTGAAGAAGAGGGTAGGCCGAAAGCCAAAGAGCGCGAGCTTACGCTCTTCGAAGCAGTTACAATGAGTGTTGTTGCAATCCTTGCGGTTGCAGTTGGCACTATCTACGGAACTATACTTTTTTAAAAAATACGGAGTAAGTTCCTTAAGAAAAATTCCCCTGCGAATGCGGGGGGATTTTTCATTTACAAAGCGGATAATTTGGTATATTCCAACGCTTAAGGATGATCTTGCGAGCAAGGGAATCCAAACTATAAGGAGGCGTGTCCGGCCTAGGCCGGACAACAAGAACTATTCCAAGCGGGCCAATAGGCCCGCTATTTTTTTTCTCCAAATTCTAGGCTATAATATGAACGAGCGAGGAAGATTCTTCGACTTTGCTCAGAATGATTAAAAAATTAATCAGGAGATGTCCCATGGTAAAAGGGAGTGATTTGAAAGTTGATAAGAAAAAATGTATTGCTTGCGGCGCTTGTATCGCTAGCTATGATGAGCTGTTTAAATTTGATGAAGATGGTAAGTCCGAACCGATAGCCGATGGAGAGTGTGAGGATTGTGAGATTGTTGATGTTTTAGAAATTTGTCCACAAAATGCAATTACCAAGAAGTAAGGGACTAGAAGTTAGAAGTAGGAATTAAGGAATAAAAAACAACAATTTAAAAAAATATTTAATAAGCTAGAAGCTACAAGCTGACAGCTAAAAGCTATTATGAGGGAGGGGACGAGCAACTTATTTCTACTTTTTTTCAGCTGGTGGTACAGTTATCTACCGCGCCGGCTGTATTTGGCGTTTAGTGCTCTCTCGATTACCTTGCTCGATTTATTCTCCGTTAAAGCGATCTTTCAGACTCTCTTTGCTCCCTGGAAACGCGATATTTTAAGTTATGAGGGCTTGACCTTGCAGCAAAAATTTTCCGTTTGGACGCTGAATATGTCTTCGAGGTTCATCGGTTTTCTGATCAAAATCTCAGTCCTTTTTGTTTTTATCGTTTTTTATCTAATTTCGATCATAATCTTCTTCGCTAGCTTTCTGCTCTGGATCGCTTTCCCGTTAGCAATTTTGGCTTTAATGATAATTGGTTTTGTTAATCTGGGCGGTGGTATATGATTTCTGACAAAATTATAATAAATAGTGCTGGGACGCGAGTGGAAAAGTTGGTCTGGGTCCACCGCTTTTTTGCTGGTCCTATTGGTAAATTTTTGTCTTTGATATTCTGGCTTTTTGGCCTCATAGTAATTTTTCTCTGGGTTTCCTGGATACTCTCACCGGAATATTTTGACGCCACTTTTGGTCTTGACCAGATACTCCTGTCACTTTTTATGATTTTTGTTGCTGTTAGAAGCTTTTTGCGCTTTTTCGTTCACAATCCGGAGATAATTTCTCCCCAAAAAGCAGAGGAAATTATCAAGTCTGGAAAACAGTTTGCCCTTTTTGAGTGTCTCTCAGTGCCATTGGCTGAAGCATTAATGAAGGTCAAAAATCTTGAAGAGTCAGGAACGTCTGAAGTATTGAAAGAGATAATTCAACTGTCTGAAAGTGATTTTATTTTCTTGCGTCTTGGTATCGCTAAAGCTGACATCTTAAAACAGCTTGAATCGGCTCGTTCACTTTCGGGAGTTCGCTTCGCCAACGTTGCTGAGAGGTCGCTCGAGATAGCCGTTGTTGAGGGGCATGAACAGATAGAAATTGGCGATATGCTGGTCGCTCTTTCTGAAGCTGATCCAACTTTTTCTTCAATATTATCCAAGCTGGAAATCACTCCCGAGGATGTTGCCAATATTGTTTATTGGCAGACAGAGGTCAAAAAACGAATTGAGCGTCGGAGGAAGTTTCTCGATCCCGATAACCTTCATCTCTCCGGAGGTATCGGCAAGGACTGGGCTTATGGTTTCACCCCTGAGCTTAATAAGTATTCCGCCGATATTAGTGAAGCGATTGAAAGGCAGGGACTGCATTTGGAGATTATTGGCCATGAAAAAGAGGTCAGTCTCTTGGAACAGGCTCTTAACCGGGCGGAGGGTGCGAATGCAGTTTTAGTCGGTGAGCCAGGAGTTGGGAAAAGAACCACCGTTCTTGGTTTGGCGGAGAAACTAAATTCCGGTAATACTTTGCCAAATTTGGCTCACAAACATGTTGTTGAACTCAATGTTGACCTCTTAATTTCGGGCCTTTCCGGTCCGGGTGAATTTACCCAGCGCATCACTCAAGTTTTTTCTCAAGCCGCTAATGCCGGGAACATTATCATTTATATCGAAGGAATGGAGAAAATTCTTTCGTCCGGTGAAGCCGGCCAAATTGATGCGACTCCAGTTTTGATGCCATATCTTGGATATCCGGATGTAAATATTATTGGGACGATAAATATCTCCGATTATAATAATCTGATTGCTCCAAATGCTGCATTGTCGCAAAAAATTGAGAAGATCGAAGTGGCAGAGCCGACTGATGATGAGATGATTAGGATTCTTGAAGATATTGCTCCGGGGATCGAAAATCATTTCCGAACGATTGTCACCTACGGTGCGATAAAAGAAACGATAAAACTGGCAAAAAAATATGTTCTTGACCAGCCGAACCCGGAGAAATCAATCTCTGTTCTTGAGGGGGCGGCGAACACTCTGAATAAAACAACAAACAAGATAATTACCGCAGAGGTTATTGATAATTATGTTAGCTCAAAAACCAATATTCCGGTCAAAGAGGCAACCGGCAATGAGCGTGAAGTCTTGATAAATTTGGAAGCAGAGCTGCACAAAAGGGTGGTAAATCAAACAGAGGCGGTTAATAAGGTCGCTGGTGCACTTCGGAGGTCAAGAACCGGCGTTACAGATTCTGCGAAGCCAATCGGCAGCTTTCTTTTCCTCGGTCCAACCGGTGTTGGTAAAACAGAAACAGCCAAGTCCTTGGCAGCGGTTTATTTCGGCCAAGAGGATGCGATGATCCGTTTTGATATGAGTGAATACCAAAATAAGGAAGATGTTTATCGCCTTATCGGTTCACCGGCCGGTTATGGGAAAAAAATTGAGGGAGAACTAACATCCCAAGTTCGCAATCGACCTTTTTCATTGATACTTTTCGACGAAATTGAAAAAGCTAATCCAGATATCTTGAATCTCTTTTTGCAAATTCTTGATGAAGGTTTTATCACCAGCTCGGCTGGTAGAAAAGTATATTTTAAAAACTCGATAATTATTGCTACTTCTAACGCCGGGGCGAACCTTATCAGACAGTTGGTAGAGAAAAATACTCCTTATGAGCAGGCACAAAGACAGGTGATTGATTTTGTTCAGAATGAGGGAATATTCAAGCCAGAGTTGATAAATCGTTTTACCTCGGTTGTTTACTACACACCACTTTCCAAAGAGCACATCAAGGAAGTAGCTAAACTAATGATTAGAAAATTGGCGACTGATATTGCGACAACCAAGGGTGTTAAGCTGAAAGTTGAGATCAAAGCGCTTGCAAAGCTCTCTGAGATGGGCTACGATCCGGAAATGGGTGCCAGACCGATGGCGAGGGTGATTCAGGATCAGATCGAAAACTTTTTGGCCAACAAAATTCTCCGTGGCGAAGCCAAGAAAGGTGATGAAGTAATCTTCCGTGCGGTAGATATAAAATAAGATGCTGAAAAAATATAAAAAATTCCTTGCGCTTTTTTCTTATTTGCTGGCGATAGCCGGTCTTTTTTTGATTGTTTTCCACTTTCAATCTAAATCCCAAAATGTAGCGATTAGCGATCTGGAATCAAAAACTCTGGAAGAGGTTGAGAAAAGTGAAAAACCTGTTAAACCACCTGATAATTTTGAAGATGATAAGGTCCAGGAAGCTGTTTTGCCGGAGAAATTTCTCCTTGAGGTCCCGTTTCAATCTCAGGCCCCCTTTGGTGACTGGTCGCAGCCCTATCAGGATGGTTGTGAGGAAGCCTCAATTATTATGGTCAAGCGTTTTTTGGAAAATAAATCACTTTCAAAGGAAGAGATGAAATCGGAAATTGACGCCTCCGTGGCTTGGCAAGAAAAAAATTGGGGAGGGCACAACGATCTTGATGCTGAAAGGACAACAGAATTGGCCAATAAATATTTTGGTTTGTCCGGTTATATATTGAGAAATTATGATCTTGATCTTTTAAAAAAATATATATCAGGCGGAACACCGATAATTGCTCCAACAGCGGGAAGGGAACTAGGTAATCCAAACTTTACCGGTGCTGGTCCGGAATACCATATGCTAGTAATTGTTGGCTACAGTGATTCTCAGGGAGTATTCATCACCAATGATCCGGGTACGAGAAAGGGAGAAAACTATATTTATAAATACCAGACGCTTCTCGATGCGATCTCTGGTCCTAATGTCAATAAAGAAAAAGTAGTTGTACTAATTTCCAGCCAATAAAAAAATCTACAAAGTTCAAAGTTTATAATCGAGCTTGTTTTTAGTTATTTTAGCTTGATTGACTTTATAGACTTTTAGCTATGCTATTTATGAATGTAGACCGGTATTCCAATCTCAGCCCAGTTGTAGACGGTTTGTGCTGCTCCGACACCAAGCCGGACGCAGCCATGAGAAACAGGGGTGCCAAGGTGGCTCTCTCCCTCTTTATAGCCATTTGGCCATTCTGGTAGCTCGTGAATACCGTAATCTCCGCCAATGCCCATCCACCAGGGCATCCAAAGCCCGTATTTATTTGACCATGCACGCGGGTCTTTATTAATTACTGTCCTGGTGCCTGTTGGTGTTGGCATACTAGCTTTTCCTGAGGATATTATATATTGTCCCATTTGGTTCACTCCCTCAAAAATGGTTAACAGCTGTTTTGTTAAATCAATATCAATATATTTGCCTGGAAATCTGCCCGGAACAATTCCTTCATCAGGGAAAACCGTTAACGTTTGCGGATCCTTCATATATTGAGATAGGGCAATGGTAATTGTTTGATTTGGGCTTTTTAGTCCGTTAACTATCTTGTTTAATGCCTCGTCTTGATTTACATATATCCCTTGGCGGCCTTCTTGTAAGATGCCACCGTCGACAGCGGAAACTTTTATATCGATCACAGAGATATCATTTTTTGCTGCGACTTTGTTAGTAAATGTTTTAATTGCTGCATTATTTAGATAAGCATAATAATTTCCACCTTCACTTTTGAAAGCGATCCAACCACCGATTGTGACCCGATCGGCGGTATAAACTTGATCGTTTAAAGTTAGGGTGATCGAGTGATTCATATAACTTTCTGCCTGGCTTTTTGCTGTTGCTAAATCTTCGGCGATAAGACTTGGGGTAATCGGGACAGTCTGAATCTGGAATGTGTATTTTTCTTGACTGTCAGCAAAACCGTTTTTGACCTGTTCTTCCAAGTTGGTGAGATCGATAGTGACGCCACTTTTGCTTGAGTTTGTTATTACTTGCCCGTTTTTAATTTCTAGACTGGCATCGATTGGTGGTATCTCTAGGTTAGAAGAGACGCGTCCCAAATAATTTTCATAGAGGTCTTGATCAAATGAGATGGGGTAATTTAGTTGTTTCTTCTTATAGACTGTTTCCGCTGAGGCGTAAAGGGATCGAAAAAAGTTATCATCTCTGCCTTGTTGAAATGCTTCAATAATCATTTTTTGAGTATCAATCTGAATCCCAGTCTCGGCAATTCCTACCTCGAGTTCTTTGTCTGCTGATTGAACAACCAATCTATTTTCCAGGCGCTTGTTAACGATATTTTCAATAATGCTTTTTGCCTGAGCCTTAGTTTTTCCTTGGAGATTTATATTGTCAATATAAACGTTACGATAGATTTTGCCTGCATGTGCGTAGTTGTAGAGAAACATAGATAATGACAGTGCGAATATTACTGTCAAAATTGCAAATATTGTTTTGACTATTCTTTTTTTTGTTTTTAATTCCATTTAACTAATTTTAACAAATAAAAAAAATCAATGCTAGATATCGAAATTATTTTGTTATGGTGGGCCTGGCAGGGATCGGTCACGCGTCAAAATCTGCTGATTTTGCGCTCGACCCCGCCTCGGCGCCAGTCGCGCCTCCGGCTTTCGATCCCCATTTAGTGTATTTAATGGGTGATAAATTTAGGAGTTAACCCAAATTGCTACTTATTGGTGGGCCTGGCAGGGATCGAACCTGCGACCAACCGGTTATGAGCCGGCCGCTCTAACCACTGAGCTACAGGCCCCCTTCAATACATAAAATATATTAGCAATAATTCAGCCTCTTTTCAACGAATGAGATTCAAATTCTTATACTAGATTTGTATTAGGGATTGACAAATATGTATTTTATTGATACAATATACTAATATCATACGGAGTATTACTTCGTAATATAAACAAAAATGACTTACAAAAACAAAAACAAAACAATAATTACCTCAGTACTCGTATCATTTATTTTGCTATTTAGCACTCAAATTGTCAACGCTTCCGAGATTACTCCGGAAAATGTTATAGACAATGTCAATAAAGAGCGCCAAGCACGAATGCTTGAGCCGCTAAAAAACAATGAGCTATTGATGATAGCGGCTGAAGATAAGTCGCGACATATGATTATTAATAACTATTTTGAGCATTATGCTCTTGGTTTAACTCCTTGGTCTTTTATCATAAACAGTGGCTACGATTATTCAATAGCTGGCGAAAATTTAGCCATGGGCTTTAAAACATCGGAGGGCATAGTTGAAGCTTGGATGGATTCTCCAGCTCATCGTGCGAACATATTAAATCCTGATTATGAAGATATCGGGATTGGAATTGTAAAGGGTGAATACACTGAAGATGGCAAAAAAATTGATACCGTTATGACTACAAATATGCTTGCCAAACCGAAACCAGCTATTAACAGAATCTTCAATCGAATAGTGGAATCATTTAACAATTTGTTTAAATAAGTAAATACTAACAATATATTAAGAAATGTCGCACTAGTTGCGACATTTCTTATGTATAAATTAGAAAAAACAGTAATTTTGTTGACAACGAAAATACCACTATGTTAACTTGTCGCCGTGGATGCGATTGTACCTATGGCGGGCGAAAAATATGACAAAGTATTACTATGTCATACTTCACAAACCGTGCGCTATGGGGAGCAGATGGTGATCTAACCACTGAATATTTTGGGAAAATGTTTGCCGGAGGGATAGGGAGCGGGATTTGCCGTTTGATAAAAGAGGTGAGCGCTTAGAACCGCAAGTTCTTTTGGCAAATTAACAATAAGGTCTAGAAATAAAAACGAAGGTTCTTTTAAAGAACTATTTTTGTCTAATGAAATTAAAGAAACGCCAGGTAGTAGAAATTTGATATGTCGTATTCACTTTCTACAATGAGATATTATTGTCTCGGCCTGGCAATAATCGGGTAGTATTTTGGTTAGTTTCGACATAGTAATCAAGAGAGTGATCAAATTTTCACTACCTGGGAGGAAATAATTATGAAACGTTTTTGGTACAAATTTTTAGTATGTGTTTTGAGCTTAGGAATGCTTTACCCGACATGGATCGCCACCGGCGTCCAGAAGGCAAAAGCTTGGTCAGATGAAATAATTGTAAATAATTCAGACGCAGAATTTACAACTACTGGCGGATCCTGGATTGACAAAACTGATCCACCTTCGGCTGCCGCAGGTGCTGGTTACATGGATGATATTACTGTCGAAAATGAAATTTTAACTGGCAGAACCGCTCGCTGGACTCCAGTAATAACAACTTCTGGCTTATATCAGGTTTTTGCTTACTATTCAGTGGGCACGGGCAGACCAACCGCTGTACCTTATTCGATAAATCACAATGGAGATGTGGATGTTGTCTATGTTGATCAGACCAAGGATGCTACTGGTGTTTCGGCAACTCCAGGCAACAATATTGATTCTGGCTGGAATCCATTGGGAACATACGAATTTCAAGCCGGTACAGTTGATTACATTGAGATTGATGATAGTTCACCAGGTAACACCTGCGCTGATGCAGTGAAGTTTGTTCACACGAACGTATTGCCAACGGCTCCAGAATTAAGTCTTCCTGCTGATGGTTCGATAACAAAAGAAACAGCAATTGATTTTTCCTGGTTGCCGTCAACTGATGAAGACGATGATGATGCGATATTGACCTATGATTTCGAGTTTTACATGAACAACGTCTTGGACACTACAAATAGCGAGAATGGGATTTCTGGGACAAATAAATCAGTGACCGGATTGGTTGATGGTGATTACAAATGGAGAGCTAGAAGCTTTGATTTGGAAGGTTATTCAGTCTGGTCAGAATACTACTCATTTACTGTTGATACTACTATTGTGACAGCTCCAGCTGCGCCTACAAATTTAACCGTTATAGCTGGAAATGGGGAAGCTTCCTTGACTTGGGATCCAGTCACAGATGCCGATTATTACAATGTTTATTATCAAAAAACATCAGACTCGGCTTATACTGGGCCAATTGCGGTAGTTGGTACGACAACAAAAATTACCAATCTTGAAAATGGTACGAGTTATCGCTTTATTGTTAGGGCAGTAAAATCTAGTGTTGAAAGTGCTGATTCTTGGCTAGAGGCTACTCCTACTGCTCCAGAACCAGTAAAAGTTGTTTTGGCTTCTGCCCCTACCGTGCAAGATGCAGTTGTCGCCCAGCCGGAAACTCCTGCCGTAATGCCTGAAGTAACTCCGCCAACCGAGGAAACTGGGCCAGAGATTGGTCAAATCAAGGGTGAAGAGACAGCGGCGACCGAAGAGGAAGACATAAACTGGACACCGTGGATTATTCTCTTTGTTTTGATCGTCCTTGCTGGTGCAGCAACCGGAGGATATTTTTACTGGTTTGGCAATGAAGAGGAAGAGATTGTTTCCGAGAAGGTGATAGAAAAAACCAGAAAATCAAATGGTAAAAAGAGTTCAGGCAGCAAGCCATCAGCGAAGAAAAGCAAGCGCTGGTAAATAATTAGTAGATTCTATTCCCGAAGACTTTACAGTTAGAGAAAAATCCTCCGCATTTGCGGAGGATTTTTCGTACTTTGATGTGGTATAATTTTTATGATGGCAAAAAGTGAAAAGTTTAACAAATTGAAGGAAAATCTGCCTGATAATTTTTGGCGTTTTTTACTATCAGGTTTTATTATTTATTCTTTTTTTATTGTTGGCAAAGTAATTTATGAAAATTACCAGCAGAATAAATCGATTGATGAGCAGCGTGAGGAGATCGTGGAACTTCGCCAGGAGATTGAAGACCTCCGGCTTCGGATTGCCTACTACAAAACCGATACCTACAAGGAAAAAGTTGCTCGCAGTAAATTGCGCTATGCGCTACCGGGAGAAACTGTCATCGCTGTTCCTTACGATCCAATAGAAAAACCACAGGAGGAAGAGAAGGAACAGACAAGCGGGATTAAGAAGAATAATTATCAGTATTGGTTAGAATACTTCCTGTCCTCTTGACAAGTATATACGGAGTGGTACTATTGAATTGCTATTTTATCCTATTAAAATATCTATGTTTTATTGGCAGATTAGCAAAAAAAATCAGTGGCTAGGGACTGTCCTTTAGATTGTCCTCGCCGCTGATTTTTTGTTGGGTCTTGGTCGATACCCAAAATCTGCAAAAAATAATTTAGAAAATTAAGGAGAAATTATGTTAAGAATTGTAAAAAGCTTTTTGACGATTGCGGTTGTCGCTGCCATCGCAGTCGGCGCTACAGGGGCTTATTTTAGCGATCAGGAGACTATCAGTGGTATGAATATTGCTACAGGTACTCTCTCCATTACTGATACTTCTGCGTCTTGGACTAAAACAGTCGTATTTAACAACTTAAAACCCGGTGATACTATTCGTAAATGGGTAACTATGACAAATGATGGAACTTTATCGGTTGACTATCTTCGGGTTGGTACAGCCAATGTGATTGATCCTGATGGATTGCTTGGCCAAATCAGGGTATCTGTTTATGCTCAAGTTACAGGATATGATCAGGGAATTTATACTCCAGATTGGGGCAACGGCCAACCTGTTGATCCATGGTTATCAGATATTGATGTTCTTGGAACAGCAGTATATCAAGACGCTACAGCTGCAAAAATGTTGCAGCCTGGAGAAAGCATAACAATGCCTATTGATTTTAAAGTTCCATCAACACTTGGTGATTCTTGGCAAGGCAAAAGTGCCACTTTCGATCTGACTTTTGATGCAGAGCAATCTCACACAGGTACAAGTTATTTTTAGTTTTTGTTTTCCAGGTCACTTAATTATTTAAGTGACCAAATAAGATGAAAACAACCACGAAATTTTTAGCTGTTGTCGGCAATATTCTTCTTGTGTTGCTGGTTTTGGTTGGTATACTGATAGCCTTCTCTCTTTTGCCGATTAAAAATAATTATAAAATCCTCGCCGTTACTTCGGGATCAATGGAGCCGGCGATTGGGGTGGGGAGTTTGGCGATCATCAAGCCGGCCTCCGATTACAAAGTTGATGACATTATCACCTACAAAAAGCCAAATGCTTCCTCTGATAAAGAGACAACGACTCACAGAATCGTTGAAGTCTCGGAGAGTGCCGGTAGCACTTTCTACAAAACAAAGGGTGACGCCAATGAAAACGCTGATACTGCGCTGGTAAATGCTGATCAGGTTGTTGGTAAATACTATTTTTCGATCGCACTCTTGGGCTACTTAATAAAATATTTAAAGTCACTGCCCGGGTTGATTTTGATCATCATCATTCCCGCGACGATAATAATTTATGAAGAAGCGCGAAATATCGGGCGTGAAATGAGGAAGATAAAAATGGCAAAGAAATTAAATAAATCTCCAGAAAAGGAGAGCAAATGAAGAGATATTTTAAACGAGGGTTTTTGATTCTAGCTATGTTTTTCGTCGCTGTGAGCTACACCGGTGCATATTTTTCTGATTCGGTGGCAGTGTCGGGGAATACTTTTACCGCGGGAGTTTGGGCTGATCCAGTAATAAATGAGTTTTATAGTAATCCGGCAACAGGGGAAATTGAGTGGATTGAATTGCTGAACAAGCAGCCGTCAGTTTTAAGTTTGTCTGGCTATACAATTGAAGATGGAACAGGGTCACAAAAAAATTTGAATACTTATTCAATACCCGCAAATGGTTATTTGATTTTGGCGAAGGGAATTGATTTCAGCTTCACCTTGAATAATGCGGGGGATATAATTATTTTGCGTAAGTATGATATTTCTAATGATCAGGTCACATACGGCAATTGGAACGACGGTAATATTGTTGACAATGCTCCGGCTCCAGCATTAGGCCAGTCTGCGGCCAGAATTCCAGATGGTACTGACACTAGTGTTGATTCGGCAGATTTTCAGATTAGATCAGGTGTTGGTATTACCCCGGGAGGTCCAAATGTTTAAAAAAATCTTATTCGAAAAAAGTTTGAGTTTTAAAATCTTGGCCTTGTCTTTAGCCTTGGGAGCAATAGGTTTTTTGTATTCGAGCTATCAGGTTTATGCGGCAAATATATTTGCTGGAGTATTGCAGATTGAATATGAGGGATCTGGAGCTTTGTTCAATGAGGCCAATATTGCGCCGGGATTTTCAACAACAAAAATTGTAAAAGTGACTAATACCGGTCAGGTTCCGCATTCATTTTCTATTGCAGTTGATAAAACACTTGGCCCCTTGGCTGACGTTCTTCGCATTAAAGCCAGATATGACGGAGCTGATGTTTGGGATAAGACAATTGCGGAAATTGCCAAATATGATCAAAGTGAGCCGATAATCGGATCGCTATCCCCGGGAGCGAGTAAGGATGTCGAGCTTACTGCCTATCTTCCTGAGAGTGTTGGTAATAGCTATATGGGGACTTCGACCTTTGCTTTTGATTTTGTCATGGGTAATGAATCGACTGATCAACCGGAACCTTCGTCAAATCCCTCTCCCCCTGTGACATTTGGTACAAGCGGATCAGCTGGGGTTGCTGGCCAAGGAACAGTTGGTGGGGTTGCTGGTGAAGGTGCTGAAACTAACGACCAGAATGCTACCGGAGAAAATGATGATAATATTTTGGGCACATCGGACGAGGGGACTAAGGGTGCGGCAACTACTGCCAGAGATCTTTGTTTTTGGTGGATCGTCATTTTGATAATTTTAGTTGCCTTTTTGATGATCTATCATCGCTATATCAAAGAAGAGCGGCCGGCTTTCTGGTGGCTTTGGCCGGTGGTGATGGCAGCAGTGTTATTCTTTGTCCAAATGATCTTCGACCGCTACTATGAGCCGACGGTATTTTGTCGCTGGTTCTGGGCACTGGAAGCCGGAGTATTGGTCATTTATTATATTTACGAAAACTATAGCGAAGCGAAAAAAGGGGGAAAGTAACCGACAAATTCTCGGGTTTGTTGACCGAAAAGAGCTTTTTTGGTATGCTGTTTATGTTTCGTCGCGGGGTAGAGTACTTCGACTTTGCTCAGCACAAAACTGTTATAGAAGATGTCGCGGGGTAGAGCAGTGGTAGCTCGCAAGGCCCATAACCTTGAGGTCGGTGGTTCGAATCCATCCCCCGCTACCAAATTTGGGCTGCGTAGCTTCCGCCAGAGGCGGACAGGCAACTTCGCTACGCAGGGATAATTGGGCTGCGTAGCTCAGTTGGTTAGAGCGTGGGACTCATAAGCCCGAGGTCGGAGGTTCGAATCCTCCCGCAGCTACCAATAGTCAAATAACACTAGAGCTACCGGCTTGCAGAAATAAAAATTAATTAGGAATATATGGGCACAGGATGCCCATCTTTAATATCAAATGAAAAAAAACAGTCAAAAAAATTTATATCAGCAATTTGTCGATTTTGTTGCCGAAAATGAATTAATAAAATCGGGTGATAGGGTGGTGGTTGCTGTTTCCGGTGGCGCTGACTCCGTCTGTCTTTTTTATTTGCTTTTGGAGTTTGCCAAAGAGCACGATACCGAATTGATTGTTGCTCATTATAATCACTCTATGCGCGGCAGAGAGGCGATAAGAGACGAGAAATTTGTCGGGGAGCTAGCAGAGAAAGAGGGGATTCCTTTTGTTTGTGAGCGAGCCACCAAGGGCCAGATTAAGGGGGAAGAGAGTGCGAGAAATTTTCGCTATAATTTTTTGGAAAAAATAAGAGGCGAGCGGGGAGGCGACTGGATCGCCGTTGCTCACAATAAGAACGACCTGGCCGAGACCCTGCTTCTTAACCTTGTTCGGGGTGTGGGAATCAGGGGACTTAAATCAATACCTGTAAAGCGCGACCGAATCATCCGCCCCCTACTGTTTGCAAAACGCTCTGAGATCGAAAAATATCTCCGAGATCGGAAGATCGGCTTTTGCCATGATAAAACCAACGACTCCCCTGCTTTTTCTCGGAATTTTTTTCGGCAAAGTATTTTGCCCGAGTTAGAAAAAGTCAATCCCAGAGTGATAGATTCTCTAGAGCGGACGGCAAAAATCGCCCAGTCTTACGATGATTTTGTTGGCAGCGTTGCTGCTTCAGAGATCGAAAAAATTTCACGAAAAGAGGGCGGGACGATTGTCATCGAAAGAGAAAAATTTATCAAGCTCTCCCCTGTTATTCAGTCAGAGATTATCAGGATTTTAGCCGAAAAATTTAATTTTAAAACTGATTTTTCTTCGACTCATGTTGAGGAGATTTTGGAGCTGATAAAAAATAATGTTGGCAAAAAACATAAATTAATTGCTCGCAGGTTGAAATTTGAGCTCTCGGGTGGTAAAGTAATTGTGTCTGAAAATAGGGGTTGATTTTGTTGTTTACCAATTGAAACAAGGAGTTTAATGAACCCAAAGAATTCCGGAGGCCGGATCGCCGCGTACATTATTTTAGCTGTTTTTTTGTTAATATTTGCTGCCAGTTATTTTCTGCCGGCTGCTGACGAGATTAAAGATGTTCCAATCTCACAAATTGTTACTGATGTTAATGATGGTAATGTTGAGTCGATCGACATTCGTGATAATCAGGTGACTGCCAACTTGAAAGAAAACGGCAAGACTCGTGCCTACAAGGAAGAATCAGTTGGTTTGAGTGAATATGGGATCACCTCTGACAAAGTGGCGATAAATATTGAAAATACCGCCAATTCAGTTGCTTGGTGGACAGTTCTCTCGGCAGTCCTGCCGATACTTTTGATCGGTGGTTTTATTTGGTTTATGTTTCGTTCGGCGCAAGGCTCAAATATGAAGGCGATGAATTTTGGCAAGACCAAGGCGCGAGTCGTCGGAAAGACTGACACAACATTTGCCGATGTCGCAGGACTTTTGGAGCCGAAACAGGAGCTTCAGGAAGTTGTTGAATTTTTGCGTCAGCCGGCAAAATTTAAAAAGCTGGGAGCAGAAATTCCCCATGGAGTTCTTTTGGTTGGACCTCCAGGAACCGGTAAAACTTTACTTGCGAAAGCGGTTGCTGGAGAGGCCAGTGTTCCCTTCTTTTCAATCTCCGCCTCTGAATTTGTTGAGATGTTTGTTGGCGTTGGAGCAAGCAGAGTTCGTGATCTATTTGTTAAAGCCAAAAGAAACGCTCCTTCAATAATTTTTATCGATGAGCTTGATGCTATTGGCCGTCAGCGTGGTGCTGGACTTGGCGGCTCACATGATGAGCGAGAGCAGACCCTAAATCAGATATTAGTTGAAATGGATGGTTTTGAAACTGATGCCAATGTGATTGTCATGGCAGCTACAAACCGTCCGGATATTTTAGATGCCGCCCTGATGCGCCCAGGCCGCTTTGATCGACAGGTTGCTGTAGATCTACCGGACAAAAAAGGTCGTGAAGAAATCATGATTGTTCACTTGCGTAACAAGCCGGTTAGTAAAGAGGCAAATCTTGAAAGAATTGCCAGTCAGACTACCGGTTTTTCCGGTGCTGATCTCAAAAATTTAGTTAATGAAGCAGCGATTACCGCGGCTAGAGAGGGACAGAAAGAGATTCGGCAGATCGACCTAGAAAATTCTATTGAGAAAGTGATGATGGGTCCGGAGCGTCGGAGCCGAGTTCTTTCAGCCGAGGAGAAAAAAATCACTGCCGTTCATGAATCCGGTCACGCTATTGTTTCACATCTCTTGCCCAACTCGGATCCGGTCCACAAAATTTCTGTTATCTCTCGCGGGATGGCTCTTGGCTATACCTGGAATATACCGAAAGAAGATCGCCACCTGATAACAAAGGGAAAATTTGAAGATGATATTGCCGTCATGTTGTCCGGCAGAGTAGCTGAAGAATTGACCTTTGGCGAAATTACCACCGGAGCGCAAAATGATCTTTCTAGAGCGACAAAATTAGCACGGAAAATGGTGACAGAATATGGAATGAGTGCTGATCTGGGACCACAAACTTTTGGTGAAAAAGAGGAGTTGATATTTCTTGGACGAGAGATATCTGAACAGAGAAATTATTCCGATGAAATTGCCGCCAAGATTGATCGGGAAGTGTCAGCGATTATTGTGAAAGCTTATAGAAAAGCCAAAGAGACGATCAGCGCAAATAAAAAAATATTGGAACAGGTAACAATCGATCTTTTGAAAAAAGAAACTATATCAGAAGAGGAATTTCTAACCTATTTTCCAAAAAAAGTTCAGAAGCAGATAGAGAAAAAAGAAGCCGCTGAGATTCCAAGTAGCAAAAAATAAAAACAAAATATGTGGAAAAGTTTAACAAAATTTATTCATCGTGAAAACTCAGTTATCGGTGCAGCGGGAATTTTGGTTCTTACAATGCTGCTCTCAAATGTTCTTGGTCTTCTTCGCGATCACTTTTTGGCTAAACATATCTCTACTTATCATCTTGATATATACTACGCTGCTTTTCGCATCCCGGATTTAATATTTAACATTTTAATTTTTGGTGCGATTAGCGCCGCATTTATTCCGGTTTTTACTTCACACGTTTCTAAAGGCGATGAAAAAACCGGTTTTCAAATTGCCAATTCTCTTATTTCAATCTCGGCCGCAATTCTTGCTTTTTTGGCTGTCCTGCTCTACTTCTTGATGCCCTATCTAACGCCGATCTTGGTGCCGAAATTCGATACTGCAAGAATGGCGGAAACAACGCAGCTCGCCAGAGTTTTAATGTTGACGCCAATTTTTTTCTCAATTTCTTATTTTATCGGCGGAATATTAAATTCTTACAAAAGGTTTATCGCCTACTCCTTTGCCCCGATTGTTTATAACCTAGCGATAATTTTTGGGGCAATTTACATCGCACCGATTTGGGGAGTCGGGGGGATTGTTTGGTGCGTTGTCGCTGGCTCGGTTTTGCACATGTTGATTCAAATTCCGACCGCTTATTCACTCGGCTTCCGCTATCGGCCACTATTTAATGTCGATCTTCCGGGAGTCAGAAGGGTTTTCCGCTTGATGATTCCGCGAGCGGTCGGGATGGGAGCCAATAATATTATGCTATTTGTTTACACTGCGATCAGTTCGGCTTTGGCTGCTGGGTCGATCGCAGTTTTTAATTTAGCGAATAACATCCAAACAATGCCAACGGTAGTTTTCGCCACTTCATTTTCAACCGCGATTTTCCCGATGCTTGCCCGCAAAGCCTCGGAAAATGATGAATGTTCATTTTCTTCTTATTTGTCTCGTTCAATGAGGGTAATAATCTATCTTCTGGCTCCTTCGACTGTAGTTTTTATTCTTCTTCGAGCTCAGATCATTCGCTTGATTTTAGGCAGTGGAAAATTTGGCTGGGAAGATACCAGAATGGCCGCGGCGACTCTTGGCTGGTTCTCAATCTCCCTTATCGCTCAAGGCTTGATCCCACTTTTTGCCAAAGCTTTTTATGCCAGAGAGAATACAAAAACTCCAACGATCGTGTCTGTAGCTTCAATAATTTTGAGTATCGCTATCGCTTATCCGCTGGCTAAACCAATGGGAGTAGCAGGTTTAGCACTGTCTTTTTCCATTGGTAGCTTTGTAAATGCTATTATTCTTTTTGCTTTACTGCAGAAAATTTGTCGTTCGATTTTGAATAGGGAGATAATTTATTCGATGACCAAAATTTTAGTTGCTACCATTGTTATGGCTTTTGTTCTTCGCAGCACCTCGCATTACTTATATGGTATTGTTGATATGCAGCGTTTTTGGGGAGTATTGATCCAGGCGGGAGTTGCAACTACTGTTGCTGCATTGGTATATATTTCTCTGACTTATATTTTTGGTAGCCAGGAGCTCTTCTGGGCGTTAAAGAGAGGTGTAAATGGTAACGGAAAAAATTCAGAAAAGAAATCTTGACGGTATAAGTCGGAAGGAAGTAAAATCCTCAGAGAATTTTTATTCCGAGGTTGATAAAAAAAATCGTAATTTTACTTCTTTTTGGATCGGGATAATCATTATTCTAATGGTAATCTTCTCATTGGTAATATCTATCGGCTTG
This sequence comes from uncultured Candidatus Saccharibacteria bacterium, assembly GCA_964425445.1. GTDB lineage: Bacteria > Patescibacteriota > UBA1384 > XYA2-FULL-43-10 > CAINNR01 > JAQVAO01. The sequence continues at coordinate 13,476 of CAYRLY010000011.1, read as the reverse complement.
TCGGCTAAGAGAAATTTAAACACTGATAGGAAATTGTCAGAAGAAAATTCGCTAAACTTATTATCTTTTGCCGAAAGATTTGATGACGTCCATGGCGATGGTCGCAAGATTCTGACTTTTAGTCGCGAAGAGTTTGTTGTTGCCGTTGGGGCAGACAACAGTGATTTTCCCCTCAGCGCAGCTAGCTTTGATTTTGCCGATGACAAGCTGCGACTCACCGGTCGAATGAAAGATAGTTTGGTTTTTTGGCCGATAGGCATAAATATTAGTCATGCAGTTATCGATGGCGGTTTTAAATTTTTAGTAGCACCTGACAGTTTTGAGAATATTATTGTTTCTTCTGAGGTTAAAAAGAAAATTGAGGAAACCTTCGATCAAAACCTAAATAATGTTTTGGTCGAAAATCAGGCCAGAGCCGAAGATATCAAATTTGACGACGAGAGAATTGAACTTTATTTAATCAAGGAATAACAATGAAAACTCTTTGTATTTCTGATATTCATGCTAAGGAAGGATTTCTTGTTGCACTAAAAAATCTCCTTAAGCAGGAGAAATTTGATTTGGTTTTAATGCTTGGTGATATCGTAAACAATGGCAAGGAAGTTAATTATTTTGAAAAATTCCTCTATATTATTGAAGGCGCTGATCTGCCGATGTTTTGGGTGCCTGGTAATAATGATATTGGTGACGTTTATGAGCATATGAATAGATCAAAATACTCTATTGAAAATAAAAAAGTCGAGTATGGAGGAGAAAGTTTTATCGGTATGGGTGGCGTGCCAGATCTCTGGGGACATAATATTTATATGCCAGAGGTTAAACCGCAGGAGATGAAGGGCGCGATTTTTCTTTCACATATACCGCCGAAAAAGTTTGTAAATTTTAAAAAATTTGATCATCAGGAGATTCAAAAAGGGGCAGATTTGGAAAACGCGCCGAAAATTCAGATCTCTGGACATCAGCATTCTTACTGGGGTGTAGGCTACATTGGGAAAACCAAAATATTAAAACTACCTGCCGGACTAAATATGATGGCTACGGTGTTAGACACCAAAATCTTGAAAGTTGAGTTTATAAATCTGACAGACTATAACAAGTCGAATAAAGTTATTCTGCGATAGCAGAATTATCCCCACGCAGGTGGGGATCCAAATTGTATTTATAAAAATTTGTTGTCACAGTTGTAATCATGTGAAAGGCACTATGCCACTTCTGATGTTGGTTCATCTGTTGTCATCGGTGAAAATCAGAGTTTCAATTGATATTAAAATCAACTGATTCTAGTAAAAATAGCACTAAAGTGCTATTTTTAATTTGAGGCCAAATGAAAAGAAAAATTTTAATTTCTGTAATATTTTCGGCATTCTTGAGCATTGGTTTTGTAATTGGCGCATTTATTTATCCACAGAATTTTGAAGCTAAAAAATCAAATGATCAATTTAACTTGGATTTTGGCATAAACGAGAAGAGATATCAATTCATCTATCCAGACAGTTCTGGGGAATTGCGTCAATATATCGATGATTCGAAATTCTGTTTTAATAATGAACCATCAACCAAATTAGTTGACGTTGATGGAGATGGTGCTGAAGAAATAATCGTATCTTGTTACGGTGGTGGAACCTCGAATAGTATTCAGTTGTCAGTTTTTCAGTTATTGAACGAGCGCCTTGATATTATTGGAGAGATTAGTAGTGAAAGTTATTATCAATTATATGATTGTAATAATGATGAAATTGTCGATATAATTTCATATTTCAGGGACATACCCGCTGGTGATGATGGTTTCGCCTCGTGGAAAAAATCTATTTATTGTAATAGCTGGAATGACCAATCAAAAGAATTTGTTGAAACTAAAATTGGGGAAGAACAATAATGAATAAAGAAGAAAAAGGCTTGAATTATTGCAATAAGGGCTTGCTTACTGGGATATTGGTCTTTGTTCTTTTGTTATGGGGGCCAATTGAACCATATGGATTGATCGTTAGGGTGGCGTATCTGATAATTATTCCTGTCATTTTCTGGTATCTCTTAAATTATACAAGCTACCTTTTTTTAATTGATAGTTCAACAAATGAAGCAATTACAAGAATAATTTTTAGCATCATTGCTTTATCGTTATTTTATTACGCCTTTTTAAGACTCAATGCTCACTATTATTTAGAATGCACCGACGAAACCTGGACAAGAGACGGTAAAGAATGCATTGGTGATTATGCTTCTACAAAGGGACCTGATTATGGTGGCGCTTTAGTTGCCGCAATTTTTGGAATTGTCGCTGTTTGGTATGTAATAGTAGGTCACGAAAAAAACAAATAAAGCTCTGTTAGATTTCATCCAGGTTGTTTCTAACTTCCTGCATTATCAGGATCCACAATAGTTATGTATTATGTCTATATTTTAGCCAGTAAATTTAATGGCACTTTGTATGTTGGAGTTACTTCTGACTTGATAAAACGTATTTACCAGCACAAGCATAAATATGTTTCAGGATTTTCGAAGAAATATAATGTCATTTATTTGGTATACTTTGAGCAGCATGAAGATATTAATTCCGCTAGACTAAGAGAAAGACAGATTAAGAAATTGAATCGTGCATGGAAGATAAGATTGATTGAAGAAGGAAATTCGAAGTGGGATGATTTGTATGGGGGGATAATTAAGTAGATTTCCGCCGGAGTTTACCCTGTGGGCGGGAACGACAAAATGTCGATTAAGTAGATTCTCGATTTCTCGGGAATGATAAAGGATCAATATGAAAATAGCATTGTGTGGAAGCGTCTCCTTTGCTAAAAAAATAATTAAAATAAAAGGTGAGCTAACTGATCTTGGTTTTGATGTTGTTGCACCAGCAAATATTGACGTCTATGCTGATGGGAAAATTAAAGTCGAGGATAAATGGAAAAAGTTGGAGTCGGATGTTCTTCGCAATTACGCAGGAGAGATTAAAAAATCCGATGCGGTTTTAATTGTTAATCAGAAGAAAAACGACATTGAAAATTATATCGGTGGTAATAGTTTGATAGAAATGGCTTTTGCCTATGTCAATGAAAAAAAGATATATTTATTAAACCCAATCCCAAAAATGGCTTATTCTGATGAAATTGGTGCCATGAAACCAACTGTCATTAATGGCGATTTATCAAAGGTAAAATAGATATCAATCTTTGTACTTTATAGACTTTATAAACTTTTAACTTTATAAACTTATGTTGTTTGGTGCCCACATTTCGACTGCCAGTCCGTTTTCCGATGCGATTTTGCGTGCAGAAGAAATTGGCTGTGAGTGCATGCAGATTTTTACCACTCCCCCACAAAGATGGAATCCGATTTCAATCCCAGAAAAAGAATTGGATAATTTTGTAAAATTAAACGCGAAAGCGAAGATCAACCCAATAATAATTCATAGTATATACTTAATAAATCTCGCGTCTGACAACCCGTTTTTTTATGAAGCGTCGATCAAATCTCTTATCGATAACATGAAGAAATCCGAAATTCTCGGAGCGCTTGGTGTAAACTTTCATGTCGGATCGACTAAGGGTAAAAAAATGTCCGAGCTGATTGATAAAATCGCTCTGGGGATTAAAACCGTTTTGGCGGCGAGTGAAAAACCGTATCTGATTTTAGAAAATTCCGCTGGCGCTGGGGATGTTATTGGTGACAAATTTGAAGAATTGGCCGAAATATTAAACAAAGTTAAATCCCCAAGGTTGAAAGTAACGCTGGACACTGCCCACGCTTTTGGTTCCGGTTATAATCTGGCGACTAAAGACGGGCTGGAAGAAATGCTTGATGAATTTGACAAATATATTGGTCTGGAAAAATTGGTCTGTCTTCATCTGAATGATTCTGCAGTCCCACTGTTTTCCAAGCGAGATCGTCATGCCGATATTGGCGATGGCTATATTGGTCTCGAAGCTTTCCGTCGGATTGTCAACCATCCGCGTCTTCACGGTCTTCCAGGGATTATTGAAACTCCAAGTAGTTCGGGCAAAGGCGCTAAAGACAATTTGGGAGTATTAAAATCATTAGCGGGAAAATAGCTGGTTATAAGTGTTTTTAAACCCAAAATAGTTCCTTTTGGGGGATATTTTTTGTGTTTGAGACAATGTAGCGACATTTAGTATTAATACTCTTGATTTATACATGAATTTCTGATAGTCTCTCCGCAGGACACCTTAACAATCAGAAGGAGGCAAAGTTATGAGAAAAGACCAGGGTGGAATCTCTGATTCGATAATCTGTAGTCGTCTCGGATCGGATCAGGTTGATCGTCTTCTTGCTCTCATGACAAGGGAAATCAGCCCTTCTGATCTGACATCACTGCTTCTAGTAGTCTATAACAAGATTGTTGGACAACGAGGTGTAGCAGATGTCTTCCAGCAATACTGCCATGACCAAACACTTCAGCCGTCGGAAGCCAAGCAAGGTAGTCTTTTGCTGCTTGACCAACAAATGTTCAGAGTGTTCTCCGATGACTTCGAAGCGGTTGACTTATCACCAGTGACTCCTCTGGGGATTAACTCAATTCTTGCCCACACAAGTCAGAAGAATGTATTGTCTACGGTGAGAAATATTGAAGTTGCCGCCGATGTGACGACTTCTCTGTCAATTGAAGCTGCTCGAAGACGCAAAGCATCTCTCGTTGAGTCGGCCAAAAGCCAGCAGGAGGTTAGACTTTGCGCGAGTCAGAGATCGATCCGGATGCAGAACTTTGAAGACATCCCGGGCTTTACTAATCACTTCCGGGTCTTTGGTGCCGTTAGCGCTGGTCGCGACCGAGGCCATGAAGGTTTTGAGACAAGCAATCTCTCGAAGCATATCGGTTGCTACCTTGATTTTCTGGCTTGGGCAAGGGAATCTGGGTTTGTGGCCGATACAATAATCGTAGCGATCTCTGACATCAGGATTGTAGAGACACTGCTTGAGGTCACTGGTGCTGAACGCGCTGTAGTGATGCGGACAACCCAGGACCCCGACTTCCAGTTATTCGATCACTGCGGGTTAGAAGCGGGGTCAAAAGTCCGATCTCTCAACTGTCTTCCCCAGTCGCTAACCGGAATGCGTGATCTGGAAAGGCCGCTTTCTTACCTTGAACAGATCGAGGAGAAAGCAGTCGCAGAGCTACGCGAAAAGTACGGCCATGTCGAGTTTGTATACGACCTTGGTCGGACTTCCGGAATCGGTTACTACGAAAGCCTCTGTTTCAAGATTTCTGCCGAAACGCAGAATGGCAGAAAGTTCCCCCTTGTAGACGGAGGGCTGACTGATTGGAGTAAGAAGCTACTCGCCAGCCGCAAAGAACGCTTGTTCATCAGCGGCTTTGGCACAGAGCTCTTCTGCAAGAACTATCGAGGCGATCAGGCCCAGGACTCTCGGACCTAGGTTGATAGCCGAAAGAGGTTTCTTCGAGAGTCAATCTCTGCCTCTGCCCCGTAGGGTAGAGTAATGATCGGATCTGTATGCCCGATGTTGACGTTGTACAGTGTCGGGCATTTTCTGTCACCTAAATACTTTAAAATTATTTTTTTTAAGCCCTCTTCCTCCTCTAAAGAGTAATGAAATGGTCTGCCAACTATCAGACCAGAAATTGAATCAAATACTCCAAGATTATTTAAGTCGGCTAAGTAGGAGTCGACCTTGTCTAAAGATAGCCCCTGGTCAAATCGTTCGCCCTCCGGAATATCAATAAAATAAATTGGCTTTTTTGTCTTGGGCCAAAATTTAGTGCCGGCTAAATGGTTAATGGAAGGTATACAACCGCCCAAAATTCTCCCTTTAGCTGACCCTTTTATTAACCATTGGTAACCGGAATTTCTTTTTAATTTTCTTGCTCTCTTCAAATCAAGCTTTTTAAACCAATCAAGTATTTCCTCTGTCCAATATTCGGATTGGGTGACAGTAAAATCTTTCTCAAATTTTTCATTAGTTACAGCTTTTTGAAAATATTCTAGTGTATATTCCAAAATTTTTGGATTCTCTCCAAACTGAGTCATTACACATGGTCCGTAATAAGTTGTCAAATTAGCCTGTGAAAGCAAGGCAAAGTGCAGGACGGTAATATCAGAGTAGCCGAGAAAAATTTTGGGGTTACTCCTGATTAATTCATAATCGAGATGCTTAATTAGCTGGTTACTGTGATTTCCCCCTATTGTTGCCATAACCAATCTGACCTCGGGATCCCTAAACATTTCATGTATATCATCTATTCTCTCTTTGATTGAGGCAGAAACATAGCCGGAATTTTTTAGGGCGTTTTTAGCGATTTTTACTTTGTAACCAAGATCTTCGAAGGTCTTTTTAGCTTTTTCAATTCGATGCATAGCGAACGGTGCTAATCCTGCAGAAGGACTAATGAAACCAACAGTATCACCTTTATTAATTTTTTCTGGAATAATTAGTTTATTCATTTTATTTTTTTAGCTATTGTCACAATGTTCATACCCCTATTTACTGAGCTTGGTAATGAGTTGTATTTCATTTCGAGATCAAAAAGCTGTCGAAATAATTTCTTATCTTTCATTAAGGCCTTGGATATCCTACTCTTATTGGGGTTCTTCTCCCCGAAATCTTCTGGGCCTGGTTGGATGAAGACTGGCACTCCGTAAGATTTAATTATTTTAAATCCTCTATTTTCTAGAAGCTTTTCCATTGTTTCTTTTGAAAATACATGGAGTTCTGGCGTTGTATCATTCCATCTAACCATTGTTTTTCTATCCATCCATGATAGTTCAGTGGGCGGGGCAACATAGTTGTTAATTTTTGAACTTAAAGCATTATAAAAACCTTGCCCCATAATTATTAATAAACCGTTTTTCTTTAATGTGCGATACAATTCTTTAATTGCCTTATCTTTGTTCAAAACAAAACTGATAGGATTATAAATACTAATTATAAAATCTATTGATTTTTCTTTAATTGCCCCCATGTCTTCCAGGTCACCTTTGACGATTGTAACCCGATCACTTAAATTATTTTTTTTGATATTTTTCTTGGCAACTTTCAACATATCGTCAGATAGGTCATAAAGAATAAACTGGTTTTTGTAAGTTTTTGCCAAGTCGCAGATCCATCTGCCGGTACCGCCACCAGCATCAAGGATAATTTTATTTTTAATGATATTTTCTGGGATATGATTGCTGATAATTTTTTTTATAATCTCATTATTTAAAATCCAAAAAAAACCATCGTTTGCCCTATCGACACTCTTCGAGTACGGTTTAAAAAAGCTGTCAAAATCCTTTTTTTTCATTTTACGGATATGTTTTAATGTTTTTTAATCGAGGGTAAAGTATCACGTCTCGAATGTTGTCCTTAGCTAGTGACCATGAAATAAATCTTTCAACTCCCAGACCAAAACCGGAGGTTGTCTTGTATTTCTTATTTTTTCGCAGATCAATATACCACTCGTACGGTTCTGGTGAAATATTATTCTGTCTTTTTAGTGACTCATACATCTCTTTTGTATTGTCTTGTCGTTGCCCACAGCCGACAATCTCTCCACCGAATGCACTATCAATTATTGGCGGGAATAGCAGATCAGCATTTAAGGTTTTTTCAGGATTTTTGGGGTCTGGTTTTTGATAAAAAGGAACTCTGTCTCGATCATAATATTTGATCCAAACCGGTGTTTTGGCATCAATAATTTTCATCAATTCCAGTTCGCCTTTTGATGATATGTCTCGGCCCTTTTTAGTAAAGTTAATCAGGTGGCTTTTTTTATTTTTGATTAAAATATCGATTGCTTGATCAAATGTTACTGTCGGGAATTTTTTGCTTTTTATAGTTTCTGACAACATTTTTCTTGTTTTTTGGGGGTTAGAACTTAATTTTCCGATAATATTACTCATCAAAAGCATTGCCCTTGATAACTCCCTGATTATTTTTTCAATGATTGGCATTAAAATTTCTAAGTTACCAATCATCTCCATCTCGAGATGAAAAAATTGATTTAGGTGCCTCGAATCCGGATCTTCACCCCTCATTGATGGTAAATAGCAATGCAATTTATTTATCGAATCCAATAATAATAGTGGTTCAAACCCAAACTGTGAAGAATCAACCAGACAAGTATCTAATTTCCCAAATTTAATTGGGACTGGCATGGAATCTGACCCTGGCCCTGATGGGGAAGAAACACTTGGCGTTAGCATGAAAAGATCAATATTTTTGGAACCCTCTTTAATTGAAAGGTAATGGTCGGCTGCGAGTCTTAGGTTATGCCTTAGTATGATCAGTGCTTCAAAATAGCGATTTTTTGCTAGATCTTTAGTATAGGTTTTTGGATTGTATTTTGGGGTAGAAAATAAAGTCTTTAAACTTTTGCTAAAAACTTTGTCATTTTCAATTATTTCTCTATCAATAATTGGGATCATAATCAATCAATTCATTTCATCGAAACTATCATATTTTTTATCATAATGCAACTAGAAATTTTACCATTAACCAAACTGGATTTTTGCGCCTATAAATGGTATATTTTAAGCTATGGAAATGGATAAAATTAGAAATTTTTGTATTATTGCCCATATCGATCACGGCAAATCAACTTTAGCTGACCGAATGCTTGAGTTGACCGGGGCAGTTGAAAAGCGAAAGATGAAGGATCAGCTCTTGGATCAGATGGATCTTGAGCGTGAGCGCGGAATTACGATCAAACTGGCACCAGTGCGCATGGAGTACTCGGGGCATATTTTGAATTTGATTGATACTCCTGGTCATGTAGATTTCTCTTATGAGGTTTCACGCTCACTGGCGGCAGTAGAGGGAGCAATTCTTTTGGTTGATGCGGCTCAGGGAATTGAGGCGCAAACACTCTCGACTCTTTATGCGGCGATTGAACACGACCTAACAATAATTCCGGTTTTGAATAAAATTGACCTGCCAGCAGCACGACCAGATGAAGTCAAACATGAAATAATTAAGCTTTTAGGCTGCAATGAATCGGAGATCATTCTAGCTTCCGGTAAGACTGGAGAAGGGGTCAAAAATATACTTGAGGCAGTTGTCAATAATGTGCCGGCCCCGAAAGGGAGTAGCGGAGAAAAATTGCAAGCATTAATTTTTGATTCAGTTTATGATCCTTACCGTGGTGTAGTCGCCTATCTTCGGGTAATGGATGGAGAAATAAAATCCGGCGATGAAATATTTCTAATGCAAACAAAAAGTGGGGGTAGGGCAGAGGAGGTGGGAATTTTTCGGCCAAAGTTAATTTCTCGCTCTCCCCTATCAGCAGGCGAAATTGGCTACCTGGTGACCGGTTTTCGCGAAGTGTCGCAAGCGGCTGTTGGTGATACTGTCACTTTGAAGAAAGAGTCGGCGCTCTCCCCTATGCCGGGCTATAAAAAAGTTAAGCCGTATGTTTTTGCATCGATTTATGCTTCTGACGGTGATAAATATCCAGATTTAAAAGATGCTGTCGAGAAATTGAAATTAAATGATGCCGCGCTCTCATATGAGCCCGAGCGCTCCGAGGTTTTGGGTTTTGGGTTTCGTTGCGGATTTTTGGGGCTCCTTCATATGGATATTGTCCGTGAGCGATTGGAGCGCGAATTCGATCTCGATGTTGTTATTACCAGCCCGACAGTTGAATATAAAATTTTGAAAAATAATGGTGAGGAAGTAATTGTCGAGAGGGCTTGCGATATGCCGGAAGCAAATGCCTATCGCCAAGTTTCTGAGCCTTGGTCGCTTTTGGAGATAATTACGCCGAAAGAATATATTGGTGTGATCATGGATATCTGCCAGAAGAAGCGGGCTCTGTACAAAAACACCGAATATTTTGATGATGGTCGAGCGCTTCTCAAATACGAGATTCCCCTGGCGGAACTGATTGTTAATTTTTATGATCAATTAAAAACTGTTTCTTCCGGTTATGCCTCCATGAACTACGAAATAATTGATTGGCGAGAAGCAAAACTTTCTAAAGTTGATATTTTGATTGCCGAGGACAAGGTGGATGCACTTAGTTTCATAGTATATACCCCAAACGCTCAAAATGAGGCCAGAAGGATAGTTGAGCGCTTAAAAGAGCTAATTCCGAAGCAAAATTTTGAAGTTAAAATTCAGGCGGCGATCGGTGGCGATATTATCGCTTCTGAGCGGATATCCCCGCTTCGCAAAGACGTGACCGCTAAGCTCTATGGTGGTGATGTAACCAGAAAAAATAAGCTACTAGACAAGCAAAAAAAGGGGAAGAAAAAGATGAGACAGGTCGGCCGAGTCAACATGCCGAGTGATATTTTTATCAAAGTGCTAAAGGATAGTTAGTTTTTGTCCTGAGATCTTTATTGAACCAAAATAGTATATATGATACTTTGAACTTGCGAATTGACCACATCGATGGTCAGTTTGTTGTACATTTTGGCTTCGAAATCCTGAGAGGGAGTGTGATCAGTGAGTACGCTTTCGAGGATGTAGCGCGCTGTTGTGCCTCCGCCGGAGGCAAAGACCGCCAATCTAATCATCAGAATCCCTCGCTTTCGTATATACCTTCGCTATATATTAAATACTAGTTATTCGAAAAAAGTAAAGTAAAAATAAAAAAAACTCCATTTGAAATGGAGTGGTACACCGCCCGAAAGATTAAAAATGTCTTCTTCGAAATTCTGTTCCTGAGCCTGATTTGAGATATTTTTCAAACTTTAATGCTTTTGATTTGTTGGTAAAGTAGCAACACCACGTTAATTTCACCGGTCGATATTTTTTAGTAGTGAAACAATTGCCCTTGTTGTGTTCCTTCAGTCGAGATGAGATATCATCAGTAAATCCAACATACTGCTGACCATTTAATAATTTCAAAATATATACGCAGTAGTTTTTCATACTGATTAGATTATATCAAAAAACCCTCCTTCAATATTACGGAGGGTAAACCTACCTTCATCTATTATGGTGGGCGGAAGCCCTCCTTCGCCCCAAAGGGGACTACGGACGGCAACCTTCTGTATTTCTATTTAGTTTTAACTTATTTGATAATTGGGCGTGCCAACCGTAGCCATGTTGCTGAAAGCAATATGCGAAGGTTGGTACACCGCCCGAGACTCGAACTCGGAACCAATGGCTTAAAAGGCCACTGCTCTACCATTGAGCTAGCGGTGCGCATAATGACGAATAATACTCTAGCAGTTTTTGGCTTTGTGGTCAATTATTGCACTATTTTGACCGAACTTTGACAACTTTTGGTTTGTCGCCGAAGGCGTAATTTATCAAAGTAATAATTATCCAATATACGAGAGCGCCCCAAAAAGCGGCAGAAAAATTGGTCACTTCAAAGCCTTTGACGATTGTTGAAGTTAGCCAAAACATTAAGGCGTTGATAATTAGAGTGAACAAACCGAGAGTAACAATGTTAACCGGCAGGGTTAGAATTATCATTATCGGACGAATCACCGAATTTACTAAGCCGAAAATCAACGATGTCATAAGAGCCGACCAGGGCGTGGCAAAGTATATACCGGATACAAGATAGGCGGTGAGCATTAAAACTAGCGTGTTCAAAAACCAGCGAATTAATATCATTATTTCCTCCTAAAATTTAAAATAACCAACGATATCGGTGGTGCAATCACCCAAAGTGTTCTCAAGCCGTAAATAACTGATCCGACTTTTGATGATGACAAAATATTATTCCTTGTTTCTTCCGGTAGATATCCGAGAATGGTTGAAACTGCCAAAGCAACGGTTAGCGTCGTGTAGACTATGACTTCGAAAGGCGACAGGTCTCCGCTTGAAGAAGATGAGGAATTTATTGCTCCCGATACGAAGAATAGAACAATCAAAAACAACCCGATAGCGACAGTTGATTCGGACATGTTACCGCGGATCCAAATCTGGTTCGCGATCACTTTGTTACCCTGGAAGAATTGGAAAACGTATTCGGTAAAACTAGAGGACATGACAATGGCGATATAGGTCGAGCAGAGAACGGTGATGGTTTTTTCCCGTTTCAAAATAAAGCCGTAGGCAACGGCTAAAACTACAGCCAGTCCAATAAAGACATCCCAACTTGGGATACGTTCCATCAACCCCTCCAATTATCTGACTATATGTTAATTATAGTCACAAGTTTATCAAGTGACAAGTTTATCAAGCAGTTTAATTATAATTTACGAATAAATCCGGATAAAAGTTTTGCAATTTCAATGGATTGATTTTTTAGCTTTGAAAATGACGCATCATTTATATATTCTAAATCTCTGGCTAAATATAACATTGACCTCAGTTCACCAGCTGAACCTTTCGATATATACAAGAAGTTACGTAGCTCCTTGTTAGTTTGCCTTTCGTACCCTTCGGCAATGTTATTCATAATTGAAACAGCACATCGCAACAATTGGTCCTTAAAAAAGTAATCTTTTAAATTTTTAAATACTAGATAACAATCGTTTGCCAGTATTCTAGATCTTTGCCAGCAAATTATATCTTCAAAATTTGTAATTTTTTGTTTATTTTCCATTTTTTCTTGACAGACTTGAAAAACTTTATAACTTGATGGACTAATTTATGTAAATTTCCAATTTGGTATGTCGTGATCTGGTTTTTCGTCCGATTGTTCTGCCATCGATTGATTTTTGCCGATCTCTCTAATTTCGCCACTGTATTTCTCCACAATCTCCCCCGAATCCGAGAAGGAACGTTCGGGGTTAGAAGTAAGTGAAGTAGAAGCAAGAAGTGAGGAGTTAGAAGCAAGGGGTTTGAGAGTTAATAACCCACCGGTATTTTGAGCCTTTTGTCCTTCTCTCGCTTCTTGCTCCATACTTCTTTCTTCTTGCCGTTCTCTCCTTACTTCTATCATCACAATCTTCTCCGTTCTTGGCTTAAAGTTGCTCTTAACTCTGACTGACAGCGGAGACACCTGCTTCAACCCGGGTTTAACAGCGATAATCCTGTAGAAGCCCTTGGCTAATGAGAGAACATAGCGTCCCTTGATATTGGTAACAGCGGTTTTGACTAACTTCCCTTTGGTCTCCGATATTGCTCTGACAACCGAGAGGTCAACCCCCCTCATGTTAGCTTGGTTTATCACCACGCCAAAGCTTCTACCGTCAACAAAGAAGAGTTTAATCAGGTAGTAAGCAAAGATTAATAGATAAAGATAAAAGATTGTGGTGTTGTAAGGGCTCCTTATCTGTACCATCGCCAGTGTTGACATCGAAAAGCCAAAGAGCAGTATCGGAACATTCAGTACTCTCAGAGCCTTGGAAACGGTTTCCACGGTTCTGGCTGAGGATGCCAACTTAACACTCTCTCGGTTTGTTGTCAGCGGTATCGCTTTCCCAAATAGCAGATGAGCATCATCAGTTTTAAACTCTTCGCCGGAGTAGTTGTCCTCATAAGCAAGACTAAAACCTTGAATTTTAGCTTGAGCCCTAGATAACAACTCATATCCCTCTTTTCTCACTTCCAGAAAGTATTCCTCTCCTGGGGGAGTCTCCAGAGCAAATTTACCATCAGATCCCGAGGTGGCAATTT
>CAYRLY010000010.1:0-35991 GCA_964425445.1 uncultured Candidatus Saccharibacteria bacterium | reverse complement strand
AGCTCCAGCATAGCATAATTACCGTGTTTCAGGTGCAAGGATTTGCAATTAACCCAACACCCCTCTCTTCTTTGCTCTGGAGGTTTACAATAGTACAAAAAATGCTATTTGTCAAGAGATATTTTCTTTTCCAACCACCTCTTTTAGTTTTCTAAGTAATGGCGGGCAGATGTCAACAGTGTTTTTTATCTTCATCTCTCTCCAGCCTTCATCGTTTTTTGGTACCTTTATTATCACTTTGTTTGTTCCCTTGTGAGCGGTTAGGATCTCCTTAATTTCTGAAAGAATACCCGAATCAGCCTCCCTCGGAATCGAAATTGTCAGAATCTCCGGTTCAAATTTTGGGGGATCTTTTTTGAGGCGATTCTTCTCCTCTTTTATATCTTGACCATTATTGCCGCTGTGGCCGCCGCCGTTTCCATTTCCGTTAAAACCAAAACCGTTTCTTTTTCGCGTTCGTGGTGAGAAATTCGGAATATTCTTATCGCTTACTGGATAGATCTCCTCAGCCAAAATTTTTAGTTCGCCATCTTTGTTGCTGACAAAGCCATCAATGATCACAACTTTGTCAGGAGTAAAGAGATCTGGGGTAGCGGCAAAAATCTTTGGAAAAACCAACACCTCAATATTTTTGCTTTGGTCCTCGACTTTTATGAAGGCCATCTTCTGATTGCTTTTTCTAGTGACTATCGTCTGAACCGAAGTAATTATTCCGGCAACTCTAACAAAATCATTTTCCATTGAGGGTGAGATCTCAATAATTTTTTTTTGTTGGTAGGGGGCAATTAGCGGCTCAATTTCCGATAGGGGATGCTCAGAAATATACATTCCAAGAAGCTCGCGCTCCCATGAAAGACGCTGTTTTTTATCGGCGGGCTTTGTTTCTTCGAACTCGATCTTTGCAGTTTCGATTGAGTCTTCGGAAAATAATGAATTTTGTTGTGCGTTTGCAGTTTTTTTAATCCCCTGTGCATAAGACAATATTCGATCCATATTGAAAATAATCTCTGCTCGTTCTGCTAGGTCATCAAGGGCTCCAGCCATGGCAAGCGCTTCAAGAGATTTCTTATTTATTACCTTGGTCCCCAGACGAGTGATAAAGTTTTCCATATCGGTAAACTTCCCGGCGGTTTTTCTTTCTTCAACTATCTCTTCGGCGACCGCTTCACCAACATGTTTAATGGCGGAAAGTCCGAAACGAACATTGCCGGTATCTTTAACGACGCCGAAATCAACGAAAGATTCGTTAACTGATGGTGGCAAGACTTCAATTCCCATTCTTTTGCACTCTTCGATTTCGAGCGCCAGCTTATCAAGATCATCCTTATTTGAGGTCATTAGTGCTGACATATATTCTGGGGGAAAATTAGATTTTAGATAGGCCGTCTGGTAGGCGACAAGCCCGTAACTAGCAGCGTGAGCCTTGTTAAATCCATAACCAGCAAAAGTTTCTATCTGTCTCCAAAGCTCTTCGGCTACACTCTCCCTCATCCCGCGCTCGATAATTTGTTTGAAAAATTTTTCCTTCTGCGCGGCCATTTCTTTAACGATTTTTTTGCCGATCGCTTTGCGGAATTTATCAACTTCCTCCCAGTTATATCCGGCTAGCTCCAGTGCAATCATTAAGACATCGTCCTGGTAGACAATCAGTCCGAGTGATTTATCGAGAAATTTCTCCATGCGCGGATCGGAATAGCGGATTTTTGAAGGGTCACGTTTCCTGGAGATATATTCTGGTATAAAAGCCATTGGTCCGGGACGATAAAGTGCGACCATCGCCATAATATCGTGAATTGTTGTTGGCCGAAGCTCCTTGATATTTTTTCTCATTCCCTCTGATTCCAACTGGAAGACACCAATTGTCTCGCCGCGTGATAGCAGCTCGAACGTTTTTTTGTCATCAAGCGGAATCTCATCAAGATTAATTTTAATCCCCCTGGTTTTGTTGACGATTTTAATCACGTTCTGAATAATTGATAGGTTTGCCAAGCCCAAAAAGTCCATTTTGATCAGACCAACTCCGTCTTCACCAACGGCGTGCATCTCGTATTGAGTGATCAGTCTTTCGCCTTTGGCGTCCATCATTACCGGTGTGTAATCGGTAATTTCATCCGGAGCGATGACAACACCAGCAGCATGGACTGAGGCGTGTCTGACAACGCCTTCAAGTCTTCTGGCGATGTCGATACATTTTTTGATCTGAGCATCTGATTGATAAAGGTTTTTGAGTTCGGCGATTGTATCAAGCGCCTGATCAAGAGTGGTTTTCATTGGGGGGATGAGCTTGGCGATTATATCGACTTCCGAGTATGACATGCCGAGAACTCGACCGACATCACGAACAGCCATTCTGGCGGCCATTGTTCCAAAGGTAATTATCTGTGCCACCCGATTTTTGCCAAATTTTCTCGCCACATATTGAATAATCTGGTCCCGTCCGGTGTCAGCGATGTCGGCGTCAATATCAGGAGCCGATGGCCGAAAAGGATTTAGAAAACGCTCGAATGGCAACCCATAGTCAAGCGGGTTTAGCTGTTTTGCGGTGATGCCGAGAGCATAGGAGATACAACAACCAGCTGCAGAACCCCTAGTATTTGTCGGAATTTCTTGTTCTTTGGCAAATTGAAAAAAATCCTGAACTATTAAGAAATATCCGAGGTAGCCTTTGTCTTTAATAACTTTAAATTCATAATCGATGCGCTCTTGCATCTCAGGTAAAATCTTATCGACAGTCTTTGGTAATCTCTCCCTGATCAATTTTTGTAGGTAACTCTCGTAGGTTTCTCCCTCTGGTAAAGGATATTCAGGAAACTTAAATTTTCCCAGTTCAATTTCGATGTTGCATTTTTTGGCCACCTCAATAGTATTTGAGATTACCTCTGGATGATCGGCAAAATTTTCCTCCATCTTTGCCGCCGGTAGCAATGAATAATCATCACCACTCATCGACATCCTATTTTGGTCGGAAACTAATTTTCCGGTTTGTAGGCAGAGTAGCGCGTCGTGAGCAACATTATCTTCAGAATTGACATAGTGTGCGTCGTTGGTGGCGACTACTTTTAGATCAAATTCTTCTGCCAATTTAAAAATATTTTCATTGGCCTTTTTCTGTTCGGGAACGGTGTTTGGATGATGCTGAACTTCCAGATAGAAGTCCTCTTTTGGAAATATCTCCAGGTATTCTTCTAGCGCTTTTCTCCCCTCGGCGATATTTTCCAATGATTTTCGGGGAATTTCTCCTTGGACGCAAGCTGAGCAGGCGATTAGACCGTCGGCGTATTTTTTCAGAGTCTTTTTATCAATTCTTGGCTTGTAGTAGTAGCCTTCAAGATGAGCAACCGAGGTGATTTTCATCAAATTTTTATAACCGGTTTCATTTTTTGCTAATAGAATCAGATGATAAGAGCTCGAATCGATCCTCGGTTGCTTGTCCTTCATTGTTCTGGCGGCGACATAAATTTCTAAACCGAGGATTGGCTTAATGCCTTCTTTCACGCATTCTTCGTAAAACTCAATCATCCCGTGCATTGCACCGTGGTCTGTGAGTGCCAATGAAACTTGTCCATCCTCTTTAGCTTTCTTGACTAAATCGGGAATCTTGCCCATGCCATCAAGCATCGAATAGTGTGAGTGAACGTGGAGGTGGACAAAATTAACCTGTTTTTTTTCCTCTTCCATAGTGACAAAATTACCAATTTATGTTATTTTTTATTCAATGCAAAACTATTATTTTATTCTTGGTCGTGAAAATAAAATAAGCCAAATGGAGCTCCTCTGTATTTTGGCTAATTTTGATTTTGGTTTTTCGACGACTAACAACTCTATCTTAGCTGATGATATTTTGGAGAT
Source organism: uncultured Candidatus Saccharibacteria bacterium (assembly GCA_964425445.1). Lineage (GTDB taxonomy): Bacteria > Patescibacteriota > UBA1384 > XYA2-FULL-43-10 > CAINNR01 > JAQVAO01. Next base: position 32,142 of record CAYRLY010000010.1, on the reverse strand, counting down.
CAAACTCAATGCCCCAGTTGAAAAGATCGCTGACCTGATCAATATTCTTGGCGGCACAGTTAAAATTTTCCAAAAAATTGCTCCAAGAGAGGCGAATATTGTCGGGCTTTTGGAAAGGGAGAATCTTTCTGGCAAAATAATTTTTGCAATTTCTAATTATCGGAAGGAGAAGATTGACACTTTTAAGTTGGCACTAAGCACAAAAAGGTCCTATCCGGGATCGATGAGAATTGTGGATGGCAAGGATGGTGGAAAATTGTCTAGTGCCCAATCTTTTCAGTATGAGATGGATCGGAAAAATGTCGAATACGGACTTTTTGACACTGGGATAGGCAAGCTAATTGCAGTTCAGAACATCGCTCTCTGGAGTGAAAAGGATTATGGCAAGCCTAGGTCAGATGCAACATCAGGAATGCTACCACCAAAGTTAGCCAGAATGATGGTCAACTTGGCAACCAGCCAAATTAGAAGTAAGAAGACAGAAGCAAGAAGAGAGGGTTTAGAATCCTTACTTCCTGCTACTAGCTTCTTGCCTCTGGTTGTTGATCCTTTTTGCGGCTCCGGTAACATTCTTCTGGAAGCGATTTTACTCGGATTTGGTATTATTGGCAGTGATATATCAGAGAAGGCGGTAGAGGACACTAAAGCCAATATAAAATGGTTAATATCGAAATTCGAATGTCGAAATCCGGAACAAATTCCAAATCAAAAATTCCAAATTTCCAAACAAGACGCGACTAGATTTGATTTTTCAAAAATTAAACAAGATTTTGATGTCGTCACTGAACCCTACTTGGGGAAACCGAGAAAATCTAAGCTTCGAATAGAAGAAGAAAAAGTAATAAAAGAGGAATCTGTGAAATTGTATGCAGATTTTTTACTGAATTTAAAGCTAACAGCTAACAGCCAAAAGCTAAAAGCTGTTGTCATAGTCTTTCCCTTGTTTGAGCTTGCAAATGGCAAACAGTTGTCAATCTGGGAAAATTGTGTTGACACGCTGCACAAAATCGGTTACACTACCGATAGTCAGCCGTTAATATATGGTCGCGATTATCAAGTAGTAAAACGGCAGATCGTTTTACTAAAAGCTAATAACTAGAAGTTGAGAACTATAAGTTAATAAAATATGGCACATAAGAAAGCCGGAGGTAGTACAAGTTTAGGCCGGGATTCCGTCTCCAAGCGTCTTGGAGTCAAGGTTTTTGGTGGCCAAAAAGTGACCGCCGGTGGGATTATTATCAGGCAGAAAGGAAGCAAATATCGGGCTGGGGAGAATGTCGGAGTTGGTAATGATTGGACGCTTTATGCCTTGAAGACTGGGGAAGTCAAGTTTGAAAAGAAGGCGATGAAGAGTTTCTCCGGCAGGAATAAAGAGAAAACGATTGCCAGTGTTGTCGAAAGCACATAAAGTTGTCGATGAGAGCCTCCCTTTGGGAGATTATCATCGGCAACTTTGGCTCCTGGTATGAGTCAGAGTTGAACAAAAAAGGGGGAGGTGAGAAGAATAGAGATTCACAAGATCTGTCCCACCTGCGGACCGGTGCTCGTCAAAAAGAGCATTGTAAGCTGTCCGCATTGTGGGCAGAGAGTCGAGTCGTAAACAGTATCAACCCCCGCATTTGCGCGGGCGGCCACTCGGGAGGCCGAGTCCATGGGAGGATTTCGCAAAAGTGCTCCTTGTGTTGGGCTCGACCCAGCGTAAGGAGCGTTCTAATGGCCGTAAAAGATTTGAGACGCAAACTGGGGCTACCGGATTTGGATGAAAAGGAGGTGAGGAGATACCGGCGTCAGCGCCGCAAGCAGAACGAAGCGCGAGCCGGTTTCGGTATGCCGCCACTTCCGCTGGTTCTTGCGGAGCTGAAGCAGTGCTGGAGTGATGACCGGGTTAGTGCGTTTATGGAACAATTCGCGCCACGAACGGATTGTCACAGGGATACCTTAAGCTTTTCCGGGTGTATTTCCTACGATACCGCCATCTCGGCGGGTTGTGGGGATGATGAACGGATCGGCAAACCGCGTCCCTGAGCTAACAATTGAAGATGTCTCCCCTTGGAGAGGATCCAGCTCTAGCTAGATCTCCAGAGGGGCCAACGGCGCACAAGCGCCGAACAGCCGATTGGGCGCGAGTCCCTAGAAACGGCTTTGGCGGGGGCCTGTCCTCCGCCACGCCATCATTCGATCGATATCCCGGTTCCCCCCGATGCTATTCGGGGGGACCACATCCCAAAAGCCCAAAAATTTGGACTTTCGGGAGTGTGGATTTAAGTCAAAAGTTTATCAAGTCTATTAAGTCGAAAGCGTAAATATATAAGAACCAATGTAGGCGACCAAGACGGATTTCTATGATTTGATTAAATAGTTTTCCGTGCACTTTAAGGACTTTCTGCTTTTAACTTTTAACTAATATCAATTATGCCGAGCGAAATGCTGAAAAAATATATGAAAAAAAATATCCCGGAGATAAATTCCGGTGATACTGTTCGAGTTCATCTGAAAATCAAAGAGGGCGACAAGGAGAGAATTCAGATATTTGAAGGTTTGGTCATCGCCACTCATGCAGGTAAATCGCTCAATGGAACTTTTACCGTTCGAAAAGAATCTTTCGGTGTTGGAGTCGAGCGTGTATTTCCGATCCACAGCCCAAGAATTTTAAAAATTGAAAGAGTAAAACAATCACGTGTTCGTCGAAGCAAACTATATTTCATGAGAGATCTTTCCGGTAAAGAAGCTCGGTTGAAAGAAATTAATCGCGATTCCAAGGTTTGGGAAGAGCCAGAGGCGGAAAAGGAATTGGAGAAATTAGCCGAAGAAACAGCTAAGGCGGCCGAAGCGGCAGCGGCAGAAAAGGAAGCCGAGGAAAAAGAGCTGGAGAAAAAAGCTGATCAGGCACTGAAATCTCACGGCGACGAAAAATTAGAGGAAAAGGGAACTGAAGATAAGGGCAAGAAAGAAGAAGATCAGTCCGCAGAAGAAAAATAAATAGTACTAGTTAAAAGCACCCCGATCAACAATGTTGGGGGTGTTTTTTGTATAATTGTATTATGAATAAAAAAATGAACAAGTTTACAGGAAATCGTGGTGAGGATATTGCTGCAGGATTTTTGGAAAAAAATGGCTACAAAATACTTGAAAGAAACCTCACTTTTACTTTCGGTGAGATTGATATATTAGCGGAGGCGCCAACAAAAACTATCGTCATCGTTGAAGTAAAGACCGTTTCTGGGAGTGGTTGGGGAAGTGCTCATGATTTGGTAAGGTATAAAAAACAGAAAAAGTTAAAACTTTTAGCTCTAGCAATCGAAAAAGAGTACCCGGGCTGTGATATTCGCATCGATGTAATTGGCGTAGACGAGGATAAAATTGAACATATAGAAAACGCGGTCATCGAATAAAAAATCAAGCTTGAATGTCTTGACAGATATTGGCATATAATGTAGGGTGTGGTTAGTAAGATCATTACTTTGGGGTCCCGAGCCCAGAAGTGATGGTCCAGTCACCTCCCAGGGTGATGACCGGCTCCCGCCCCTGTCACAACAGGGGCGGGAGAAAATACTCTTTTCATAAAGAGTTTTTTTTGTTAAATTGAGCATAATGATAAAAACTAGATTTGCCCCAAGTCCAACTGGAAACTTGCACATTGGTGGTGCCCGCACTGCTCTGTTTGAATATTTATTTGCCAAAAGTCAGGGTGGTGAGTTTCTATTGCGAATCGAAGACACTGACCGTGAGCGCTATGTTGAGGGTGTTGAAAAACAGATAATCGAGTCGCTTCACTGGCTGGGGATTGTACCTGATAACGCCGAAAATCCAATGATTCAGTCAAAGAGAGTAGAGATTTATAAGAAACACGCCTACGATCTGGTCAAGGCTGGACACGCCTACATCTGCACCTGTTCAAAGGAAAAATTAGCCGCCGACCGAGAAAGGCAACTCAAAGAGGGCAAACCGCCGCGATATGAAGGTTATTGCCGCGACGCAAAGATATCCATGAAAGATCTAGCTCGAGGTAGCTATGTTATTCGAATGAAGATGCCGCAAAAAGGGAAGATCGTTGTCGATGATCTGGTTCGCGGTAAAGTTGAGTTTGATGCTAGCGTATTTGATGATCAGGTAATATTAAAATCCGACGGATTTCCGACCTACCACTTAGCCTCAGTCATTGATGATCATTCTTCGGAGATTACTCATGTTGTTCGTTCAGAGGAGTGGCTGTCATCGACACCAAAACATTTAGAGCTATACAAGATGTTTAGGTGGGAAGCACCGAAGTTTGCTCACCTGTCGATGATTCTTGGAAAAGATAAATCAAAACTTTCAAAACGTCATGGCGCGACTTCTGTCCTCGAATATCGTGATCTGGGCTATCTTCCGGAAGCGATCATTAATTTCATTGCGCTCCTTGGTTGGAACCCAAAGAATGATCGAGAGTTGTTTAAGATGCGTGAATTGATCTCGGAATTTAAGCTTAAAAATGTCAATTCTTCTCCGGCAATATTCGATGTTGAAAAGCTTGATTGGATGAATAAAGAGTACATTATGTCCAGCGATCTTAATGAGCTTAGAAGTTATCTCGGCTCATTCGGTGTTCGCGAGTTGACCGACGATAAAATAGAGTTAATAAAAAGAGGTGGATTTTCCACCCTGCTGGAAGCGGCTAATTACCTGAAAGATCTAGAAAAAATTCCAGACTACGAGGGCAAACTACTAATCTTTAAAAAGTCTGACCAATCAAAAACCTTTCGTGGACTTTCTGCCGTACGTAGTAAAATCACCACCGTCGCTAATTGGACCGAGGAGATACTACAAAAACTACTTGAATCAATTGTTGCCGAGGAGAAGTTATCAAATGGTGATGTTTTTTGGCCAGTCAGAGTCGCTCTTTCCGGAAAGGAAAAATCCCCTAGCCCAGTTGAGCTATTACTCGCTCTCGGCAAAGAGGAATCAATTAAGAGACTGCAGCTAGCCCTCGATAAAATTAATAAATAATTTTAAATGTCTCAGGCAAAGAGGTGGCGTAAAATCAAAGTGGTTGAGGTTATTGCTGACTCATCTCTGACCGGCGGCCCGCGTCACGTTCTCGGTCTAATCTCAAATATCGATAAGAAAAAGTTTGATGTTCTTTTGATTGCTCCGCGTGGTTGGTTGATTTCCGAGGCAACAAAGATCTCCGGCGTGGAGATCAGAATAGTCGATTTTAAAAGCAAATTTGATCTAAGATCGCTATTAAAACTCCGCAGTGATATCGCGGAGTTTCGAGCTAGGAAAAATCCCTTTGGACCAATTATCATTCATGCTCATGGCCCGAGAGCGGGATATTTTTGTCGAATTGGCCGCTGCTCGGGTGAAAAGTTCGTTTATACAGAGCATATTTGGAGTCAGGAGTATCAGATTAGGAATTATTTTAATAAATTAATCCAGCTATCTGGTATTCGCTCAATCTGCCGCTCTGCCGACTTAGTGATTGCGGTCTCTAATTCTGTAAAAAAATTCTTAATTAGTCGCAAAATTGCTCATGAAAACAAAATCACTGTCATTCCAAATGCAATCGAGGTAACTGGGGAGAAATTTCTGGACAGGAAGAACTCCCAGAAAGAGCTTCTTGTTGGCACTGTTGGAGCACTTGTTCCCCGCAAAGGGCAGAAATATCTATTGCGTGCCTTTGCCAAGGTAACTGAAAGTCTACCAAAGGCCCGCCTGGAGATCGTTGGTGAAGGGCCTGAGAGGCAAAGACTGCAACGAGAGATTAAATCCTTAGGGTTAGAAGCAAAGGTTCAGCTTCTTGGTGAACAGAAAAAACCGAAGAAATTTCTTGATAATTGGGATCTCTTTGTTCTGCCATCAATCTCAGAAGTTTTTGGTATTGTTATACTGGAGGCCTTTGAATCTGGTTTGCCGGTAGTAGCTTCAAATGTTGGCGGGGTGCCAGAAATCATCAAAAATGGTGAGAATGGGGTCTTGGTTCCGCCAGCTAATATTGAGCGCTTGGCAAAAGCAATCTCCTGGCTTTTGGCGGAGAAAAAAGATCGCCTGCGTTTAGCTCGCGCTGGCTTTGAATCTTTGAAAAAGAAATTTGACTGGAGTAAAATAATAGTTGATATAGAGGAAAAGTATCAGAAACTCTTTTAGTTTAGAGGAGGGGATTTGTCCTTTTGGCAGAAGGAGACAGAGCGATCAGTTTTAGGAATTATGCGTCAGATATTACGGATACAGATTTTGACATATGTGAAAGCCGATAAAGTATTAGTTCTTGCTGCGCATCCAAACGATGACATCTTGGGTTGCGGTGGTCTGTTGAAAATTCTCGCTGATAATGGCAGTAAAATTAAAGTAATATATTTTGCTGATGGTTCTCGTGGTACTAAAAGCGCGGGGTCCAAGCGGGATATTATTGCCGAGAGAGAAGAGGAGGCGAGAAAATCTGGAGAAGTAGTCGGTATCGGTGCCCAAGAATTTATTCGACTACCTGATTCGGAGATGAAACCTTCGTTCGAGATTGCCGCTAGGATCCGACGGGAGATTGAATTCGATATGCCTGACCTGCTCCTTGGCCCCCATTTCGAGGATATTCATCCTGACCACCACTCCGTTGCGGAAATTTTATATATTGGTCTCAAAGGATTAGAAAAGCATCTTAATATTTGGCTATATGAGGTTTGGGCGAGCTCAAGAGTCAATCGTATTATTCCTATTGACGACACTCTTGGCGACAAGAAAGAAGCTTTGCGCAAGCACAAGTCGCAACTTAAATACAAGCGTTATGAAGAGTCAATTCTGGCTTTAAATAACTATCGTGGTCTTTCGACCGGTGCCGGGGAATATGCCGAAGCTTTTTATGCTATCGGTCCTCGAAGCTATCGACGAATGTTTGAAATTCTCTCTCGTCATCACGAATCAAGAATTTGATTTTAAAATTTTCTGGTCTAACAAGATATTCTTAGCTTTGATTATTGAGAAATTACGCTCAATGTGCTAGAATTTTTGCAGTAATCCCGGGTAGTATAATGGCAGTACGCTAGGTTCTGGCCCTAGTAATCTTGGTTCGACCCCAGGCCCGGGAACCATCCTTCGTTTCGCTAATTGGAACTACGGATGGCTCAGCCATCATTGAATTATTGATTGTTGGAATTTGGAAATTGTTTAGATCAATTAGATTAATCAGACGTTAGAAATTTGTTTTATGGCCCCGTCGTCTAGCGGCCTAGGATACCTGGTTCTCATCCAGGAGATCGCGGGTTCGATTCCCGCCGGGGCTACCATATTACTTTGTTCGTTGCATTCTAAAGAATTTTCAAGTTGAGCGATTGATTATTTATCTATGAAAAAAACTTCCAAGAAATTATTTTTGTTAAATAAATCAGCCTTGGAAGTTTTTAAATTAAAGGGTGACCAAAATGCTGTCAAGGTTAGGCGTGTGTTGCAGATTGCCGAAGATCTTTCCGGTGGAAACATGGCTGGTAAGAAGGTCTTGGATCTCGGTTGCGCTGAAGGCGCCTATTCTATTGAATTAGCGCTTCGCGGGGCGAAAGTTTTAGGTATTGATGCTCGAGAAGAGAGGATGAAATTTGGTCGAAAAATTGCCCAGGAGAAAAAAATCGCGAACTTAGAGTTTATCCAAAAGGATGTTCGGGAAATTTCGAAAAAAACTGGTAGTTTTGATCTAGTTCTATTTCTCGGTTTGCTCTATCATCTTGACGCAAAAGATATATTTGATTTGTTGCCCAAAATTTTTCAAATCTGTCGACATTTCTTAATTATTGATACACATATATCTCTTGTAGCAAAAGAGTTCGTTTCTAATAAGGGGAAAAAATACGCTGGCATTAGGTTAAGAGAACATGGAGACAACGAAAGTCAAGATAAAATTTTATCACGACTTGGTGCTTCAGTGGGAAATTTGTATAGTTTTCGTTTTACGAAGAACTCGCTAGTAAAACTTCTCAATGACCAGGGTTTCACAACTGTTTTTGAGTGTCATTCCCCGTTGGAGCCGACTAAGGAAAAAATGCTAGGTGACAGAATCACTTTAGTAGCGACTAAAGGTGACAAGACCAAATTATCAACCTACCCTTGGCTAAATGATATTTCGGAAAAAGAGATCGAAAGAAAAATGGGTAAAATCGGCCAGTGGCAACCTTATTGGGAATCGGGGGCAGGTAAGAAAGAAAAATTTAAATTGCGAGCTATCAGTTATCGCCTCAAAAATGCTTTGAACGGTCTTTTGTCCAAGTTTGGTTATGAGTTGCGACGAAAATAGTTTTGTTGGGTTTTTTGTTTTTGGTAATTTTTAAGTTAAAATAGAAATATGAACAAGTTTGAGGGGATTCTAAGTTTTATCAAAAAGCACTACAGAATTTTTTATATTGTTTCGATTTTTTTTGTCATTGTTTTAGCTTCGGTTGGTCTGGCATACGTCAAAAATTTTCGCGCCGTTGCCCCCGATGAACCGGTAAAAATTGAAGAAGGGGAAGAAGAGAAAGCCGAGGAACAACCTGCGCCAGAGGAGGCAAAAAAGGAGGTGGCGAAAAAACCACCGAAATATTCCAGCGGGGGGAATATTTCCGGATCGGCAACACCAAATTCCGATGGCTCTACGACCGTTGTTGCCTCAACAGGAGCTGTTGATTCTTCTGATCAAGCAGCCGCCGCTGCCGCTGGACCATCGGGTTCGATTGGTGATATTGAATATATCGACCAGACAGGGAGATATCCCGATCTTGGTAACCAATTGAAAAATTATATGTCCAGCAATTTACTAGTTAAGGATGAAGTAAATTCCCTTTATTCAATTATTGTCAAGAATGCTGGTGATTCCGGCTGGGCTGGTCTTTACTCCGGCAGTTACACCATTCAGCCGAATGGTGATATAACGTCAGCCTGGGGTTATGTAACCTTAAACACCTACTACTACGAGAGCTCTCCCTACTTTGTTGATTACATGAAGTTAGTTCTTTCACATGAGTATGGTCATCATTACACCTTGTATCACAAGTGGGTGAAATGGGATTTGGGTATGAGCACCAGGTTTCCTGATTCCTATTACACAGTTCGACCTCTGACAAAAGCGACAACCACGTACGATTATTCACTCGGTTGGGGAAACTGTGATGCAGAAATTATTGCTGAGGATTACTCATATTTATATTCCGGTTACGGCTACCATGCGATGGCTGGGACTTACGGTTATCCGTCAGCTGGAACTCGCACGTGGCTTGTGAATGAGCCTTCTGGACCGAGTGCACCACCTGCTTCTGATAATCCGCCAACTGTTTCTATCACCGCTCCAGCTAATGGCGCAACAATTTCTGCTTCGGTAGCGTTTTCTACCGATGCGTCAGATGATAATGGTGTGGCGAAGGTGACATTTATTATCGATAGTACAACTTTGGCTGAGGATACCAGTGCCCCTTACTCGACAACATTAAATTCAGCCGGTTATCCAAATGGTGCTCACACGCTTAAAGCGGTGGCGACTGACAGCGCTGGCCAAACCGCCGAATCTTCAATCTCTATCACTATCAACAACGCTGGAGCTGATAGCCAAAATCCGACGGTCTCGATTACTCAGCCAGCAACAAATCCTTATTCCTGGGTTTCCGGTAACCTCTCGCTACAAGCAACAGCTGCTGATAATGTTGCGGTTTCAAAGATTGAATTTTATATAAACAACACACTTGTTGCCACAGAAAATGCTGCTCAAATAGATCGTATCTGGCCCTGGAACAATGTCGGGCCCGGGACCTATACACTAAAGGCAAAAGCCTATGACACTACAAACAACAGCGACGAAACTAGTATAGTTATCAATAAGACTTAAGAAATAATTAGAGCCTCTATTTACTCGCCTTTGTATATTACGTAGTTGAAAATATCTAAGATTGTGCCGCTTTGGCGGTCGATGTTAGCTGATATCTCTCTGGTGACGCCACCGAAATAACCGAGTGATCTAATAGTTGTCGTTGGTCCGGCGACTTTGCTCCCGCCGTTTTGGTTGCCTTGGTTGAAACCAAAAGCTATATGATCATTATTCGAACCACCGACTGATTTTAGAGACATTGAAACGACTTTCAAAGATAGAATGTTCATTTTAGTTTTGAGGTCAGCTCCGCCACCGGCTGCAGTAAAGACTGTGGGTCCGCTTGCGAGGATTGTCGGAGTGTCAGCGTTTGCGATTGTTTGGCTGCAGGTAGTGTCTTTGAACAATGCCGTGTATTCGTCTCGGTCAGCGGGCAAACCAGAGGCAGCTGTGTCAACTTTTAGCTTCACCTCTAACGCTCGTCGTGCCTTGCCGGCATTGCAGTTGCTGCTCCAGCGCCAATAAAGATAAATTCGATTGTCTGTACTTGGATTATTGCTGCCGGTAATTGTAAAGTCCTTCTGCTCGTCTTTAGCTAGTTTATAAAAATCATTATTTGGCCGGCTGAGATTTGTAAAATCAGCTTGACTAATATAACCATTATTATCAACATCATCACCGTAATAATTCTGTTTGTAATAGGCCTGAAGGTCGTAAACCTGACTCCGATCAGAGAGCAAATAAAAATTGTTGTTACCGATGCCGGTAGTCGAGTAAGTGTTCATCGGGTTTCTGTCTAGAAGACTGCGGTATTTTCTGGCTGGCATTCGTCCAATTGTGTCTGTTGTTGTGTTTATAACAAATGGTACCTGGGTGTCTTTGTTAAATCTATAGCGTAGAAGTCCCTCTTCCAGGCCTGATTCGGCAGAATAGAAAGCCACAAGTCCATTGCCATAAGTTTCAGAAATATTCACTTGGCGAACCGCCAAGGCGCTAACTCCAATTGCAACCGCACCAATTATTGAGGAGAGCAAAATTGCTGTTAAAAGTGCCGCAGCTTTTTTCTTTTTTTTCAGTATTTTTTTCATTTCCCCTCGATTTGGTCGCTTTTATATTCGCTGCAAAATTAATGATTCTCCATGTGGTGTTAACAGTGATGACAAATTGATCTCTCTGGTATCATCGATTTTTATAGCCCCATTTCCTGTTCCGTTTCTTGCCATTGATTTAAACTTCTCGATTATTATCTGATGAGAAACACTGGGAAGATATTTAACATTTGAAGCGGAATTATTCTGATAATAAACGAATAACATTTGGTTTTTACCTGGTCTGATTTCGAGTTTATCGTTTTTTGAGCTAACAAAATCCTCTATTAATCTCTTTGCTAATCTGGAAATTGGTGATCGTTCGTCGGCTATGTGTTCGCGACCTGTTGTTCCGGCAATATCCACTCTGACTTCGAAGCGGCCGAGCTTTTTCTCACTGGCTGTTTCAAAACTTTGCTTTTCTTTTTCTTCCGGTAGTTCTTCGACGATTTCGCCTTTAACCAATTTGTCATAAATCTCATCGCTAACCCTTGAAGATGCTGCTCGGTCTCTGACTTTCATGCTTGGCCGCCACTTAATGACATCAGTCGGTGGCATGAAAAACTGCTTATTATCACCTCTAGGGCTCTTGATAATTTTAGCACCAAAGCGACTGACGATAAAGGTGCCAAAATTTGATAAGGTTAACTTGCGATCGCGAGCTAATCCCTCTGTCATCGCTTGCGCCATCGCATCAAGAAAAATTTCGGCGTTATTCCGAGTTAAATTCAGACCGGCATTCTTCATCTCGGTGGCTAATTTTGCCGCGTATTGGCTTTTATCCATTAGTCTTATTATACCACCAGCTTTTATCTTGTGTAAAAGCTGTGAAAAAAATGTTGATAAGCGACTTTTAATTTTTAATCTTGGCGGCTGATTAATTCGTCTGACAGCTAATATCCAGGAAAATTTATAGAGTAGTTTGCCGCAATTGAATAATTCATCGGTTATAATAAAAAGTGCTAACTAGCTGAAAGTTAATAAAGTTCGTCAAGCTAAAAGCGCAAGGAAGTACTTATGTCTCTTTACCAAAAATATCGTCCACAAAAATTTTCCGACTTAGTTGGAGAAGATCATATTCGCGACACTTTGCTTTCAGCAATTACCGAAAGTCGTGTTGGACACGCCTATCTTTTTGCTGGTCCGCGAGGTACCGGTAAGACTTCGGCTGCTAGGTTGTTGGCGAAGGCGATGAATTGTAGCCAGCGAGCTGATAAGCAAGGTGAATCTTGTGATAAGTGTCAATTTTGTTTAGAGATATCGCAGAACAAAAGTTTGGATATCATTGAAATTGATGCTGCCTCAAACCGTGGAATTGACGAAATACGCGAACTTCGAGAGAAAATAAAATTTGCTCCTTCTTCCGGAAAATATAAAGTTTTTATTATCGATGAAGTTCACATGCTAACTCTCCCGGCCTTTAACGCCCTTCTAAAAACGCTCGAAGAGCCACCGAAACATGCAATCTTCATCCTGGCAACGACAGAGGCTCACAAAATACCGGCGACGATATTATCCCGTGTCCAGCGCTTTGACTTCCGCCGAGTCAAAAAAAGCGATATTATCAAAAATCTCAAACAGATCGCCAAAAAAGAGTCAATCAAAATTTCTGACGAATCTCTAGAAGCGATCGCTGTTGCTGCTGAGGGTAGCCATCGTGATTCAATCTCTCTTCTGGAACAGGTCGCCTCTCTAACGAGAGAAATTGAGATCGATGATGTTCGCCACGTTCTTGGTTTGGCAAGAGATGAAGAGGTGCTAAAAATTATTGAAAAAGTTTTTTCTGCCGATACTGATTCGGCGATCAAAACCTCCAGCGAACTTATCTCTGGTGGTGTTGACCCCGGGCAGCTGATAAAAGAGATTACCGAGTCTCTGCGACAACTTTTGCTTTATAAAATTTCTGGAGGTCAGATTAATTTTGAAATTACCAATGATCGCGAGGATAAACTTCAAAAATTATCGGAGAAAAAGGATGCCAAGAATATAAATCGGATTTTGGCGATTTTTATTGAGTCAGGTCGAAGAGTAAAAGAGACCTCAATCAGATCGCTGCCCCTGGAGATGGCGATTGTCGAGGCTAGCTTGCCGGAAATAGCGGCCGCTGTGCCAGAAAAGATAAAAAAAGACGAAAAGCCGGAGGAAAAGAAAGTGGAAAGTGCTGATCTAAATGAAGTCAAGACTAAAAATATTCCTCAGAAAGAAAAAGCTCCCGAAAAGACGGTTGAAAAAAATAGTGATAAAGTTGAAGTTCTGGAGCTGACTAATGAGAACTGGCAGAAAGTGTTGTCTGAAATGAAGAAGGAAAATCACTCTTTAAGTGCTCTCCTCCGCGACGCTTATCCGGCCGGAATTGAGGGGGACCAGCTAATTATTCATGTTAAATTCAAATTTCATTTGGACAAAATATCGGAAAGCCGCAACTGTCAGCTGGTGGAAGATATTTTAGAAAAGATTGTCGGCAAAAAATATCGAGTGGTTTGCCGAATTGCCGAAAAGAAAAGTGTTGGTAGGGCAAACAAGGATGTTGATCAAGATTTAGAAAAAGCAGCGGTAGAGATATTTGAAACCGAGGAATAATCAAAAATTATCTATGGCAAAAGGGAAAAAGAAAAACGAGCAAAATGGTGGACACTTAGGGGCGAAACTCCCACCACAAAATATTGACGCTGAACATTCAGTGATCGGTGCTTTGCTTCTAGACAAAGATGCAATTTTAACTGTTGTCGAGATTTTGTCACCGGAGGATTTTTATGAAGAGAGAAATTCGAGAATCTATCGAGCGATCCTAGCACTTTTTGAGAAGCGTTCACCTCTTGATATGGTGACATTGACCAATGAACTTGAGAGGACAAAGGAGCTGACGGAAATTGGTGGCGGTAGCTATATAGTTTCTTTGGTAAATTCGACGCCTTCGGCCGCAAATGTTGCTCACTACGCCAACATTGTTCGTGATAAAGCGGTTCTTAGAAGGTTAATCACTTCGGCAGTGACAATTTCCGATCTCGGTTTTAGCGAAGACGAAGATGTCCCGGCGATACTGGATAAAGCTGAGCAGTCTTTATTTGCTGTTTCACAAAAGTTTTTTCGTCAGAAGTTTATTCCGATAAAAGACATTCTTACCGAAGCTTTTGACCGAATTGACAAGATTCACAAAGAAAAGGGGGCCTTGAGAGGGCTTCCGACCGGTTTTCGTGATCTCGATGGTAAACTTGCCGGCTTACAGCAATCCGATTTATTGATTCTCGCCGCTAGGCCTTCGATGGGCAAGACCTCATTGGCTTTAAATATTGCTGAACATATAGCTGTTGAAGAAAAAATTCCGGTTGCTTTTTTCTCTCTGGAAATGTCAAAAGAGCAGTTGGTTGATCGTTTGATATCTTCGCAAGCAGGAGTTGATTCTTGGAAGCTCAGAACTGGAAATCTCTCTGATGATGATTTCCCGAAAATTGGTTACGCTATGGGAACGTTGTCGGAGGCCCCGTTTTTTATTGATGACACGCCGGGTTTAAATGTTACTGAAATCAGAGCTAAAGCTCGTAGATTGCAAATGGAACATGATTTGGGGATTATTTTTGTTGATTACCTGCAACTTATAGAAGGCCGATCAAAATCCGGAGATGCCAACCGTGTACAGGAAATTTCCGAAATCTCCAGATCACTAAAAACCCTGGCTCGAGAACTTAATGTTCCGGTCGTTGCCCTTTCCCAGCTTTCTCGTGCTGTCGAACATCGACCGGACAAAAGACCACAACTTTCAGATCTTCGTGAATCGGGCTCAATCGAACAAGACGCAGACGTTGTGATGTTTATTTATCGCGATGATTATTACGATGAAAATTCAGACAAGAAGGGGATAACGGAGATCTTGATTCGCAAACACAGAAATGGACCGATTGGCAATGTTGACCTCTACTTTAATGCTGAGCAGATGCGCTTCCGCGATCTAGCGAAACAGCCTAAGGGTGAGCGGTCCGATTTCGGCCCCGAGGACTAGTCTTTTATTGAAAAAGCGCCTCTTCCGGGGCGCTGGGGTTGTGGGAACGACTAATCGTCGTCCCAGAGGTCGTCTAGCGTTGGTGGGTGTGGAACCATTTGGCCCCAGCCCATTTTTGCGCTGTGTCGACGCTTCTTTGTTGGTTTGTCTAGCTTGTAGTTTGACGGAACCCGACCGTTACACCACTTTTTGAGTGGGCAAAGTGTGTGGCAAACATGTCGGTACTGCCGTCTGCCGCCAAGATGATTGGCGTTACAGATCTTAGATCCGACGTGCCAGAGCGCTTGTCCGAGGTGGTTGTGGTTGATGTTGTTCTGATGGCAGATAGTGCAGAGCTTATCTGACAGCTCTCTGGAGATCGCTGTCGAGATATCGCTCTGATATTCAGTCACCAGGCCGAGCTGATATATCAATCGCATCAGCCAGCGATCGATAGCGATAACCGGGATTCGCCGCAGGCTGTTTGGGTGGGATCGCTGCCAGAGAACGATATCTCGGTGCGGAGCATCTGTCCATTCGGTCTCCTGCATCCAGCCAAGAATCATCTGGCCGATCTTGTGCTTGATGCCGGGGAACTGGCACATCCGATCGATCAGCATGTCTCGCTGCTCAAAAAGTGGCAAGGCAAAGTTCGGCGGGAAGAAGATCTGTCTCGGATCACCGTTGTACTGCTGTCGTAACCTGCCCATTGCCTCAATCCACCAGTCGACTCGATGGGTCTCGCCGACCGCCAAGGGGATGACATTCACCAGCGGTTTGTAGAGCGAGATATTATGGCTTAGGGGGTCAAGCGGATCGATCAGGCAAGGACTTTCCTCGACGATCTCTCGGGCGTCAACGCCCAGTTCCTCGGCCGTTCGACCGAAGCGATTGAGAAAACCGTAGAAGAAAAGCCAGCAGGCATGCATCCTGCTACCCACTTCAACAATATCGGGCAGGTGAAAGACTTCCGGCGAAGTGTAGCGGTCAAAGGGTGGTAGGCCCTTTTCCCAGAGGTCGGTAACTTGTGAGAAGACCTCTATACTGCGCTGTTCATCCAGGGTTACAACATCCAAAGGGTCCGCCCCCTTCCGATTTTGTGATGACTGCAAGCAAAGAGATCGTACACTAGAAAAAAACTCTCTGTCAAATTGTTAGTTCTTTGAAAAGTTATTTAGACATTAATCTTTGCCACCAGATATACGGGGCTCGAAGGACTTTCATCAATTGAGTCATAGCCAGCCCATAGTGCTTTTGCCAGTAATAATCCTGGCTTTTATAGTAAAACTTTTTCTTTTCCATTGATGTTGAACTTTGTCCTTCGAAGTGGATAATTTTTGCTGAGGTTATTACCGCATTCTTCAAACCGAGTTCGGCGACGCGTCGGCACAAATCATCATCTTCGATATACATAAAGAAATTTTCGTCGAAACCATCAATTTTTTTGAAAAGCAGGTGACGAATCATCAGCGCGGCGCCGGAGACCATATCAACATAGAAAAAATTATGCTCAATCTTTTTCGGGACATTGCCTTTCCAGCGCTTGATGGTAACGAAAGCCAAGCTCTGAAAGTCGCCATAAAAATGTTTTTGTAGAGTTTTTTGATCTTTCTGGTAGAGGAGTGGTGATAGAGCTCCAACTTCCGGGTGCTTAGAGAGAAAATCAAGCATTTTTTGAATTGAATTATCAACAATCTTAGTATCGGGGTTAAGAAGCAAGAGATATTCCCCCTTGGCTTCTTTGGCTCCCAAATTATTTCCGGCACCGAAACCGAGATTTTTTTTCGCTTTCAAAACTTTTAAATTACTAAAATTTTTGTAGGCTTCTCTAATTTTTTCATCCGCTTTGTTGATCGGATTGTTGTCGACAACAATAATCTCGTATTGCAGGTCATAGAGCTTTTCATGCAAATTTTTTATTAGATCAATAGTAAAATCACTGCTTTTGTAATCAACAATAATTATTGAAAGCTCTAATTTACCCATTTATTTTTGATTGAATAAAAATATTCCGAGATCATCATTTTTGGTATTGCGTCGATCAAATAGGCGAAAGAGCCGTAGAACACAAAGCTGGCTAAAATCCCAATGGAAAAATTTAAGCCACTGTTTTTAATAATTAGACCGATAAAGACTGCTACGAGCGCGGATACGGAAATTTTAGTCATTCGCCAGAAATCGAATTTAATTGGCATAAAACTCATGACTTTTGAGAGTCCGAGAATGAAAAGCAGGAGTTCGGAGGCCATCGTAACGTATGCAGCGGCAACATAGGAGTAATTTGGGATTAAAATTATATTTGCAGTGATGTTAAAGAGTAGCGTGAAGATTGCCACAACAATCAGATAGCGACGGAGGTCTTTGGCGATCATTATCTCTCCAAGCAAAATGTTCAAATAGATAAAAATGCTGGCGATTGAGAGAATGACTAAGATCGGGGCACCGCCGATAAATTCACTATTGCTCAAAAAAATTATTATCTCTTTGGAGAAGGGAATCGCCGCGATGACAATTGGCAGTGACATAAAAAAGAGCATGGTGAAACCGCGAGAAGCTGCGCGTGCCGCCTTTGCAGCATCGTTTATGACATTTCTTGAGAGTAACGGCTTAAGGGAATTGGCCAGAAATGCGGCGATAAAAATTGTCGTTTCTAAAATCCGATAGGCGACCGAGTAGATACCAACATCACCGGCACCCTTGAAATAAAAAAGAATCAGAGTGTCAACTTTAAAGTAGAAATTATTTACAACAAAGACGACACCCAGTGGGATACTAAGTCTCAATATCCATTTTGCCGTTTGTGAATCGTAAACTGGACCAAAAACCAGTTTTTTTCGTGAATACAAATATTTGATCAAAAAATTTATTACTGCGGCAAATGAAACTGAGGCAACAATGACATAAAAACCAAGATTAAGTTGAGTGGCGATGATAATGGTTGCAACTGCTAGCGCTCTTGAGACGACTTCGGCGATAGCGACTTTGCCCATTTCCAGGTGGACCTGGAAGAGCATATCGTAAACACTGCTTACAAGGTTAAAAAATAAAAACACTGAGGCAATGGCGACACCATATTTAATCTCACTGGAATATCCAGTATTAAAAGCGATCAAACAGGCTATAATCGAAGCGATAAGTGCGCTAACGAAGCGAATGTAGAAAATGTTACCGAGAATTTTTTTTGAGTCCTCTGGTCGCTTAGATATCTCTCTGACACCGATTGAAAAAAGACCAAAATCAGCGAAAGTGATAAAAAATGACAGATAGGTGACAATAGTATTGTAATTTCCCGTACCCTCTGGGCCGAGGTAATTTGTTATCAGTTTGACAGAAATAAGAGCGAGAGCGAGAACAATTACCCTGCCAACTGTTTGGACAATAACATTTGAGGCGATCAGGTTGCTTTCTTTTTCTTCCATAATTATTTGGCCAATTTTTTCTTTAGTCCAGCAAGATAGAAATCAAAAGTTTTGGTCGCAAATTTTATCGAGTCAAAATCTCTCTCGAGCCACTTATCTTCAGAGATAATTTTTCCGATTGTATCGGCAACTTTTTGCCAGCGATATTCTGGTTTTACCCCTCTAATATTTTCAGACATCTTTTTGGCGACAGATTTATTATTAGCAATCGTCTCTATCGCTTTTTTGATCTCTGCGGGGCTTTCAAAGTCGACAACCACCCCGAGATCGTTTTTTTCGCAAAGATCGGCCATCGAATCTCCCCGGGTCAAAATCATCGGCAGCTCAGCCCAGAGATAGTCGAGAATCCTGGTTCTAAAAGAGAAGCGAGTTTCGGTGTTATCAAAATGGGTTGAAATACCAATAGCAGACATTCCAAGATAATTTACTCTTTCGTCATAGGGGGTCCAGTCAAAATTAAAAAAGACCGATTTATTGAGTAAATCGTGTTTTTTCGAATATTCCAGCGCTTCACTTGCCATCTTCATGGTCTTTATTTTTGGATTTGGGTGTTTGGTGCCGAGAAAAAAGAGTTTGATATCATCGCGTTCTTTCGATAATTGTTCGACCGCTTTGATTACTGAGATCGGGTCAAACCAGTTCCAAATACCGCCACCCCAATAGATAATTTTGTCTTTCTTGCTGATACCTGGGAATTTAGAAAAAAATATTTCCCTGTCAATTGGCGTCGCTTTTCCTTCTGGCAGACCAAAGGGAGCAATGGAAATGAATTTGGCCAAATTCGGTGTTTTATGGTAGAAATTTGGATTCAGAATTTTTTGTCCAGAGAGAAAGCCGGTATAATAATCCTTTTGTTTGTCGCTAGCACAGAGCATATGGTCAGCGGAGAGCAGAGAGATTATTAATGAATAATAATTAAATTCGAAGGTCGATTGTTGAAGTTTTTGATTGTCGTCTTTTGTATATTCCAAAACCTCAATTGCCAGTGGGTCATAGAGATCGGCAATATATTTTATTCCCAACGATTTTATTTTTTTGATTAGTGGTGGCCGTAAGCTTTGGGCGATTATCACGTCACAACCACGAATTTTAGATCCGAGATCGCGACTTGATTTTGTTGAATCATAGCAAGCAACCTTAAGTTTTTTTTCCTTTATATCGGTTTCGTCGGGAACAAAAAGAGTGGCGTCAAACTTTTCGGATAAATGTCTTCCAAGCTCCAGGTATCTAATGCCCGGTCCGGCCATTTTTTTCCCGACCTTGTCGAGTGAGATTAGGCCGATCTTTTTTTTACTTTCATTCTTGTCTGACATATAATGATGTGTGTTTAATGACTTAGATTCAAACATCATTATGATAGCTGATTTTCGCTCCTAATTCAATTAAATTTTTGTAAATTATGGTCAGAAAGTTATCAAATAAATTTCGGCTTGGACTGTTTCTGTTTTTCTCAGTTTTTTTTGTCTCTGTCGTGTGGTCTTTTATTTTGCCGATTGGAGATTTTGGGCCTGATGAGACAGCCCATCTACAAATGATTAAATTCTTGGCAGAAGAAAAGAGGATCCCTGTATTTGACTCCGAGAATGGCTTGCAAAATCTAGTATTTGAAAAACAATTATGGAATGAAAAATTCCGAACAGGCGCATACTATTCCATGGCCTATAATTCTCCTCTCTCTTATCTGCCTTTCTTGCCTGCTTATTTAATTGAACGTGACATCGAGTCTCGTGGTAGCGTGCTTGCAATGCGCTTAATTAATTCTTTTATCGCAGCGGCTTTTGCCTTGGTCCTGTTTTTGTTTTTGATCAAAATAGACAGGGGTAATTTAGCGATCTCTTCTTCACTGGCTTTTTTTATTGCTTTTATACCTCAGCTAATTTTTACTGCTTCTTATGTCAATATTGAACTTATTCCACTGCTTTTGTCCGGAATTTCAAC
Source organism: uncultured Candidatus Saccharibacteria bacterium (assembly GCA_964425445.1). Taxonomy (GTDB): domain Bacteria; phylum Patescibacteriota; class UBA1384; order XYA2-FULL-43-10; family CAINNR01; genus JAQVAO01. The sequence goes on along the minus strand of CAYRLY010000010.1, from coordinate 11,928 downwards.
TCTAATTTTGCTTAGTATTCGGGAAAGGCCTACAATTAGTAATTTCCTGTTTTTAGGAACGATTTTAGGCCTTTTGGTTCTATGTAAAGCAAATTATCTATCCTTGGTCGGTTTGGTTTTAATTTTTGCTTCCCTGATAATTTTTCATAAAAAAAAGCAGAGGGCATTGTCGTTTTTTTCTTTGATTTCCCCGATAGTATTACTCAACATTTATTGGTGGTATCGAAACATTATTTTGTATAAAGATCCGCTAATAATAAACCACATTCAAAATAAAATTAATTCTTCGCGGCCGGATTGGTTTTTGCCTCCTGGGGAGGCAGGTTATAATGCTTTGACAATCGTTTTCCAACCTGATTTTTTTCGTAACACTTTTCTTGGTTTTTTTGCTGCTATCGGAAAGCTTGATATTTTTCTCCCCGGGCCGTTTTATGTCGTCTTTTATTTATTTTTAGTATTTTTGATTATTGCAGCTGTCAATCAGTCGGCGAAGAAATTTAGAGAGAATAAGGGTGGAGATGATCTGAAAATAAATCTAATTATAATATTTTTTGCCGCCCTATTTTTTTTCGTTTTTGCCAAAAAGAATCTTCTAGATTTCTCTCCTCAAGGTAGACATCTTTTTCCTGCTCTTCTACCAATATCTTGGTTGTTATATAATGGCATCAGGAGTCTTGGTGAGAAATCGAGAGGGTTTGTGGAGATATTCATGATGCTCTTTGCTCTTCTGTCGTCATTATCTGTTCTTTGGCTGATGATAGATAAATATTGGGGTGGTCATCTTGATTTAACGCCCACAAGGATAATTTTAATCACGCTTTCTATAATTTTTATCTCGCTTTATCTTATAGAAACATCACTAATTATCAGAGGAAAAAATGGGCAGCAACTTTCAGACTAAATTAATCCCTATTTTGGTTGTTCTCTTTTTCCTTTTTTTGCCTTTTGAGCGCTTACTAACCATGGAAATTTTTGGTTTTACGCTCAAGATTTCCTTTGCTATTTTGATGGTTCTCGTTCTTTTTTTCTTGTCTGGCATACACAAATATCGCCTAGAAATTGAAGATAAGCTGCTACTTCTTTTTTCCTTTCTGTCTTTTCTTTCAATTATCTGGTCTATCGACCAATATCGGTCGCTGACGATTTCGACGATTTTTTTAGCAACCTTTCTGGGCTTTATCACTCTAAAAAAATTGATCAAAAAAGAAAATTTTGACTTGATTGAAAAAATTATAATCTGGTCGGGCATCTGGTTGGCTGTTTTTGCCCTTTGGCAATATTTTGCTGATCTTTATGGACTTTCTGATCTGACATTTTTACGTGAAAATTATCAGAAATCAGTTTTTGGTTTTCCCCGACCACAGGCGACTTTTCTCGAACCTCTTTATCTCGCCAACTATTTGTTTCTCCCGTTCTTTCTGTCTATCTGCCGTTTTGTTAAATCAAAAAAGAGAGACATGCTATCGGTCGTTTCTCTGTTTCTGGTTTCTGTTGCGATCGTTCTTTCTCTATCGAGAGGGGCGTACATAGGACTTCTTTTGTCTCTAATTTTGTTTTTTGTTTTAACCGTCAGTTTCTATAAGCAATATTTTAAGAAAGTTATTTTTTCTTTGTTGGTCGTTGTGTTAGCGGTAATTTGTGCAATTTTAATTATCAAATTTTCCGCACCCAGGGAAAGCTTCGACCTTTTCGTAAATCATGCCGGAGTGGCTGATGTTTCGACTGGGGAGTCTACCCTTGATCGATTTTATCTAATGAAAATTGCTTGGCAGCAATTCCTCCAGAGACCGTGGGGTATCGGTGCCGGGGCTTTTGGCGCATTACCGGAGTTCACTGAAAAGGCAGTTGTTGGAGATTACCAAACGGTAAATAATCTCTATCTTGAGATCTTAGTCGAAGAGGGAATTGCAGGTTTTCTGATTTTCATCTCTTTCGTTGTACTTTTAGTTAAAAGTTTGTCAGCAAAAATAAAAGAGAAAAACTTTTCTGCACTTATCTATTTGGTAATTGGAGTGGCAATTTTCGCCCAAGCGACTTCCTTCTCTTCACTCTACATCTTGCCGATCTGGGCTTATTTGGCACTCGCTTGGAATCAGACAAAAGTGAAAATATGATAAAATTAGAATATGATCAAATACTTGGTTCTTGTTCCAATCCTTTTGATTCCGACTTATATCTTTCGTTTTACGATTTTTACTATTCCGACCAATGTTTTTGAATTCTCAGTACTGCTTGCTGGCCTGACATTTTTCATTGTCTGGCTCTCAAATTATTTATCAGGCAAAGCGGTAAAATGTAATTTTGGTTATCTGGCAACATATTTATTGATTCTGGCTGCGGTGGTCAGTATTTATTTTTCCGCGGATAAAAGCACCGCTCTGGGGATATTAAAGGGTTGGTTTATCGTTCCGGTTATACTATATCTTCTGGTGATTAATTGTTATCCCAGGGGGCGCACGAGGGATCTTTCTCTGGCGATATTTATCCCTCTAATGATTGTCTCGATTTGGGCGACGTTACAAAAAATCGGAGTAATTTCCACTTTGTTTTATCAGGTTGGCGATCCCGGTTTTGCTGATTATCTCTCGAGATTTCGAGCATTTGGGCCATTTGAGTCGCCTAATTACTTAGCGATGTTTGTTGTTCCATCAATATTCCTATCGTTGCCGATTTTTGGTTATTTCAAGGGGGCAACGAACAAGCTTCTGCTTTCTACTCTCTACATTTTTCCTCTCTACGCCCTGTATGCCTCCCACTCGTTGGGAGGACTTTTGGCTTTCGGCTTCGCATCGATTGTTTATTTTGCTTTTCAGACAGCCAAAATTCATCGACTCAAAATTCTTAATTCAAGTTGGAAGATGACCGGTCTGGTTTTTGCGTTAATTGTAGTTGCCGCCATCTTTGCTCTGACATTTTCTTCAATTGGTTCAGAAACCTACAGTCGGAGTATGCGTATCGATATCTACCGGTATGCTTGGGATTTAGCAAAGAATCATCCGATATTCGGCATCGGCCTCGGCCAATTTCAAGCAGCGGCTCGGGCAATATCACTCGATAATCTTGGTTTTCAGCTTTATGGTCTCTCTTACGCTCTTCATCCACATAACTTGTTCTTGAGCTACTGGCTTAGCCTTGGGGTCCTTGGGCTGGTCGCTTTTATAATTTTAATTATCAACTTTTTTGTTCGTCTTGGCCGAAGTAAAAGCGATGTTGCCTTGTCAGCCGGACTCTTTGCGGCAATGACGGCGATTTTAATCCATGGTTTAATCGATACGACATATTTTAAAAACGACCTGTCAGCGATCTTTTGGCTAATAATGGCCCTGAGCCTTTTGCTGGAAACTAAGAAAAAAAGGAGTAAAGAGATTGGAACAAATTGAAAAAATTCTTCATAGAGTCGCTGTTTTCTTTCTTTATTTTATCGTAATCTGCCTGCCGTTTTCTGAACTCCTACTTCATTTTCTTGAAAACAAAACCGCTCTCTCTGCCGGAATGGTTTTTTGGATCACTCATTTTTATGAACCGATTTTATTGCTCGTCATCATTTTTTACCTGATAAAACTTGTGGTCAAAAAAGAATTTAAGAGTTTTTTCCGGGACAATCTTTTTATTTCGCTATTTATCGCCTTGGCAATAATTCTTTCTCTTGTTCGCTCGTCAGAGCTCGCGCGCGGTCTCGAAGGTTTAAGATTTTTGCTTTTGCCGTTTGGGGTTTATTTTATTGCTCGACTTTCCGACTACAAAAATCCCAAAACACTAATTAAAATTTATCTCATTATCGCCATCTTCCTGGCGGCGATCGGAGTTTTTGAATTTTTCTTTCTGACTCCGGGCTATTGGACCGGATATTTAGGAATTTCCGGCTTTGGCTTCGGTCAGAATTCACTAATTGCCACTTCACAGGCAACGGCGCTGCTTGCTGGACCAAACCAATTGGCATCCTATCTAATTTTGGCTTTCTTTTATCTGATGCATCGCTTTTTCATCTCCCAAAAATTAATCATTCTGCAATATGAAAATCTCTTTTTGGTTTTAGTTGCTTTATGTATCGGCCTGACTTATTCTCGGTCGGCACTCCTTGGGCTTGCGATAGCTTTAATCTTTATGTTTATTTATTTTGGTAGCCAACTTCGAGAAAAGATTGCACAGTCGGTTCTTTTTCTAGCCGTTGCGGTTTCCTCAGCTGTAATGTTTGCAATGTACAATGGAGAATTTCTTCACGATATACTCTTGCATGGCAGCTCTTTTTCGCAGCATCTTAATGCTCTGAAGGACGCTATCTCCAAAATTACCTCCTCTGGATTTTTGTCTCTGCTTTTCGGCCATGGGATCGGCTCGGCCGGCCCAGCAGCTTTAAAGCTTGGTGGAACAATTTCGGAAAATTATTATCTGCAGATTGTTTTTGAAACCGGTGTTTTGGGTCTGATAGTGTTTTTGGCCTTTATTGCTAGTGTGGTTAAAAAACTTTTCGTCGCTTCAAAAACACTCTTTTTTGCTTTTGTTGCTCTTTTAATTAATGCGCTTTTCCTTCACATTTTTTCCGATAATCCGGCGATGTCGGTAACTATCTTTGTGCTGATAGCAGTAGTTTTAAATATTGAAGACGCAAAGAAAGAGACGCAGATATCAACCAGTAGCGGGCTAAGTGATGTCTAAAAAAATTTTGATTGATGGTCGTTTTATTGGTGTCGGCGATTCTATCAGCCGCTATACTTTGGGTGTCCTTTCACATTTACTAGAAATTGATAAAGAAAATGATTATTCGCTTTTGATTCGTCCGACCGGTGTTAAAACGGTCAAAGAAAACGGACTTTGGGATGCCGATAATCTGCATGTTCATGTGCTAGATGTTGCTCATTATTCAGTAGAGGAGCAAACCAAGCTTTTGATTTGGCTCAATAAGCGCCACTTTGACCTGGTTTATTTCACTCAATTTAATCATCCAATTCTTTATCGTAAGCCATTTATTATCAATATTCATGATCTGACGACTTTTGGTTATTTTCATTATGAAAATCCGCTAAAGGTGGCGATGTTTCGTCGGGTGATGAAGTCGGCTGCTTTTAACTCAAAAAAGATTATTAGTATCTCCAATACAACCAAAGATGAGATATTAAATCATTATCCGATCGATAAGCAGAAAGTTGAGGTAATTTATCCTGGAATTGATCGTAATTATCTGCGAATTTCAAAGATGGCTGTCGGGGACCGTTATAAATTAGGAAAAAAATTTAGCGAAAGCTATGAGCTTCCAGGTGATTATCTGCTTTATACTGGCATGTGGAAGAAGCATAAAAATCTATTGCGTCTCCTTGAGGCGTTTCAAAAAGTCGAAGGTCGAAAACAGAAAATCGAAAGCAGGAGGAGTATCCAGCTGGTTTTAGCTGGAAAAATTGATCGAAATCAGCCGGAGATAGTCAAGGAGATTGAGCAAATCAATGGTCATGTTATTGATGCCGTATCCAATTCTGATCCGGTATTCGTTGCTGGATTCGTGCCGGAGGAGCTTTTGCCTTCGGCTTATGCTGGAGCGTTGGCCTATGTTCAGCCTTCACTGAATGAGGGTTTCGGTTTGCCACCGCTCGAAGCTATGGCCTGTGGTACGCCGGTTATCGCTTCAAATGTCTCGGCAACACCGGAAATTCTTGGCGACGCAGCGGAGTATTTTGAGCCGGAGAGCATTGAGGATATCGCTGATAAGATCGATAAAATCGTTAATGATTCGAAATTACGGATAAATCTACAGCGTAAAGGATTTGAGCGCATAAAACTCTACACTTGGGAGGAGAATGCCAAAAAGACTCTCAGGGTAATTCAAGGAGAGTTAAGAGTTAGAGGCTGGAAGAAAGAAATAAGGGGTTAGAATATATAAACCTACAAATCGTTACAGATTTTTATGAGTTTAGTTTTAATTCTGCTCAAACTTGTCCACACTCTGTTTGTAGTTTTGGCTGTGGCGATAATATACAATTTTGTGTTTAAAAAGTCAATATTGAAAAATACCTCTTCTCCTGCTAGATTTAAGGCACAAAATAATAAACTTATGAGGTGAAACATGAGCAATATCGGTATCATCTTGGCGATCAGTGCTTCGGTCGTGGCGATTATTTACAGTATGATTCTGGTAAAAACGATTAAAGATCGGCCAAAGGGTTCAAAAAAGATGGCCGATATTGCTAGGGCTATCAAGGACGGAGCTTCAACTTATCTCTCCAGGCAGTATTCGAAGATCGCTCTGACGGTAATCGTTATTTTCACCGCATTACTTTACCTTCTCGGTTGGAAAACCGCCTTAGGATTTTTGATTGGGGCGTCTCTCTCTGCCCTAGCCGGTTATGTTGGCATGAGCATCGCCGTTCGAGCTAATGTCCGAACAGCAGAGGCAGCGAAGAGTAATTTGCATAAAGCGCTAAATATCGCCTTTGATTCCGGTATGGTAATGAGCTTAATGGTTGTCGGCCTCGGCCTTCTGGCCTCGGCTCTTTTCTGGGTGATTACCAAAGACACCGGAGCTTTAATTGCTCTCGGTTTTGGCGGTTCACTTGTCGCCTTGTTCGCTCGTGTCGGCGGCGGAATATTTACCAAGGCAGCTGATGTTGGCGCCGATCTTTGCGGCAAAGTTGAAGCCGGAATTCCTGAGGATGATCCGCGCAATCCAGCGGTAATCGCTGACAATGTTGGTGATAATGTCGGTGATGTTGCCGGTATGGGCGCGGATCTTTATGAAAGTTATGTCGATTCGATTGTTGTTGCGATGGCGATCGGTGTTGGCCTTTTTTCTGATGATAAGGGAATTTATCTACCGTTGGTTTTGGCTTCAGCAGGAATCGCTGCTTCGATTTTGGGTAGCTTTTTGATTCGAATATTGAAAAAAACCAAACCGCAGATGACTCTAAACATTGGAATTTATGCTAGCGCGCTGCTTATGGCCGGTTTTTCTTATTTGATTTCGAAATATTATGTTGCTGATATCAAAGTATTCTTTTTGACTCTCATTGGTCTTGTTGCCGGAGTCGCGATCGGAATGATCACCGAGTACTACACCTCCGATCACAATTTGCCGACCAGAAAGCTGGCTGCCTCCTCAGAGGGTGGCGCCGGACCGAATATCATCTCCGGATTAGCGCTGGGCATGGTCTCAACCGCTTACCCGGTGATTATCATTGCTGTAGCGATTCTCGTTGCTTATAAATTATCGGATCTTTATGGCATCGCGATCGCCGCTGTCGGTATGCTTTCAACGCTGGGAATTACGCTGGCGACCGATACTTATGGCCCGGTGGCTGACAATGCCGCCGGCATCTCGGAGATGGCTGGTCTTGATCCGGAAGCGAGGAAAAATTCTGAAGAGCTCGATGCTGTTGGTAATACCACTGCCGCTGTTGGTAAAGGTTTTGCTATCGGTTCGGCTGCTCTCACCGCCCTAGCACTTTTCGCCGGCTATACTCAAGCGGTTGGCCTGGGATCAATTAATTTACTAGAACCAAGAGTTATCGCCGGAATGTTGATCGGTGCGATGTTGCCATTTATCTTTTCCTCACTAACAATTCATGCGGTTGGTGAAGCGGCAAAGTCGATTGTCGACGAAGTCCGTCGCCAATTTCGGACTATTCCCGGTATTATGACTGGTAAATCTTCTCCGGACTATAAAAATTGTATTAAGATTTCGACTGATTCAGCCCTGAGAAAAATGATTACGCCGGCGATCATGGCAGTTTCGGTGCCGATCGCTGTTGGTTTCACTCTTGGGCCGGAAGCACTCGGTGGACTTTTAGGCGGCGGAGTTGCCACCGGCTTTGTTTTAGCACTTTTTATGGCTAATGCTGGCGGTGCTTGGGATAATGCGAAAAAATATATTGAATCCGGCCATCTCGGTGGCAAGGGAAGCGATGCTCACAAGGCAGCGGTTATCGGTGACACCGTTGGTGATCCGCTCAAAGATACCTCTGGTCCATCGCTAAATATTTTAATTAAATTGATGTCGATCGTTGCCTTCCTGATCGCGCCGCTGGTTGTCGTTCAATATAGTTTTAAAATCAGGGCGATAGTTGCCGGTTCAATCTTTGCGATCGTAGTTCTTTATTATCTCTTCATTTGGCTACAGCCAAAGTTTGCAAAAAAGCGGGCATAGAATGAAAAAGCTGACTCCAAATAATCAATTTGAACTAAGAAAAATTGACGGTGAGAGTGTGCATTTATCTGGTGAAGGTGAGGCGATAATTCCGAAAAATGTTCTACCCAAAGATGCTAAAGTCGGGGACAAATTTGTTCTAAATGTCCTCGACCCAGAATCTGAAGCAGAGAAGGGTCAAGCGACGGCTAGAGAGATCTTAAACGAAATATTAAAGCCCAAAGAATAATTTAATTGTTGATATTATCACACTCAACTAGTATTATTGAGTTGAAATAATTATCATATTTTTATATGGCAAAAAAAGACAAGGATAAAAAGGAACTATCCCGCAGGGTTAGGGTTTGGCGAAGAATAAAATTGCCGGTGGTGATTTTGGCGGGTGTGATAATTCTTTTCCTGTTTATTTTTGGTGTTTATTCTGTTTCTTTTGCTAAAAAATCTTATCGCAACATTTTTATTGGCGATCTCAACCTTGGTGGCAAGAATAAAGATCAGATCTCAGAAATTTTAAAACCAAAAACAGAGGAGTTCGTTAGCAGCGATTTCATGCTAAAATACAACGCCAAAGAAGGCGAAGCCCGAGAATTTGTGATCAAAACTGATGATGTTGGCCTAAATTATGATGTAACAAAAACAGCTGAGGAGGTTTATGCCGTTGGTCGTCAAGGCGGCGCCTGGCGAAGTTTTTATCAACAATTCAAAACCCTTTTTCTGCCCTATAAAGTTGACGCGGTATATACAGTCAATAATGAAGCCTTAAAAAAACAGCTTGCTGAAATTGCCCTGGAGATTGACCAGCCGGAAAAGGATTACTCGTTGGTCTATAGGGGTGATGGGATTTTTGAGCTTTCGACAGAGAGGCAGGATGGTCGAAGGATTGATCAAGAAAAGTTGCTGGAAATTATCGATTTACAAACCAAAGTGATCAAAAAAAAGGAGATAATATTCGAATCGCAGGTTTTTCAGCCTCAGATTACAGAGGAGAATGCACAAATAGGGCTAGAGCAGGCAAACAAAATACTGGCGGCTGGCGATATCGAGCTAACATTCGCTGAGAAAAGTTTCACCTTGGATGTCGACACTATCGCTGGTCTGATCGGATCGAGACCGAAAAAAGATCAGATGGAGATTTTTGTTATCAAAGAGCGAAGCGACAAGCAGTCGAAAGCGATCGCTGACTCAGTCGATCGCCCGGCCGGAGATGCGGTACTTTCAGTATCAGGTGGCAAAGTAGTCGTTTCTAGTGAGTCACAAGCCGGACGAGAGCTCGACCAAGCGCAAACTTCTATTGATATTGAAAATACGATTATGGCCAGAATTTTAGCTGAAACATCGAAGGTTGACAGCAAAAAAATTGAGCTCAAGGTGAACCTAATTCAGCCTGAGATAGATTCTGCTAAATTGGCCGAATACGGCCTTCTGGAATTAGTCTCAACCGGTACCACCAGTTTTTATGGATCACCTGGAAACCGCGTACACAATATCTCTGTCGGGGCCAAAGCGATCAATGGAGCGTTGATTAAACCGGGTGAGGAGTTTTCGACCCTAAAGCGTCTGGGGAAAATTGATGCCTCTACTGGTTATCTACCTGAATTAGTTATTAAGAATAACAAAACTGTTCCCGACTACGGAGGTGGCTTGTGCCAGGTTTCAACGACATTGTTTCGGTCGGCACTCAATGCCGGAATGGAGATACTTGAGCGTCGCAATCATTCATATCGAGTCTCTTATTACGAACCGCCGATTGGTATGGATGCAACAATCTTTGACCCAGCACCAGATTTTCGCTTTAAAAATAATTATTCAAGCTATATTTTTGTTCAATCAAAAATTGTTGGCACCAAAATCACCTTTGAATTTTACGGGACGAAAGATTCCCGGCAGGTAGAAATTGGTCAAGCGGTTGGATTTGATTATGTTGAGCCGCCGGCACCGGTAGAAACTCCGGACGATTCATTGCAGCCAGGTGAAAGAAAACAGGTGCAGAAATCTCACCAGGGAGCTTCGGCAAAATTTCATTATAAGGTTAGTCGCGACGGACAAATTTTGCAGGAGACTGATTTTCTCTCAAAATATGTTGCCCTGCCAGAAATTTGGCTTGTTGGCCCGGCCCCGGCCCCGGTACCAGAAGTTACTCCTGATCCAAATGCAACTCCGCCGGTAACAGAACCGGCGCCGGCAGCATAGGGCTTAAATTTGATCTATAAAATGAAAAGCCCCGGCTCGTGGTGAGCCGGGGTACGGGTGGAGTGAGACTGCCGGCAGTGCCGGCAAATGGGGAAGAAAAACGGCGGTGGGATATGCGCGGGGGATGGATAGATAGATGAACCGCGCAAGATTGCTTGGGAGAACCGATCATTCCTGATCGCTAGTCGACGTTCCCCCAGGAGCGGGGGCAATCAGGGGCCTGAACGGATCCCAAGGTGTTGGTGAGAGGCCATGGCTGCTAGCCCGCGGGCTATGTCGGGTTGCGTGATGCACGCCGACCTTTTCTGCCGCTTGGCGCTACCAACACGGTTGAACTCAAACCGAATGTACACCTTGTTTACGATTTTGTCAACAAAAATGAAAAGCGCCCCGACACGGAGGTCGGGGCGCAGGTACTTATCGGTTGCGGATCGCCTGAATGACGGCGATCACAATCACTACAATGCCGCTCAGAACAAACAGCGGCCAGATCACCGCAGTGATCAGAGAATCCCCCCAACTCTTATTTCCGTCTTTCACCTGGCTGAAGCCAAGCAGCAGAAGGAGGGCGAAGGGGATTCCAAGAGCCCAACGAAGGAGCACAGTTTTCCACAAAGTCCTTGTGGGTTTTTCTGTTTCCTCCTCCGCCGGTCGGTTGCCGAAGGCGACGAGAGCCTTCCAATGTTCCGGAGCCATGTGCTGCCAGCTCCAGACATTGACGCCGAAGTAGCCTTTGGTGGCGTCGAGGAAGACCTCAAGCTCCGAGGCGGGGATGATCTCGGTGCCGTCCGAGCCGTCGTAGGCATGGGCGGTGGGGATCAGCGGCTTGATAGACGCCGCTTCTCCCTCGGATTTCCACTGCTGCTCGCGTGTCGCCCAAGTCTGACACATGCGATACGCAGTCGTCCTGGTCTCCCAATCGAAGTCCCGCCAGTACGCCTGTGGCATCGCCACATCGGTGTATCGACCGAAGACCTCGATAGGCATCTCGGCTCCCAGACCACGGTCGATTCGGCCGAACGTCGAGTACCCCAGTAGCTTGTCGGGGTAGTTAGCGTCCCGGTACCGTCGGATCGGGGCGAAAAGTTCTTCCGCCTTCGTCCGACAGTTGCGAAACTCCGTCTCGACGTTCAGGACATAACCGTCGAAGACCGCCATGTCCAGAACCGACTGTACGAGGGCGATCTGACTCTCAATCTTATAGGGGTAGTGATACCCCCAAGCGAGAACCGTGATGCCCTCGGAGCGAAGGCGGGTGGCGAGCTCGATGACCTTGGCGCGGTCGTTGAAGCTCGCCCAACCGTCGCCGTTTTCGGTGACGCGAATGAGAACATGTCCCAGCCGTGCCTCCTTCGCCCGGCCGACGATCGCCTCGACGTTGCCGCGCTCGCAGCGCGGCAACTCCCAGATCCAGACGCCGAGCCCGATGTGAACATCCGGCTCGGCGTGAACGAGGGAGGTGACAACGAACAGTGTGAACAGAGCTGTCGCGATCTGCTTCATTCTTCTCCTCGCTCGCGACCAAGCCAAAGCTCGGCGCAAGGGCACGATTTAGGGTTAATTGCAAATCCTTGCACCTGAAACACGGTAATTATGCTATGCTGGAG
>CAYRLY010000009.1:0-41682 GCA_964425445.1 uncultured Candidatus Saccharibacteria bacterium | reverse complement strand
TAGCACAGGACTGTCTAAACCACCTAATTTACCAACACTTTTTGTCTATTAAGCCTGATTCGGGTGACCCCATCCATAGAGACTTGGGCCTCATCAGTGTCACCCGGTAAGTGATTTTCCTGACCACGTGACCGACGCAGGTCAATCAGCAGATTGCCACCGGCACGAACGATGATGTCCTCTGTCTTCTCGCTGTGGAAATGCATTGGCGTCCGCTGGCCGGGCAGAGCGATCATCAGCTTCTCGCAGTACGGCTTGGGCCAGCGCTGACTGGTCGGGTGGCCATTGCGACAGGTGAAGAGCGTCAGGCCGTAGTGGCGGAAGTCACCAAGACCGAAGTCGGTGATGTCCCAGCCGAGACCACACTCTCGGATCTCGTCGCACTCGGGACCCTTGCTCACCCAGTCTTCTGGCGACCAGTAGCCAAACGGTGGCAGGACGATCTGATGCTTAGCCAGCACTTTCTTCGCCCATGCCAGGATTTCATTAACCTCCGAGCGTTTCATTGCAGTACTCCTCCGTTGGCGATATTTTCCCTTTTATCGGCGAGTATATACTAGCAAAAAATTAGTAATTTTGCTAGTATAATTGTGCCGTGGGCGATTAGCTCAGTTGGTTAGAGCGCTACATTGACATTGTAGAGGTCACTGGTTCAACTCCAGTATCGCCCACCATAAAAATCTATGAAACTAAATATTAAAAAGCTTCACCCAGAAGCAAAATTGCCTAAATATGCTCACGATACGGATTCAGGGATGGATCTTTTTGCTTTAAATGACATGGCAATCAAACCTGGGGAAATTGCCCATATTGAGACTGGAATCGCGATAGATATACCTAATGGTTACGCTGCCCTGGTTTGGGATAAGGGAAGTATAGGTATGGTTCACGGTCTTAAAACTCTCGGTGGTGTTTTCGACGCCGGATATACCGGCGATTACACAATCGGCTTAATTAATTTAAGTGACAAAAATTACAAAGTTGAAAAAGGCAGCAAAGTTGCCCAACTCCTAATTCAAAAAATTGAACATCCGAAAATTATCGAGGTCAAGAAATTAAATAAATCCAAGCGAGGATCTAATCGTTTTGGGTCAACTGGCAAGAAATAACTATGTTAAAAAAAACCGACAATGAAATTTTCGAGATTATAGAAGCCGAAAAAAAGCGGCAGTTTGACGGATTGGAGATGATTGCCTCCGAAAACTATGCTTCCAAAGCCGTCCTTGAGGCCCAGGGATCAGTTCTAACAAATAAATACGCTGAGGGCTACCCACAGAAACGTTATTATGGCGGCTGCAAGGAGATAGATCGCGGAGAGCTATTGGCGATTAAGCGTGCTAAAAAACTTTTTGACGCAAAATATGTTAATGTCCAGCCGCACTGCGGATCAAGTGCCAATATGGCTGCCTATCTTGCCCTAGCAGAGCCGGGAGCAAAAATCCTCGGGCAGTCACTCTCCTCCGGTGGTCATCTGACACATGGCTCAAAGGTTTCATTTTCCGGAAAACTCTACCAGTCTCAGTCCTATTCAGTTGATGAAAAATCGGGCCTTTTGGATTACAAAAATATTCTTGAAATTGCCCAAGAGTTCAAACCACAGATTATTGTTTGCGGTTTCTCCGCTTATCCAAGAACTATTGATTTCCTTGCTTTTCGAGAAATTGCCGACAAGGTCGGCGCTTACTTGGTTGCAGATATAGCTCATATCGCCGGATTAGTTGCGACTGGGTATCACCCGACACCAATCGATATCGCCGACGTTGTCACTACTACCACCCACAAGACTTTACGTGGTCCGCGCGGGGGGATAATTATGACCAATGATGAAGAATTGGCGACAAAAATTGATAAAGCAATTTTCCCCGGTATTCAGGGTGGTCCGCTTGAGCATATTATCGCCGCTAAAGCTGTTTGTTTTGGTGAAGCGCTAAAGCCAGAATTTAAGGAATATATCAAGAGAGTTATTGAAAACATGCGTGTTCTGACGAAAACTCTGGAATCCTTTGATTTTGATTTGGTCACCGGTGGTTCCGATAATCACCTAGCTTTAATTGATCTGCGCAATAAAAATCTCACTGGTGTTGATTTTGAAGCCGCTCTTGAAACCGCCGGAATCACAGTGAATAAAAATTCCGTACCAGGAGACGACAAACCACCGACAATATCCTCTGGCATTCGCATCGGTACCCCAGCACTTACAACAAGAGGTATGGGGGTGTCCGAAATGCAAAGAATCGCCGAACTTTTTAATATTGTTAGTGAAAATATTGACGATAAAGAAAAATTAGCCGAGATCAAAGAAGAAATTAAAGAAATGTGTCAAAAGTTTCCTGTACCGGGAATCAGTAAATAAATTTCGAGAAATGAAACATAAATTGATCTGCTTAGTTGGCATGTGTGGAGCCGGAAAATCCGAGGTTGCTGATTATTTAATGTCAAAGAGAAAATATGGTTTTGTCAGATTTGGGCAAATCACCTTGGATAAAGTCAAAGAACTGGGTAAAAAACCGTCAGAAGAATTGGAAAGAAAAATCCGTGAAGACCTAAGAGATAAATATGGCATGGCGGCTTTTGGCATTTTGAACATCCCTAAATTTGATGAGTTACTTGAAGAAGGCGACGCTATCGGCGACGGACTCTATTCTTGGGAAGAATATTTGGTTTTGAAGGAAAAGTACGGGGAAAACTTAATTGTTATTGCTACCTATGCCCCACCAGATATGCGTTACAAGCGCCTAGAAAATCGGGCAAAAAAACATGGTGAAGATAACAATTTGCGCTTTCGCAGTTTTAACCAATCTGAAGCAGCCGCTAGAGATAAGGCAGAAATTGAAAACCTTCATAAAGCCGGTCCGATCGCCATGGCTGACTACACTTTGATTAATAATCAAAAACTAATTGATCTACACAAACAAATAGATGAAATTTTAGTGGAAATTTATAGTGCAAATAACTAGCATCTATTGATAATTTCACCAACGGCTGCTAGTCTGATTATGTAGTGAATCCAAATCCGTGACCTAGAAACCAACTAGCGAGGTTTGGCGCAGACCTAAGCGAATAGGTAAATTAAGATCCAATCGAGATGGAACCGTCCCCATGGGGCTCTCGAATAATAGGGTCTTTTTTTGATAAAATTAATTTAAAGGAGAAAAATGAGTAAAAATATTGAAACGATTCGCCACTCACTTAGCCACATATTAGCAGCGGCAGTTTTGGAGATGTTCCCCGAAGCAAAACTCGGAATCGGCCCGGCAATTGACAATGGCTTTTATTATGATTTTGATCTGCCACGAACATTGATTCCCGAAGATTTACCAATCATAGAAGAAAAAATGAGAAAGATTATAAAATCTGATGGAAAATTTGAACAATACGACGAGCCAAAAAACGAAGCTATCAAGTTTTTGCAAACTGCTAAACAGCCGTATAAAGTTGAGCTGATTGAAGAACTTGAGTCAGAAAAGGTTAGTTTTTACAAAACCGGCGATTTTGTTGATCTTTGCAAAGGACCACACGTTGAGTCGATTTCAGACCTTAGGACCGTCGGCTGGAAACTTGATAAAATTGCCGGGGCTTACTGGAAGGGGTCAGAGAAAAACAAGATGCTACAGCGAATTTACGCACTAGCTTTTGAAACAAAAGATGAATTGAAAAAATTCTTGGATAATCGTGAAGAGGCAGAGAAACGCGATCACCGCAAAATTGGGACTGAGCTCGATCTGTTTTCTTTTCATGAAGAAGGGCCAGGCTTCCCTTTTTGGCATCCAAAAGGGATGGCTCTTTGGAATAATCTGCTTGATTGGTGGCGGAAAGAACACGCAGAAGCTGGGTACAAAGAAATTAAAACCCCGATAATTCTCTCTAGAGATCTCTGGGAGGAATCCGGCCATTGGGATCACTACAAAAATAATATGTATTTTAGCAAAATTGATGACCGGGATTTTGCCATCAAACCGATGAACTGTCCCGGAGGCATGTTACTTTACAAAGAAAAAATTCACTCTTATCGTGAATTTCCGCTTAAAATTGCCGAGATTGGTTTAGTTCATCGTCATGAGCTTGCCGGAGTATTGCATGGCTTGATGCGTGTCAGGGCCTTTCATCAGGATGATGCTCACATATTTTGCACTGAAGATCAGATTGAAAACGAGGTCAATGGTATAATTAATTTAATTGATAAAATGTACTCCAGACTTAATCTCAAATATCACTTAGAGCTTTCTACCAGACCAGAAAATGGCTCTATCGGCTCAGACAAAGATTGGGAAAGAGCAGAAAAGGCCCTGAAATCTGCCCTAGAGAAAAGAAAGACCAAATACAAATTAAACCCCGGCGATGGTGCTTTTTATGGGCCAAAGATTGACTTCCATATTGAGGACGCCATAGGAAGAACATGGCAAACAGCGACAATTCAGCTCGATTTTGCCATGCCGGAGCGCTTCAACCTAGAATATATTGGCGAAAATGGCAAACAAAAACGGCCAGTTATGATTCATAGAGTCATATTTGGATCAATCGAGAGGTTTATAGGAATTTTAACCGAGCATTTCGCTGGTGCCTTTCCAATTTGGCTCGCACCAGTCCAGGCAATAGTTCTGCCAATATCCGATAAACATATTGAGTATGCCAAAAAAAATTTTGAGGAGCTACAAGCAGCAGGGGTTAGAGTCGAGTTTGATCAGCGAAATGAAACCATTGGCCGGAAAATTCGTGAGGCAGAGATTCAAAAAATTCCTTATATGTTGATTGTCGGCGATAAAGAGATAGGATCGAACAAGATTGCTACTAGAAAATATGGCGAGGGCGATTTAGGTCAAAAAACTATTGTCGAAATAACCAAAGAAATCTTGGAGTCGAATAATGAGTGAAAATTATTTACACGAAGTCGCAATTACTGCAATTGTTATCAAAGATAGTAAGTTTCTGATTACACGCAGGTCAAATAATAAGAAACGATTCCCAGGAATGTGGACTGTTCCTGGGGGAAAGCTGGAAACAAAAGATTATCTCAAACTGCCAAAAGATACTGAGCATTATTGGTATAATGTTTTGGAAAAAACTTTAAAACGCGAAGTCAAGGAGGAGGTCGGCATTGAAATTTCTAATATTGAATATCTTACCAGTCTTGCAACTGTTCACAAAGACAGTAATCCGTCTTTAGTAATTTCATGTATTGCCGATTATGTTTCTGGAGAAATTAAACTTGACCCAGAAGAAACAAATGATTTTGCCTGGGTAACTCGAAGTGAAGCACAAAAGTACAAATTAATTGATGGTATATACGATGAACTAGTTATGGCAGAGAAAAAACTTGACGGCAAGAAGACTGAATGGCAAAGATTTTAATATATTAACCTAGAAGGAGAAAATATGAGAGGCATTTTAATCGGTGGATTAATTGGTTTACTTGTGGGAGTGATGTTTATTCTTTTTTCTGCAATGTATTCTAACTACGCTAGCGAAAACCAAGTTGCCGCTGCCTTAACTGCAATCTTTTTGTGGATAATATTTGGTGGAATTGTTGCTGGTATAGTAGAACTTTCCTATCCCAAAAAACCAAATAATGATAGCTAATTTAATTATTGATTAGTTGATTGAGAATTTTCCAGCGATATTGTTTTTTCTGCCAGGAGATCGGATCCCCTAGTTTATAAGCTGCGGTCCCCTTTCGCGGCGAGTATTTGTTGATATAAGCCAATTTATAGCCAACTTTTTTACAAACCTCGACGGTTTTTTGAAAATCTTTTTCAGTTTCTGTTGGAAACCCAACAATAATATCAGTAGTAATTTTTATCCCCCTAACTTTATTTTTTAGCTTTTCAACAATATTAAAATACTTTTCCAATGAGTATGAACGGTTCATATCTTTTAATACTTTGTCTGAACCAGATTGTAGCGGTAGATGGATCTCTTTCTTAGCCTTGGGTAATTTGGCAATTGCATTAATTACTCCTTCAGTCACGTCTTTTGGATGATTAGAAACAAAAGATATTTTGAAATCTCCAGGCAAATCATTTAGTTTTTTTAACAATTTCGCAAATCCAAATTTATAAGAATTAACATTTTGCCCAAGCAAAATTATCTCCGGTATTCTACTTCTATACTGCACAGTATGGAAGTGAGAAATTAACTTTTTGGCTTCTATTGTAATTTCACTGATTGGACGTGATACTTCTCGACCACGAGTGTAGGGAACGATACAATAAGAGCAAAAATTATCACAGCCGGACATAATTGGAATATAACTAGTTTCGCTAAATTCACTAATTTTTTCTTTATTTATTTTAATATCTAAAATTTTTTCTAGATCTCTTATTTCACCAAAATGCCAGTAAAGCGCTCCTCTGTCTATAATTCTCCTCTGGTCATCCGGTGTTAGACACGAGGAAACTACCACCTTCTTATTACCGGCCCAGTTTCTGATCCTGCCAAAGACACGATCTACGGCTGTTTGCCGAACAGAACAGGCTAATATAAATATTATCCCTGCTTCTTTGACTGTGGCTTCTTCAAAACCGGCGGAACGCAAAAAAACTGACAGCCTCGAGGCATCGTATTCATTTTGTTGGCAACCAAGTGTCTCAATATAAAATTTCATAGTGGACTTTTAATATTTTTCAATTTTGGATTAGTGACTCGGGTGTAAAGTTGAGTGGTGCGGATATTGGCGTGGCCGAGTAGCTCTTGAACATATCTAACATCAACGCCGTTTTCCATGAGGTGAGTGGCAAAAGAGTGGCGCAGAGAGTGAAAAGTGGCCGGTTTTTTTACATTTGTTTTAGATAAACTTTTTCGAAACATTTTCTGCAGAGATGTGGTTGTTAATCTGCCACCACGGATGGAGTCAAAAACATATTCTCCGGCGCCCTTGCCAGCAATAATATTTTTTAGATCACCTATCAGTTTCTTCGGCAATACACTTATGCGATCTTTTCTGCCTTTTGCTTCTCTGACATTGATTATAAGTTCATCAAGGTTTAGATCGGCAACTTTCAAATTTGTGACCTCGCTAACACGTAATCCGCAACCGTACGCAAGTACGATCATTAGCCGATGTTTTGAGTTTTCTGTTTTATCTAGAATTATTCCAATTTCATCCTTTGACAGAACAATTGGCAGTTTTTTGCTTCTTTTTGCAAATTTAAGATTAATTTTTTGCGGACTTTTGAGTACTTCACTATAAAGAAATTTGACAGCGTTAAGCGCTAGATTGATCGTTTGAGGAGATTTATTATCTGCTTGCATATTTAGCAAAAAATCTTCAATCGCTCTTTGGATATTTTTTGTTCCCGATTTCTTTGAAAATGTGATATAATTTTTAATATAAAGAAGGTATGACTTTATAGTTTTTGGGTTATAATTTCCAAGTTTCAACAATCGCGTCGTTTTTTCTAAAATATCTTGCATATTCACATTATATCAAAGTTTGTATAACATAATAATTGGTAATATAATAAAACCAAAAGTTTGCATAAAAAGGAGTTGTGGCGGAATTTCGCTCCGCTCGTTCCACCACAATGGGCGGCGTTACACGCCAGTTGAGCGTCGCGAAGCTCCGCACAACAGTCGTTTATCCAACATACCAATCTGGTAATTTCATTACCATCTTGTTACGATTGGATAAACGCCGCCCATTATATGAAATAGTGAAAAGCGAAAATGCGTAGCATTTTCAAATATTTTCGGCAATTTTTTATTCAATTTTTACCTAATCCATGCTATAATTTATTATTAACTAACTAAAAATCATATGAACGAACAACGATTCAGCCTTCCTGGACGCACGAATCCAGAAGGTCCAAAACAACCAGAAGAGGAGCGCGCCAAACAAAAAACACCTGAGAGCGCAACCGAACAAAAGGAACAAGAAGGCAGTTTTGAATCTCGCTATGAAAATCTTGCTAACGAATGGAATGCTATCAAGCGTGACAGAGAAGTAACTTTTCAAGTCGCCCACATGCAGTCAGAGGGATTACAAACCTTAATTAGCGAGTATGGTAGCGACGCTGTTTTTGATGCCATAAAAAAACAATCTGAAACAAAAGCAGATGGTGGTACTTTTTCAACATTTGAAGTTGTTAGAGCACTTGAAGCAGATCCTAAAAAAAGAGCAACATTGTTTGAAAAGATGAAAACCGACGCCCAACAACAAGGCGAAAAATTTGATCAATGGATTGATAATCCCGAACAAAGTGAAACCCAGTACGATTATTTCAATAGTATGTGGGGTGGCGCGCAAAATTTTTCTCGTGTCGCCGAGTTTAGAGCAGACGCGATGAAAGCGCTTGATAGTGTTTTTGGCAGAATGGCGCCACAGCGTCATTATAAAATTTTGGGTAGTCGTATGCATGAATTTGCAACCTATGTCTCTCAATTTGAAGAGGAAGAACAAAAATTAAAAGATCAGCTTGCGGAAGCAGGCAATGATATTTTTCGCCTTGTTGAAGACAGAGATAAAAACAGCGAGGGACGAACGGAACAGTTGCGCTCTCAGGCTGATAAACTTCATGAAGAATTAACAAAAGAAGTCGAACGAATAACTCAAGAACTGAATACTAAACTTGAAGAATGGCGCGCTAAGGTTGTCGGCGATTTAAGTAAGGTCGGTAGTTTGGAAACAGCTAGCGATGAAATGACAACTGCATTGCAAGGTGTATTAGAAAAAGTTGAAACAGAAATCGCCGACCATGTAAAAAGAACGGAACAAGAAATTGCCGACAAAACAGCTACTCTACGAAAACTAATGAGCGGAGTAGAAGGCCTTCATCGTTCTTACTAAAAAATTGAAGAAAAAAATTGCCGAAAATATTTAAGTTTGCTATCGCAAACTTGCTTTTCACTACATCATATAACAGCGTGTATGCGGTTCGGGCTTTTCCAAAGCCCTCTCCCATATTTGCTACGCAAACATCGCGTACACGCAAACGTTGTGGCGGAATTTCGCTCCGCTCATTGGCTAATGTGTTTTATTTTAAAGAAATTACAGTATTTACTCTTCTTTGCTTTCAGTTTGGGAATCTGGACTTGCGCTTGATGGTTCTCCCTCCTCTTCATCCTCTTCTTTATCTTCACCCTCTACTTCAACCGATTCAACATCCTCTTTGACCTCTTCTTCAAGTTCGGCAAGCTCTTCATCACTTCTTGGTGGTTGAATCAAAAATATAACTTCATCTGGATCATCCAATATTTCAACACCAGCTGGCACTTTAAGATCAGAAACATGAATAGTGTCATCAAAAGTTTTCAAAACAGAAAGGTCAACTTCGATCTCAGGAATAAGATCGGCCGGAAGACATTCGACTTCTACTTCATCCTTATTTGTGACAAGTGTTCCTTCTAAATCAACAATAGCTGGAGATTCACCAACTTCAACGATTGGGATAGCTGTCTTGATTTTTTCCTTCATGTTAACCTTATAGAAATCAATGTGTATCACGTTTAGTGTTACTGGATCCTTCTGGACATCCTGCACCAAAACTTTTTCCGTTTTCGCGTCCTCAATACTTAAATTAATCAAACTAGATTCTCCTGCTTGTTCAAAAACTTTGTTAAATTCCAGCTCGTCAACAGCTATTGCTATACTCTCAAAATCTGACCCATAAATTACTGCGGGTATTTTTTTATTTTTTCTAATTTTTTTTGCCTTATCATCACCGCGTTTTTCAGCGCTTATCTCATACTCTTCAACCATTCATCTCCTTGTTTTTTTTCGATATATAAGATCTTTAATTGATTTCACCTTCCGAAGTCCAATGTAAGACTTTATTACATCATCAGGGGTGATCTCTTCCTGTTTTATTGAATCATTCGCCTTGCCTTGATAAATAACTACAGAGGCTAATACTGGAGGATGATCATCACATCTCAAGCTGACAAAAAATAAATTATCTTCAGAATTAACAATTTTAATGTTATCAAAAGTATATTTTGCTCCGCACTTTGGGCAACATATATTGCGGTTTATAGTTTGAAACATTCTGACAATTTCTTCTTTTTCCATTTTTCCCTTCCAGGTTACTATCTTAACACAATCCCAACAAAAGTCAATCAGGCAATGCTAAATATTATCTTCTAATTCAATGATCTGATCTCTAAGTTCCGCCGCTCTTTCAAATTCCAACTTATCAGCCGCTAATTCCATCGCTTTTTTCAATTCTCCAATTATTCGAGGGCGTTCAGATTTAGGAACCTTAATTCTGGCAACTTCAACAATTTTTTCAATTTCTGGCGCCTTCCTTATGGTAGTTTTGGGGGTGATATTATTCTCGACATTATATTTTAATTGTCTTTTCCTGCGTCTTTCAGTTTCGGCTATCGCATATTTCATTGATTCAGTTGTTCTATCCGCATACATGATTACCCGGCCATCTTTATGCCTGGCTGCGCGACCAATAGTTTGGATCAAAGCGACTTTGCCCCGTAAAAAACCTTCTTTGTCCGCATCCATTATCACCACCAGAGAAACCTCTGGTAGATCAATACCTTCTCTCAACAAATTTATCCCAACAATAACGTCAAACTTTCCGCGACGCAGATTATTGATAATTTCAGTCCGCTCCAAAGTTTTTACATCAGAGTGAATATATGCAACTTTAATCCCCTTTTCCATTAAAAATTCCGTCAGATCTTCTGCCATTCTTTTGGTAAGCGTTGTAACAATCGTTTTATTTTTTCTAACAGTATTGTTTTCTATTTCAGAAATTAAATTCTCTATTTGATTTTTAGTTTTTCTCACCTCGATTTTGGGATCTGGAATTCCTGTCGGTCTAATTAGCTGTTCCACGATTTCACCCTTAGATAGTTCTTTCTCGAAATTATCAGGGGTCGCAGAAGAAAAAATCGTTTGATTAATTTTCTGGGAAAATTCTTCATATTTCAGCGGGCGATTATCAAGCGCCACCGGCAAGCGAAAACCATAATTGACCAAAGTCTCTTTGCGACTTTTATCACCAGCGTACATCCCCCGGATTTGCGGGATTGTCATGTGAGACTCATCGACTACCAGAAGAAAATCTTTTGGGAAAAAATCTATTAAAGTATTAGGTGGCTCACCGGATTGACGATTATCAAAATACAAAGAATAATTTTCGATTCCACTACAATAGCCGGTTTCCCTGATCATTTCGACGTCATAATTTACTCGCTCCTCAATTCTCTGAGCCTCGATTAATTTGTTTTGTTTTTTAAAATAAGTAATTTGTTTCCTTAAATCACTTTGAATTTTTTCAATAACTGATTCCAAATCAATATCTGGCGTGATAAAGTGTTTTGCTGGATAGATGTCAAGAACAGAAAATTTTTCACTAATTTTGCCACTCACTGGATCGATCGCTTCGATATTTTCTATTTTATCGCCAAAAAAAACTACTTTGTAGGAGAAATCTGTATAAGCAGGGAAAATCTCTATCGTTTCTCCTTTAACCCGATAATTTCCGCGGCGGAGATCAAAATCGTTGCGCTCGTACTGCAAAGTGGTTAGTTTTTCTAAAATAAATTTTCTTTGATAACTTTCTCCGACTTTCAAATTTAAGATTTGTGCTTTATAAACATCTGGTGATCCAATACCGTAAATACATGAAACTGAAGCGACTATGATAACATCAGATCGGGTCAAGAGCGCTTGAGTTGCCGCATGACGCAAGCGATCGATTTCGTCATTAATCGAAGAATCTTTTTCAATATAAGTGTCCGATGACGGCACATAAGCTTCAGGTTGATAGTAATCATAATAAGAAACGAAATATTGGACTGAATTTTTAGGAAAGAATTCTCGAAATTCATCAGCAAGTTGGGCTGCAAGAGTTTTATTGTGAGCAATAACCAAGGTTGGTTTTTGAACCTTGTTTATTACATTCGCAATCGTGAATGTCTTTCCCGAGCCGGTAACTCCAAGAAGTGTTTGAAATTTTTTTCTAGAAAAAATTCCAGCCGACAATTTTTCAATCGCTTGTGGCTGGTCACCAGTGGGAGCAAAGTTAGATCTTAAGTTAAATTTACTTGACATTTAATATTGATATATATACTCATCTTTGAGCCAAAGGTTCTGAACAGGTGAGATAGTCGTACGTGGCGTACAAAACGATGTGAGTGGGTCTTACGTGGCGTACAAAACGGCCCAGCGGGTCACCGGCTGGTGCCCAGCCCTTTGGCTCACCGCCATCATCCGAGACTGATCGATACTGATCAGTCTTTTTTCTTTGTCATATTTTCTTGCCGCCATTTCTCTATTTCTGCATGATTTCCGGAAAGTAAGATGTCAGGAACTTTTTCTCCTTTGTAATCTAAAGGACGAGTATATTGCGGGTATTCTAGCAAATATTTACCTGATTCATCTTTAGCCATAAACGATTCATTTATAAATGATTCCTCGATTATCACTCCGGGTAATAACCTTGAAACAGAATCAATTATCGCCATTGCCGGGATTTCACCGCCGGTTAAAACATAATCTCCAATTGATATTACATCATCAACTAAATTGTAAACCCTTTCATCAAAGCCTTCATAATGGCCGCAAACCAAAGTGAGACTTTCTTCTTCTGAAAGTTCTTTAGCGATATCTTGGTTGTATGTTCTTCCTCGCGGTGATAATAACACTACCCTTGTTTTTCGGTATTTGGATCTAGCACTCGAAATTGCTTTGTCCAAGACATCCACCTTTAAAACCATACCCTTGCCTCCACCATAGGGAGTATCATCAACAGTTGAATGTTTGTCATCGGCGAAATCTCGTAATTGAGATAAATTTATCTCAATTAAACCATTTGCCTGCGCACGTTTAATAATGCTCTCTGTCAAAGGGCCAGCAAACATCTCTGGAAATAAAGTAATGATATTAAATTTCATATCTTCCTTATTATAACGAAAATGCCACAAAAATCATTGTGGCATTTTCTCATTCGTAAAACTTATTTAGGCTAAAACGTCTGTTGGGATGTCGTCAGAGATTTCTTCTGCGCTTTCTTTCGAAGAATCTTCATTGCTATCTTCTCTTTTCGCTGGTCTCTCTGATCCCTCCGGTTCGACAATTTTAAGATTTATTCTAGCATTATTTTTTGCCCCGAAGACTCTAAGCAGAGTCCTAATTGCTTTTGCAGTCCGACCATCTTTGCCTATAATTTTACCCATATCTGATGAGTCGACTGTCAACTCCACAAGAACTCCCATCTCATCAACACTTCTGGTGGTTGAAACTTTGTCAGGATTGTCAACGATTGCCTTGACAACCATTTCCACAAAGTCTTGATCTGTCATTTCTGCCATAGTTTTTCCTTTCTTTTCTTAACCCGCAAATTTTAGCGGTACTAATATTTTCGGCTAAAATTTATTTATCTTCAGAAGATTTTTCTTCTATATCTTCATTCTTTTCATTTTGGCTGTTTTCTCCATCAGTTTCAACCTTTTCCTCAGATTCTATTACTTTTTCCTGGTCACCTTCAACTTTGGACTCTTCCTGATCCTTTATCTGACTGTCGACAGTCTTGACCCCACCCTCAGTAGAATCTTTTTTCGCATCTTTCTTTTTGAGCTTTTTCCCGTGAACAATTTTGATCTTTTTGTCTTTGGCAAAGACTCCAAAATCGCAGAGAAGGTTGTTCACTGTTTCTGAAGGCTGAGCTCCTTGACCGATCCAAAACTCTACTCTGTCTTTTTTACATTGAAATTTATTTTCTTTTTCTGTTGGCTTATATAAACCGAGAATCTCAATGTATTCTCTTTTCACTGCTCGAGATTTTTCAGCAACAACTAACCGAAATATCGGGCTGTTTTTCTTGCCAACTCTGGACAATCTGATTTTTAGCATCTTTTTACCAGTTATTTAATGATTTCTGACAACTAGATTCTACTATATTACTCTCCCAAAGTCAATTCTTCTTTGTTTCCTCTCAAGTAATCTTGGTAATTCATTTCCTTTTTACCCTCAGGCTTAATTTTGTCAATTACTAGTTTTCTATTTTTATCTAAGTGAGACTTGGTCAGATAAATACGCTTATTATCTTTAACCAAATAAACTCCTGGCCAAGGATTAAGGGCTCTTACCATCCTGTCAATTACAATCGAACTCTCTCTGCCACTCAGCTTTCCCTGATCTTTGGATAATTTTATTGTTCCCGACGAAAAATCGTCTTTTTGTTTTATTGGAGAAATCTCTCCAGCAATATAGTAGGGGATTAGCTCCGCTAAAAGATCGGCACCAATTTCTGCTAGCCGCTTTTTTAGCGAGATGGCAGTCTCTCGGCTTCGGATTTTTGTTTCGATTTGAGCCAAAACATTTCCGGTATCAACACCCTGATCTATTTTAATGATTGAAACCCCAGTAGTTTTATCACCATTAAGGATCGTGGAAACGACCGGCGAGGGACCACGATATTTGGGCAAAATCGAAGGATGAATATTTAGTACACCAAGACGCGGTATTTCAAAAATATTCTCGGGAACAATCTCGCGATAATCAGCCAGTATCATAATGTCTGGATTTATATTTCTAATTTTTTTTACGACATCTGGCGATTTTATTGTTTCAATTTTATAAATTTTCGCCCCTATTTCTTTCGCCTTTTTAGCAACTTCAGTTTCTGCTATTATTTTTTTTCGACCAACTAATTGATCATTTGAAGTGAAAACTGCTTCTAATTTGTATTGAGGATTTGAAGTTAGCATGTCTAATGTTGGCAATCCCAGGTTTCCGTTACCGATAAAAATCGTCTTGAGCTCTTTAACATGATCCACCATCAAGACACCGTTTATGTGGTCAATCTCATGTTGAAGAGCTCGAGAAAACAACCCTCTGGCTTTAAAACTTATCGAATTCCCCCATCGGTCACAGGCAGTAATATTTACCACAGAAGGACGCTTAATATAAAGTTCTTTTCCTGGAAAAGATAAACACCCTTCCGCCATAAATTCTTCTTCTTTTGATATTTCATCAATTTTCGGATTTATCAAAACAGACAAAGGGAAAGAATTTTCTTTATCATTTTGATTTTCATATTCAACTACAAGAATTTTTCTTAATTCACCGATTTGTGGTGCTGCCAAACCGATGCCATCTGCATCTCGCATTGTAAAAATCATATCGTCAATCAATTCCTGTAGCTCACCATCAAAAATCTGAACTTCTTGAGTCTCTTGACGTAAAATCGGATTTGGATCAGTTAATATTTTCCGTTTTTTCATTTCCATGTTTTTTTCTAAAAGCCATCAGGGTGACTACTATGCCATCTCCAAGCAGTCTCAGCCATCTGTTCTAATGAATAATATGCTTTCCAACCAAGAAGTTTAATCGCTTTATCCGGATTAGCTATTGAAATAGTTGGGTCACCACTTCTTCTCGGCTTATTAATAATTTTTACTTTTTTTCCTGAAGCCTTTTCGACAACTGAAATTACATCCAGCACGCTAGAGCCCTTGCCTGTTCCAAGATTGAAAATATTTACCCCCTTGGTGTCAAATAGATATTCCAATGATTTGATATGGCCAACAGCTAGATCCGAAGGATGAATATAATCTCGAATCGCCGTACCATCAGGTGTGGGATAATCGTTTCCAAAAAGTTGAAGTTCGGGAATTTTGCCAAGTATTTGATAAATAGCCAAAGTCATTAGTGTAGTTGGTTTTGGTTTACTTTCGCCGTTTTTACCACCTGGATCGGCTCCGCAGACATTAAAATACCTAAGAGCAACACTCGAGATACCTGACAAACTATTATACTTCTTCAGAACAATTTCGTCAATCAATTTGGTTAGGCCATATATCGACATAGGAATCCGCAATTTTTTAATTTCTTCATCATTAAATAAAAGTTCGGGTCTTTTTTTATAGAATTTTTGATAATATCGAATAAAATTTTGAAAAAAATCTTCACCTTCTGTTTTTCTTCCATCCCAAACCCCTGATAAAAGCGCAGATTTATCTGGCTTATAAGATTCGGTAAAATCTTCTTTCCAAGGAATGTCATCATCTTTAATTGGGTTGCCGTAAGTTGCTGCCGTAGAGGATTTGATAATAAATTTGCATTTTGAGGCAGTCAAAACATCCAGCAAATTGACGAAATTTCTAACATTATTATTAAAATACTTAAGCGGTTCTTCCATCGATTCACCCACAGAAAGACTGGCAGCAAAATCTATCACAGCATCAGGATTGTGCTTCTCAAATATTTCAGAAACCGCCCCTATATCGGATAAATCTCCGATCTCAATTTCCGCTCTTGGATCTATCGCTTCTCTGTGACCGGAGCTAAGATTATCAAGAACTACAACTTCATAATTTTGTTCAAGTAATTCTTTAACAGTATGAGAACCTATATATCCAGCCCCACCAGTAACCAAAATTTTTTTCATAATGATATTTACTATTATTACTTTTATACAATTTTAACACATAACTGTCTCTATAAAAGGTTGAGAGGATCAACATCCCAGATAAGATTTTGATAACGGCTTTTCATCTCTGCAATTCTTTTGTTTGGTAAACTCTCAACTTTTATGATCAATTGATAGCGAAAACGGTTGTTAATTTTTGAAAAAAAACATTGGCCAGGACCAACTAAGTCAATATGGTTGTTTTTTAGCTCTGTTGATAATTTTCTAATTTCATCTCTGGCGCTCTCTTCCACCCTATTTTCGGAAAGCACCCTAATAATATGATTTTTAGGCGGATAATTTTTCTTTATTCGATTCTTGATTTCTGACAGATAAAAATTCTCATAATCATGGCTTGCGGCAAATTTTATCGCTTCCGAGTTTGGCCAATAGGTCTGAATTACGGTTTTTCCGATCTTTTCACGCCTTCCACTCCTGCCCGATACCTGAGTAATTAATCTGAATATTCTTTCCCTGGAACGAAAAAAGGGCAAGTGAAGACCAACGTCAGCAGAAACAATGCCAACCAGCATAACGCTTGGGATATCAAACCCTTTAGCCAGAATTTGAGTACCAATAACAATATCGAACTTGCGACCCCTAAAGTCATCGTAGAATTTTTTGTAATCACTTTGGGTTTTTAATATCTGTGAATCAACCCTTTTGATTCTGGCTTCCGGAAAGATGTCTTTAACTTCTCTTTCGACCTTTTCAATTCCAGAACCAAAATATTTAATTTTTACACTGCCACAATTTGGGCACTTCTTGGGAGGATTCTGCTTGCGGTCACAATGGTGACACAACAAATAGTTAAGCCCCTTGTCAAAATGGTATATCATCGGAACCAAGCAATGACTACAATTTATGACTTCTCCGCAATCTCGGCAAGATACGAAAGTCGACATTCCTCGGCGATTTAGAAATAACAAAACTTGATCTTGATTTTTGATTGTCTCTTTAATTCTCTTAGCCAGAAGATCTGATATCATCGAATTATTGCCTGATTTTAACTCGTTTTTCATATCAACGATTTCGGCTACTGGCAGCTTCGGCTGATGATATCTCGATCTCATTTCATAAAATTTATAGATTCCTTTTTTCGCTTTAAAAAAAGTTTCTAATCTCGGGGTCGCAGAACCCAGCACTAACATAGAATTATTTTTCAAAGCAATTATCTCTGCCAAGGTTGTTGCATCATATTTCGGGTTTTGTTCTTGCTTATAAGAATCTTCCTGTTCCTCATCAATAATTATCATTCCCAAATTATTACTAGGAACCAAAAGCGCACTCCTTGGACCAAGGATTACGTTTTTTTTGCCAGATGAAAAATCCAGATAACAGTGATATTTTTCCGATTTCGAAAGTTTTGAATGCATTATACAAACTTCATCTGCAAAAACTCGCTCAAATCGTGAAATATTTTGTGGGGTTAATACTATTTCAGGGACAAGAAAAATAACACTCCTTTTAATCTCTAGCATTTTTTTAGCCAAAGCGAGATAAATTTCTGTCTTACCAGATCCAGTAACACCAAAAATTAAGGCCGGTTTGCGTTGAGTGTTAAAATCACCAATTATTCCTTCAAAAATTTGCCTCTGTTCTATGGTCAATTTTTCTAACTTGGCAGTGACTTTTTTCTCAGCAAAACTCGGCTGTTGCCTTGGTCTCTTCATCTCTGGAGGTAAGAAAAGAGAAATTGCTTCTCCTAAGCTACAAAGATAATAGTGAGAAACCCATCTGGCAATATTTATATATTCACTGCTCAACTTATAACTTTCTTCCATAGAGAGTATTGTTTTGATTTTATATTTTGGACAAATCTCAATTTTATTTATCTTGACAACAACGCCACGAATTTTTCTCTTGCCGAATTCAATATAAACTATCGAGCCAATTGACAGTTTGTTAATCAGCTCTGTTGGTATTTTATAAGTAAAACTATCACGATCAGTTTTTGTTTCAGGAATAATTTCGGCTTGCATAATTTTCAAATTATATCTTTATTGCTATAATAACATTAAATCGTCAAGGAGGGTTGTGTACGAAGAAACAGATTTTGACAACAATTATAAAGAGCTAAAGGAAAATAGTAAAAAACGCAACTGGCAAAAATGGCTATTTTTATTGTTGTTATTTTTGCTATTATTTTTACTTATCTATTTTTCCTTTATTTACAAACTCTTCAACGATATAACAACCGGAAGGATTAGCCCGATAGACGAAGCAAAAAATATCGTCTGGGCAGGAGAACTTGATGGCGAAAAAAGTGGTGATATAAATGTCCTATTACTGGGAATGCGCGGGGAAGATGAGGAGCTTGAGCCATACGCGACAAACGCGATAATGATTGCAAATATTGATTTAAAAACGAAGAATGTTCACCTGATATCAATACCAAGAGACACACTGATCTCAGTCGAAGGTTATGGTTATTCCAAAGCAAATTTAATTTACAAAATCGCCAAAATGCGATTTGGAGATAATGAAGACCAAAATCTCAAATTAAGCAAAAAAACATATGGTGATTATTTGGGAATTGATATTAATTATGCGTTCTTACTTGATTTTTCCGGATTTGAAAACATGATTGATGATATCGGAAAAATCAAAATTGAATTGACCGAAGAAGAATTGAATAATTATCCATTTTTGCAAGAAAAAGAATTTGAAAACGCCAAATTAGAAAATCTTGACACAACTTTTCAATTAAATGGCAAGCAATCATTAATGTTCATTCGTTGGCCTAAAAATGCCATACCTGATTTTGACCGAATCAAACGCCAACATCTGTTCTTGTATAGCTTGCGCGATCAGTATTTGAATTACAATGTCCTTTTAAACCCGATAAAGGTTATCAGAATGATGCAAGCGGGAGTAAAAAACATAAAAACCGATTTTCATCTCTGGGAATTTCTTAAATTTCTTGAAGAGATTGAAAATATTAAAATAGAAAATATTAACAAACACTATTTAAATACAAGCGAGAATACAGAAGGTGGCCTATTATCTGAATCAAGCAATCAAAATAATGTTATTTATGTTCCTAAAAACGGAATAAATGAATTAACAGCAATCCATGATTGGGCAAAAACAATAGTCAACCAATAATCTACCATCAAAAAGTGTCGGCAACCAAATAGCCAATCCCGAACGGGCTTTCATAAGAAAGCAATTTAAACTTTAATCTTTCTTCTGCCATAACTCCGGAAGCAATTAACAAAGAACGAAATCCACATTCACCTGAAAGATCAACAAGCTCCGGATCAATGTCAAAAAAAGATTTCAATGAGTTTGAAATAACAATATCCTTTATTTTTTGATCAAATTCTTTCCCGTATAAACTGTACCGGGAATCAAAAAGCCGGTGAGAAAGATCTCCGCTTATGATCAAGGCAATTCTTTTTTTGCTTTTTTTTATTACACTGGCAATTATTTGCCCAAAATCAAAATGCTTTTCAAAAGATAATGATGAATAACCGATCTCAACTAAACTAAAGACATAATTGGTATTTTTTTTGATCCAATATAAAGGAACTGAAGCTCCATGATCCAATTCACCAGAGTAATCAATATTTATGGGAAAATTAACTTTTTTTGATTCCCGTATCAAACAATTAATAATCTGTATATCTGATGGTAAACATATTATAACATTCTCACAATTAAAATCAGAAAAACCACCTGAATATGATTCAGAATTACTTATAGTCATCGCGAAACTGGCTAATTTGGTGTGCGGTGAAATAACAATTACACTATCAATATCAGATGCGTTAAAATGTTTACCAATCTTTTTCATTGCAGTAACTGTCACACTCGCGGCAAAAATATCATCTTCTCCAACTTCAGGAACAATGACAGGCGGATGAGGTACAATCGCACAATAAACTAATGACATATATTGATATATTATTGGTTTTGTTGTATGATAATATAGAAAATAGTAATATACAATAATTATATCGAGATGAAAAAAGAAGTTCAACCAGTTGTAGCAATTGTCGGTCGACCAAATGTAGGCAAGTCGACCTTTTTTAACCGTCTTTGCGGTCAGAGAAAAGCAATTGAATCCGCCTTAGAAAAAACCACTGTCGATCGAATTTATGGAGAAACAAACTGGTGTGGAAAAAAATTTTCTTTGATAGACACAGCCGGAATTTATGAAACTGACAAGAACGATCAGATGCAAAAAATTATTAGTGATAATATTCGAATGGCCATAAAACAGTCAGATTTAATTATTTTTCTTGTAGATGTGACCAATGCCCATTCATATGACAAAGAAATCGCTAAAATATTACGAAAAACAAACAAAAAAATACTTTTAGTTGCAAACAAATCTGATAACCAAGGGAGAGAAATTATTTCCCATGAGCTCCTTTCTCTTGGATTTGGCGAACCAATGTTCATTTCTGCAATATCCGGGAGAGGCGTAGGAAATTTGTTGGATAAACTAAATCAACACCTCCCAGAATCAAAAGATGTAGAAATATCACCAAAAAATATTATCAACATTGCCCTAGTTGGTAGGCCAAATGTAGGCAAATCAACGATCCTAAATTCACTACTCGGAGAAGGTAGAGCAATAGTCAGTTCCATCCCCGGAACAACTAGAGATGCTAATGATGCCTTAGTTGATTTTTGTGGAACAAAATTTCGAGTTATCGATACCGCAGGAATCAGAAGAAGGGGAAAAATTGACAAAGAGATCGAGAAATACTCAATAATTAGATCGATAAACGCGATCAAAGAGTCAGATGTCACTATAATTATCGTTGACGCTGTCGAAGGAATCACAAATCAAGATGCTCACATAGCTGGCACAGCAAAAGATATGGGTAAGTCAATTATTATTGCAATAAACAAATTCGATATCTGGGATCATCTTGCAAAGGAAAAACAAAAAGAAAGAATGGCGATAATGATAGAGAAACTCCGTAATTCTCTAGCTTTTTTACCATACGTTCCGATAGTTTTTGTTTCTGGTCTAAATCAAACAAATACCAGAAAGCTTCTATCTGAAGCAAAAGATATTTTTTTCGAGAGAAACAAAACCATTGCCGAAGATGAGATAAAAAGGATTGGAATAGAAGCCAAAAACAATAATCAACAATTTCCCGACTTTTATTCTTTTTATCAAGAAAAAAGTAATCCCCCGATTTTTAAATTAGAGGTTAGAGACAGAAAAAGAGTGCATTTCTCGCACCTTCGCTACTTGGAAAATTTCATCAGAAACTATTACCCTTTTCGCGGCACTCCAATATTCATTGATCTGATCGAAAAAAATCGATCCGCAAAAAAAATAATTATGGAGAAAATTTAAATAGTTGATTTTTTAAATACATTATGTATCGTAACCAGAGAGCTAAAACTGAAACAGCATAACTTATAAGACTTGCATAAGCAGCCCCGATTATCCCATAACGAGGAATTAAGTAAATATTAAGAACAATATTTAAAACTAAGGTTAAGATATTTATTGGGTTTGCTAAATAAATCAAGTTTTGAGCTGAAAGATTATTTAAAATAATTTTTTTTATGTTAGAAAAAAAGGTAACAAAAGCCATAATTTTTAAGGCAGGAACAGCTGGCATAAATGCTTGGCCAAAAAATATTTTAATGAATGGCGAGGCAAGAAAAAAAATCAGTAATGAAAAACAAAAAGAAAAAAATAAAGATGAAAAAATACCAAAATTTTTAATTTTTTCAATCTTTTTTTTATTATTCAACTCAGCAATTTTAGGGAATAAAACTAAATTTACCGCGCTAGAAAAAACACTGCTTATTTCCGAAACAATAACAGAAATATAATAATATCCCACATTCAACGGGCCAGAAAAGAAATTTATTAGAAAAATATCAATCTTAAATTCAAGTAGCATGACTAAATTACTTAAATGATTCAAAATACCAAAACGAAAGATTTTTTTAATTACCGAATAATCAATAAATTTCAAGGGAGTAATTTCAGTGATTTTTTTTATTTTTTTATTAAGAATTGGAAAAACTAAAAATTGAGAAATCATATAAGCAAAAACATAAGCCAATAAAAGATTTTTTATACTAAAATAAAATACTATTACAAGGATTAATTTTAGTAAAATTTTTAGTAAAAAAATAAAATTATAAAACTTATAGTTTTTCAACCCCAATAAGAAGCTTTCCAATACCAGCTGAATCATCCTGATCGGTATTGTTAAAAGTGCAAGATAAATAATCCCGTCTGTGATATCGGGCAAAAAATATTTTCTAGTAGTTAATCTAATCAAAACAGCAACAAAAAATATCACCGCAGAAAGAACTAGTGAAACAAAAAGTAAATTATTAAATACTATTTTTAAATTGCAATCCTTTTTTGCCGGAAAATAATTTGCCGCAACTCCAATTCCCATATTGCCAAGATTAAAAATCATCGTCACGAAAAGAATTACCAAAGAGTATTTTCCCTGTAGCTCCGGGCCGAGTGTTCTGGAAATAAAAACTGAGGCAATAAATGTCACCACAATAATTATCAGCTTATATGAAAATGTAGAAATTATATCTTTTGCTATCTGTTTCATTGCTCAAATATTGATATAACCGACAATAAAAAATTATCAAACTTTTTAGTAGCTATTAGCGCAAAAAGGTAAAAATAAAGAAATATCAATTCCAATAGTTGGGATTATATAATTCTTGTTCCTTTTGGGATTTAAAGATAAGATACAACATACAACCAAAGAGAAAACAACAGAAAGAGGCAAGAAGAGAGTATTTTAAAGTTTCCGGATAGATCGGAATACCGTTGGAATACAGTGGATCAACTGTTTTAATTTGAATTTTCGAATCCTGACTAACAACAAATTCGGAAGAATTTAAAACATCAAGGAATTTATCATTAATTCTATTGATGGAATTTTGATTATTACTGTATATCTCCACAGTAATAATATTGGAATCATCGATAATTTCAGCTGATATAATCTTATCAAGATTATCCAATGTTTTAGAATCAAATTTTATCTGTGCACTTTCCAAAAGAGAATTGACAAATATTCTTGATTTTATCCCCTCGGTTAAAGACCTTGCTTCAGCTTGTAAATTATTATTATAACTCGAGGTGTATACATTCTTCGACATTAAATCACTGTTATCGACATAGGAAACACTAAATTTGCCACTGGATTTGTAAACTTTGGGTTGATTTTGGAAATACAAATAACAAGCAAAACCAATAATAATCGATATCACTACAAGAATAAAAAAGAAATTTTTTGAAAGAAAAATTTTACTCATTATTATCCTCCTGATTAATCCCCTACAATTTTACATTATTGTAAATTAAATAGAAATAGTATCGAATTTGATTATACACATTATTAGTGTTAATTTAATTTTAGCATTTAATTAAAAAATTGGCTAAATCATTTTATATTTATTATGAATAAAATCATTACAATCCTCGGTAATCGGCCGCAATTTATCAAATCGGCACTAGTAAGCAGGGAATTGACAAACAATAGAAAAATTAAAGAGATTATTATTCACACCGGCCAACATTTTGATTTTAAAATGAGTAAAATATTTTTTGACCAACTTGATTTAAAAAAACCAAAATATTTTTTAAAAATAAATAATCTCAATCATGGGGCAATGACCGGCAGAATGCTGGAAGAGATTGAAGAAATAGTTATTAAGGAAAATCCTAATATGGTTTTGGTTTATGGCGATACAAATTCGACTCTCGCAGGAGCACTAGCAGCATCAAAATTAAACATTCCGGTAGCCCACATAGAAGCCGGACTAAGAAGTTTTAATCGCAAAATGCCGGAGGAGATCAATCGGATTATTGTTGATAAAATTTCCAATTTGCTGTTTTGTCCGACCAAAACAGCAATGGAAAATTTAAAAAAAGAAATAATTAACAAAAAAGAAATTAAAATAGTTAAATCCGGCGATGTAATGTATGATTCAATGATTTATTTTTCCGCCATAAGTAATGAACAATCAAAAATTATAAAGGAGCTGAAATTAAAAGAGTATGCTCTTTGTACAATTCATCGAGCAGAGAATACGGATAATAAAGAAAAATTGACTTCAATTTTTTCTGCCCTGAAAAAGATCGGAGAGAAAATGGATGTTGTTATACCAATCCATCCCCGAACAAAAAATTATCTTAAAAAATATAAAATCAAGACAAAAAATTTGAAGGTAATTGAACCTGTGGGCTATCTTGATATGATCAAACTGACTCAATCAGCAAAAATTATTCTGACTGATAGTGGCGGTCTGCAAAAAGAAGCTTTTTTCTTGCAAAAACCAACAATAATTCTGCGAGAAGAAACCGAATGGATAGAGCTAGTGGAGAATGGTTTTGCATCTTTGTCTGGTAGCAAAAAAAATAAAATAATTAAAAATTTTGGAAAAATGATAAATAAAAAAATTAAAAAAAATGGTTTTTACGGCAAAGGAAACGCGTCCCAAATAATAGTCAATCAAATTACTCACTATTTGAATGAAAATCATAATAATTAATCAATACGCCGGATCAGCTAAACACGGCATGGTTTACCGACCTTATTATCTTGCAAAAGAATGGACAAAAAAGGGACACCAGGTAAAAATTATTGCAGCTTCTTTTTCCCATGTTCGAAACAATCAACCAGATAAAAACAGCGAATTAATTGACGGTATAAAATATCATTGGATTAACACCCCAAAATACAAAAAAAATAATTACCAAAGAGTAATAAATATTTTTGTTTTTTGCTTCAAGTTAAGATTCATTCTCGGAAAAATTGCTAAGAATTTTAAACCGGATATTATAATTTCTTCTTCAACTCACAATTTGGATATTTATTCAGCCAAAAGAACTGCTAAAAAATTTGGGGCAAAATTAATCTATGAAGTGCGCGATCTTTGGCCTCTTTCGCCAATTGAAATCGGTGGAATGTCCCCGAAAAACCCATTTATTAAAATAATCGCCAAAGCCGAAATCTTTGCCTATAAAAATTCTGATTACGTCATCTCAGTGCTACCAAAAGCTCTTAATTATATGGAAACAAAAGGGCTGGAGAAAGAAAAGTTTAAGTATATCCCAAATGGGATCAGTTTAGATAGTTATAAAGAAAAACAACCAGCCTCAAAAAAATACACAAAAAAGATAAATTTATTAAAGAAAAAAACTAAATTATTAATCGGTTACGCTGGAGCGCATGGTAAGGCAAATGCATTAAATTTTATAATTGAAGCAGTCAAACAATTCAGCAAAAAAGAAGTCGCATTAGTTTTAATTGGTAGTGGAATTGAGAAAAACCGCTTGATCACCGAAACAAAAAAACACAAAAATATTGTATTTTTACCATCTATAAACAAGAATGAAATATTCTCAATCATAGAATATTTCGATATCGCATACATTGGATTAAAAAAAATACCGTTATTTAAATATGGAATATCACCGAATAAAATAATGGATTATATGATTGCCGGAAAACCGGTTTTATCCTCAATTACTTCAGGCAATAATTTAGTTAAGGAAGCAGGATGCGGTTTTTCTACTGAAGCAGAAAACATTACAGCACTAGTAAAAACTATAAAAACAATTTTGAAACTGCCCAAAAGAGAGTTAAGGCGTCTTGGAAAAAATGGGAAAAGTTTTGTCTTAAAAAAGTATCAATATACAATGATTGCCGAAAATTATTTATCAAAAATAATGAAATAAATTTTCAATTATGAATTGCATCATTGGTGGCGCTTGGGTCCAAAAAGAGAAATTCCCAAAAGAAATTATTGAGAAAACTAAATTAATATATGATTTACACTGTGAAAAATACGGTTGTTTATTTTTAGGAACAAAATCATATAAGAAAAAACGGGGGTTGGAAAAAGAAAATTTTAAAAACAATCGTTATGAAATTATTTTTGACGGTAATATTTACAACTCTGATGATATAAAATTTGAAC
Source organism: uncultured Candidatus Saccharibacteria bacterium (assembly GCA_964425445.1). Lineage (GTDB taxonomy): Bacteria > Patescibacteriota > UBA1384 > XYA2-FULL-43-10 > CAINNR01 > JAQVAO01. The sequence continues at coordinate 15,370 of CAYRLY010000009.1, read as the reverse complement.
TAAAATCTGCAGGAATGAAACTTAAAGAAAATTCCGATCCGGAGTTAGCTTTAAATTCATGGGTATTGTGGGGAGAGTCAGGTTTGCGGAAGTTAATTGGATCGTTTTCTTTTGCAATTTATGATAAAGAGAGAAAGAAGATAACTTTAATTCGAGATGCTTTTGGTTCAAGACCTATGCTTTACAGCATGAATAAAAATAAAATAATTTTTAGCTCTGACCAAGAAATACTTTTAAAACTAAAGGAAGGAAATTTAGAGGCAAACTGGCAAAAATCATACGATTACCTTGTTCACGGCAATAGCGGAAACCCAGAACATACATTTTTCCAAGGAGTTAACAATTTAAATTCTGCCAGTTTAATAATAATAGATCTAAAAAAATGGAAGATCGAGAACAAAAAAAGATGGTGGTCCCTGCCCATTAAAAAAAATACCGATATTACTTACGATGAAGCCGTAGCAAAAACACGAAAAATTTTTATTCAAAATATCAAATTATTTATCAAGGATAAGCCATCATTTGGTGTAACGCTTTCTGGCGGAATTGACTCGTCATCAATAGTCGGAGTAATTAAATATCTCTATCCAAAGATAAAAATAAATACCGTTAGCTATGTCATCCCAAATGATAAATTATCGGAAGAAAAGTGGATTGATAAAACTGCCAACTATTTTGAAGCAAAAAAATATAAAATATCTGCTAACGAAGATAAATTATTACAAGATTTGTTAGATTTAATCAAAACTCGAAGCGAACCGTTTGGGAGCACAAGCATATATGGGCAGTACCAAATTTTTAAATTAGCCAACGAGAAAAAAATCTCCGTATTGTTAGATGGAAATGGAGCTGATCTTTTAATGGTCGGAAATTTCGGTTACCCGGGCCAACGCTTATTGAGCTTAATAGAGTCAAGACAATATCTGTTAGCTTTAAAATTTGCTAGAAATTGGTCCAGATGGCCAAATCGTCCTTATATTCGTTCTTGGATGCATCTAGGACAGATATTGTTACCGAAATCGATTTATAGCTTTTTAAGGTATCTTTCAGGTAGAAACTGTTGTCCGCAATGGATTAACCGTTCATTTCTTGTAGCAAAAAAAATTGTCGCTGAAGAAAAAAGATTTAAATTATCAGACACAGCTCACAAGAGACGATTAGCAGAATATTTAATATACTGCACTCACAACAAATTACCAATTGAGAGCTTAAGACACACGCAAGGAGTTTCTAAACGCTTTCTTATAGAAAGTAGAACTCCATTTTTAACTATTGAATTTGCTGAATTCTTATTTTCACTACCGGAAGAATATTTAATCTCCAACGCAGGTGAAACTAAACATATTTTTCGCGACGCAATGAAGAAGATTGTACCAAATACAACTTTAAAAAGAAGAGGTAAGGGGGCTTTTGAAACCCCGGAAGAAAGATGGCTTAAAAATTTATCAAAAAAATTACGAACTATAATCGAATTGTCCACAGAGATTCCAATAATTAACCGGGCTGAATTATTAAAAAACTTTGATTTGATGGCAGAGGGAAAGATAAAGTTTTCCAAACAGATGTGGAGATGGATCAATTACATTATTTGGTATAATTCAATTGTAAAAGAAAATAATATTAAATTGTAATTATGGCAAAAATAATCCGAAAACCATTTATTTTGATGATCCCGGTTTTTGTTCTCCTTTTTTTGTTCCCAATGTACTTCTATTATGATAGTCTGGTTGGCTTAAATATCATCCCCCCGATATTCGGAGGATATTTTACTTTGATATCGATAATTTCTTTTTTCCCCCTATTTTTCACTTATAAACATCTTCTAGACAACAAAAATACAAAAATAAATCTAATTGATATAATTTTCTTTTTGATTATTTTATTAACTATTATAGTTTCGTTGGTTAATTACTCTATGAGCCAGCCAAAATCTTCGTATTATGATCTTTTTTCTTGGTCAATGGGAGGGGTATTATTTAATTTAATCTGCTATTTTTTAGCAAAAACCATACCAATACATTCAAAAAAATTAAAAAGTGTTGCCATAATTTCTTTGACTTTGATGATTTTGATCGTTCTTTGTAACATCGGTGATTTGGGAATTTTTTATCTCAAAAATAAATCAATGAACTCGGAATTTATTGCTAGCTATCAAGGATTTGCTAGATCAATGGTAGTCATTGGACTATTAATCATTTCGGTAATTAAATCAAAAAAGATTACCATACCAATTTTTATTCTTACATCAATGGCACTTTTTTTTAATGGTGCCAGAACTGAATTCATCCTTTTCTTTTTCTCCTATATTCTTCTTTTATTTTACACGAGCATAAATTCTAAAAAAAAGTTTGCTTTAATTATTTTGACGTTGACACTGATTACAATATTAATTAATGCTAATTTTAATACTCTGATCAAAAATCTACCGAATAATCGAATGATGGAATTGTTGGATATTAAATCTTCCAGCAGCGGACAAGAAAGGAAAAAGGCAACTTCAGCAGCAATCGATACCATAATTGATAAACCGATCCTCGGCGACTATGGTAGTTACACTAAGAACAATGAAATCGGCAACTATTCCCACAATTTATTATCAGCTTGGGTAAATCTTGGAATAACCGGGTTCGCCTTGTATGTTTTTGCAATTTTAATAATCATTTTTGGAATTTTTTCGCGTTTTTCAAAAAATGCTTCTAAGAAACCAATAGAAAGAATCACATTTATTTTTTCCGTTTTCACAATCATGGCTTTGATATTATCAAAGGATTACAGTTATATGCTTTTCGGTTTTATGGTGGGATTTTTTTCAAGATTTGAAGAAAAAATTAATCAAAATCCTGTGAAAGAAATAACTACGGATGAATAAAAAGAAGAAAAAAGTAGTTCATTTGACCTCTGTACACTATCGTTATGATACTAGAATTTTTCATAAAATGTGTTGCTCATTAGCAAACAATAATTATGAAGTTCATTTAGTCGTTGCTGATGGTAAAAAATCAGAAATAAACAATCGGATAAAAATAATTAATTCTGGCAACAAGGCAAAAAATAGATTTTTGAGAATGGCGTTATCAGTAAATAATATTTTTAAAAAAGCAATAAAAATTAATGCTGATATTTATCATCTTCATGATCCAGAATTACTACTAATAGGCTTAAAATTAAGAAAGATGGGGAAAAAAGTAATTTTCGACTCTCATGAAGATTACCCTAAACAATTTCTTGACAAACCTTACTTAAATAAATTGACAAGATTATTATTATCAAAATTATTTGCTAAATATGAAAAATACATTTGTAGCAGATTAGACGCAGTTGTAGCTGCAACTCCTTTTATTACCAAAAAATTTTTACAAATAAACAAAAATACATATAATATTAATAATTACCCAATAATAAACAAGCCAAAAAAAATTGGCTTATGGAAAAATAAAAAAAATGAAATTTGTATTGTTGGTGGAATTTCTAAAAGACGTGGCATTGAACAAATTCTTGAAGCAATGTTTTATTTTGAAGATATAAAAATTAATTGGGCCGGCAAGGCAGAGGATGAAATTTATTTAAACAAAATTAGAAAACATAAAAATTGGAATAAAATAAATGAGCTAGGATTTCTCGACCAAAAATTACTAAACGAAATTCTTGTTAAATCAAAAGCAGGACTACTAACTCTTTTACCTGCAGAAAATCACATCTACTCTCTTCCAACTAAAATGTTTGAATACATGCTAGCTGGCGTTCCGGTAGTTGCCTCTAATTTTCCGTTATGGAAAAAAATTATTAAGGGAGAAAACTGTGGAATTTGTGTTGACCCGCGTAAACCAAAACAAATTGCTAAAGCAATAAATTTTCTATTTTCTAATCCATTATTAGCAAAAAAAATGGGAGATAATGGGAGAAAAGCAGTATTAAATAAATATAATTGGGCAATAGAAGAAAAAAAACTTCTCGAATTATACCGGAAACTATAAAAAGCAATTATGTATTTTTATCAAAATTTTTTACCGAGTTAATTATTAAATCGATATCGTTGTTTTCCAAAAGCGGAAACAAAGGCAAAGAAACCCCTCGCCAATTATTTCCCGGATAGTGATAACCGCAGTTTACCCCCCTTTTTTTTAGATGTTCTATTAATCGAAAAACATCCTTCTTTGCTCTGACAAAATAAGGGTACAAATGATTTCCTGACCAACTTTGTCCAAATTCACGATTATATTGTGTAACAATTTCATTTCTACGTTTAGTGAAACCATATAACCGTTTTAATTGCACCCTGCCAATCGCTGCAGCAATATCATTGCCATCGTACCCGCCGGAAAAAACACTTACCCTGTAGTTATGGGATTTTCCTTTTTGACGTTCCCTTGTGGATGACGAAAGTCCATCTCTCCAATAAAGCCTGCATCGATTATATATAATTTTGTCGTTAGTAACCAACATTCCACCAGAACCGGTAGTCATATTCTTTGTAACATAAAAAGAGTAGCAACGAATTTTACCCACTATAGGATCATCTCTTTCAATTCGATGGGCAGAATCCTCGATTAAACAAGGGGTCGAATCCTTAACACCACCGTAATGAACATTAACCCGAATATTTGAATGGCTGTTTTTACCATCTAAATAATGAAAGTTTAAACCCATCTCTGCCGCAGCTGAATATGTGGCACAAAAGGTATTTTTGGGAACATAAACCGATCGAACACCTTTTTCTTTTGCCCATTTATAGGCCATCTTTAGCGCTGCCGTACCAGAATTTGTAAATATTGCGTATTTTGCCCCAATGTAATCGGCAAATTCATTTTCAAAGGCCGCGGTTTCCGGACCGGCAGCTAACCAATTACTTTTTAAAACCCTAGTCACTGCTCGACGTTCAAGAATGCCAATATCGGGCTTACTAAACGGAATGTTTCTTTGCTGCTTGTCCATACCATTTTTCTCCATCACCAATATTTTTCGTTACGACTGAACCAGCTCCTATTATCGCATTTTTTCCAATTGTTATTCCTGGTATTATCGTGCTATTTGCTCCAATTACCGCACCTTTTTTAACCAGTGTTTTTTCCCAATTATTGTCAGAAGATGGCGGTTTTTTATCATTAGTAAAACAAACATGAGGACCGATAAAAACATTATCTTCAATCGTTACTAGGGGACAAATAAAAACGAAGGCCTGAATTAAACAGTTTTTCCCAATGACAACATTATCGCCTATCTCAACAAAAGCAGCAATTTTGGTTCCGCTGCCGATTTTATGTACACCCCAAAAATTTTGATAAGGATGTGTTTTTTTTATTTCGGATTTCTTTTTCATCTTATTATAAATAAGATAATGATTATTTCGCATTTATTATTACGTCAAGAAAAGAATCTTCAAAATCAAGTTTAAGAATTTTAGCGTTAGGTACAACACAATGACCACCAATTGGCCCCGGCATCGGCCTTAAAACCGGGCGAACAAAATGCGGCTGTTTTGTTTTGATAACTCCAGAATTATAACTCTGATCAATTTTTACAATATCTTCCCACTCAATCCCGTAAAAATCGGCCATTTTTTTAGCAGTTTTCACCCAGGCAATTACAACCCCATAATAAGTGGTATCATAAAGCTTGCCAAACTCAACTGTTTCCGGATTTTTGTGTTTCTGAATTTCCTTAAAACCAATTAATTTTAAGTATTTTGATGCTGAATCTAGAGTTTTTTTGTTAACAGCCCCAATGTGTCGGCAATAAATAACCATTTGTTCTGCTAAATTTGGATGTTTACCTCTAACAAATGAATATGCAACATCACCAATTTTTCGACTGGTCCCAACTCTTACTGTTGAATGGATCATTATTAATTTTGGTTTGAAATGTGCAATATATTCTTTGCCAATTTTAACAAATTGATCACTGTAAGGAAAACAAATATTTAAGACATCAATTTTCTGTCTCTTGGCAATAATTCCTTTTTTGGGGTCATGGAAGATTACTTTTCTGCCACTCTTTTTAATATTTGCACCAATCCCGACGCCAACTTCTCCTTTTCCAATAACCAAATCTACCATAAGATCCTTCAATTCAAAAATTACTTGACTCTGTCATTACTTTTCAACATATCAGCTAATCCATTTTTGAAACTATAGCGGGCATTAAAACCAAGCATTATTTTTGCTTTTGAAATATCATAAACAAACCTTTTAGCATCAACATCGCGGCTGTGTACTATTTCCATACCTTTTTCCCAACCGAGAGCATCACAAATCAACTTACCAGCGTCTCTGGCAGTTATTTCTTCACCCGTTCCAATATTATAAATATTGTTCCATTTGTCCCAACTGGCAGTAACTGCTAAAAAATTTGCCTCAGCAACATCTTTGATATAAGTAAAATCATTTGACTGTTTGCCCCCATATAAAACCGGAGATAATCCCCGACTAATTCGGTCAATAAAAGCTCCGGTTAATCCATACATCCTTTTTTCTCTGCCATAAAGATGGGCATATCTTAATATAATGTGTGGATCATGTTCCGATGTATAAAGTTCGCCCTGATATTTAGTGCACCCATAAACCGAATTGCCACATACACTAAAGTCCTCAGTTATAGGTGGCTTCTGTCTTACCGGCATATATACTGAACCAGTAGAAGCATAAACCAGCGGCACATGAAACTTTTTACATATACTAACCACATTCCTAGTGCCAATAACATTAACTTCTAAAGCTTTCTTCGGATCTTTATCAGCATCTGAAAAACGAGAAATAGCAGCAAGATGAATACACCGGTCGGGAGTGTTTTCCTCAAAAACCTGTTTCAATTGTTGAATATCTCTAATATCTTTGCCATTCATCAAATCATAGCCGATAACCTTGTGACCGCTTTTTTTTAGTAATTTTTCTGTTTCCGACCCAACAAAACCCAAATTGCCGGTTATTAATATCTTCATGATTTCAAAAAATTATATTCACTAAAAAAAATATAGCCCTTTTATGAGAACAATGCAAATACCTGTAAATTTGTTGCGAAACTATATTAAAAATTTAAATACTTAGTAAAGAAATATTTAACTGTATAAATTAATTTAGTTGGTATTTTTCGTGACTAAAAAATTTAAATCGATCAAGCGGAGTAACAGTTATCCAAACTCTCCCAATAATATTCCCCTTAGGTAAGACTCCCCACTCTCTTGAATCCGAGGAATGATCTCGGTTATCGCCAAGAACAAAAAACTCTTTGTCCTTAAGCTGTAATTTAAAATCATCAGAGCTCTGACCCTCGTTATAGGAGTGGGTTTTTGTTGTTTTTGATAAATAATTCTCAGTTAGTTCAAATTGTTCGTTTCCGGTCGATGAGATAAAAACTTTACCGTTTTTTATTTCGATCGACTCACCCGGCAACCCAATAACTCTTTTTATATAGATGACTTCGGGATTTTTTGGATAACGAAAAATCACCACATCGCCCCTAGAAGGTTCTCTAAAATCATAGCTAATTTTTTCAGCGATTAGATATTCATTGTTTACGAAATTCGGAAGCATTGAATCACCATCCACTACAAATGGCTGAATAATAAAATACCTAATTGAAAAAGCGATCATCATCACGACTATGAAAGTCTTCACTAAATCCCAAAAAAAGGACAGGAAACTAATAACTTTATTTTCCTCTCCAGGATTGATATTATTCAGAAGTTCGTTTTGTTTTTGTTCTGTCTCATACATGGACTATTTGTGCTAATTTCGTATATATCTATCATATCTTATCAATCATTGACAGCCCGCGTCAATATAAACTAGACTAGAGATAACAAGTTTTAAATTATAAGACTATGAGAATTGTCTTGTTTTCTTTGTTTGGATACGAGATCTACAGCCATGGGGTTTTTTTAGTTCTTGGAATAGTTGTTTCCGGATTCATAATGTATCGATTAATGAACAAGGAAAAACTAGACACAACAAAATTCTTGAGCAATATAATAATTTCAGTAATATTAGGAATTATTGCTTCTAGGATAGTTTTTTACTTTATGAATTTATACTTGTACGATTCGCTCTATCAAATGCTTGAAATTTGGCAGGGGGGGTTGGTTTCATTTGCAGGGTTTGTATTCGGAACACTGGTTTTCATTGCACTATTAAAAAAACAGAAAACTGAAATGGAACCAGTAATTAATTTAGCCGGTATTACTTTTCCTTTGGGAATCGCAATTGGCAGAATTGGCTGTGCTTTAAATGGAGAAGTTGGGGTAAAAACTAAATCAGCATTGGCATATTATGGTTTTATGCCGGTCACTGCTTTTGAAATTTTTATCTGCTCTGGAATCTTCGCGATAAACTTTCTAATTTACCTGAAGTTTCGAGGCAAATTGTCAAAATATTTTCTATTATTTTCATTTGTAATTCTCTATTCATTGTCCAGAATAATAATAGACTCCTGGCGGATAGACCCAAAGGTATTTATCGGTTTAAATTACAGCCAAATAACCTCAATACTGATATTTATCATTGCTTTGTTTTTATATCTTAAAAATCAAATTAATTTCCCCTCTTCACCCAGAGAAAGGAGTTGATGATGGAAATCGACAAAAAATTTATTGAAAAACAAAAAAAATCTTTGTTGTTAGAAAAAGAAAAGCTAGAAAAAAAAATAAAAAAGCTTGATGAATTTCCTGAATACGGTCGGGGTGATGATGATAGCGCCAGAGAGTTTTCAGATTTTGAGAATAATCAAAGCATTGAATTCCAGCTAAAAGAACTTTTGAAAAAGATAAAAACAGCGCTTAGAGCAATCGAAAAAGGTACTTATGGAAAATGCTCAATTTGTAAAAAAGAGATCGAGAGCGGTCGTCTAGAATCAATGCCCTATGCAAATGTCTGTGTCAGTTGCAAAAAAAATGGAAAAAAATAAGTATCTAGTTATATTTTTATTCCTTCTTGCTTTTTCACAAACTGTAGCCTTTTTATTCACAAACAACGAGACGATTATCAATAGTAGGATGTTTTTCGGTCTTTTGGGATCGAACTCTTTATCGATACTGGTTTTATTCGTTTTTATTACTGCACTATTTCTGTACTTTTTAAAGTCAACAAAAAAATATAAATACCCGTTGATCTTTGTTCTATCAGGTACAGTTTCAAATTTATCCGATCGAATCTTTTTCGGTGGTGCTCGCGATTATTTTAAAGTTCAACATTGGCCAACTTTTAACCTAGCAGATACACTAATTGTTGTTGGAATATTCTTTTTTTGTTATTATTTTTTTTCTGAAAAAAATTAAAAAAACACCTGCCGCTTGGTGTTTTTTTAATTTTCAAAAAGTTATTTTACAACTTCTTTGACAAAACTCGAGAACTCAGTCGGATGGTTTTTTGCCATCTCTGAAAGAACCTTTCTATCAAGCTCAATTTTTTTATCAGTCATTTTTTTAATAAATTGTGAATAGCTAATCCCCTCTTCCCTACAAGCCGCATTTATTGAAATAATCCAAGAAGAGCGAAAATCCCTTTTCTTTCTTCTCCTGTCAATATAAGCATTTGTTCCGGCTTTCAAAAAAGCCTGCCTAGCAAGTTTTACCTGATTCTTGCGACCAGCGCGCATTCCCTTTGTCTTTGCGAAAAGCCTCTTGTGTCTAGCTTTAGTTGTTACTCCGCGTTTAACTCTTGGCATTTTACACCTTACCTAATCTGCGTTTAATTCTTTTTTTATCACACTTGGCAATTTCTAAATATGTATTTTTGCGATCAGATTTATTAGTCAAAAGATGATTGCCGGCGGCAGGAACTCGAAGAAGTTTACCACTGCCTGTAATTTTAAATCTCTTTGCTGTTGCCTTGTGTGTTTTAATTTTGGGCATAATATTATTTTTCTTCTTTTTTATTAATTAGATTTACCCGAATCTGATTTCCAAGTTTTTTCGGCTCTTCGGCCACATCCATATCTATCATTTCGGCAAAATTTTTTATGACATCAACCGCTCTGTCGACAAATATGTTTTCTCTCCCGTGCAAGCGAAGAGAAACCAAGATTTTATGACCTTTTTCAATAAATTCCTTGGCCCTTTTGGCCTTTACTTCAAGATCGTGGTCTCCAATCTTTGCCGACAAACGAATTTCCTTAGCCTCAAGCGTTTTTGATTTTTGCTTGTTGTCTTTGTCCTTTTTTTCCTGCTCATACTTATACCGGCCAAAATCCATAATTTTAGCGACTGGGGGATTGTTGTTAGGGGAAATTTCCACTAAATCAAGACCGGCTAATTTGGCTTTTTGTTGGGCAGAAAACAAAGAATGAACACCTAAGGATGTTCCGTCTGCATCAATCAAAAGTATTTCTCTTGCTCGAATTCGATCGTTTGCCCGGAAAAAATTTTTAGCTATATGTGCTCCTTTTCAAACTAAGAAAATTGTAACAAAATATTGCCCGAAGGTCAAGAGTCTAAGTTTTTCTTTGTAATTAGTCGAATAAATTTCTGACTAACGCCAAATGTGGCTGGAGTTTTTGTCAAATTTCTACCGTCAACCGAAATCGAAAGCTGTCTTGGCGAAAAAATTCTCAAGGCGTCAGTACGAAACAACGATAGATCAAGATCTTTTGTAGTTATATTGGACCCAACAACAGCATTTTTTAATAAACCCCAAAGACCACCCGAACCCACTTCTACACTCCTCATAATAATATCCAACTTGTCAGGATCTTTTTTAATTAATCCCGGAAAACGATTAGCAACATACAATTCTCTGGCCTTAGCTTGAACAATAAAATCCTCAAATTCAAGAGTAACGGCGGTTGGCTTATCAATCACAACCTGACAATAGCTAAAAAACACAGTTTGCTCATTAATAACGCCGACTTTGGTCTCCGATATCCGCCTAAACCTTAAATTTGTTGCTGCCTCTTCCCAATTTGCTGCTCCAATAATTTTTGAAATATTTTCGGACGCACCAAGCGGCAAAACACCAAAGGCTTGCTGTTTATTAAGCATAACAGCAGCAACCTCATCGATCAGTTCATCAGAGCCAATCGCGACAATCGTAGAATAACCCTTAAACACTCCCTGTTCAGCAAGGTCTTTTGCAGGCCGAATTTTATCGGGGATAACGTATTCCCCCGAAATCCCTAGTTCAGATAAATAATCTTTAATTGTCTCAACCTGTCGACGATTCTTACATTTTCTGACATCGAAAATATAGTAGTACATTTATGCCTATTAGGAATTTACTTTACTTCCGTCTTTTTTTCCTCTTCTTCCTTCACTTCCGGCATCTCTCCAGCTTGATCAGGCATCGTGCTTTTACCAACAAATACTGCACCGGGCTTGATTATCAAGGTTTTTACATTAATGTCTCCAACAACTTTTCCGGTTGGATTGATTTCCAGTTTTTCAGAAGCCTCTACCAAGCCCTTTACCGATCCGGATATCTCTATTGATTTAGCCACCACTGGACCCTTAACATTGGCAGTCTCGCCGATTGTTATGCTTTCGTCGCTGCGAATTTCACCCTCAATGCTACCGTTTACCTGAATAGACCCTTTGTTTTTAAGGTTCCCCTTTAAGTTGACATTAAGACCGATGATGGTGTCAACATTCTCCATTAATGCTCCTTTCTTATTCATAGATGGCTAATTATTTTTTATTGGTTTTATTTGACGATAACAAAATTTTTGCAAATTTACCAGACATTCTGCTGCTTTACAAATTCACTTTGTCTTGCTATAATTTCTGACAGTATTTACCAAGAGTTATAAAATAAATGAACGAAATTAAAATAACCGGGGCCAGGGAACATAATCTCAAAAATATCTCTCTTGAAATTCCAAGAGATAAAATGGTTGTAATAACCGGACTCTCCGGATCCGGAAAGTCATCTCTCGCTTTTGATACAATTTTCGCCGAGGGCCAAAGACGCTATGTAGAAAGCTTGTCCTCTTACGCTAGGCAATTTTTGGGGGTAATGGAAAAACCCGATGTCGACTATATCGAAGGCCTTTCTCCAGCAATTTCCATTGATCAGAAGTCAGCTTCAAACAATCCGCGCTCTACCGTCGGGACGATCACTGAAATTTACGACTATCTACGTTTACTTTTTGCTCGAGCTGGCATTCCGCATTGTCCAAAATGTGGTAAAGCGGTCAGTCGGCAATCAGTTGCAGAAATTGCCAATATAATTTTGAACAAAAACAGGAAAGAAAGCGTCAAAATTATGATTCTTGCTCCTTTAGTTACTGATAGAAAGGGAGAACACAAAGATGTTTTTGAAAGGGTTCGAAAAAGCGGATTTTCCAGAATTCGTCTTGATGGAACGGTAATGGAGATCGATGAGGCAGAAAGCAAAGAAATAGACAGACAAAAAAAACACACAATTGAAGTCGTAGTTGACCGCCTGATCATCGACAAGGACCAAGAAGACAAAGACAACAAAATGCGCCTTAATGATTCGGTAGAAAAAGCGCTTGAAATTGGAAATGGCTATATCAAAATATCCTATGTCGACAAAGATAGAGACGAATTTTATTCCGAACATTTCGCCTGCCCTGACTGTGACATCTCACTCCCGGAGATCTCTCCAAGATCGTTTTCTTTTAATTCACCACACGGGGCATGCCCTCACTGTCAAGGACTTGGCACAATATTAGAAATCGATCCAAAATTAATTTTACCCAATCCTAGATTAACAATTCTCGAGGGAGCGATCAGGCCGTGGTCAAAAACCGCCTCAACATCAACCTGGTACATGGCCGGACTGAAAGCAATGGCAGACAAAAATTCTATTCCTCTGGATAAGCCTATCGGGAAACTAGGGAAAGAAGAACTGAAAAAGATACTATTTGGAACCGGCGATCAAAACTACATTGTCAACGGTTATTCAACGAAATACGAAGGCATAATTCCCAATCTCGAAAGAAGATATAAAGAAACAAAATCCGATTACATCAGATCAGAGATCGAAAAATACATGATAAATCGTAATTGCCCTATTTGTAGAGGCAAAAGGCTTCGGCCAGAAATTTTGGGGGTCAGTATCAACGGGAAAAACATCATTGACGTTTCAGAAATGACAATTGATCTCTGTTTTAATTTCTTCAATTCATTATCTGATCACTTAAATAACGAGCAGAAAAAGATCGCTAGCCAAATTATCAAAGAGATTAAGGAGCGCCTGACATTTCTACTAAATGTTGGCTTACCTTATCTAACAATAAACCGCAATGCTTCAACCCTTTCCGGTGGCGAAGCTCAAAGAATTAGACTAGCGACACAGATCGGCTCAGGGCTCCAGGGCGTGCTTTACATTCTGGATGAACCATCAATCGGATTACATCAAAAAGATAACGGACGGCTGCTCAAAACGCTAAACAGCTTGAGAGATCTTGGCAACAGCATCCTGATTGTTGAACACGATGAAGAAACCATACGCTCTGCCGACTGGGTAATAGATATCGGTCCAGGGGCCGGAGAACACGGCGGAGAGATAATTTTTCAGGGCACAGTCAAAGAGTTAGAAAAGAGTAACTCCCTAACAGGCCAGTATCTTTCAGTCAAAAAAAAGGTTGCGACACCAAAAATTCGTCGATTAGGTAATGGGAACAAAATCTCGATTTTAAAAGCTTCTCAGCACAATCTCAAAGATATAAATGTTGATCTACCGTTAAATACCTTTATTTGTGTCACAGGTGTTTCCGGTTCGGGCAAATCAACTTTGATAAATGACATTCTCTCCAAAACACTGGCACAAAAGTTCTATCACGCCAAAGAGGTGCCGGGTGAATGTCAGGAAATTAAAGGCATAGAGAATATTGATAAAGTAATCACCATCGACCAGTCACCGATCGGAAAAACACCAAGATCAAACCCAGCAACTTACACTGGAGTATTTACCTTTATTCGTGATATTTTTGCTATGACAAGGGAAGCAAAACTCCGTGGCTATAAGTCCGGCAGATTTTCTTTCAATGTCAAAGGTGGCAGATGCGAGCGTTGTAGTGGTGGTGGTGAACTAAAGATTGAAATGCACTTTCTGCCAAATGTTTATATTAAATGTCCGGAATGCAAAGGTAAAAGATACAACCAAGAAGCGTTAGAAATTCATTATAAAGACAAAGATATCTCTGAAGTCTTAAATATGACCGTTGACGAAGCTTTAAAATTTTTTGAAAATATTCCGTCAATCAAAAATAAATTGGCGGTATTATCAGAGGTTGGACTAGGATATATTAAACTAGGACAACCAGCAACCACACTTTCTGGTGGTGAAGCTCAAAGAATTAAATTATCTACCGAACTTTCTCGTAAATCAACAGGTAGAACCCTCTATATACTTGATGAACCGACGACTGGACTGCATTTTGACGATGTAAATAAACTTCTTAAAGTCTTAACTGCACTCGTTGACAAAGGGAATACTGTTGTTGTGATCGAACACAATTTAGACGTGGTCAAATCGGCCGATTATGTTATTGATCTCGGTCCCGATGGTGGTAACAGCGGTGGCGAAATCGTCGCCACGGGAACCCCTGAAGATGTGGCGAAAAACAAAAAATCATATACCGGCCAATATTTGAAAAAAATACTTTAGAAAAATTTTTTGCTATAATTTGTTTATTAAGGAGGGCAATGCCAGAAGAAAACGATAAACTCATAGAATCAATAAATCGTCTAGAAAAAGCAACGCAAAGAACCACTAATCTCGGCTGGAATGTTCTTCGAGGTCTTTTTTACAGCTTCGGCTGGGTAATCGGTCTGGCTTTAATTGCTACATTAGCGATATATATCCTGCCACTAATCGGTGAAGGAAACGCCGTTGGAAAATTCATCCAAGCAATAGCCAGCGCCGTCAAATCTAGAAATTGACAATGTTAAAATTTTGTACTATAATAATATTGTTTTGAGATTAGAGTTTAGGATTTAGAAATTTCTCGCCTTGCGAGGCGTGGGGCTGTATTAGCTTCGACAGAGGGATTTTGAGATTTTATTGCAAGCTGGTAAGCTGCGACCATAACTGCGCAAATTTTAAGTGCAAAAACACTTACAGAAAAAGTAAAAACTGCTTTTGCAGGACTAGCTTTTTCGCCAGTTGCCGCTTAATCGCGACAACCGTTTGCTCCCCGTCTGCTCGAATTGGGAGGCCAAACGCCATATCTCGAGCTGCACTTTAGCTGATTCTCTAGCGGATAAAGCTAAGATATTCTAGAGATAGGTAAACGGTTTTTTGCAGTGACTTCAGCCGTTTATCAAAACAACAGTCGCTGATAAGCTTGTAGACGATATTATTTCTTCCTTTTGGACGCGGGTGCAACTCCCGCCAGCTCCACCATATCACCATTTTGGCCACCAATATGCTGTTTTAACTGGAATGGAAGCGACAATTTAGGTGTTCCAAATCCTGTT
>CAYRLY010000008.1:0-45686 GCA_964425445.1 uncultured Candidatus Saccharibacteria bacterium | reverse complement strand
TTCAGGCTTTGCCTTGGAAGAATTTTTGTAAAGGCCGATTAAATAATCAATATCTTCACTTGAAGTGGTAAATTCCTCGAGGTCCAGATTGTTGTTCTTTTTTAGATAATCTATTATCTCTTTCGTCTTTTTACTATAAGGGTCTTCCTCAGCTATTCGGTATCTTTTACCATTGACTCGGTCAAAAATTACAACCCTATTCTTTTCAATAAATTCCAGTGGCAAAAGACGAAGATATTTCATATCAACATTGCGATTTCGTAAAAATATCACCGGCAAGTTGCTCTGCTCCAATTGAATTTTGTTTTTATCACCATTTTTTGATGGGATCGCTTTCAAAATATCTTCTGGCGTAGAGATAAAAAGCTCCATGTGGAGATTTTTGGCCTCAATCAATGATTTGATATCATTATTGGCACCCAAAAAAAGCTCTCCCGGATTGCCAATAGCGATATTTAGGATATCTCCCTTTTTTGAAAACGGTAAAACTAAATATTTTTTTTCAAGCTTTTCCGGTATCAGACTAGTAATCTCTTTTGGTATCGAGAGATTACCAAGCCCGACAAATGGAAGCTTTAAAATTATGCTGTAGGCTTTATTAATTGCTTCTCTTGATATCAGGCGGTTACTAAGCAAGAACCTTTCAATTGCCAGGTTATTTTTGTAACGCAATTTTATTTTTTCAGCGTCAACAGGCAGAACCAACCCCTGAACAACAAAAACATCAATAATGGACTGCGAAGACAGCGCCTGATTTAGTCCGTCAAAAACCGAAATATAGGGGGTGTCACCCTTATCTCTAATGCTCATAAAAATTGATTATTATAAACTAGCAAAAGGATCTTCTCGACCCATTTTCTCAGTCGGCGTCGGGATCGGTATTCCACTGTTATTTGTCATCCCATCTAGCAAGCTAGACGCTCGTTTTTCAATTCCTGAAATATCTGGGACTTGTAAATTTGCGCTCGTTCTATACATACTTTCATCTGGCCGAGGAGTTTTAAACCACATCCAAGCGAAAGCAGCTAAAACAACAGCTAACATCACAAAACCAGAAATCGCGAGAGTCTTATTGGAAAAGGTATTTTCACTCATAATCCACCTCAGAAGTTAAATCTAAGCTATTGGCGCTTGGTCGCCTGAAAACATCAAAGGTAATGGTTGCGCTCAAACTATCAACTTCAGTCGAGGATATTGAAAGACTGGTAATTTTCAGAAATCTGATACTATTTTCTAGAGAGCTGATAAAATTGTAAATATTTGTAAAACCACCTGATATGGAAATTGTGGTTGGAGAGCTATCAGGCGAAGCCTCGGATGATTGCTCACCAACGCCTGGAGGTGAAATGCTGGGAAGCAAAACCTGATTTACCGCTGCGATGGTTTCAATTTCAGCTATTAAGTCGGGGGAATTAACGCCCTCTGGGATAGCGACTAGCAGCTGATTTACTAGACTTGATATAGAAGCAATTTTTTTGTTGGCGTCGGAAAGTGATTGTGTTTTTAATTCGGCTAATTCGATATCAGCATCATAAGCCTTTATTTTTGCTTGGTTCTCAGCAATTTGTGGCATCAACATTTTCCAAGAAACAAAAAAAGCTATCACTGCAATCAAAAGTGCCACAATAGGCAAAAACAAACTTCTGTCCTCCTTATTCATCCAACCCTCCATTTTCACCTTCTAATTCCGCTCCGCTTTCTTCAACTGATGACGAAGAACCCCAATCAACTAGATTGGCAGTTATTGAAAAGTTTACCTGGCTACTTTCTCCATCTGTTGTAAGTGATAGCCCGGTAATCTCGATGTTGTTTAATTTTGAAGATGACTCGAGCGCCAAAGCCAGATCGGCAACTGAGCGATAACCCTTGCTCTCTCCGTCCATCACAACAATCCCCTGGCTATCTATCGAGAGATTGTTTAGTTTTATATCGTTGGTAATTTTTGTTTTTAGTTCGTCAATAAAGATTTTGAAAAGATACTTCGATTTTTTCTCGGTCGATAATATTCTAACAGCTGAATTAATATCGTTTACCTTCTTCTCTGTCTCAGAATTATTTTTAGACTCAAGGGTTGAAATAAAGCTATCCAGCGACGAAGACTTATCAGCCGCCAATGAATCAGTGTGGAATTTGTAATAAACTAAAAAACCACAAACAACTACTGATACTATTATGACCAGTATGTAGCTTAAAGTATAAGACCCCGAACGTTCTCCGGGTGTATCAATCTCCAAAAAAGGTTCCTCGTGGCCCGCATTGCGGACTTCGTCTGGCATTTTCCCTCCAAATTATCACATAAACATTATAATACAGACCGTTATAGTGATGCAACAGCGGGCTTCAATATCTGGGTGCTTCTATTATAACATTTTGAATTTTAAAATAAAAAGCTTTTATTAATTGCTAGAGACAATCGGCAGTTTCAATTCCCGAAATCCTGGTGGCCAACTAGTCTCCCCGCGTGTATCCTGGATAAAGCTAGCGATGTTTGATTCGATAACAAAATCTTTAGCGACAAAAGAACCGATCAAATTTATTCTATTTCCGATGATAATAATATTTCCATTGGGCACAAAGATCGAGGCCCGAACCGTCATGGTATTACTAGTATTATTTCTAATAATTACATTGCCGTTTTGGACAATAAATCCAAGAGCGGCATCATTTTGCCCATATTTTGGCTCAACAGAGGTTTCGATGTTTAGGTTTCTTCCAGACAATAAAATCGCTGCTTTGTCAGAATACTCAACTTTTGGCGCCCGAATGTACAAATCTTTATCACGCTCTGGATGCCAAATTCTACCCTCGGGATAGAGGTTGTCTTCACTGCACGTTAATAATTGTCCGCAAACGCCATGAAAAGATCTAGGGATCCAAACATAGCTGGGCCCATCACTAAAAATACTATTAACTGGCGATTTAGTATTCCTAGACAATCTATTTATTGTATCAGTCATTTCAGAGTTTTTGTTGGGGTCACCAGTATCCCAATATGACTGAGCATTGGGATTGAAGCTATAATTTCCGGATTCCCAAAAAGCATTCGAGTCAGAGTTATCTGTCGCTTGTCTCAAGTGCCTGCCCCAATAATTGAAATCCCCACTAGCAGAATATGAGTCACCGACAACATTAACCCCACCATAACGAAGTATCGCCACGGCTGATTTCAATTTATTATTAACGTAAGTTTTACTATTTAACAGTTTGGCATTAGTGGTTGGACCATTAAAATAAAAACAATTTGCCAAAGTTGTTGCGGAATTTAATGCGCAATCAACCAAAAATTGCATATCGGGCAATGTTTCCGGAGTAGTGTTGCGTATTGTAATTGTGTATTCAGGGTCACTATGAGAATAGCGACGTCCGGCATCTGGGTTGGAAATATCAATCCATTCCGCTGACGGGATACCTCTAAGTAGCGTTGGCCTTTCATTATCAATATCAAGTGCCAATGTTTTATTAAAAGAGAAAATAGAAAAAAATAGTAACATCAAAATAGAAGAAAAAAAATGTATTCGTTTCCTAAACATATTATTTAATTTCAATTTTGTATATTAAAGTTGCCATCAATGAACTAGGGGTAAGTTCCCATGTTACTTTACCATCAATCACCTGGCAAAATTTGGCATTCGGATCAAAATTATGAATAATATTGGGATCAGGAATACAGCCTCCGGCAAAAACTGCGCTGTTAGTACCAACATCATTAAAAAGTTCGTCGGTAATGGTGACTCGCTGATTTGGCACCAAATTACTGATATCCAGTGTAACCTGCAGAACATCTCCCGGCTGAACAGAATAAGGGCTGCCTATTCCATCAACCTTTGATAAACTTTTCTTAATACTAACATTTTTACCAATCTCAGAAAGAACTATTAACTTCCCGTCTTCGGCAACACCGGGAGTCTTGTAGACCAACCTATTTGCAGGATAATCAAATTTTCCGGCGCTAACATTAAAAACTGCATAGTTTTGAGCAATTTCTTTGCCACTGGAATCAATAAATTTCGTACTTACAGCATCAACCACTATTACACCTCCGCCACCCGGACCGCCAAATCCTCCCGTTACATTTTTAGCATGATTAGTATCTTGTGGCGAAATACTAGATTCAGGCACTTTAGTATCAGATTCATTTACAGTCGTATCACCCCCACTGGCAGTAATTGTTGCCGCGGTATCAATAATTAAATTCTCGGACACTTTAAACACAATTCCGAAACCACCGCCACTGCCACCGGAACTACCATGATCCTTATCTCCACCACCAGTTGCACCAGTTGCACCAGAAGCACCAGCACCGCCAAGCCCCAGTAATGAATAAGTGCCAACAGTGCCATAGCTATTGCCTTTAAAAGGATCACTACTTTGACCGCCAGAGCCACCATAAAGTTGTTCGTTATTAACAATAAAATATTGCTTTAATATAGTGGCTAATTCTTTGATATTTGGTGATTGATAACCTGGCTTTCCATCAACTTCATCGCTGCAATTAGCATATCTCTTATCGGTTCCTGAATCTTCAGGGACTGAATAAACATCTATGTTATTTGACGACGACGTTCCCCCAACCATACCGCCGATACCGCCAAAACCACAATTATCCCCATAACCAAGAGAACCGTTTTGCCCCGAAGCAATAATTTTCGCTGTACCAGTAATTGTTATATTTGGTGCTTCCAAAATCACCCTATCAGTAATAAAAACGGTGCCAGCAATTTCAATCGATTTATTATACCTAACAATCATTCCCGAACCGTCGCCAATTATAGCATTACAATTAACAAAAGAACCGCCATCTAAATATCTAGTTGGACAAATAATTCCAGCAACATTACCGGAAACATAAACATTCCCCTCCGGGGCAGTGGCAATTGTTTGTAATTGCTTTTCCGGCCTACTTGGTTCACCATAACTTGACCACATTCTCTGAGAAGTGTACCCACCCGGACCAATGTAAAGCACATCATTCTCAGCAACAACAAGCTTGTCCGGTATATTTTCCCAAGCTCTGGCAGTTTTATTATTTCTTGTCAACAAAAAACTAACCGCAACTAAAGATAGCACCAAAATTCCAATCAAAGTATACAAGAAAACAATTTTCCGAGAACGAATTTTTTGCGATATTGAATAGTTTAACATTTCCCCTCACAAAAAAATAATTTACCTAATCAATTATATTGTACAACATATTACTGCCATTCACAAACCTATTCTTTGGCATATATTCCAGTAATTGTCGCGCTGGCAATAATATGTGGTTTGAGGATTGTCTCAATGTCTCGAACCGATTCCGGAATGATTCTTTCAATATCTAAGGCGTAAAGAGTAAAAATGTAGCGATGGCTACCTGACGGCGGGCAGGGTGGATAATAACTTCTTTCGCCTCCGGAATTAGGCAAAAAATCCCCTTCAATTTCACTAATATTATCAATCTTCGAGGTGCCAACAGGAATGTTAATTAATGCCAGGTGAATAAAATTACCTGAAACGGCATCCGGATCATTGCAGGCGAGAACAAAACTCTTAGTCTCTTTCGGAGCATCAATCCACTCAAAAGCCGGACAAACCCCTGCCCCATCACAGGTGAATTCCTGCGGAAGACTTTGCATATCAGCGAAATTCTTCGATATAAGTCGCATATATCCCTCTGAAAAATTTTAATTGGCAGGGGCACGAGGAATCGAACCCCGATCCGCGGTTTTGGAGACCGCTGTACTAACCATTGTACTATGCCCCTAAAATAGCGCTCATAGCGCTATAAATTATTTTGCTTCTTTGTGCAGAGTATGTTTCTTGCACTTTGAACAAAACTTTTTCAATTGTAATCGCTCTTTTTGTAACTTGGTATTCTTCTCTGTTTGATAGTTTCTTTCTTTGCAGACCTCGCACTCCAAAGTTACGATTTCTCTTGCGTCTTTTGCCATTTTAAATTCCTTATAATTTATTTTCTGAGCTTAAACCGACTTGCTTATACAGATTGGAGCCGATAGTCGGACTTGAACCGACAACCTACTGTTTACAAAACAGTTGCTCTACCATTGAGCTATATCGGCATTTCGCTTGCGTTTAACACAAGCCATATTATATTGAGCAATTCCTAGTGAACAGCTTCTCTGTGAATTAAAGTGGGGTGGTGCTGGGAGTAGGATTCGAACCTACGAAGGCGTGAGCCGACAGATTTACAGTCTGTTGCGTTTGACCACTTCGCTATCCCAGCCCATAATATTTCTTCAAGACAAGCAAATTCGCATTGAATAGTTGATGGAGCCCACGAGCAGACTTGAACTGCTGACCTACTCCTTACCATGGAGTTGCTCTACCAACTGAGCTACGTGGGCGAACAAGCCTACTTGTGATACGATGGTTGTCTTTGCGCAAAAACTAAAAAACGATTTTTAACTAACAAAAACACCCCCTGTAAAAAATTCTAGCATTTTTGCCCTCTTTTTTCAACTGATTTTTGAAGCTCGCGAATGCTCACGATGTTTATCCTCAGCAAGTGAGGCCAATTCCTTGTATTTTTGGTTGGAAATATCCAGAGATGAAGCGCGCTTTAGAGCTTTTGACGCTTTCCCAAATTGGCGAATCTCTAAATATGCCTTCCCCAACTCCGCTTGATATTCCGGATTATTACGATCGATAGTTGTGGCCTTCTGAAAATGCTCAATGGCACTATTAAGCTGACCATCAGAAAAAAGAATTTTACCAAGCCCAAACCACGACTCTGCACTCTCTGGATTTAATTTTATCGCCATCTGGAAAGACTCCTTGGCATCAGACAAATTTTTTCCAATAGATAAATAGATTACCCCTAATTGCTCATAAGCCCAAGCACATTTATTATCCTTACAAACTGCATCAACTAAAAGCCCCTCGGCGGTAGAATATTTCCCATCGTTAATTTTGTCTCTAGCTAATTTTAGAAGCCCAGATAGCTCTTTGTCATATTTATCCAGTTCGCCAGAGACTTCTGGCTCAATTTTCTCTTCGCTGGATTCTACAGACTTTTTCTCATGCCTTTCTGAAAGTATTTTTTGAGCCTCTAAAACGACTTGATCATTGTTTTCCCGAGGAGGTTTTTTGAAATCAAAATCTTTAGTCTTTGGAAAGCGGATAGCAAGAAAGATAAAGATCGCCGCAATCAATAACAATATTCCAATTTCTAGCACTTAAACCTCCAATCGACTTTTATCTTCCAACTCAACTGTGACTTTGCCATAAAGGACATTTTGAGAAATTACTATTCCCATTCCTTTATCAGTTTTAACCTGATCACCAATTTTCGGCAGTTTTTTTGCCGCTTCTTTGTAATCTTTTAATTCATAAGCAAGACAACACATTAATTTGCCACAAACACCAGTAATGCGATTACTCCCCATAGTAGCTAAGCCTTGGACCTGGGCCATATCAAGAGTAACACTATCGAGGTCACCCTTCAAAAAACGTCGACAGCAAAGCTTTTCTCCGCAACGACCAAAACCACCTAAAAATCTTGCTTCATCCCTGGCCCCAACCTGCTGCAAGCGAATTAATTTCTTGAAGGTCGAAGCCAAATCAGACACTAGTGATCGAAAATCGACTCGGCCTTCAGCAGTAAAATAAAAAGTTAACTTTTTTTCGTCAAATGAAAGTTCGGCGTCGAGTAGCTGCATCGGCAATTTATGATTATCAATTTTCTGCTGACACTCAAGAATTAAATTTCTGGCAATTTTCTTTAATTCATCGCGCTGAACAATATCCTTGTCAGTTAGCTTTCTGATAATCTCAACTTCTTCTTCTTTGACATCGCCTTTCTCGACCTGACTGTCTTTTAAACGACTTTCGTCAACGACTTCTGCCACCTCTTTGCATTGAGGTGTCTCAACTAAAAGCCAGTCACCAACTTTCATTGATAAATTCCCAACATCAGTCTGGACAATCTGACCGGTACTTTTTATTTTTATTGCAATTTTTGACATTTACAAAACCGCTAAATATAAATTCTCTAAAACTAATTTTTTATTAGTTGTTACAGCCAAATCACTTCGTGCCTGAAATATCTTCTTAATCTTATGCAATATATCAAAAGATGGATTTTGTAATAATTGGCTGCGTAAGTCAACAAGCATTGATTCTAAAAATTCATTCAAATCAAAACCGCTGTTAATTAGCTTATCCAAATCGGAAAAAACGGTCTTTATTTTTTTCTCCGGACTGGTGAAATTGGAAAATGAATCGTTTTCAGCTCTGATTTTATTGTCGGAAAATTTTACCACCTGACAACGAGAAATTATCGTTGGCAAAAGTTTCAGATTGTTTGACAATAGAACTATTGTAAGACTTTTTGGCGGCTCTTCAAGAGTTTTGAGTAAACTGTTTGAAGCTTCAACATTGAGTCTGTCAGCATCCCGAATAATCGCTAGCTTGCTCTCTCCGACAGAAGCAGTTAAATTCACCCTTCGAATAAGCTCTCGAATGTTTCCGACCCGAATTTCATCTCTAGAGTTTTTTTCTTTGCTTTCCGGGCCAATCTCAATAATACTAAATTTGGAAACATTTAGCCTCTCTGAAAATCTGATCACCTGATCATATAAACTTTCAGGATCAGATCCGTAAAAGATATATGACGAGGAAGCACGATTTTCCTCAATCTGTTTTATCAGTAATTTTTCTGGATCCATCTATATGTAAAATTAGCAAATTTCCCCTTAATTGACAATGAGGTTGATAACCAATAGAATTTAAGTAGAGAAAAAATAATTTACAACAATGCCCGAGAAGCAAAAATTAGAAGAAAAGATTTTAATTTGCAAGGACTGTGGAGACAAGTTCATCTGGACAGAGGGTGAACAACAGTTTTTTATTGATAAGGGACTGAAAAACATTCCCAAAAGATGTAAGAGTTGCGCCGCAACTTATAAGTCAAAACTTCGTGAAAAGCACCCGATGCACTGGATAAAGTGCAAAAAGTGCAAGAAAAAATCCGAAGTCCCGTTTGAGCCAAAGTCTGATGATGTATATTGCGAGGAGTGTTTTAAAAAAGAAATTATCAAGAGGGACGAAAAAATTGCCGAGGCTGGACTCACACTCCCCAGTTAATTTGAATTTGCTACTATGTTAATTGAGAAGGCCTAGACGGCTTTTTTTAGAATATTGAAGTATATGTTCCAACAACGAGGAAATTGAAAAATCTGATTATCGGTTCCATAAATTGCTGGATTATCGGAACACCTGTAAAGTAGCTAAGCGCAATTAAAGATATCAAAATCATTGGGCCATAGTGCTCGAATTTTATTCTCGCCTCATGGGTAAACAATGACCCCAGAACTCTTGAGCCATCAAGTGGTGGAATCGGAATAATATTTAAAGCAATCAGAATTAACTGAGCGCCGACAAAATAATTCAGAATTATAAGAATCAAGCTTGTGTCATGAGCGATACCGAAAATTGTGGCGATTCGAAGAGGCAAACCAAAAACCAGCGCTAAAAGTAGATTCGCTGTTATGCCAGAAAGAGCGACTTTTATTATTGCCAAATCATTTTTTAAATTATTTTCATTAACTGGAACCGGTTTCGCCCAACCAAAATGAACCAAAAAAAGCATCAATGTGCCTATTGGATCAAGGTGAGCGAGCGGGTTAAGAGTTAGCCGCCCAGCATATTTAGCCGTCGGATCACCATAACGATTTGCAGTCCAAGCGTGAGCGTATTCATGAACCACCAAGCCAACAAGTAAACTAAAAAGAAAAACTACTGTAATAAATATTTGCGGATAGTTATAGATATATTGCTCTAACATCTTGAAAAAAAATTGATTTACTGATATTATACGAAAGTATTATAACGAAAAATAATTAAATTTTCCAGGAATATTATGGCAGTCTGTTCAATCTGTATGAAAAGTAAAATCAGTGGGAATAATGTCTCCCATTCGCAAACGAAATCGAAAAGACATTTTAAACCAAACCTGCAAAAGGTAAATGGTGTTGTTCTCTGTACCCGATGCCTTCGAACTTCAGTAAAAAAATAGCCTTGGGAGTGATTACCGTGTTTTTACAAAACACGGTTTTTTGTTTCTGAAAAAAGTTGATATTATTAGTTTGGTCCCGTCTTGAATTAAATTGGACCACAATTTTTATCAAATTGGGATCCGTCCCCTTTGGGGTTCGAGACGCTGATGTGCTGTTGAAAAATGGCACAAAGGTTGGCTCAAATCAGATATAGCCGTGGCTATATCTTGAGGGCACCCACCTAGATTATTCGTCCAATTTACAAAAAGGATGGGGCCACTAAGCGGGGAGTAGCATAGTCCGGTTAATGCGTCGGGCTGGGGGTCCGAAGACCGGAGGTTCAAATCCTCTCTCCCCGACCAAAAGAAATTTTAGTCTTCTTCCAAATAGTTTTTTTACAATGCAAAATAAAAATAAATTTCAGAACATTGAAAAGTTTGTCCACTTAGGCAAGGCAGATTTCCATATTCACAGTAGTTATTCTGATGGCAAGCCAACTATCGAGGAGATAATTACGTATGTCGAAGAAAAAACTGATCTCGATGTTATCGCCATTACCGATCATGACACAATTGAGGGAGCGTTAAAGGCCAAAGGAATCATTGAAAATGGCAATTATCGCTTTGATTTAATTGTTGGAGAAGAAGTCTCAACAACCAGCGGCCACATACTTGGTCTTTTTTTAACTGAGAAAATTGAACCCGGACAATCGGTAGAGGCTACAATCAAAGAAATTCACCAACAAGAGGGGCTGGCGATTGCTGTACATCCTTTTATGCATGTAAAATTTGATCAGGAAAGAATGTACACTATGGACGGTATTGGCGCAGGAAAATTATATCAAAATCGTTTTATTCTCGATGGTGTAGAAACTGTAAATGCGACACCTACACTAACTGACGAAAATCTCGGGGCAACCGCAATGAACCGCACATTGCTTCGACTGACAGAAACAGGGTCAAGTGACGGCCATATTTTGGAAGCAATTGGCAAAGGATACACTGTTTTTCAAGGAAGAACATCTGAAGATTTAAGAAAATCAATAAAAATTCATCAAACCCAGGCCATTTACGGCCATTGGACAATTTTAGCACTCTTAAAGTATCTCTACTTTTTTATCCCGACAGGGATCAGGATTCTGTGGAGTCGGGTGTTTAATCGCAATCCAAGATATTAAGCGTTCTTACCATCCACAAGCTTAATTCTCTTTTTACAGGCGTTTGCAACATCCATATTGTGAGTGACAATTAAAAAGGTTTTTCCTTCTTTTCTGTTCAACCTCTTTAGGATTTCCATGATCTCCATTGAGGTTTTCGTGTCAAGCTCACCTGTAGGCTCATCGGCAAGAATTATTGAGGGGTTGTTTATTAAAGCCCTGGCAATTGCCACTCTCTGCTGTTGGCCACCCGAAAGCTCGTTTGGTTTATGATCAACTCTATTCTCCAGCCCAAGCATATCAAGAAGCTCTCTTGCTCTTTCCAGGCGTTCACCTTTGCCCAATCCCCCATATTTACCGGCAAGTACAACATTTTCCAATGCCGTTAATGTCGGGATCAGATTGAATCCCTGAAAGATAAAACCAATTTTTCTCGCTCTAATTTTATAAGCTTTATTATCAGAGAGTCGAGACATATTTTTCCCATCAATTTCTAATGTACCAGCATCCGGACGATCAAGTAAACCTAAAATATGCATCAGAGTAGATTTCCCACAACCAGAAGGACCAACAATGGCAGAAAAATCACCAGCCGCGACATCGATATTAACTCCGCGAAGAGCATGCACAATATTTTTCCTCGACATTCGATATGATTTTTTGATTCCCCTGGCTTTAACGATCATTTTCATATTTTTATAATTAATAATTTATAACTCTCTTATTGCCTCAACTACTTTAAGCTTCGCTGCTCTAACTGCCGGAATAATTCCAGCGATTATGCCGATTACAAAAGAAAATATTATCACCCCAATCATAAAGTTTGTTTCAAGCAAAAATATTTCCGCTCCAGAAGAAGCCATTTTTTTGTTGATCAAAATTGCTGTCAAAGAGCCGAGACCTAGGCCAATGGCGCCACCAAAAAGGCCGATGATTCCTGCTTCTAAAGTATATTCCCAAGCAATTGACCTGGAAGAAGCGCCTATCGCCTTTTTAATACCAATTTCCTTTGTTCTTTCGGAAATTGACATTACCATTGTATTAATAATCGAAAATAAACCAACGATCAGCGCCAGCAGGGCTGAACCTAAAATTACAGCATTCATAGTTGCAGATGCCTTGTCGATCTCTTCTCCCATTTTTTTTGGAGACAAAACAACCACTTCATTTTTAAATTGCTCCTTTATCCTTTCAACAACCTTTTCTGGATCTTCACCATCTTTCCATGAAATCGCCGCTGATGTTGAAACATCTTCAAGTTTAAAAGTTTTTGCTTCCAAAATTTGATTTCTTGTTGCTTGAGGCAACATAGAAAGCTCTCTTTCAGAGATTTTTGACGCCTCCTCGGACTTGTCCTTTAGTGATTTTAGAAAGGGATTATTTTCAACGAATAGTTCTCTTGCCTTACTAATGTTCATAAATACATATTCATCCGGTCCAGTCATCGTTTTTTCTAAAATACCAACAATTTTAAATTTTTTCCCTCTGATTTCTAACTCGTCATTAACTTTCCAACCTTTTTCCAACGAAACATTAACACCAATTGATATTTCATTGTCAGCGCTTTCCGAATTAACCATTACCCCCTCTCTCATATCCAATGTTTCCCAATTTTTATTTTTGAAGTTTGAATCGGGATCAAAACTAACAATGGTTTTTGGGGGACCAAAGCTAACCATTGTTGGATTATCCGGATCTGGTTCATCTAGGGACAAACTGACACCACCCTCAACAGCCTTGACTCCATCAATATTTTTAATCTTATTCAAAAGGTCGACTGGCAACATACCAGTCGTACCACTCATGTAATCAGCGCCCCTGGGAGAAATTGTTATTTGTCCAGTGATAAAACGTTTGCCTCCGTCAATCATTTTGTTCAATTTCAAGGCCATCGAACCCATAACAGTAAAAGCAAAAATGCCGATAACAATGCCAAAAATTGTTAAAAAAGTTCGAAACTTCCTGCGCCACATATTTCTGAATATTTCAATCATTTATCTCCTAATTTAATTATCACAAGTATGATCCTAGCAAATTTTTCCAAAAAAATAAATCATCTAATTGTTTACATTCAACATTAATGTTAGAATATTGGTAATTAATATGACAGAAGCAAACCTTGTTGCAAAAATTGGTCAAATTGCTACTCGCAGCAAACACAAGGACAGGTTTTTATACGTTGGCACAATAGAGCCAAAAGATCTGGCAGAGGTTTTTTTCTATCTTATCGAAATCGATACTCCTTGGGTTGATGGGGAAAAAATTAAAAACACGATACTTTCTGAATTAGTAGAAAATACAAAGACCGCAGACGCCAAAAGCCAGGTTGATTCTTTTGAGCAGGTAGTAAAAAATATCAATAATAATTTAGCTGAGCTTGCAGCAAAAGGGGAGCATGAATGGATCGGGAAATTAAATTCAATAATCGGTTTACTGTCTGGTAATGAAATAATCTTTTCGCAAACCGGTAACATCTCTGGCTACCTTTTTCGAGCAAATAAAATTAGCCACATAACTGAGAAACCACTAGAGAAAGACGAGCTTCTACCACAAAAAACCTTTCTTTCTTTAATCAATGGCGAGGTTAGTCAAAACGATAAAGTAATTATCGCCAATTCAAAATTATACTCACACATCTCCCTTGATCGGCTAAGACAGGCTCTAACAACTTTCAAGTATCTGGATGCAATCGACGAGATCGCCAAGAACTTGAGGAGAACAAAAATTAAAGATGTTAACGCAATAGTTTTTGAGTTCAATGGGCAAGATGGGAATGAAGAAAACCAGGTTGAGACCAAACCCAATATTATTATCCTTGACGATATTCCAGAGTCAAAATTGCTACATTATTCCAAAGTTGCCTACAGGGGAGCAATTTCTGGAGCAAAACATACCGGCAGAGGTGCTAAGTTGGCTGTTTCATGGTGGCAGAAAAATGTCCAGCCCAAAATAGTCAACGGTGTGAAAAGTATTAATAAGAAAAAGAAATCAATCCCTGAAACAACTATGTCATCAAACGAAAAATTTTCTGGTCTGCCAAAAATTAACTATTTTAATCGAGAAAACAAAGCTAGAAACAGGAAAGCTAAAGATTTCTTTGCAAATTTGGTTTATTGGTTTAGAGAACTGCTGGCAGAAAAAAATCGAAAATTCCTCTATATCGGGCTTATTATCCTTTTACTTGGAATTGGATTCATCAAGATTCAATTAAATAGTCGAGATAATTTAGGGGTTGCAAAACAAGCCGAAAGTCTGGAAAGCCTAAATAGCGCCAGAAATCTTTTTTCTCAGGCGATCGATGACTTGGGCTTAAATCGCGAAGGTGGAAAGGAAAAATTGATTGAGTCAAAGACATTAGCTCAGAAAGCCACTGAGTCAGCGGCTATCAAGGACGAGGCGACTAATTTGCTGGATCAAATTCAATCCAAATTAGACGAAATAAACAGTGCAGTTAGATTAACAAGATCGGCAGAGGCAAACTATACCATAACGGGCGAACAACCAATAATTTATGCTGTGGGAGCAGATATTTATTCGTTTTCAAAAAATGGCGACATATCGAAATATGATACTCGAAAAAAGAGCTCTGATTCCCTAGCAAGCATTGGTCAAAGTGACGGAAAAATAATTTCGGTTACTTATTCAGATAGCGCAAATTTGTTTTATCTCTACACTGACGCAAAAAAGGTGGTGGTTTTTGATCTCGCAACAAACTCGATTGAAGACCTAGCACTAGAAGAGAATAGCCAATGGGAAAATGCCAATGCTATCAGCATTTTTTCAACTAACATTTACCTGCTTGATCCTGAATCCGGACAAATTTGGAAACATCTCAAAACCGATGATCAATACTCAGGTGGAGCCAAGTATTTGTCAATTAATTTAACTCTGAAACCAATTTCATTGGCGATTGACGGAGATGTTTATGTCCTAAATGAAGATGGCTCTGTGTTTAAAATTCGCCGTTCAGTAGTTGACACTGCATTCTCAATAGCAGGTACACCAACACCGGAAAATCAAATAAATTCACCAACAAAAATATTTACTGATGTTGATACAACAACAATTTTTGTTTTTGATAAAGCTGAAAATAGAGTTATAGAATACTCAAAAACCGGTCAATATAAACGTCAATTCGTCGCTAACAAAGAAATAGAGATCTCTGACTTTGCCGTAAATGAAAAAATGCAAAAGATATGGTTACTCTCCGGCAATAATATCTACGAGCTAGATATGTAGTTGCTACATTTTCTCTGGAGTACTCACCCCCATAAGTGACAAGGTAATTTTTAATACATTTCTTGTCGCCAATACTAAGAGAAGACGAGCTTCTGTCAAATTCTTATCATCAGAAAGAACCTGACATGACGCATAAAAATTATGATAAGCCCGAGCTGTTTCGGTTGCAAAGAAGGGGAGCGACTGAATTTGAAAATTTTCGCCGATTTTTAATAAAATATTTGGCAATTTATCTAAGAGCTTGATCAAATCCAACTCTTTTTTATCTTTTAAAAGATCAAGGGTCTTCGGGTCAGGTCTCCCCTTCCCTTCGGCAATTTTTTCCAAAGTCTGAAGAATATTTTTGTCAGTGTTTCTCAATATACTACAGATTCTCGCATAAGCGTATTGAAGATAGTAAACTGGATTTTTTTCTGATTGCTCTACTGCTAGGTCAAGATCAAAATCGATTATATTTTGACTACTTTGAGAAATAATGGTGTATTTGAAGACATCGGCAGAAACTTTCATTTCGTTTAAAAGATCAGAAATATTGATGAAATTGCCAAGCCTTTTCCCCATTTGTTTGGTCTCTCCATTTTTTTTCAGGCGGACATTTTGATATAAAATAATATCAAGCTTACCAGAATCGTAACCAAGAGATTTTAATGAGGCCTTAAGTCGTTCTATGTGACCATGGTGGTTTGCTCCCCAAATATCGATCAATCTATCAAATTTGCGATCAAATTTATCTTTATGGTAAGCAATGTCGCTAGCAAAATAGGTCAGACTTTTCTCACTATCACTTCGAACAAGAACACTTTCCCTATCAGATAAATCTGAATATTCCTTTGAGCAAAACCACAGTGCACCTTCTCTGTCAACTAGGGCATTTTTTTCCTTGAGATCCTCAATAACTTTCTGACTTAATCCAGAATTTATCAGGTCACTCTCGTATTGAAATCGATCAAAAACTATACCTAAATCGCTTAAGTCCTCTTTTATCCGCCTAATTGTAATTTCTAACCCGTGGCGAATAAAGAGATCAATCAGTTTTTCATCTTTGAGATTTGCTATCTCATCTTTTTTCTCTCTTTGAATTTGCTCAGAAATCTCCTTGAGAAAATCGCCTGGATATCCTCCCTCGGGAAAATGATAGCTTGGATCATTTTTTGAAATATAGTAATATGCCAGCGTCTCGCCAAATTTTCTAATCTGAGCACCAACATCATTGACATAAAATTCTCGCTCAACATAATATCCAAGCCAGGAGAAAATATTTGATATTGTTTCCCCTATCGGACCACCCCTGGCATTACCAATATGAAGCGGCCCGGTCGGATTCGCTGAAACATACTCGACTAAAACTCTTTTTTCTTTTCCGATGTCGCTTTTACCATAATCACCACCAGAAGACAAAATATCGGATAACACTTTCTGATAATATTTTTTACTCAATTTAAAATTAATAAATCCCTGGACAGCAACATCTACACTTTCTACAAAGTCACTGCTAAATTTTCCCAATATTTTTTTACTGACATCTTTAGGGTCAACCCCCTCATTTTTTGCAATTATTATCGCGACATTTGTTGCCAAATCACCCATCTTCTCATTCGGTGGTGACTCCAAAGAAAAATCTTCCGGCAACTTAAAACCGGCACCTTTTATTGCTTTAATAATGTTTTCTTTTAATTCTTCCATTACTTAATCTTCGCAAATCTTCTCTTGCCAACCTTTATTATCATTCCTGGATGAGCGGCGATGGTAGCCGAAATCTCGGTAATTTTTACGCCATCAATTTCAACCGCTCCGGAATTAATCAATCTTCTGGCTTCAGAACCAGACGGAGCTAAACCGGCCTGAACAAGCAAATTAGGAATAGGCAAATTTCCGCTAATTTTAATTTCTTTAATCTCTTTTGGCAGCTCTTTTTTTTGAAACACATTGACAAAATGATCTTGAGCCATCATGGCATCTTTTTCACTGTGGTACATTTTTACAATTTCTTTGGCCAGAAGCATTTTTATATCTCTTGGGTTAGCTCCTTCAGCGATTTCACCTTCATATTGTTTGATTTTATTCAAATCAACGTAAGTACAATCAATAAAACACTGAATAACTGCTTCGTCAGGAAGTGCCATTACTTTA
This sequence comes from uncultured Candidatus Saccharibacteria bacterium, assembly GCA_964425445.1. Classification (GTDB taxonomy): domain Bacteria; phylum Patescibacteriota; class UBA1384; order XYA2-FULL-43-10; family CAINNR01; genus JAQVAO01. The sequence goes on along the minus strand of CAYRLY010000008.1, from coordinate 28,169 downwards.
CCGAACATCTCGCCTGGATCTTCATTCAAAGCGATCCCCGTTCCCAATGATTTACTCATCAGTTTTTCACCGGTAAGAGGATTTTCCAATAGAGTCGTCGAGATCACAAATTTCTCTCTGTTCTGCAGATCTTTAACTAGTTGCCGACCGGCAAGCATGTTGAATGTCTGATCAGTACCCCCAACTTCAACGTCAGCTTCCAAAATAACCGAATCATAACCCTGCATCAGCGGATAGAAAAATTCATTGACGTAAAGTGGTTTTTTCTCTTTGATTCTTTTCTGAAAAATATCCCTCTCTATCATTTGCTGAACTGTAAAATGCGCAGCGAGATTGATAACATCTTCAAAGCTCATTTTTGATAGCCATTCGGAGTTAAACCGCAATTCAACTGGATTGTCTTTGTTTTCGAAATCAATAATTTTGCCTATTTGATCTTTAAAAGATCTTAGATTTTCCTTAACCTGTTCACGGGAAAGTCTCTTTCTGGCAGAACTTTTATCACTTGGGTCCCCAATCATCGCCGTAAAATCACCGACAAGAACGATAATTTTGTGCCCCAATTCATGAAATCTTTTCAAAATTATATAGTTTGTCGCATGACCAAGATGAACATATGTAGCAGTAGGATCAATCCCCATATATATGCGAAGTTTTTTGCCAGAATTTAATATTTTTTCTAACGATTCGCGATTGGGATAAATCGTGTCGATAGAACGAGTCAAAACTTCCTGAATTTTCTTTTCCATATCTTTTCCTCTTGACATAAAAAAACTTTTTGATTATTCTGTTGCAATCATCAAAAATAAGATGATTTCTTGTTTACATAATACTTTGTTCATACTATAATGTAAATAGAATTTTAGCTTCAAAATAGTGTTTAAAATTATTATCAAATATGAAATTTAACTTAACCTCACTTAATCCTCTTGAATTGCGATTAAAAACTAAGGGACGCAAAAAATGGGACAAGAAGCGGATTTTAAGAATAGTCGCTTATGCTTTTTTGGTTTCTCTTTTACTGGTCTCAGTAACTTTTGCCTGGTTTGCCAAAGATCTCCCAACTCCAGCAAAAATCGCCAAAATGAGGCCAACTCAATCAACCAAAATTTATGATCGAAATGGCGTTTTACTTTATGAAACCGGCGAGCTTAAAAGAACAGTCATTGCGTCAGACCAAATACCCAAGGTAATTAAAGACGCAACTGTTGCCACTGAAGACCAGCAATTTTATCAGAACCACGGAGTCAATTTTCGCGGCATAACCAGAGCAGCCATTAATAACATATTCCACACTAGTGGCAACGTCCATGGTGGGTCAACTATTACCCAGCAATATGTCAAAAATGCCCTATTGTATTCTGACCGAACAATTATTAGAAAGATAAAGGAACTGATTCTAGCGATTGAGCTGGAATTTATGTATTCAAAAGACCAAATTCTAACAATGTACTTGAATGAAATCCCCTATGGTGGACAAACTGCCGGTATTGAAGCAGCAGCAAGAATGTATTATGGCATACCAGCGAAAGACTTGTCATTGGCTCAAGCGGCAACTCTTGCCGCAATCCCCAGAGCAACCACATATTACTCCCCATACGGCACACATACTGATAACCTAATCGCTCGCCGAAATTATGTTCTCGACCAGATGGTCAAATCCGGATACATTAAACAGGAAGAGGCAGACGAGGCAAAAAAACAAGATACTACAACAGTGGGCACTGCGGTTCAACCAAGAAAAATGTCAATCCTGGCACCCCACTTTTCTCTGTATGTTATAGAACAAGCTGCTGAAGAATACGGCAGCCAAAGAGTGGAAAAAGAAGGTATGACAATCCACACAACTCTAGACTACGAAAAACAGAAAATAGCTGAGCAAGCAATACAAAATGGCATGGCAAAAGTTGAGCGATATGGAGGGTCAAATGCAGCGCTTGTTTCCATTGATCCTAAAACGGGTGAGGTCATAACCATGGTTGGCAGCAAAGACTTTTTTAATGTGGATATTGATGGCAATGTAAACGTAGCTACTTCTAATAGGCAACCAGGATCTTCGTTTAAACCATATGTTTATGCCACTCTCTTTAAAGATAAAGAGTATTCTCCAAGCAGAATAATCTATGACCTGACGACAGATTTTGGCAACGGCTATATACCAAGAAACTACGATAATTCAACCAGAGGACCGGTGACAATCAGACAGGCACTGGCGAATTCATTAAATATTCCGGCAGTAAAAGCGACCGGACTCGCCGGCATTGATGACGTTCTAACGACCACCTCTGATCTCGGAATATCCACTCTAACCGAAAGATCAAGATACGGTCTATCTCTTGGTCTCGGAGTTGGTGAGGTCAAACTCCTTGAGCACACTGCTGGATTCGGAGTATTTGCCAATGGTGGCAACCGTCATGAAACAAGGGCGATAACCAAGGTCATCGACAACAAGGGAAAAATACTTTACGAATATAAATCCGACGAAGATAAAGGAGAACAGGTTTTAGACCCCCAAATTGCCTACGAAATGCAAAGTATTATGAGCGACAATAATGCCAGGGCCTTAGTTTTTGGTACCAGATCAGCACTTTATTTTCCTGATCGACCTGTTGCCGCCAAAACTGGGACAACTTCTGATTTCAAAGACGCTTGGACTGTTGGCTACACTCCATCTTTGGCGGTTGGTGTCTGGACGGGAAATAATGACAACAGAGCAATGAGTCGTGGCGCCGATGGTTCAATCATTGCCGCACCGATATTCCACGAGTTTATGGCTAAGATGATGGAAGGACAGCCAGTAGAGCAATTCAACCCACCAGCCGGAATTCAAACTATCACTGTCGAAAAATATTCAAATAAATTGCCATCGGAATACTCTAAAGAAACAACAACCGATATTTTTGCTTCCTGGCAGGTTCCATCAGAAAAAGATGATGTTAATGTCGCAGTCAAGGTCTGTAGATCAAATGGACTTGTTGCCCCTGATAACGCACCGGAGGAGTTAACCGAAACTAGAATTTATTCAAATGTTCACTCACTAAAACCAAGTGATCCAAACTGGGAAAATCCGGTTATCGCCTGGGCAACCGCCGCCGGTTTGTATAACCCACAACCTGCAGGCAGTTGCAATATTAGCAACGAATCGCCACCTCTTTCAATTGAAATTACTTCTCCCAGAAACGATGAAACAGTCACCGGAACAAAAACAATTAGCGTTTCTGTTAATAACAGCGCGAATGTTTCAAAAGCAGAGTTTTTTATTGATAATGTCAGCATAGCAACTGATACTTCTTCCCCGTATTCTGTCAGTTATAATTTTAATAATTTAACTACTGGTCGACATATTCTTTCAGTCGCCGTCACTGACAAGTATGGCACTGTCGCCAAAGCAGAGATATCTTTTGCCACCGTTAAGGAAGATCTGACTATTTCAAATGTGAAATCTTCCAACATAGAGTCAGATTCGGCGACTATTTCTTGGGTTACATCGATACCAAGCACGTCACAAGTTTTCTTTGACACGATCGCCCATGAAGATTACAGCGATTATAACGAATTCACAATTAAAAATAGTGCTCTCGTCACCACTCACACCGCTGCGCTTTCATCTCTAATACCAGATACTACATATCATTATAGGGTAGTTTCGATAAGTCAATCAGGAAAAATCGTAAGTTCAACCAGCTACACATTTAAGACCGGCATTTAATTAAAAACTAATTAAAAATTTTTCTCTATCGCTTCTCTGATGTTTTGATAACTAAAAATTGCGCGATAACCAAGTTTCTGCGCCTCTTTTTTTCTTTTTTCTGTGTGACTGACTTTTCTTATTTCACCGGTTAAGCCGACTTCAGAAAAAAAACAGGTTTTTTCTGGCAGGGATTTGTTTTTAAACGACGAAACAATTGCTAGGATCGCTGCTAAATCAGAAGCTGGCTCCCGCGCTGAAATACCGCCAACAACACTTAAATAAATATCTTGACTCGATAAATTTATTCCCGCTCTTTTTCCTATAACACCTATTAAAATATTAAGTCGGTTTAAATCGAAACCAGAGGTAGTTCTTCTTGGATAACCAAAAGAGGTTGGTGTAACAAGTGCTTGAATTTCAACCAAAAGAGGTCTTGTTCCTTCAATCATAACGGTGACAACACTGCCGGGAGCATTCTCTGTTTCTGAAAGAAACAGACTCCCGGGATTTTTAATTTCTTTTAACCCAGCGGATTCCATTTTCATAACGGCAATTTCGTCGGTGTTGCCAAAACGATTTTTCACACATCGCAATATTCTAGCATCATGTCCTCTTTCGCCCTCCATATAAACTACGACATCAACCAAATGTTCAAGCATCTTTGGGCCAGCGACAACCCCTTCTTTGGTCACATGACCAATAATTATTATTGGTACTTCAAATTTTTTTGCTAATTGCTGTAAAAGCAATCCTGATTCTTTTACTTGAGATTGACTTCCAGCTGAACCAGAAATTTTAGAATAATAAACTGTCTGAATCGAATCTACAACAATCATGTCAGGGATAAAATCAGCTATCGCTCTATCCAAATTTGATATATCTGGGGTTGATGAGATTGAGATATTTTTTGTATCAATAGCCAAGCGATCGGCGCGTAATTTAATTTGTTCTAAAGATTCTTCGCCAGAAATATATAATACTTTCCCAATATTTTCCAATATTTGAAGAAGTAGCGTCGATTTTCCAATCCCTGGCTCACCACCCAAAAGAATAACCGAGCCCCGAACAATTCCTCCGCCAAAAACTGTGTCCAGTTCAGAAAAACCAGTCTTAGTTCTAACCATTCTTTCACTTTTGTGATCGAAAAGCGGCTTCGCGACAATTATTTCACCGCCTGTATCTTGCATGTTATTGAGTTTTCCGCTGATCTCTTTCAAAGTATTCCACTCGCCACAGGACAGACATCTTCCATTCCACATTGGGAATTCATTTCCACAATTGCTACAAGCAAATAAACTTTTATTGTTTTTCTTTGGCATTTTTAACTGACTCCTTAAAATCAATAATTTGCAGATCGGGCCACCATTTACCATTCCAAAAATTCAATGATGGAATATAAACGATATCATAAAATTTCTGATTATTTATGTTAGAATGACTTTTTTTATGATTAAAAACAATCCCCTTAACTTTCCGATTGCCGGCTGAAAAAATTAGTTGCAGGTGCTTTTCATCTTTGCCGACATAACGGTGAGAAAGTAATTGGATTTTTTCTGTGATAAAAACTGGTCTCGGGTTTCCAAGCCCAAAAGGCTCTAGATCTAAAATTTTTTTAAATGTGCTAATATTAATTTTATCTTTAGGTAATTCCAGGTCAATTTTTAGTTTTGGTTTTAGATCTTCTTCTGAGATTTTTTTCTCCGCCAATTGTACTATTTTTTTAGAGAAAATACTAAAATCAACTTTTTTTATCTGAATACCTGCTGCTCCGGCATGACCACCAAAGCCTAAAGTAAACTCTTTCAATTCATCTATCGCTTTAACAATGTTAAAACCAGAGATACTCCTGGCGCTACCAACAAATTTATCCTTTTCTTCAGAGAATAAAATAACCGGACGACAAAACTTTTCAACAACATTGCTTGCAACGGGCCCGATCACCCCTTTGTTCCAGCTTTTTGAACCCAAGACTAATATTTTATTCTTAAGTAAATTATTTTTTTTGATAGTTGCTTCAACATCAATTAAAATCTTCTCCATCATTTTTTGACGCAAAATATTCTGTTTCTCTAGTTTGCTGGCTAAATCTCTCACCTCTGTTAAATCATCAGATATTAAGACTTCAAAGGAAATCGTGGCATGTTCCAGGCGTCCCGGAGCATTTATCCTTGGGCCAATTTGGAAGCCAACGACATAAGAATCAACTTTTTCTGGATCTATCCCCGCTTGATTGTAAATTGCTCCTAAACCAATATTTTTGCTTTTCTTCAAAACTTTGAGACCAAATTTTGCAATAATTCTGTTTTCGTCGACAAGTGGCACAACGTCAGAGATCGTGGAAATTGCTATCAAGTCAAGATTCCACTTTAGAAAACTCTCGGTAATGATCTGAGGATATTCATACCTTAGACCCTGAACCAGTTTATAGACTACTCCCGCCCCAGAAAGTTCAGAGAAGGGATATTTAGAATTGGTAATTTTGGGATTAATAACTGACAAGGCTTTAGGCAATTTTTTATCGGGGATATGATGGTCAGTGATAATTAAGTCGATTTTTTTATCCTGTAAATACTCTGCAAGATCAAATTCGCGAATCCCAAGATCTATACTAATAATCAGACTGCAGCCTCTGCCAATAAGAAAATCTAACCCTTTCTGGTTAAAACCATAACCGACCTCTCTGTTAGGGATGTAAACTTCCGGTGTTATGTTAAATAGTGCAAAAGTTTTATAAAGAAAAGCCGCACCCGGGATGCCATCTGCGTCATAATCAGCAAATATACCGATTTTTTCTTTATTTTCGATCGCTTTCTTAACCCTCCCTATTGCTGGCCCGTAGCCCGGTAGAGAACCGGGCAAATGAAAATCTTTATCAAAATTTGGAGTCAAAAACTTTTCAATATCAGATTTTTTTCCATTTTCACCAATTATCCCCCTGTTGAATAGAAGCTGCATCAAAATATCATCAAATTTTGTTTCTCTAATTTGCCAAACCTTGTCCATGGGACAATTATACCATGGAAATAATTTTCTCAATTGTATATAATATAATTGACTAGCAATTAATAGTTGGAGGAAAGATGAGTATTAAAGAAATGCTCAAAGGAGCAATTGAGGGAACTGGTGATTTAGCTACCAGCTTAATGGGGGCAGCAACCAAAATCGTCAAAGAAGGAACTGCAGACGTTGGTGAAATTTTTGGCTCAGTGATAGAGCTCGGCTCGGAAGGTGTGGTTGACGTCACAGAGGGATTCAAGGATGTTTTTGTCGGCGCAGTAAAAGCGCTGGAAGAATCAGGGAAAACCACTGAAGAAGCAGTGGAAGAGGTAACTACCAAAGCAACCTCAGCCGTTTCCAATGTCACCAAAGAAGGTATGGAAGATGTTTCAAGCGCTGCGCAAAAAGGCATTGAGGAAGCAAAAGAGATCGTCAAAAAACCTCTAAGCTGATATCCAAAACTTATATACTAAAAAACTCTCGGTTTATCGAGAGTTTTTTAGTGATTTGCAATATTTTTAACAAATTGATCAACTGGCGCGAAATCATCAGTTAAAATGATAGCATCAGTTAAACTGATTTCATTCTTATCGACTAGACGAGATTCTTTAAATCCTTGATTTTCAATCTCTGTATTGGAAAAATTTAAATCTTGTTTACCAGCGATCAACATAACATTTTGAATACTTTCGCAGCTATATTGATTGTTTATTTGCAGTATTTTTACAGAAGGAAATACTGCTCCATAGGTCAGATATTCGGAAGCGAGAAAAAGATTATTTCCACCACATATTGGGGAGATTATATTCATCATAACGACCCCGTTGCCATCTAACTGTTGATATACTCTACTGGCAACTTCTACCGTTGTTAAATAATATGGGACTGTTCCAGAAGATTTAAAGGCATCAATAAATATTACTTGATATTTTTTTTCGTTCTTGTTCAAAAAGTTTCTTCCATCATCAATAATGATGTTTAATTTTTCTCTGTCATTAAAATAAAAATGGTTTTTTGCAATGCTAACCATTTTCGGATCGATTTCCACAACGTCAATTTCAACGTCATTATTATCAAGAAGATGGTTTGGGTACGAAAAAGTTCCGCCACCAATCATTAAAAAGTTATTAGCCCCGGGGTAAATAATTTTATAGATATCGTAAGTTTTTTGATATTTAAAAACTAATTCCTTATTATCTAAAAATATAGCTGACTCACCGGTATTGGTGGTTCTTGAAAGAATTCTCGCGACCCTGCCCTCAATAGTGGTATCAAAAATTGTGTATCTATCATACATCGTGTCTATGTCTATTTTATTACTTTGAGTTAAAAAATAAGTAAAAGCAAAAAATACAAAAATTGATATCATCACAAAAAAACTTACTATGCTCTTTAACGGTAAATATAGCACCATTAATATTGCTAATATCAAAGAAATTAAGATCAAAATATTGTTGGTGCCGATTGCAGAGATAAGGTAAAAACCAGCTAAAAAAGTGCCGCAGATACTGCCGATCGTAGATATGGCAGACATTCTGCCGATTACTTCACCCGAATCAGTAACAGTTTTGATTTTTAATCTGGTTGCATAAGGGTTTAGAACCGCCAAAAAGAAACTGGGCAATGAAAATAACAGTATCGAAGAAAATAGTGCTGCTAGAACATTATTATTTATATTAGCTAATCCTGATATTACCTCTTTTTGGCCAATCAAAACTAAAAATACTGAAAGGCTGGCGAGAAATAATATTAGCCAAATAATCTCAAATTTGAGCGTTCGATCGGCAAGCTTACCACCACAGTAGTATCCAAGACTTAAGAATGCCAAAATTACACCGATGATAGAGCTCCAGACATAAAGGGAGCTGCCAAAATAGGGTGACAGGACTCTTGAGCCAGCGAGTTCAAAAATCATTAAAACTGCGCCAGTAATAAAAACCAAAACCTCTAGGTGATATCTAAACCTGGTAATCATTTATAATAAGCCCAACCATTTATACGAACATCGACATATTCGTTAATTCTATCTCGATGTTCAATTATTATTTTTTTCAAATCTATAAGCTGTTTTTCAACAGGACGCGTGGTGTCAAATTTTACAAGAAATCCCGCCCCAGTATAAACATACAAATCAAATGTTGTTTCTTGAACTTCGAATTTTACTAAATCTAAATTTGTATAATTATAAAATTCTGATTCTATGCTCTGAAGAAATTTAATAAAATCGGGAGAAACAATTTGATCACCAATATTGATTAGAATTTTTTTCTGATCAAATATTTTGACTAAATCAGCATATTCGTCGTTGTTAATTTTTTTGTCAACATACCCTTCATCATCAAGCAAATAATAATTTTCTCCACTAACCCAAACTGCTCTTGGCTCTTTTTCTAAGACAACTATTTTTAATGCATTAGGTATACCTCGATATATTGCTACATCTTTAATAATTGGATTTATTTTTATAATCTGTGATTTTAGTTCATTAATATTTATACGAAAAATATTATCACTATTGCGAATAGATCCCTTGATTTCAGCCTCTGTCACTAATTTGTTTCCTTCAACAATTATCTCCTTTAGCCGAAAAAATGATGAGTAAAATATTAACCAAAAAACAGCCACAATTAAAACAAAAATTCCAATGTTGCCCCAAAATTTGACTGGTAGATTTATCATCGGGTTATATGAATATTTGGTTTTTGGAGAAACAAAAACCCTTCCGCCGCCTACCGGTCGACTTGATTGTTTCCTAATCCTGGAATAACTATATTTTCCCCTCGCTTGCATAATTTTTTTTGTAATTTACAAACCTACCACTTGCCAACATATTCGATTTCTTCATCAAGTCCAACCCGATATTCAGCGCGAACCAAATCTTTAATCTGACTAGCTAGCCTTCGGATATCTTCCGCCGTAGCCTTATTGCGATTCAAAATGAAATTTGCATGTTTTTTCGATACGACGGCATCACCGACCCTAAATCTTTTGCCCCCTGCCTGATCGATCAAAAAACCAGCGCTTTGTTCTTTGCCAACCCCCGGATTTTTGAATATGCAACCAGCACTTTTCCCATCGAGTGGCTGAGAATCTCTTTTAATCTTGAAGTTATCCTGCATCTTTCTTAGTATCACCTCTTTCTTGCTTTGACATAGCTGCAAGCGGACGGAAAGAATAATCGGCTTATTCTCCATCGGGTGATTTTGGCTAAAGCTTTTAATCTTTGAACTTCTATTTGAAAATTCAAACCACTTGGCCGTATGTCTTACAATTTTTGTTTTCTTCTCTTCATTTCCAGGGAAAAGTACAGTTGCAGATCGAACGAAATCACCAATTGCATGGCCGAATGCACCAGCATTTCCATATACGGCTCCCCCAATTGTCCCGGGTATCCCAAATAGGAACTCTAAACCGCCAAGATCACGAGAAGCCGAATCCATTAGCAGTCTTGATATTTCAACCCCTGAACCGACTATTACTTCTGCTTTGTCTTGAGAAAAAACAATGTCTTTTATTTCATTCTTAATCACAAAACCGGGGAATCCCAAATCAGAAACAACAATATTGTAACCCCCACCAAGGACAAAATATGGAATTCCCTCCTTGGCAAGATATGAAACAATACCAACCATATCTTCAACCCTTTGCGCCCGATAAAAATAATCGGCCACCCCCCCTACTCCAATACTGGTAAAATCACGCAAAAGGATGTTTTCTTCAATATTTTTTCCATATTTGTTTGTAAAGTCTTCACTAAAATTCATTTTTTTCCTAAATACATATTGGCAATATTGTAAACCGGCGGGATTCCGACAGTAACCAAAACATCTCCTGATTCCAGTATGCTATTTAAATATTCTACAATTTTTTTATCATCATTAATAAAAACTGCTTTTCCCGATTTTTCTTGATTAACCAAATCAACAATGTCTTTACCAGAAACGTTAGTTTTTTCATCTCTACCAGGGACGAAAAATATTTCTTTGATCACGATTTTATCAGATATAGATAATGCCTTGGGAAATTTTTTCAAAAAAGCTTTGGTTCGTTTGTATTGATGTGGCCAAAAAACAGTAACAACTTTTCTGTCCGGATATTTTTCTTTAACCCCGGATAACAGAGCAGCAATCTCAGTTGGATGATGTCCATAATCATCGATAACTAAGACACCATTCTTTTCGCCTATTAACTCGAAACGCCTATGTGCACCATGAAAATTTACTATTGCCTCCTCAACAACCTTTGGCCCAGCATCAACAATATCGGCGACAGCAAGTGTAGCTAATGCATTTCTACGATTATGGTCACCAGGAATAGAAAGATCAAACGGCAGTTCGTTAAAATCATTTTTTTTATCTAATCCATAAGTGACTGTTCTAATTTTCTTTTTCTTCAATTCCTCAACTACCTCCAGAGTGTTTTTATCATCACCACAAGCAACTACTACTCCGCTGTCAGCAACTTGAGAAGCAAATTTGAAAAATGCATCTTGCAAATCAGAAATACCACCAGGATAATGGTCCAAGTGCTCTTCCTCAATATTAGTGATAACGGCAATCTGAGGATCAAAATATAGAAAATTTCTATCATATTCACAGGCTTCAACAACTGCCCACCGTCCACTGCCATATCTATAAGTACTTCCAAAATCACTGACTTCTTCACCAACAATAACCAGGGGATCAAGACCGGCTTTTATCATGGCGAGTCCGATCATAGAAGTAGTAGTTGTCTTGCCATGAGTACCAGACACAGCGATCACCTTACGATCACTTACCAAATCAGCAAGTATTTTGCCTCTCTTTATCAGTTCGATATTCCTTTTTTTTGCTTCTTCTATTTCTACCCAGCCAGCAGAATTCGGTGTGATTGCTGATGTATATACAACGGCATCAATACCATCAACAATATTTTTTTTATCATGGCCATTCAATTTTAAATCGGAACCAGTTACTTTATGACCCTGTTTCTGTAATATCTTGGCGATCGTTCTCATCGATACACCAGAAATTCCAATGAAATGATACCACATATTATTTATAAATATTTAATAAGCTCTTTCACAACAATTTCTAAACCATCAGTTTTTATCGATTCCTTGAAATTTTTTCCCAATTCCTTAATTTTATTTTTGTCAGAAAATAAATTATCTATCATCGCCAATATAACCGAGGGATGTAACTTATTATCAGCAATAACTTTTGCCGCTAGTTTTTTGGAAAAAAATCTAGCATTAACAGTTTGGTGATCACTAGAAGCGTAGGGATATGGTATCAAAATTGTCGCTTTTTTTGAAGCAGCAAATTCAAAAACACCAGAGCCTGACCTTGAAACTATTAAATCAGAAATTTTAATCGCTGAAATAAATTTCTGATCAATAAAACTACTAACATAATAGCGCTTTTGAATCTCTGGTGATAAATTTGACCTCAATCTCTGTGCTTCAGAGATATCTGCGTTACCAGTCTGATGAATTATTTGATATTTTGATAAAATTTTGTCAAGTGTTTGAAAAATACATTGGTTAATAGACTTCGCTCCAAGGCTGCCACCGAGGATTAAAATAATCGGCAAATTTTGGCTTAAAAGAAAAGATTGATAATCTTCTTTTGTTGGCAAACCAAGCGAAACAATATCTTTTCTCAAAATTGGTCCACTATAAAACATATTTTCAATATTTTCTTTGTAAACCTCCTTCGGGTAGGAGACAAATAGCTTTTTCGAAAACTTGGCAATAATTTTGTTACTTTTGCCAACGATAGCGTCAGATTCGTGATTAATCACTGGATAATTTAGCAATTTGGCGGCAAAAGCCATAGGTACCGTTGCATAATTTCCTTTTAAAAAAATAATTCTGGGACGATATTTTACTATTAAAAACAAAGATTGGATAAAACCAAGTAATAATCTGCAATAGGACAAAAACCTCATCCAAATCGATCCGAATTGGAACTTACCTGCAACAATTTTAATATATTTTGAACCGGTTAGTCTTGAGTAAAACTTTTTTTCTATCTCGGTACCAACTCCTATAATTACCAGGCTGGCATCTGATTTTTTTTCCAGTTCTAAAGCCAAAGCATACACCGGCACTACGTGCCCACCGGTATCAGCTCCAAGCAAAAAAATTATTTTCTTTTTCTCTTTACTCATTTATATTTTTTGAGATATTAAGAAGCACGCCAACTGCGGCCAAAAAAGCAATTAAAGATGTCCCGCCATAACTTATAAATGGCAAAGGAACGCCCGTTAAAGGTAAAAGACCCATCATCGCAGCTAGATTAACAAATGCCTGCCAGATAATCCAGGTGGTGATCCCAACTGCTACCAAACGGGAGAAATCATCCGGTGCTCTTCTGGCTATCGAATATCCCCTATAAGCAACTAGGGCATAAATAATTATCACCGCCGAAGAGCGTAAAAAACCGAGCTCTTCGGCAATTATCGGAAAAATTGAGTCGGTATGTGATTCTGGTAAATACAAATACTTTTGCCGACTTTGACCAAAACCCAATCCCCAAAGACCACCGGAGCCGATGGCAATTAAAGCGTTCCTGATGTGATAACTTATATTTAAAGTATCGTCACTCGGATTAAAAAAAGCGGTCAATCTTCTCATTCTGTACGGCTCAATTTTTATCGCTAACCAAACTAACAAAGCTCCAAGTGAGCCACCGATAAATAAATTACTAATTCGAGCACCAGCAGAATAGTAGATCGCTGCGGCAATAACCAAAATCACGCTCAGTGTTCCTAAATCTTTTTGCATCAACATCAAAAAAGAAATTCCACCAATAAAAACCAGAAAAGGCAAGAAAGACTTATCAATCTCCTTCCGATATTTTTCGCTCGATAACCAGCCAGACAAATAAAAAATCATTGTTAATTTAGCAATTTCTGATGGCTGAAAACCTCGGCCGAAAAGGTTTACCCAGCGATTACCCGCACCACCATCGACAGCATGAAAAATAAATACCGACGCTAAAAGAACAATCGTTATCGCCAACATTATTGTAGTGTTTTTTTGCCAGTAGCGATAATCAATTAGTTGAAAAGTTATCCAGACGATTATTCCTATCGCCAGCGATACCAGCTGGTTAACTAAAAAATATTTGTCCGACCCTTGATCTGTCACCTGAAGAGACAAATATTTTGAGACTGAATAAATCATTATTAAACCAAAAGCGATCAATGAAAATACCAGAATCATTAACAGATAATCAGCGGTTTTTTTCTTTCTGTATGAATAGTTCATAATTTATTTACCGCTATTTTGAATTTTTCACCCCGATCCTTGTAATTATTAAACATGTCAAAACTTGCACATGCGGGAGAAAAAAGAACAATCTCATTTGGCCCGGATATCTTATTGGCTTGTTCGACAATATCTGAAATACTATTTCCCCCTTGAATAATATTTACTTTCAAATCTTTATTTTCAAGGGCTGAAAAAATTCTTTTGCCCTCCAAACCAATTAAAATAATGTTTTTTACCGAAGATTTTTTAATCTCCTCTGCCAACTGTGAAAAATCAGCACCTTTGCTGGAGCCACCTAATATCAATGTTACCGGTTCAGTAAACGATCTTATTGCAGCAATAGTCGGAGTTGGATTGGTTGAAAAAGAATCGTTATAAAATTTGACACCGCCCACCTCTCTGACAAATTCTAGTCGATGTGGCAAACCGGAAAAGCTTTTTACCGCTTCGGCAACTTCAGCTAATGGAATGTTTAGCAACCTGCCAACAATCGCGGAAGCGGCAATATTTTCCAAATTATGACGACCAATCAATTTGATATCATCTTTTGAGCAGATCTTTTCCCTGCCCCCAATTGTTACAAACACATCTCCATTTTCGTTAACAAAAGCACCATTTTCCAACTCTTTTTTTGCAGAAAAGAAATATTTTTTAGACTTGCCAACATTTTCTAATTTTTTTGATTCCGGATAATCATAATTAATTACGGCAAAATCCGCTTCTTTCTGCCACATCAAAATATTTTTTTTCGTCCCGCGATACTCATCTAAAGTTTTATGATAATCCAAATGGTCTTCTGTCAAATTGGTAATGACCGAGATCTGGGGTGAGATATCCAGATCTTGCAGCTGAAAACTAGAAAGCTCAAAAACAACCAGGTCGTTTTCGCTAACTTTTTCAATGACATCAAAAGACGGGGTTCCAATATTACCAACAAGATAAACCTTCCTGAATTGTGAATTATGAATTCTGAATTTTGAATTATGGGCTATAGATTCGAGCATTGTTTTAGAGTTTTGAGTTTTTATTTTGGGATTTGTTTGGAAATTGGAAATTGGAAATTGGAAATTCCGCTCAATAATCCTATGGATTATTGATGCGGTAGTGCCTTTTCCTTTCGTACCAGTAACACCGATAATTCTTGCCGGACAAAATTTAAAAAACAGTTTAGTCGAAGAGGTAATGTCGGCACCTGCATTTTTTGCCTCTACAATCTCCTTGGTTAAATAAGGAATGCCGGGAGAACGAATAATTATATCGAATTGTCTAAGATCTGATAAATACTCTTCACCACAAGTATTTTTTAGATTATTTTCGTTTATTATTTTTTGTGCTTCCTCCAATAGATCTTTCGCTGGTGCTCTATCGAGAACGGTAAAATCAAAATTGTTTTTCAACAAAAACCTGGCAACCGAGATATTCTCGACACCAAAGCCGGCCAAAGCTATATTTTTACCTATAAAATATTCCAAATTCATAGTTTTATTTTAGCTCAAAAAAGCCTATTTGGAAAGAAAAAACCCACCTTTTGGTGGGATCATGTTCTTAACCCTCGGTGTGTAGCCACTCCTTCTTCACCGTTCGGACTGGGATCCCGGCCGACATCACCAGATCCAGACCCTCGGTGTTTGAGTAGCCCCCCTCAAGTATGACGACCGCCTCGAGCTCAATGTTGGTGAGCTCCTTGGCGCAGTTGAGACAGGGTTCCGCGTTACAGTACATCGTACAACCCTTGAGAGGCGAACCCTCGTTGGCCGCATTGGTTATCGCCATCTGTTCGGCGTGGATCGCGCGGCAGACCTCCAATCGAGTGCCGCTCTCGATGCCACAGGCATCCCTGAGACAGCCGACCTCAGCACATGAGTCGGCTCCTGGATGCTGAGCATTGAATCCGGTGGCCACACTATTGTGACCTCGAGCGAAAACACAGCCCAGCCTTCTCGTCTGTCCGATTAGCTGACCACGATCATCGCGCTTAGCTCTGCCATCGAGGTCTAGCTCGCAGCCACGGACACAGTCAGAGAGGCGAGAAGTAGCCAGAACAACCTCCATGAAGTAGATATCGAGCTGTCTGAGGGCGAGGTCATAGCCAGCAGTGCCAAAACCGTCACCGCTGATACCGGTGGAGCCGAATCCGCCATCGGCCCGAGTCGTCACCGGCAGTTTGTCGACGCTGTCAACGTAACGGAATTGTGGCAGAACAATAGGTGCAAAGACCAGTTGGGCGATTCGGTCTCCGCGGTTGACGACGAACGGTTTCCCACTGATGTTATACATCGAACAGGCGATTTCGCCACGGTAGTCCGGGTCTACTGTCCCCGGACCATTGGCCAGAACGACATGGTGCTTAGTCGCTAGCCCACTGCGCGGATTCACCAGACAGAGTATACCCTGGGGTATCGCCATGATCACGCCGATGCCGAAAAGGGCAAAACCTCCTGGCTCGATAGCGTAAGGGAAGTCCCCGATGACCTGCCTCGAGTCCTTGTCAAGGACTCGGCAAGCCCGCACATCGTAGCCTACAGCTCCGTCAGACTGCCTGGCAGGAACGAAGGCACGCCAATCCGGGACACCTTCAACACCTGTACAGTCAAAAAGCCCGGTGTTAACTCTCCTCAATGTCAAAACCCCTTCCAAGTGACTGTTTTGAGCTCAGAAGTAATTTAACAGAAAAAAACTATGAGTTCAACTCAGAATCCCTTCCCAAAGAGAGCAATAGCGAGACCGATGACCGCCGAAGCGGCACCGATGACCCAAAAACGCATAACAATCTTCTGCTCCGGCCAACCAATGGCTTCAAAGTGATGATGTATCGGTGAGGACAAAAATAGTTTCTTTTTGAAAACAACTTTCCAAAATCGCTGAATTAAAAACGATAGCCCTTCAATAGTGAAAATAAATGTAATTATTGGAAAAACGACAATTGAATTTGTTAGAAAAGCGATAACTCCCAAAGTAATCCCTAGGGCCATTGAACCGGTATCCCCCATAAAAAATCGTGCCGGGTTTATATTGAACCACAGAAACGCCAAAAGAGCACCCATAACAGTACCACAAAATAAAGCCAGCTCAATTTTTCCTTGTGACAGGGCGATTATTCCATAGGCAGCATAGGACAAAGCAAAAATTCCACCAGCAAGTCCATCAAGACCGTCTGCTTCGTTCGAAGAAAATGCCGCCCAAACCAGCGCAATAATAAATATCGGCATATACCATAAACCAATTATATAATCTCCAAGTCCGGGTATATGAATTGAGTTCCACCCGAGCTTGTAATAAAACCACCAGGCACCAACTGCTGCAACTCCAGCATAGAGCAAAAATTTATCACGAAATCTCATTCCCCCGCCATGGGCGCCAATGCCACGGATATTTAACAAATCATCAATCGCACCGATAATTCCAGAAGAAACAAGAGCAAAAAGTGGCAACCATGTAGCTTGGCGCTCAAGATTAAATATTAATGTTAATACTGCAGTAGTAACCCAGATCAACACTCCACCCATTGTAGGCGTTCCAGATTTATGCTGGTGAAGCTTGGAAAAAATCGGGGTGTTTTTATCTACGCGGATTCTTTTTCCAAGTCGATTTTTGTATAAAAAATTTGTTAAGAGTGGAGTCCAAATCATTGCGATAAGAAAAGAGAGCCCTGTAAGCCAAAAAAACCGAATGAGATCAATTTTTGAAAAGATTATCAACTCCATCTATCGCCTCCAATTTTTATTATACAATTTTTTGCCATTTTTTTTCCTGACGAACTAGAATATTTCTGGAAACTTCCATGTCCCCGATCAGATGTTCGGCAACTCTCTCAAACCGCATTTTATTTTGTGATGCCTTAACCAGTATCAGATCTTTTGGTTTCAGTTTTTCGTCAAGATCTGCGATTAATTTTTCTGGGTCAGGATAACAGAAAATATTTTGCTCGCTCATTCCAGACTTTTTTGCTCCTTTTAGGAAATTACCAACATTTGGCCCGACAACCAGAAGTAGATCGACGGTTTTTCCCGCCTCCTCCCCAACCTTCAGGTGACCCTCTTTTGTATACTCTCCGAGTTCATTCATATTACCTAAAATTGCCACCCTTCTTCCATCCCAATCGATCGCCGAAATTGTTTTAAGTGCCTCGACTGCTGATTTTGGATTTGAATTATAAGAATCGTCAACCAAAATCATCTGATTTTTTAATTTTATTAAATTCATTCTGCCTTTTTGCGGCCGAATCTGCTCCAGACTTTCAACAATTTCTGGCAATTTAAGACCAATTTTTAGACAAACAGCTGTCGCTGACAGAAGAATATTTACAGAGTGTTCACCAATGAGTTTGGATTTTACTGGTCTGATCTCTTTGTTGGCTTTAATATTGAAACTATTTCCGGAAATACTAATCTCCAAGTCAGAATAAGAAACATCAAAATTTTGACCATATTTCACCGTTTCAACATCTTTTCCTGGCCGAATCTCTAAACAATTTTTGTCATTACCATTAACGATAAAAAACCCGCCTGCTTTAATGGCGGAAACCATCAGAGATTTTTCTCTTTTGACTCCTTCAATATCCCTTAGCTCTTCCAGGTGAGTTTCTGAAATTCCAGTCAATACTCCAATGTCGGGTTGGATAATTTTTAATAATTTATCCATCTCCCCCGGCTTATCAATACCAAGCTCCAAAACTAATATTTTAGGCAAGCGGTAAAAAAAATAACCCCAGAGGGCTCGAAAAAGGTCGAGAGAGAATCCGGGACCAAAAGAATAATTTCTTAAGCCAAGAATTGCCAGCGGCAAACCGATAACACTATTCATGTTGCCCCAATTTTTGCCGCAATCAGAACCAAATTTTTTCGACAAAACAAAATAAATCGCTTCCTTTGTTGAAGTTTTACCAAATGACCCGGTGATAGCGATTATTTTAGGGTTAGCTTTTTTAATTTTGGATCTAGCCAACAGTGACAGCCACCACTCGATAATACTGAGTAAGATTTTCCTCATTATTTGTATATTTTAACGATTCGGCGAAAGACGATAATAATAATTTAATAAATAGGACGCAATGTCACCAAAAACCGGAGCGGCAGAAGATTCGGCGAAACGCGCATTTTTCGGTTTATCCAATCTTACAAGCAAAGCAAATTTTGGATCGTCCGCTGGTGCAAAACCGGCAAAGGAATGAATAAATACACCTTCTTGGTAACCTGGACCATCAGTATTGGCAATTTGTGCCGTCCCGGTTTTTCCCGCAACCCAAAACCCTGGTACTCCAGCCTTTTTCCCGTAACCTTCCTCGACGACTCCAATCATCATCTGAGTTAAATCGTTTACTGTTTTTTCTGATAAAACTCTAGCAACCTCAGTTGTATTTGATTCAGATACTTTCCCGTCAAAATTAATAATCTTCTCTACAACTTTCGGCCGCATCAAGATTCCATCGTTAGCAATTGTTGCATATGCCATTACTATTTGGATTGGAGTAACCGAAATACCTTGACCAAAACTAATAGTTGCCCGACCAATATCATGCCAATCTTTAAACGGCTGAATGATACCTAGCCCCTCTCCCGATAGATCGATCCCGGTTTTGTCTGTAAATCCAAATTTTTTAATGTAGTCATATATGATCTGGCTGCCAATCTGTTCGCCGACCCAAACCATACCAACATTATCTGAATGTTTCAATATATCACCAATGTTTTCCTGACCAAAAGCCTTATCTTCAGCCGTATGGATTGTAAAGCCTTGAACATCAACTGAAGCGCCAAAAACTCCATTTGATTCCGGAGTGATCTTTCCCGCATCAAGACCAGCGGCGACAATCAGGGGCTTAAAGATACTACCCGGCTCATAAGTATTGCTTATGATCGGATTCTTGAAAAGCTCCTCTTGGCCATTATTCGCATATTCGGAGAAATTATTTGGGTCAAATCCAGGAGTCGATGCCATACCAATGATATTCCCAGTTTTAACATCAACGGCAACAGCCATGCCGGATTCCGCCTGAAAATCTTTGACCGCTTTTTTAATCGCACTATTTATATAAAAATTGACCGATCGATCAATAGATAATATATAGCTAGTCCCGTCTTTCGGGCTCTCTTCGCTAAGAAGTGAGATAACTCGACCAAGCGTATCTTTTTCGCCGGTAATTCTCCCCGATGAACCTTTCAGCTCTTTGTCATAAAAGCCCTCAAAACCGTATTTACCGTTTCCTTCAGCATCAACAAATCCGAGTATTTGAGCCGAAAAGTCAGCTTCAGGATAATATCTTTTATATTCGGGTAAAATATATACCCCTGACAATTCAAGCTCCTCAATTTCATCAGCCTGATCATAACTTAAACCTTTTTTAAGGGCCGGAATATAAACCTTGTCACAGTTTATCTTTTCATATATTTCCATCTCTGATTGCCCAACAAAAGATGCTAGTTTTTTTGAGACCTCATGAGTATCAACGATGTTTTTTGGTACAACATAAAGAGCAAAACTTTTTATGTCATAGGCCATCGCATAATTTTTGGACAGATCATCAGCTGAATCATGAAAAAAAATTTTGCCCCTCTGAGCCAATTCTACGCGCGAGAACTGTTGCTGACTTTTTGCTTCAGCAGAATATGTTTTGCCTTCAATAACTTGTTTCTGAAAAAGTCGAGCGACTAAAAGTAATGACAAAAACACGAAAAACAAAGATATTGCTTTGATTCTGTTTACCGGCAATTCCGATCTGCTATTCATATTTGACATTGAATGACTAATTAAAAGGCGAACCTTGCGGGAGGGGGCTTTCAGCCAACAATTAAAATTTATTGGTTTGACGCAACTCTACCACCAGACAGATAATTTACCTGTGAAACAGGTGCCAGTTTAGCTTCCTCTTCCGGAGTTGGCTCAGGATTTAGTGATTTATCAATTTCATTTAATGACTCTAGTCTAGATTCTTCAATTTTTAATCTGTCTCTCTGCTCTAATAGTTGAGTTTTTTCTGATGACAAATCTCTAACTTTGTAGCTTCTATCCGCCCCTTGAGTTGACTGAGTGAGATAGATTATTCCAAGAGCAGTAAATACGACAATTGCAATAAACCTTGAAGCCTTCGGGCCAACAGAAAAACTTTTAGAAACAGTTCTCTTCTTATCTCCAATTTGATTAGTTCTTGAATTGGTGAAAACAAAATCTCTGCCCACGGTCTTTCCCTCCGGTTTTAAATACTATATTTTGATCAGTAGCCAGCTTTTTGTTTTTGTTTTGTTTTCAGCTAAAGAACGGCTGAAAGTAAAAAAGCTGATAAGTTTTGAAAGCCTTTGCCCCTCCAATCCAGCTAGGATCTTTTGGTGCTGGCTACTGGTCAAAAATAATATTTTTAAAAACCAATTTCAGATAAGTTTTCGGCAACCTCTGAACTGTTTTCCTCCATCTCTTTTTTAAAGTTCTGCCAACTATCAATTGGCCAAATTTCAATCCTGTTATATATACCAACAACCACTACATCCTTTTTTAAATCAGCGTAATCTCGCAGATAAGCTGGTAGATTAACTCTGCCCACCCGATCAGGATTTGTGTCAGTCGCACCAGCCAGCATTAATCTCGAGAAACTTCTGGCATTCTTCTGAGTTATCGGCAGTGAAGCAATTTTTTCCGCTAAATTCTGCCACTCATCTTTTGGGTAAACCCATAGGCACCGATCCAAACCGCGAGTTACAACACAACCAGAAGCAAGCGCCGCTCGAAATTTGGAAGGAAGAGAGACGCGCCCTTTGTCATCGATTGTATGTCTAAACTCACCGATAAACATTTAAAACCTCTATGCGCCCCTCAAAAAAATCAAGCAAAAGTAATTTTTAAAACTACTAATCGACTTTTTGTTTTTATTTTTATTTTTTTTGATCGTGGCTTAAGCATATCCCACTTTCTCCCACCTTTTACCACCTGTTACCATATTAAAAGTTCTTCAGGTCGGTGTCAACTAATATCTCAACACCACCTGTGGATAATATATTCTAAACTAAAAAATCACCAGTCCCAGACTGGTGATTTTTTTCAACTTAAGTTATGAATTTATTTTTTCAAAAAGATAATCATTAATCTCTGAGATTTTAATTCGCTCCTGTTCCATTGTATCTCGATCACGAATAGTAACAGATTCATCTTTCAAAGTATCGTAATCAACCGTGACACAGAAAGGCGTACCGATCTCATCCTGTCGGCGATAACGACGACCAACTGAGCCAGACTCATCATAATACGACGTAAAACAAGATTTCGTGTTATTATAAATCTCTTTCGCTTTTTCAGCCAAGCCGTCCTTTTTGACTAACGGAAAAATTGCACATTTTATTGGGGCGATTTTTGAATTTAATCTGAGAGTTATCTCCCCCTTCTCTCGTCCATCAGATCCATCAGACTCATCGTATGCATCCAACAACAAAAACATAAACATTCGATCAACCCCGCCAGAAGTTTCAACAATATTGGGAACAAATTTTCCCCCGCCCTCAGGCACATAGTTCAGATCCTGACCAGAAAACTTTGAATGCTGGGACAGATCCCAATCACCCCGCCAGTGGATCCCCTCAATTTCTTTACCATCAAACTGAATATCGTAAGCTTCTCTGGCATAGTGTGCTAGCTTTTCATGTTTGTATAAACTTAGTTTCTCTGGATGAGTAAAATATTGTTCGAACCAACCCATTCGCTCTTCCTTCCAGTACTCAAACCATTTTTCCATTTCTTCTGGATGACAAAACCATTGTAAATCCCACTGTTCAAATTCTCGCTGACGATAAAG
The DNA here is from genome assembly GCA_964425445.1 of uncultured Candidatus Saccharibacteria bacterium. Taxonomy (GTDB): domain Bacteria; phylum Patescibacteriota; class UBA1384; order XYA2-FULL-43-10; family CAINNR01; genus JAQVAO01. The sequence continues at coordinate 5,447 of CAYRLY010000008.1, read as the reverse complement.
AAAATTACCGGGAGTAATCTCATTGCGGAAAGCTTTGCCAATTTGCACAATTCCAAATGGAATTTTTAGACGGCTAGAATCCAAGACGCTTTTGTAATCGAGATAAATCGTCTGGCAAGCTTCTCCCCGTAAATAAGCTTTAATTTTCTCTCCTTCGATCACTCCAATCTCCGTTGGCACCAGAATATTGTATGTTCGCGGTTCAGTTAATTCACCGTCACAATCAGGACATTTGCCATCTTCAATATCGTCGGATTTGAAGCGGTGGTGGCATTTTTTACATTCAGAAAGAGGATCGACGAAACTTTTAATATGCCCGGAAGCTTCCCAAACCTTTGGGTTGGTGATAATCGCGCCATCAATACCAACAATATTATCATGTTCTTTGGTCATCCAATTCCACCAAAGATCTTTGAGATTTTTCTTCATTTCGACGCCTAGGGGGCCGAAATCATAAAACCCTTGCATTCCACCGTAAAACTCAGAACCCTGAAAAACAAATCCCCGCCGTTTACAGAGCGAAACAATTTTTTCCATTTTGTTATCTTTTTCTACCATATTTCTGTAATTACTCTACACTTTTCTCACAATCATATCAACTATTCGCCTTCATCAACTTGGCGCAAGAAAAATTTGCTCTTCAGTTCTCGTTCGATTACGCTCTCAACATAATTTTCTAAAATTCCGGCGGTAGTTTTTTTATAACTTTCTTCAATATTTAATTTTGAACCAACACTAAATTTTTCAGAAAATATCAGTCGTAAAATTTTTATAATATCATTATCAATTTTTTTGCCATGACCGAATTTATTATGACAGCTTAGACAAATTACCCCGCCTTCAACATCGTCCCAAAAATTTTGCTCTGGGATTAATTTTTTTCGACAATGCAGGCATTCGGTTGTTACTGGCTTAAATCCAAGATTTTCCAAAATTTTAGCAGAAAAGACCGGGATTAAAATTTCATCGTTTCCATCATCAAGCGACTGCAAATATTTAACAAAAAGTTCAAAAACTTTCGGATGGTTCTCCTCTTCTTCCAAAAAATTGTCAATGAGCTCACCGATATAGAATGCTTTGGCCGTTTTATTAATGTCGGTATGGATTTTTTCAAAATAATCCTCAACAGTAGCCGAGGTAACAATATAAAAACTTTTTCCCTGATGAAAAATAAAATTTACTAAGCAAAAGGACTCCAAACTGCCACCCATTTTCGAAAGAATTTTTCTTGATCCTTTAGCGATGGCCTTAATTTTGCCATGATCCAAAGTTAGAATCGTCAGAATCCGATCCGCTTCGCCATAGTTCATGCGCTTAATTACTACGCCTTGAGTTTTTAAATTCATCTTTTTTTCAAAATCTCGGCAACTTTTTTAAGCTGTTCCTGAGTATTTACTCCCAGAACCTCATCTTCACTTTCCGCTTTTATGCTAACAATTTTTTTGTCTTGTCTACGAGCGATTGAAATTAAATCTGGTAAATAATATTCCTTTTGAACATTGTTTGTTCCGATTCTACCCAAATTTTCCCAAAGCCAATCGGCATCAAAAAGATAAAAACTCGGATTGCACTCCTTAATTTTTCGCTGCTTATCTGTCGCGTCTTTCTGCTCGACAGTTGCCATAATTTCTCCATTTTCATTCCGCAAAACTCGACTATAAGCCCAGAAATCCGGGTCAGTAAGATCAACAGTTACCATCGCAATAGTAGATTGTTCTCCATCAACTAACGAATTAAATTTTTCAATTAACTTTTTAATCGTTTGTGTTTTAAACAGTGGCATGTCACCGTAAGAAACTATAACCGTTTTTGATTTTCCTTTGAGTAAATTTTTTGCCATCATCACCGCGTGACCGGTACCTTTTTGTTCCCGTTGCTCGACATATTGGACTCGTTCTTTGAAATAGTTTCTGACTTGTTCTTGTAAATAGCCAACTACTAAAACGATATCACTCACACCAGCAGTCTGAATATTCTGAATCAAATACTCGACGATCGGCTTACTATTAGCTTCGAACATTACTTTCGGCCGGTCGGCATCTCCCATCCTTGTGCCTTTACCCGCAGCTAAAATTACCGCTATAATATCTTTCATTTTTTCCCTATTATTTTTGACACTTGGGACAAAAATGTGTCCCGCGGCCGTTTAATTTAATTTTTTTAATTCTGCCATCACAACGATTGCATTTTTTACCTTCACGACTATAGACTTGCAGGTGTTTTTGGCCTTCCCCTTTTTCTCCTTCTGCATTGACATAATCATTATCCGAAGTCCCGCCCCACTTTAAGCCAATTTTCAATGCTTTAGTTATTGAAGAATAAAGAGCTTTAATCTCTTTGTCTGATAAACTATTAGCTTTTCTCTCCGGTTGGATTTTGGCCCAAAAAAGCGACTCGTCAGCATAAATGTTTCCAATACCAGAGATTAAACTCTGATCCATTAATATTTTTTTAATATTCCAACGCGGTTTGGATTTAATAATCTCCAAAAGCCCATGGACTGTAAAATCTTTGTCAAAAGGCTCAATACCCAGCTCATCAGACAACTTATCTTGGAGTTTTTTTGAATCAAAGATTTTTACCCAACCAAATTTGCGCAAATCATTAAAAAACAACTTTGATCCATCGGCAAAATCAAAAATTATGTGAGTTGTCGAGTTTGGTAGTTCGCCAAACCAATCTTTTGATGGATGTCCCCCGGCCGTTTGACTCCTTGCTTCTTGCTTCTTATTCCTTGTTTCTGACCTGAATATCAGCTGTCCGGTCATTTTTAAATGAACCAAAAGATCATTGTCGCCTTCAACATCAATGATAATTTGTTTCGCCCGACGGTCAATTTTCTTGATTTTCTTGCCGATAATTTCTTTTTTGTCACCATGAAAAAGTTTCGGCACGCGTATATCAACACCAGCAATTGTTTTTCCAACAATCGCTCCCTGCAAACCTCTCCTAATCGTCTCGACCTCGGGCAATTCTGGAATAGTAATCTCCTTATTTTATCTATATCAATCAGTGCCAACTATCCGTGTAGTTGAAGCTTTTGGCGGCTCTGACATAGAAAAAATATGAATAATAAATTAATAATTATGGTAGCAAATTAAACCACCATACATGAATCTTCATCCTCATCAACAGTCAAATCATTCGCTTCAGCGTAAGATTTAAGTAATTCTCGAATGCGATCTTTTTCCACATCCGACAACTCCGGCCAAACTCGTTCATCTCCCTGTTCCTCCAACAACGCCTCCGCCGGTAACATTCCAACACTCTCTCTGTACTCATCAGCCGTACCGTCATTTAATGACTGTTCGTACATCTCAAAATCAATTTTTGTCGATTCCTGTTCCGGACCTTTTTGCTGTTCACCCCCCCATCCGGTGCCTTCCAATCAGCATACTCTTCGCTAGGATTTAATTTTTCTCCCATTTTTTCTCCTTTTTAATATTATATCTGTCATTTTTATTTTTGAGATTTAATATTTATTTTTTTAAAGTATCTCAATTAATTGTTTTAAATTTGTTATTTTGGGACCAGAAAAATGGCTTGGTCGTTCTGCCGGATCATAAGTATCCTGTTCTCTACGCATCTCTATTGCCAGTGCCTGTGGAAATTTTTGGGTAATTTCTTCCAAAGTGTCACCCCGATCATCAATGATAATGAATTTTTCTTTTTTGTCTAATAAATCAAGGAGATAATCAACCTTGGGTTCAGAGGTATAATGAACATGCCTAAATAATTTGTCAATTTTTGTGATCTGCACCTTTTGGGGCTGAAAATCCGGGTGACCAAGGGTAATTAGCGAGGTGTCATATGAAAGTTTTTTGATGGCTTTTAATGACTCGACAACATCAGTAAACAAATATCTTTCCGACTGTTTAAGAATGTTTTCAATTCTGGCTTCAGCTAAGCTCATATTAAATTTTCTAATCTTTAAAAGTCTCTTCAGTTGATCTTTCGGCAAATAATTGCCATCAAGACATTCAGCAATGTAAGAATTATTTACCTCATCACCAGAAAAGCCAGATTTAGCAATTTCGGCCAGAAGATCCTTCTTAAATTTTTTGGCGTTAAAGAGCACACCATCAAAATCAATAAACAATTTTACCATGAGGCTATTATAGCAAATACCAATAGTGTCTTGAATATTAATCTTTCTTAGTATAAAATGAAAAAGCTAATACTATAATATAAAATTGATGGACTTTACCGAGGAAAAATACTGGCGCTCGTTAATCAACCAGGGGTTGATTCGTTTTTATTTACTTAAAGTACTTTATCAAGACAAAGAGGGCTATGGTTATAAAATCGTCTCTAGAGTAGAGGAGCTTTCCGACGGTCTTTGCCGACCGACAGAATCAACTATTTATCCAGCGCTGGAGCAACTTTCTCGTGGCGGTTATGTTGATGTTAATAGAATTTCCGCCGGGAAAAAAATTAGAAAAATATATTCATTAAACGAAAAAGGTCGATCGGCTTTCCGGGCTGCGGCGAAAGCTTACGGGGAGATAATACCCGTACTTCGTAGATCTATAATGTTATAAAAAAACACCAAGAATAATCTGGCGTCAATCTTTGTTAAAAATAAATTTATCTTCTGTCGCTCGAAGCGATAATAAATAGAACTATAATCACCGCAACTGCGATCAGCAGAAAGCCAGTTGCGGAAAGAAGAATATAAAGAGAAGTACTCCCTGACTCATAAATATTGTCGGCAGATACCTGACCCGATCTTCCGGCCATAACAGAAATTACGCCAGCCGTCGCTAAAATTGAAGGTAAAATTATTCTTGCACCATTTTTCATCTTAGAACTATTATACAAATTAGATTTTTAAAAAGCAAATAAAAAAGTCGCAATCTCTATGTTGGCGCCGTCCTACTCTCCCGGGACCTCGCGGTCCAAGTACCATCGGGGCTGAAGTGCTTAACTTCTCTGTTCGGAATGGGAAGAGGTGTACCCACTTCGCTATAAGCACCAACATAGAAATTGCGATCTTAGTTAAAAGCGTAAAGTTAAAAGTCAAAAGCTAAAGGAATTTTCTAGTTTTTCCAAACACTTTATAGACTTTTTACTTTTGGCTTTTGACTGATTTTTGGTCAGTAATTGCTAGTCAAAATAAAGCTAAAAATCAAATTGATCAATTAGTACTCCACGGCTGAAGACATCACTGCCCTTACACCTAGAGCCTATCAACCCAGTGGTCTACTGGGGATCAAAGATCTAATCTTGTGGACGGCTTCGCACTTATATGCTTTCAGTGCTTATCCGGACCGAACATAGCTACCCAGCGATGGGTGCGATTCACCCAACTGGCACACCAGAGGTTCGTTCATCCCGGTCCTCTCGTACTAGGGACAACTCCACTCAAATCTTTACGCCTACAGCAGATTAGGACCGAACTGTCTCACGACGTTCTGAACCCAGCTCGCGTACCCTTTTAACTGGCG
>CAYRLY010000007.1:0-52818 GCA_964425445.1 uncultured Candidatus Saccharibacteria bacterium | reverse complement strand
TACAAAAATCTTAAGAAAAAGGGGTGAAATACCAACACTTTTTGTCTATTAAGCCTCAAATGAGTCATAAACCAAAGCATAGGAAAAAACATTGTGGTCTGCGATAAGCCACCAAGATATATGACACTGAAGTCAGATGGTATAAGATATTAAGTCTGGGGAGTACAAATAGTAGCAAGTAGATTAAAAATTAATTCTGGGGCATTCTGGGGCCTTTTTGCCTTGAATGTAGGTGTTTTAAACCATTATTTGAGCTCAAAATTACATATTGTCGTATAATGTATCTTATGCGACAGTATTAAATAAATCGATAAACTATCTGTTATTTGACATGAGCTAATGAATATTAGCTCAGTAAAATTGGCTCAAAAAAAGGGTGCAAAAAAATACAAATTTATCTTCCCTTTTATTTTTCAGAATATTTTAAAAATTTTTGTAAACATTTTGGCAAAATATATTCAAAAATATAAAATGCAAAATTTCTGCTCTCCCCTACCATATAAACAAAAAACGCCGTTTTTTTGGCGTCTAAAAAATAATTAATAAATTCTAACTTAAATCAACAGCAACACCCTCTGACAAAAGCTTGCCATTGTCTCCAGAACTTTTATCTACTACTGTGTCATTTTGACTATTTGATGACACTGATAGTCCGGCTGGTTTGTCATTCTCACGTTCCCTTTTGCTATCTTTAGGTTCTCCGTCTCCTTTGCCACCACTATCTGGTTTTTTATCATCACTATTGCGATCTTTTTTAATTGCTGACTTGCCTGCGTGTGGGTAAATTTTGCCCATAACTTCGATCATTTCCCTGCCTTTTTCATCAATGATAATCCCCTGTTCTTGAAGAGTATTTTCATCAATCTTATCTCCAACAAACCATTTAATCCCGCCACGAGCGGTTTGCTCTTTATATATCTTATCCCCAATAATATTTTGCCATCTCAAAAATCGTGGCTTTTTCTCCCTTTCCTTCTCAATCTTTGGACTATTCGACTCCAATGATTTGTCTTCACTCTGGTTTTCGGATTTTTTTTCTTTGATAAAATCAGAAGATCGTACTTCCCTCACGCTCGGTTTGCTTGCACGATCACGATTCTCACCTTGCGCTGCAGCTACTGCTCCGTAGCTCACAACCGAATCGTTCTTTCTGTCGTCTTTATCAGCATTAAAAAATGATTGAGATTCAGCGCGCAGCTCTTCTTCAAGTTCACGTGATTTTTCTATAATCATATTCTCGACCGTTGAACGATCTTGGGAATACTTCCTTCTAGAATGCTCGATAATTCTATCTCTGTTGCCGGTTATTTTTTGTACTGGTGGCAATGTTCTAGCAGAAAAGGCCGGTTTCGTAATGCCATCAATTAGAAGCTTGGTATATATTTGATACCGATCGAGATTTACCAGGTCATTTGCGTCGAAAACTGGCTCAAACTCTTTAACCAAGAAATCGGCATCGGTGCCACCAACACGAAAAGCGATTATCGTTCCAGCGTTACCGAAAACAGCATCACGAACGATCTCCGGCATTTGGGTAATATATTGGTTAGCAATTGTCAGATTCAAATTGTATTTTCTTGCCTCAGACAAAATAACTGAAAAAGATTCGGTAGCGAAATTTTGAAACTCATCGACATAAAGATAGCAATCTGGCCGCTGGTCAACTGTTACATCAGCACGACTCATAGCCGAAAGCTGTATTTTGGTAATCATCATCGCACCTAAAAGCGCCGAGTTATCCTCCCCAATCTTACCTCGAGAAAGATTGATAATCAGTATTTTCTCTGTATCCATTATCTCTCTAATATCAATTCTGGAATGTGGTTGACCAACAATATTCCTGATTGTTGCTGTGGATAAAAATTGCCCAACTTTATTCAAAATTGGCGAAACTGCTTCTGTGCGAAACTTTGTATCATATTGTGCGAACTCATTAATCCAGAAGTCTCGAATCACTGGATCAACGACTACTGAAACAACCTTTTCTCTAAAATGCCTTTCGGTAAGCATTCTGGGGATATCCAGCATCGTAGATTTCGGATAATCCAGAAGTGCCAAGACTGTGTTTCTCAAAATGTGTTCAAGTCTTGGTCCCCAGGAGTCGCCAAATATTTTTTTGAAAATGCCAACAAAACCTGAAGCCACCATACCCTTAAAATCATCATCAACTTTATCCAAAAGATTAAAAGCGATCGGGTAGGAGCGATCAGCCGGATCAAAAACAATTACATCATCAATTCGGTCATCAGGGACACAAAGCAATATTTTATCCGCTAAATCACCATGTGGATCAACAATAATCACCCCTCGCCCTTCGACAACGTCGTCAATAGCCATATTTTCAATCAAAGTCGATTTACCAGTTCCCGATTTCCCGACAATGTAGCTATGTCGTCTCCTGTCCTCCATTTTAATTCCAAATTTGCGGTAAACATTTCTAAAGTTTGTTTCACCAAGCACAGTAATCTGTTTCGCATCAACATTTTCGGCCAACGGCAAATTTGCTGGCGGCTCCCCTTTCTTGCTCCCAGCCCAAACTATATGTGGGGTCTCAACTGTTTGATGCGGCAGATGGAAAATCGAAGCTAGCTCAGAGATGTTAAGAATATAGCCATCATCAGAAAAATCTCTTGAGATATATGAGTCGATAAAACTTTTATCGTTTATTGATATCTCACTATTTTTGAAACCATTGGCATTTGTGGTGTTAAATTGTTTAAAGGCCGCCGCCAGACCCTGTACTTTTGTTCTGGCACTTACTGGATCATTGGCAACGGAAATAATTCTAATTTTTGTCTGAAAACCAAGCTTCATGATCTTAAATTCAATGCTTTTCAAGGCATCTTCAACCGGACCGGAAAGCTTTACCTCGCCGCCATCACCGGCATCCATCAGCTCAACTTCCTTGCCGGCGTCAACTAAAACCTTAAGAAAATTACCGCCAAATTCAACAAATTTTGTCGCAATAACTTGTGGAAAATTGGAGATGGAAATTTTCTTTTCACTATGACCCTTTTTCGTGTTGCTGATATGCTTGATACCCTTTTCCTGCCACTCATCACCAACCGGTCGAATCATTATTTGTAACCAAATATCTTCTCCGGGATTTATCTTTGACATTACCGATGTTATTCCCGACAAGGGGTCAACCTCGAAGTCTGAAAACATTTTTATCGGGTAAACTTCGTTTCTGGTAGTTTTAAGCTCACAACCGGCAACAAACCGACCGTCAAGTCTAGTAGCTTTTGCATAGTCCTTTACTCGATTGATTTCCACCGTTGGATATTGCGCATAGATCTGCCCCTCGACAAAATCAACCAGATGTTTCGGCGCATGAACATAGAACTGAACAAATTTGTCAATTGAAATAATTTCAAAACTGATGTGATATTGATATTGCGAAGAATCATTGTATATTCCATGCAAACTGGCAAACATCTGCTCTGCTGCAAGTGGAGCCTTATCATTATTTCTTGGTACTTCGATCAATATCGTCTCATATTCAAGCGAAGCCAGCCATTCTTCTCTGCGCTTATTCTCAACGATTTTAAACCACAAAAAAATCAGATAGATCGGGCCAACGATCAGTATTGCGTAAATTAAATAAAGCAAAAAAACCATAAAAAATCCCTCACTAACATTATACTACAAGCTATACTTTTTTGTCTTTATTTTAGAGTTTCTCGACGACGTAACCACCCTCAACTTTTTTAAAGATCTTATTAGTTTGCAAGTTAATCAAAATCGTATTTTTCTTAACTTTTCTAGATTTATTGACCAAAGAAATAATTTCACCAAGGGACACTGGGCGTTTACTGTTCGAAAGAATATTTTTAATCACATCATAAACAGTGCCATCGCTATAACCCCATTCCCTAAGAGCATAAATTCCGCGACCGATTAGAACGAAACGCTTATCAGCAATCAATTCGTTGTGAACAGTAGCCTGGACAACTTTTTTATGGTCGAACTTTAGTTTGGCAATCTCCTCAGTAATATCTTTAAAATGCATCGGCTTACCGCCAGTTTTTAGAACATAATAGATTTTATCTCTAACATTTCTCGGGTTAACCGATGGCCAGCTTTTGAGACCAATCATACCGTTCTTGGCTTCAACAATTTTTGCCGAAAGCATAATTGCCGATTTTACAAATTCCTTAGGCTCTTTTTCTATACCAACAACTTCCGCTCTCAGGGCAGAAAAATCTTTAGGCAGGTCAATGTCTTTCAAATATTCAATAACCTTTTTGTTTATTGAAATAATTTTTTCCTTTGACACCTTATCAATTCTCCAGCCAGAAAGCAGATCACTACTCTCATCAACAGATTCGATTTCGCTGATAATTGAAAAAGCCAGTCTTAAATAGTTCTTTGCAAATTTATAATTATCGGCTATTTTAATAAAATCTTCTCCGATATTGTCATCAACAACAATTCCGCCGTTCTTTTCAAAAAGATTTATGATCTCGTCAATTTTATTTTTGTAGTTCTTATTAAAATCCAGTCGCAATTTTCTTAGCGAGTTTTTTTCAATCTGCCTTATTCTTTCTCTCGAAAGACCTAAGTCCTTGCCGATTAATGACAGGGTTTCTTTTCTTCCTGTAAGCCCAAAGCGACCAGTAATTGATCTCTTCTCTTTTTCATTCAATTTCAAAACTAAACCATCGATAATATCGATTAGACTATTTTTCTCAGTTTTTCGCTTTTCTGCCATATTTACCTCTTAAAATTTAATCTTCCAGAATTACGTTTTCAACCGCCGCCCAATCACTTTTCCCGTCCTTTGGAATCAAAGCGACAATTTTGTCCCCAATGTCTGCTTTAAAATAAGTAATTGACGCAGTTAAAACATTATAAAGTTTATCATTGACATTGATTCGAAAACCTTCACCAGACTCTTCCAAAATTCCGATAACCTTTTCCCTGTCAACTGGACTAATCTGCTTATAAACAAAGCTGCCATCGGGAAGAATCGTTAATTTCAACATGTCACCGGTCACAAGTTTTGATTTACTGGCATAATTTGCCGGAACTTGAAATTTTTTACCGTCGGGAGCGACAAACTGCTCGCCATCGAATATTCCTTCAATCACATTGTCCGAATCTTGGTAATCTTCAGCAATCTGCTTCGCCATATCCTCAATTTCAGTAGAAAAAATAAGGGATTTCGCCCTTCTAATTTGGTTTTCGGCGCTATCGAGAAGTTGCTTGATAGTAGCCAGGTCCTCACCTTCTAAAGTTTGGTTTTTTTTGTCTTTTTTTGTCATCAATGTTCTTTTAATTTTACTATCAAATCATACAACAAAAGAAAATTGTTGTCAATACTTTTAGACCAAAAACATTTTAGGAGCTGGGTCCCTTGGCGTTTCCTTCTCCTATTCCCGGCAAATCGATCTTGTCAATCTGAGACCTTTCACTTATCTCCTCTTCAACAATCTCTTTTGGACTACCGTATTTCAAACGTGAAAGCTCTTTAATTGCACCAGCTAATTTTTTATTACCATTAAGATCCGGTGCAATACTCTGACCGTTAAATGCCGGCATCGGCGCATTATCGATCAACATTCTGATGTAAAAATTATATTTATCAACATTGGTTAGATCATCAATTGTAAGTGGGGCAAATTCCTTAACCAAGAACTCAGCATCAGCCGCTCCAACTCGAAAAGCGATGAGGTTCCCAGCATTACCGATTACTGCATTGCGAATATTTTCATCCATTTGAGCGATGTATTGGTTGGTAATTGATAGCGAAAGTTTATATTTGCGAGACTCTGACAAGATTGTGGCGAAGACATCGGTGATAAAGTTCTGAAACTCGTCGACGTAAAGATAAAACGGTGTTCTTTCATCTTCTGTTATGTCTTGACGCGAAAAGGCGCCCATAGCGATTTTAGAGACCAAAATCATACCCAAAAGAAAAGCGTTGATCTCCCCTATCAAACCCTTTGAAAGTTTGCACAAAAGAATCTTTTTTCCATCCATTACCTCGCGAAAATCAAAGGCAGATTTTGGCTGACCAATAATGTTTCTCATCATATCATTGGTCATAAAACGACCAAATTTTGAAGTGAAATAGTTTAGCATCTCCGATTTGTGAAAATCGGATGTCTTGGCCATTTGCTTCTCCCAGAAAGCTTTAACGACAGGATCTTTAACATACTTCACTCGATCTTTTTCAAACACTGGATCAGTGAACAATCTCGGAATATCAACCAGGGTACCACCTTCCGGATGTGCCATTAAAGTCAGGGCAGCATTTCTCATCCAGTGCTCAAATTGCGGGCCAACAATTCCTGTTTGATTCGGATCAAACAATTTATAAAATATTTGAATTGCTTCCTGAACCAGAAAATCTCTCTGCTCTTTGGTTTTCCATTCCAATAAATTCAACCCCATTGGCCGATCGTAATCAGAGGGATCAAACAGAATCACGTCGTCGGCTCGCTCTTTCGGAATATGTTCTAAAATATATTCGACAGCATCACCGTTTGGATCAAGATAAGCGACACCCTTACCTTCCTTGATATCCTGCATGATTGCGTTTTGAAACAAAACTGTTTTCCCAACACCAGTTTTTCCGATCATGTAGATATGGCGCATTCGATCAGCGTCTTTTATTCGTATTGGGTATTTTTGGCCACGATAGTTGGTCTCGCCAACAATCACTCCCTCGCTTGGTAATTGCGGTGGTGGGGATTCTTTTTTCGAATAAACCCAAGCAATGTTTGGGGCATCCATATAGCGATTGGGCAAATGATAAATCGACGCCAATTCTTCAGTATTTAAAAGCATCCTTGGTTCACGACCATAAATTCGGTAGATATAATTTGCCACAGTTTCCCGTTGTTTTTTTGCTTTTTTCAGCTTAAATCCATTGTGATCAGGGGCAAAAAATTGGGCAAAAGCGGAATAGACAATTTTTAATTTCTCCACCGCTTGTTCTTTTGTTGGTGCAACCGATATAATTCTGACCTGAGTATCAAAACCGGTTTTCGACCCTTTTTCAGCTAAAAGTTTTAATTGTTGTTCTTGAATCGGATTCAGACGAAGTTGATTTTGCGACATCTTCTCTTTTTCCTCTTCTTCGAGTGATTTACCAGCAGCAGTTTTACCAACGTCGCCTAAAAACTTAAAAAAGTTCTCCCCTGCTCTCTGCCTAGAGTTCATCTGATAATAACTAGCGCTTTTGCCTGATTGAATATTTTTTGCTGTCTTGTCAATCGCAAAACGCCAGGTGTTATCAGTTGGACGAATAAGTATTTGAATGCCTACATTACAATTTTCGCCGAGCTTTGACAGAGCATTTACGATACCATTTAATGGATCATACTCTAGATAACGATAAGTCTTGACTGGAAAGAAAAATTTTTTCAGCAGGCGCAAATTTCCAGCCGCGATCTCCCCTTTTGTGTCCTTGAAAATCGAATATCCCCTCTCCTTGTCCTCTTCAATAATTGCGTCAGGATATTGAGCGAGAATATTTTTTTCAATCGATTCTTTATACAAAGATGGAGTACCAATGTAAAAAAATACCAGTCCCCCTTTGGAGATAATTTCTAAAGATATATGATCCTGACCGGATATTTTTTTCTGAATTTTTGTGTCGAATAATGCTTCCAATCCGGCAAAAAACGGCTCAATCACCGAAGCCATTTCACGAAAATCCATCCGTTGTTCGTTTTCCTCTGCGTGACGCTCTTTAGGAATTGAAACTTTAAGCATCACCCAACTCGAGGTTTTCTGCAATTGATAATAATAAAGAATTAAACGACGAATGTATTGGTAGAGAAAATATCCACCAACCAAAATCAGCAAAATAAAAGCAATCCATCCCCAGATGGACAAAACAGAACCACTTCCCTGATTATAATCGTAAGCGCTCAATCCCCTCCTATGCGAAATAAGAAACTACCTTCTTTCAATTTCGTTTTGTGTGTCCATTCCCGTTATTTCAAGCTGCCCATTACCAATAATAATGAATTTATTTTTTGCGGCCATATCACTAACTACAAGTTTCGCATTATTGTTTATCGTGACAGTTGCTTTGGCAACCATCTCAACATGCCATTCTTCGCCAGATGGTATCTCAGCAGAAGTTTTTCCGATTACCTCCTTAGTAACAATTTTCATTTCACCAGAAGGCACCGGCTGTTCGACCTTCTGCTCTAAAATTTGACCGGTAGGTGCATCCTCACGATCAATTTCCGTTGGCGAATTTCGATCCTCACTATGTTCACCGTTTTGACCAGACGGTTCTTCACCAACAATCTTTGCCTCCAGTGAAGCCGCTGCATCAGCATCAGCCTCGCCTTTTGCTCGTGTAAATGTTTCATGACTTAAGGCAACCGCATCTTGGCCTACTGGCAATTCAGTTTTTTCCCCTACTTCTGCTTCGATCTCCCCAGCATCTGCCCCTTCCGCCTGTAACTCACCCTCGACCGCTTCTTCAATCTGCTCATCAGCTTTAGCAACTTCTTCTGGCACTGCTGGTGCTTCTCCTCCAGAAGAAGTCTCTGCTGTAAGATCATCGGCAGGAACAATCTCTGGCTCCTCGACTTTAACCTGAGGCACTTCTTGTTCAGTAGATACAACCGGCTGACCATTTTCAAAAGTTTCTATTTCATTTCCCGTCGGTTCGGATCCCACGTGCTCTGTATGTGCAATTTTTTTTCTCACTTCTTCCATCCTATCCTTTGCAAAAGTTCTTTTATTGCCCCTATCAGATGACTCACTAAAGATCATTTTTCCTCCCTTCTATAAGCTCAGAATCACCAAAATATTCCTGAAATTCTTTCACTGAGCCAGTCACTGGCTCTTGATTTTCAAAATCAATTGTTAAAATCCCAGAATTATTATCCCGAGTAATACCAATGATTTTAAGATCTTCGGAACTACCATCCTCTTTGACAATTCGCCAAACCTGATTCGGCTCAAGAGCAATTACCTCGCCTTTTTCGTCATAGATCGGCAAAGGAAATGATTCAATCGGCTGTCTAGCCTTTTCTTCATCTGCTAGTCTCTGACGAATCCCCTTGTCTATCTCGCGACGCATCGTATTCAATTCCGTCTGGGGTGCCGGATGTATTTCCTGGCTATCAGCAGGGGCCCCACCAACATGCTGCACCTCAAAATTTTCGATGATATCGGTGTCAAAAAGGTGGTATTTCTGACCTTTTCTCTCGATTTCAAATAAACCTGAACCAAAATCTGCCGGCGCTGGTCCATTAAAAACAAACTCAGCTTTTCGAGGAAAATCTTTTACAAGGCTTCTACTTTCTTCGCCACCAACAGTCGAAATTTCTACATTTGCTGGAGTATTGTCACGAACAAATATTCTATCTCCTGCCCGCAATTGTTCAACGTTAGCTATCTGTTCAAATTTTCGACCATTTTCTTCTTCAGTCCTCGCCACCTGTTGCATTGTGTTTAAATTTTCTTGAGTTCCATTAGTCAATTCAGCTGGAGGTGCTGCGGAATCTGGTTGATCGCTACCCTCAGCGGTGTCCGTTTCTGACGAATCTTGATTCATTTCTTCAGTTGTTTTTGGACCTGTTTGGTTATTTTCTTCGCCAACGTTGTCAACTGGGGATTCCTCAGTCGCCTCTGTTGTTTCAGGCAAAACAGCCTCCGCCTCTCCCGAAACTGCTGTACCATTATTATCATTATCATCAGGTATATTTAAGACTGGTGTCCGATCAAGCATTTTTTTAAATTCTTCAAGTAAAATTTCCCTGGCTTGGTCTTTCTCTTCTCCATCTGGCATTTCGGCCAAAGATTTAGGCATTAACACCTGTCTAAATTTCTCCGGCTCAACTCTGAGCCTTGTTTCATCACCAGGCTGGTCTAATTGATGAATTTCCACAAACCAACGCCTATCGGTTTTATTAATTCCATCAAGAACAAATACTTTACCAGCACAATCAATTTCTTTCTCCGGTCGGTCTATTGATTTTATTTTGCTGCGCTTTGGATCACCACTATGAATCCATTGACTACCAGGAGAAAGCAACTTTTTAACTAGCTCCCTCAACTTTTCTTCTCTGCTCTCGTCCTCTGATTTCTCGGCTTGCTCCTTGGGCTTTTCGGCTTCAGGTTGTTTCTTATCGTTGGTGCTAGCTTCTTGCTGATGATTGCTAAGCCATTTTTCTAAAATTATAATCGCCTTCTTCTTTAAATCCATTAATTCGTTATGTTCTTCAGCCGAAAGATCAACATGCCATTTTTCCACATGCTTCTGAAGATCAAAGACCCTGTTTATATTAATCTCCGGGGCACTGTCCGAGATTATTTTCCTCACACTGCCACCTGATTTGTGCACTCTTTCTAATAACTGCCCCCAATGTACATATGGAACTCTTTCGACCTCTTCCCCTTCCTGGCCAGAATCATCATCTTCAGGACTATCAATTTCTGGCAATTCGATTATTTTGGCTTTAACTACTTGATTTTGATCTCCGCTAACACCGTTATCATCAATGCGAATTTTAACTACTTCGTTAGAATATATCTCTCTGGAGGGTTTTCCGGTAAGGTCTACTCTCCTATTGATACCAGCAATCTCACAAATAAAACTACTTTTATCATTGCCAATAAAATTGCCGATGGTTACCGTGTGCTCTGTCCCCGGCAGTTCTTCCTTCTCAGTCTCTATCCGGCTCCGCTCATCTTCACCGCCATCATCGTCCTCCGGATTATCTCCCTCAGTTTCTGTATCTTCATCTTCACCACCCTGCCTAGACTCTTCAGTCGGACGCAATTGTGTAGAATCTTCTTCACCTGAATCTGATTCCCGAACAACTCCAGCATTTGAATCACCTTTTGAGTTTTCAACAATGTTAGCCCCATCATCGGTTTCATTTTCCGACAAACGAGCTCTTATTATTCTGACAATTTCTCTGGTACTAAAAGGATATTGCAAATGCTTTGCATCTAAATCAACAATGCCACCCTGTTTATAAACAACGCTCTGTCCGCCAACTTTGCTCAGTGGCAATAATTCCGCATGTCTTACCCCATCTGCATTATAGAATTTATTAATATAGAATTGATCAAAATTTTTAAATTTATCCGCAATACCAAGTCTTTCGCGGGTCTGTGGGTTTGAAAATATTTCAACCACCCAACCAACTTCCAACTCTTTTCTCTCTTCAACTTCGGGCATTGCGGTTGAATCAACCATCCCTGTATCCTCGGTTGAATCAATCTTTATTTCGGGAATTTTTTCAATAAGCTCTCTGGCCCGTTCAACTTGTTTCTTTTCTCTCGCTTCCGACTTAACAAAATTTTTATGTCCCAGACGACCAGCAAAAAATTGTGCTAAATTTACTACGCCCACCCCGACTAGTGATCTGGTCAAGTCTGCAATGTCAACTTTAGCTCCTGCGATATTCTCAACCAAGGCAGCATTTTCAGCTAATTTACCAATCGCTCCCTGCAAGTTTTCCACACTATCATGCCAGACTCCCGACAACTGGTCAAAGAAAGGTCTGACACCCTCAACCGCTTTTACCATGTGCTCTTTCACACCATCTGGTATCGCTGCCCCATCAAAGTCGTAAGGGCCAAGGGGACCCCCTTTGGCTAATTCTTCACCAGCTTTCTTGGCTGCCTCTTCACCGGATTGCCTTGCTGCCTCTTTAGCTGCCTCAGTTAAAGCTACCGCCTTATCTAGACCACCCAGCACTGACGCACCAACAGTTGCTGTCGTTGCCAAAATATCACCACCTGCCTCAAGCCATCTTTCTGTCCTTACTAGTCCCTTCTCTTTTTCACCAATATTAATTACATCACCCCCTTCTTCCCCCTCATCACTTGAACTTTCGCCTTTTCGCAAACCGATATAACGAGTCTTCCCGTGATCATCAACAACTTTTCTCGCTCTTCTGGCAGTATCATCACGCAACATCTCAATGATCTCAATTTCTAACTCCTTAAAGCGTGAATCAGCTTCAATTTGTTCCGGAGATAATGTTGCATCTTCGGATGCAATTTCAACGCGCAGCTTCTGTAGCTCGTCCACAAGCTCTAAAATTTTTTCAATTACTGCTTGATTGGCTAACTCTATTTCGTTTCTTTCTCGTCGCTCCTTGCCAAAAGCAATTCGACCAGCCTCCCAAGCGGTGCGAGCACCGATTCCGATCCCAACACCGGCAGCCACGACCGGAATCGCCACGCCACCCCCTAATATTCCTGCTACTGTTAAGCTCAAAGCGCCGGCAATGCCACCCTTCAGTAGTATCTTCTTGCCTCTTCTTATCGCTTCATCAGTCCAATGTAAATTTCCCCTGGTATCAGCGCCGGCAAAATAACTGTCCCATTGTCGTAGCCCGCGTCGACCATAATATTTTTCTAGACGTCGCCTCTTGTCTTCCGCTCGCAACTGCTCAACATCAATGTCAACGAGACGATCAATTGGTCGATTTCTCTCCTCATATTCACTAACTGCACGCTCAGCCATTCTTTCTTGCCGCTCGCTACTGTCATCAGCAGCCGTAGCTAAACGCTCTGCTGCCGCTTTAACCACTGCAACATCAGCCAAACTTGGATTTTGATTTACACTTTCCTCAGGCATAGTAATTAATCTTTAAAAACTTGCTTATTGCCTCATCCAGAGTGCCGCCCGATTTTTCAACCATTTTTACATAGGTGACAAACTCGATTTTATATTTTGCCGCCTCCTCAACTGTCAAAGCGGTATAGTCAATATTCTGATTATCAAAAAAAGCATTAATAGCGCTCTTGTCTTCGCTCTCTAATGCTTTTTTAAATTCCTCTTTTCCATCCTCATCAAGCTGTGAATCAATTCGATCAAAAACTCGTATCTGTATTGTCGAAAGCATTTTGGTCGCCAGATCATTGCGTTCCTGATCAGTTACTTTCATTCCAACGAGTTCAAATATATCACCGCCGACAACCTGATCAAAAGTCAGACCGGCAATTGTTTGGGTCTCTGAATTAGTCTTATCATCCATTTTCCCCTCCAAAAATTAATAAAGAGTAAAGGAGTTTATCCTTATATAAGTATTATAATACAAAAACTTCTGTCAAACAATAAAAAAATTCCCGGCACCTCTCGCGTGTGCGAATGGTGCCGGGAACGGTACTACTTGGCCTCCTCCTTCTTGGCCTCCTCCTTGGGGGTGGCCGGCGGCTCGCCACCGACCACCCGGATGACGACCTCCTGCGGCGCCGGAGCCGCTGCGGCGACCGCTCCCGCGTCCGAAGATGCGTTCACGGTCACCGCCGACGGGGCGGCGGGGGCGGGGGTGGCCTCGCCGCGGCGGGCGGCAGCCCGCGCGGCGAAAACCTCCATGACCGCCGCGACCCGCTCGGCCGATGCCAATGCCTCGGCGGCGGCGACGTCGGCGGCGACGACCTCCTCGCTGGAATAGTCACCGCGAGACGACTCGGTGACTATCCGACGGCGCCCCACGTTCTGCGGCGCCGGAGCCGACGCGGCCGGCTCGCGGTTCGGATCGCGCAGGAAAAACCTGCGCGTCCCGCCCGCGAGGGCGATGGCGGTTGCGGCAGCGCCGATGATCAGCGTCAAGAGCAACCATTCCGTACCAGTCATTGCACGGCCTCCTTGCCCCTGTGGGGCGGCCGGCACAGGGGCCGGCGTAGTATCAACGGGCTCCGGAGCGCTTACGGGCTCAAGCCCGTAGTGCTCCCGGAGGTACGACTCGGACCGAATGCCAGCGCTATGCAGTTCATCCCACATCGAGCGCTGGCCCTGCGTCCCCCCGAGCGGATTGGCCTCTACAAGCGCCAACCGTCCGGCGAGCTGCTTCAGCTCGGTGGTCAGGCGCCTGACGGCAGCCTGATCGCCTCGCTGATGAGCGGCGGCGAGCTGACGGACTACGACGGTCCGCTGCTCGACAATCCGCTCAACCGGCTGTGTGGGAGGGTTCAGGTTCTGGCCAGTGTTACCACCGCCATTACCCTTATCCTCCTCCTCCTCTTCCTCAACGTCTTCGGTGTCAGTCGAGTCGCCAGGGGCGCCTTCAACTGCCTCCTGCCCCGGCGCAGCCTCGGCGGACGTATCCGTCGGGATGCCGAGGGCCGCCTCCTCCTGCGCGACCACGAGGCCGCAGAACAGGAGGTAGGTGACGACAAACAGCATAGTAATGGTGCGCATGTGAGCGCACCTCCTTTCGCCCTTAGCGGGCAGTTGCCCCGCTGGGGGCGGTTATTGAACTTATTCTTTACGGCGAGTCAGGACTCAAGCAGGCTTGAATACCGGCTTGCCGTAAAGATCTTTGCATCACACCGTTTTACCGGCATGATTAAGATATATTCTATTGTTAATGTTCAGGCATTTTCTTGCTTCGAAATCATATGAAATTTAAACGATCGTTCATATTTCATATGATCTTTTCAGCCCTACTTCACGCAAGACAACGCAGGTTTTTACAGAAAATGCGGTAAAGTGCCGCTTCAAGGCGGAGGGGGAACCTTGAAGCAGCGCTTTGCCGCACTTATTGCCTCCGTATCAGTTGTGCCCTCTAGATCTGTCAGCGATGGATATGTTGTTAAATTTCCAATCCTCATCGTAACATCGCATTTTACCAAAAAACTTCCAATTTGTCAAGGGTTTTTAGTAAAATCTCCCAATTTTAGCTTCAAAAATCAAAAAAGAGGCCTTTTTGAAAAACCTCTTTTTTGGAAAATTTTCTTTTCTTAGAGAAGAAAATTTAGATTTTAGGCAGCTGGAGTCGTAGCGTCATCCGCTGGTGCGGCGTCAGTGTCAGGCATCTTTTCAACTGAATCTGGCCCAGCATCAGCTGCAACACCGCCAACTGTCGGCTCGGCCGGCATCTCTGGCGCTGGAGCAGGAGCATCTGCCATATCAGGCATTGGTGGCGGGGGTGGTGCCGCTGGTGCGTCTTGTGGCGCATCCATCGGTGGTGGCGGCGGCGGAGTCATTCCTCCGGCATTATCATCTGCTGGTGGTGGCGTGGCTGGTCCCGGTGTTGCACCTGCAGCCATCTGGTCATCCCCTTGTCCTGGCATAGGAGTATCCATTTTTACCTCCCAGGTAGTAGAAATTCGATTATCTCGACTACCTAATATTTTAATAATAAAAACTCTTTTAACATCCGCTTCAAGGCTCTTGATCCTTGATTTGTTTTCAAGTATTTTTCACGACGACGGGCATCTTTCTCACTCAGGTAAGCCTCAAAAAATATTAACTCCCAAGGCTTCTGTTTTCTGGTCGAGATATTCAACCCCATATTATGTTCCGATATCCGCTTTTTCAGATTACTTGTATAACCGATGTAAAATGATTTATCTTGCTTACTTTGAATAACATATACTACATGGAACATAATATATCGAATTTTCACTACCTGGCCGACTTTTTACTCTATCTACATTGTCCGTGAGCGAGATAATTTTGTCAACCCACCGTTTTTCTAATATTATCCATCAAGAGCAAATAAGTGTGTAAATTGTGCAAAGTCAGAAGCCGGATTCCAAGTATCTCCCGCTCCTTAACCAAGTGGTGCAGATAAGCACGAGAAAAACCGTTTTTACAAGCCGGGCATTGGCAATTGGCATCAATGACCTCTTTGCTGTCTTTGTTTTCCGATTTAAGTAAATTTATCTCCTTAAATATGCCACCTCTCGCAGCTTTAAGCTTTAAGCTTTTAGCTTTCAGCTTGTACGCAGTTCCGTGCCGCGCGAGACGAGTCGGGAGAACACAATCAAACATATCAACCCCCAGCTTAGTAGCTTTCTCGATATCATCCGGAGTTCCAACGCCCATCAAATAACGCGGTTTGTCTTTGGGCAGCAACTTATCACAAAGTGATACAATCTCAAGCATCTCGCTCTGGCTTTCGCCCACTGCTAACCCCCCGATAGCATACCCAGGGAGATCAAGTTCAACCATCTCTTTGGCACAGCGCTCCCTGAGGTCTGAGTATATACCACCTTGAACAATGCCGAATAGCGCAGGCAAGCTTTTGGCTTTAAGCTTTAAGCTTTTAGCTTTTAGTTCGAGGTGTTTCTTTGATCTTTTTAACCATTTTATTGACAGATTAACTGCTCGCTCGACTTCCGTCTTCTTTGCCTTCGACGGCGGACAAACATCAAGAGGCATTATAATGTCTGACCCGAGGGCAATTTGAATATCGACGACCTTTTCGGGAGTGAAAAAGTGCTTTGAACCATTCAGGTAAGAGCGAAACTCGACACCATCCTCGGCAATTTTTACTAGGGATGTTTGTTCGAATTGATTACCTCCTTGAGCTTTTGACTTTTGACTTTTGACTTTTGACTTGCTTCCAAGCGAAAAAACCTGAAAACCACCGGAATCGGTCAGGATCGGGCCTTCCCAGCGATTAAACTTTGTAAGACCACCGAATTCTTCAATTAGTTTCTCCCCTGGCCGCAAATACAGATGATAAGTGTTACCAAGGATAATCTCAGCACCGAGTTCCCCTAGCTCCCACGGGGCAACAGATTTTACAGCGCCAACAGTGCCAACAGGCATAAAGACCGGCGTGTTAATCTCGCCATGAGTAGTCGAGATCACACCAGTACGCAACGATGAGAAATTAGATTTTTTTCTGATTTTGTATTTAAACATCTGCTTTATTATAACAGAAAAAGCCCCGAATGTCAGGGCTTTCTCTTCAGGTGAATCAGTATTTACTTAAGCTCAACTGTCGCACCGGCTTCCTCTAATTTTGCTTTGGCAGCTTCGGCATCTTCCTTTTTAGCGCCTTTGAGCAAATCTTTTGGCGCACCTTCAACTAAGTCTTTGGCTTCTTTAAGCCCTAGGTCAGGCTTAATCTCACGAACAGCTTTGATAACTTGGATCTTCTTATCGCCGGAAGCGGCAAGAACAACATCATAAGATGATTTCTCTTCAGCTTCTGCGGCACCACCAGCAGCGGCACCACCAGCAGCAGCCATAGCGACCGGAGCAGCAGCAGAAACACCGAACCTATTTTCTAACTCTTTGACTAACTCAGAAAGTTCAAGAACTGAAAGTTCTTCAATTTGTTTAATCAATTCTTTGAATTTGCCTGATGGTTCGGGCTTTTCTTCTGGTTTCGCCTCTTCTTTCACTTCGGCAATCTCTTCTTTCACCTCTGCGACTTCCTCTTTGGCTTCCTTAGCCTCTTCCTTGGCCTCTCCTGCTTCTTCTTTAGCTTCCTCAGCTTCCTCAGCAGCAGCAACAGCTACTTCTTCAGCTGCTTCAATCTTCTCTTCAACTTTTTCGTTCTTAGTTTCTTCTGACATATTTGTCCTTTCTATCTAATTTATTTATTAACTAACCTTCTCTTGATATTGCTTTAATACTGATACTAATCCCCTGATATTGCCGGCAAGCACATTGACCATGCCCGAAAGCGGCGCGGAGATTGAACCGACAACTTTGGCATAAAGTTCTTCGCGGCTTGGCAACATTGAAAGTGCCTTGATTGTGCTTTCTGGAACAAACTGATTTTCGATGATGCCACCGAGAATTTCTAATGTCTCGTGACTACGAGCAAAATCAGCCACACCTTTTGCACCAGCTACCTCATCATCGGAAAAGGCCAGGGCTAAGGGTTTTTTTAGAATGTCAGCGTCAACCGCGATATTTTGCTTTTCTAGAGCGATTTTTGCCAGAGTATTTTTAATAACGGAGAAAGAAACACCCTTTTCTTCTAAAGAATTGCGCAAGCTCTCCATTTCAGAAACTGACAAACCTTTATAATCAACAATCACTGCTCTTTTTGAAGCAATCTTTTCTGAGATACTCTCAAGCATCTCCTCTTTTTGTTGTCTTGTTTTGGCCATGGTCTCCTTTTATAAAAAACTCGGCGCTTCCGCCGACTAAATCAAAAGAAAAAAGTTTGTCACTTTTCTCCTGCTCAGGACTTATGATTGCCTAAGGTCTTCGGAAGCCTCCCCCTGCGTCGCTATACACAATGTAGGGTAGATTCACTATAACAAAGCCAATTTAATTTGTCAATAAAAAAACAGCCTCGAAAAAACAAGGCTGTTCTCCCCCTGCTTCTCGCTTCTACCTTCTTATTTGGGCAGTTCAACTTTCACACTTGGGCCCATTGTCGAGGTCAGGTGAATTGTCGCAACTTTATTTTTCGGCAAGATTTTAATCACAACCTGGGCGTTCTCTTTGATCTTTTCCTTGCCCCATGATGCTTTGCCGATCGCCAAATGAATATTTTTCTGGTCATCCTGTTTATACTCAACTTTGCCTGATTTAATCTCCTCCATCGCCGCCTTCGTGTCTTCAACAACAGTCCCCGATTTCGGCGTTGGCATTAAACCTTTCGGTCCCAAAATTTTTGCTAATGGCGCGATTTTCGGCATCATCTCCGGTTTGGTGATCAGTATATCAAAATCAAACTTACCAGCCTTAGCCTTGGTTGCAATATCGGCAATATTTGATTCTGTAACCTCCAAAACTTTCTTCTCTTTGGTTGCGCCAGAGGGCAGTACAACCATACCACGAATTCCGGAGACATTTAGCTTCGCATGAAATTCAATTGTAGAGTCAAATTTTGAGCTTGCCGTTTCGATAACTTTATCAATTGCCTCATCCAAAGTGTAGAGCTTATCTTCAATTTTCTCCCTCAGCGCCAGATATTTTTTACCACGCCTTGGCTTGCTGCTTTTTTTCTCTTTTTTCGCCTCGGCTTGATCTTTATTCTTTTCTTTCTCAATTTCTTTGATCTCTTTCTGTAGATCTTTTTTGGCTTCCTCTACCTCTTTTTTGACCGTACTCTCATCGATGATCTCATCCGAGGCGATATCTTGTACTCGTTGTCCCATTTTGACACTCCATATTGTGGTTCATGCGCCCAAACATTAGCAAAGGGCTCCCACTTTAATTTATTAGACCTTATAATTTAACCACAAAATTCGAGATTATTCAAGTCTCAAACGTTCGAGCTTTGATCTCTTCCTTCTTTCCAATAAACTCAACAACCAGTTCAGCAGCCCTGTTGATCATTTTTTCAATGACTGGGAGCTCCCTTTTGGTAAACTTTCCAAGAACAAATCTCTTTGCCTGCAAACTTTCATAGATTTTTTCCGACTCCTGCTCTCCAACTTTATTTTTCGCAATACCGATACGCAGACGCTTAAAATCCTCTGTACCTAAACTATTTATAATACTTTTCAAACCATTTTGTCCGCCGCTTGAACCAGAAAGTCGCAATCTAGAGATTCCCAATCTGAGATTTAGATCATCACAAACAACCAAAATATCGCTTGGCGAAGCCTTGTAGTAGTTAAGCACTGTTGCCACCGCTTCTCCTGACAAGTTCATGAATGTTTGAGGTTTGACTAAAATTACCTTTTCACCAGCAGCTTGTGTCTCAGCAATTTCTGATTTCAATTTATTATTTTTAGAAAATACCAAATTTTCCCCAACAGTATTCAGCTTACTGTGACTACCCAATTGATTCAAAAAGAAAAACCCGACATTATGCCTTGTGCCATTGTATTTCTCTCCCGGATTTCCCAAGCCAACGATGATTTTCATGATAAACAAGTTAAAAGTTTGTAAGATCGATAAAGTCCGTAAAGTGCATGGAACCAAAAATTGTTATCTTAAAACCTTTGTACTTTTTGCTTTAAAGACTTTTGACTTTCTACTAGTATAAATTTACATTCCTGGTAAATTTAGGCCGCCCATTACATCTTTCATTTTCTCCGCTGCCAAAGCCTGAGAACGAGAAATTGATTGAGAGATAGTGTTTTTGAGCTGCTTTTCCAACTCCCGCTTATTTTCCGGTTTAAGTGCCTCTTCTGCAATTTCGATCTCCTGTAGGTGCTGTTCTCCATTAAAGACTACTGTCACCCAGCCGTCGTTGCTTTTTGCCTCAATTTCGGTATCTTTGAGCTCTTTCTGAATTTCTCTAGCCTGTTTCTGCAATTTGTATAAATCCTTAATTTTTCCAAAATCAACCATGAAACTCCGTTTCTAGTCAAAAGTTAAAAGTCGAAAGTCTGTAAAGTACGTTGATTTTTTGAGCAACTTCATGAATTTTGGACTTTATGGACTTTTAGCTTTATGAACTTGACTTAAAAATATTTGATAATGCAAATATAATTATACTTAAAACCAGGCCAATTATCAAGAGGTTGATTGTGGTAAAAAACAAAATATTTAGCGGCTCAACTGGCAGGAGAATATGTAGATATTTGGAGATTAGCATAAAAGCGAGAGTTAAAATTAATAGCGGAATAAAAGCGTTAGCGAAATCTTTTCTTGATGGTATCATCGTCACTGCAACAGAAACAGTCAAGTAAAAAAGCAGCCAATTTTTGATAGAAAAATGAGAGATATTTTTAATTAATATAATATTTGCCGAGATAATTGATTTTGGATCACTGCTAAATTTCCAAAAATCAAAGTCAGAGAGGCCTAATTTTCTCGACATCAAATAAATTATTACGATACCAACGATCAATGGCGCAGTCGAGATTACCACTGATCCTAAAATTGGAATCTTTGATTTTGTGTGATTGACATGACCACCATCCTTATCAAACACAGAAAGCTGAGTGACTCTGGCACCGGTAAAAAGACAGGCAAAAGCGTGTGAGAGTTCGTGGACTATCACACCAGGGGCGAGGAAATAACGATATTTTGGACCAAAAAATGAATGCGAAAGATAAAAATCGATGATGTACGATAGAATTATTATCGCCAAAAATAATATCAACGATCCACGATAATGAAGAAAAACCTCACTGCTGAAAGGTATTTTCAGGTAATTTAAATACGGGAGAAAATGAGACATGAATTATGAATTATGAAGTATGAATTATGAAGTATGATAACCCCACAATTCACAATTCACTATTCTTTATTCGGCCCCTTAATTTCTGCTTCGATAAAACCATCCAAATCGCCAGAAAGCACCGCCTCTGGGTCTTTTGATTCAAAGCCGCTGCGATGGTCTTTGACCTGCTTGTAAGGATGTAGAACATACGAACGGATTTGACTCCCCCATTCCGGCTCTGCTTGCTGGCCTCTTATTTCATCAATCTTTTCTTTATGCTGATCTTCCAGCATTTTCGCTAGCCTTGACCGAAGTACATTCATCGCATTTTCCTTGTTCTGAAGTTGAGAACGCTCATTCTGACAGCTGGCAACAACTCCGGTCGGAATATGAGTAATTCGAATCGCCGAATCAGTCGTATTTACTGACTGTCCACCGTGACCACCGGCTCTAAAAGTATCAATTTTAAGATCAGCCGGCGGGATATCCAGTTTATCCTCTTTTTCAATCTTGGGCATTACCTCAACCAAGGAAAACGATGTCTGGCGCAAACTTTTGGCGTTAAATGGTGAGAGGCGAACCAGGCGATGAACTCCGGACTCATTTTTTAATTTACCATAAGCATACATTCCGGCTATTTCTATCGTCGCTGATTTAATTCCCGCCACTGAACCGAAAGATTGAGATAATATTGAAGAGTCATATCCGGATCTCTCCGCCCAAGAAAGATACATTCCCATCAGCATCTTGGTCCAGTCCTGAGCATCATCGCCACCGGCACCAGCATAAAAATTAATTATCGCATGATGATCATCATATTTCCCGGAAAAATAGGTTAGGATCTCCAGCTTTTTAATCTCATCTTCAATCGCCGTGATGTCACCATCTCCAGCAATTTCAACAAGCTCTTCAATCTCAGTGATTTTATCCACCTCATTTTTAAGATCTTTGAGCTCCTTGGTTTTTTGACTCGCAAGCTCCTTGTCATCCCAAAAACCAGCAGCTTGCATTTCATTTTCAATTTGTGCAATCTGCTTCCTCTTCTCGTCAATTTTCAGCGCCGATTTTATCTCTTCGATTTTTATCTTGGTATCCATACCTAAATCCTAGCAAAATTTGGCATTTTTGACCAACAAATACGAAAAAGCCCCGCCTAAGCGGGGCTTTTTCAATATCTGATCAGGGCAAAATTAAGATAATTTTGCTACCCTATAAGCCGCAATCATGGCAAGAACAGCAACCGCAGCGGAAATCAGTATACTCTCGGCACCGGTCTTTGGCAGAGGTGTAATCGGAGAAGGTGTAAGAACAACAGGGGCTTTAAAAGTGGTCTTGGCAGTGTCAGAAATTGTTACACCATTGTCGGTCAGATTGGCAGTATTTACCAAAGTTTCACCGGCAGGAATTCCAGCATAAGTGATGACTTTGAATTTGATGTATCCACTATCTCCGGCTGCTAAAGTATCAAGTATTACACCATCTGCAACAATACCATCAGACAAAGTGCGCTCGATATCACCATTGATCGAAATTATGGTTGTACCGGGGATAAATTCGGTATTGGCAGGAAGAATATCAGAGAAATTTATTTGATCAGCAGGCCCGTCACCACCATTTTCAAATTTAATCAGATACTCAAGTGTATCACCGGCAATCGCTTCATTGTGATCGACGAAATCAACTTGATTGATGGTGAAATCACGAACCAGTTTTTCGATCTTTAGGATCGGTTTTGGCTGCGGAGGAGTTGGTCTTGAAAGAACAACTATTACTTCATCACCGTATTTGTTATACATCTGCATATCGAAGCTAAATCCTGATGGCGGATTGCCAGGGATAGGATTTAAAACTTTGACTGTAAAAGTTCTTTCAACACTTTCGCCTTCAGCGATGTCCACAACTGGATAACTGACTAATTTTGAATCATTACCATTTGTGCCATCAATAACACTTCCGCCGTCAGAAATCGAGATAACTTCGGCATACTCCAAAATGTCAGCAATTCCGTCCTGGATTAAATAATCATCAGAGGAAGCATTGCCGGTATTTTTGGTAATAAGAGTATATTCGATACTATCGCCAGCAACTGCATCAAGCGCTAAAACATTTTTTCCAGCGATTATTCGATTTTCGGCAATTTGACCAGAAGTTAAATTCTTGGCGGTCTTGTTAAGAACAATATTTGGGGTACCATCGGGAATCAAATTGACCTTCGCAATGTCGCTATCGGACAATGAGTCAGAAACTGCAGTAGCAGTATTTACTACCTGCTTGGCAACGGCAATTTCACTAGGAGCCTTGGCGGAAAAAACAAATTTTGTTGCTTTTCCTGCTCCAGTCTGCATATCGCCGAATGTCCAACCGGCAGCAAAAATCTGTCCGGCTACCTCGTCAGTTATCGCTTCAGGAATATCAGCCCCATCGCGATATATTTTCATTGAGCCATTTTTAAACGAAAGATCAGAAGGCAAAGAATCACTAAATTTCACATTTCTGGCAACTTGCGTTCCCGGATTTGTGATAGAAATTTTGTATTCGACTTCGTCATTTGCAGAAGCATTTGTTACTTCAACATAATTGTTTTCTCCAGTAGTAATATTTCTAACTGTTTTTTCAATATTCAAAGCTGGAGCAGTATTTTCTACTGTTCTAAAAGCAAAAACGACATAGCCGGCATATTCCCAGCAACCGTTAATGTTGCCGAGGTTAATACCATCCCCAGAGGTGATCTCATCACCAGTTTGGCCGAAAGGTAAAGCATGCGGAGTATCCGGAGAATTTTGCTGATCAGGGTACCACTTGACTGATCCCGGAACCAATTCTAGATTGGCGCTTGAATCAAGATTGGCGGTAAGCCCAGACTGACCAACAATTTGACCATCAATTACAGTATCAGTGACAGTTTCTGCGTTATCAGCAGAAATTCGAGCTGAAAGCACTGCACTGTTTCCACTGGTAGAATTTGGAATTGTCACCTTGACTCTTGTGTTCTCAGCAACAGTGCCAACAATACCATTATGGTAATAAACGATACCTTTAAAAGTGTCACCAACATCTCCAGCGACTGGGTCTTTCCAGACATTTTCGCCGGCTGTTTGGTTGGCTCCACGTAGCAACTCGAAGTCGCCATTCATGAAGTTGAATCTTGGGGAGTTGGCTGAAAGTTGATTGACAGCAAACGCTCCTTGAGAAACAACCGCAGCGATTCCCAAAACACCAAGTATATACTTAGCTTTGGGTTTAATTTTTTCGATAAACTTTTTGATCATATTCATTTTGCCGCCTTTTAATTATTAGTTATTTGTCGGAGCAAGAGGAGCTGTAACATTTACAATAGTAACTGCAGTATCAGATATAGCGGTAATACCACTTGTCCAAGTGTAGGCGGTGTTGGTTAAAGTATATCCACCGACAGGAGGGCAACCGTAAATTCGACCACGAAGGGTAATAACTTTTTGTCCACCAGCCACAATATTGCCGATATTTAATCCACCGGCAGTGATTATCTGATCACCAACTACTGCACCGTCAACACGAGTTGAGCCGGCAATATAATTGACATACACCGGAAGAACATCACGCACCAATACATTATTGGCAGCAATGTTACCAGTATTACGAACTATGACTCGCCAGTACACTTCATCACCAAGTCTAGCAGTGCTTTGTTCAACCCAGCTTGTACCGTTGGAAACTTTTTTATCGATCACAAGACCACGCTCACAAGTAACGGTAACTTTAGCCTGATCCTGATCTTTTTCCACACCATTCATGAAAACCTTGGCAACGTTATTAAGCGCCCAAGCACCCTCAGGAATATCGGTGCTGATTCTGGTTCTGTAGGTAATATAGGTAATTCCAGCGTCATCAGGAACTACATTTGGGATCGAAACACCAGTAGAAAACATTGTATCAGGAAGCTTTACACCTTCAGGATGAGCCTGAGTGTAATAATAAGTCGTGCCGGTTTCGTAGGTCATGTATGTTGGCAGGATATCTTTGACTGTAACATTTTCGGCGGTGATATCGCCATCATTTCGAATACCCAATTTGTAGGCAACGCTATCTCCCGGGTTGGCGGTAATTTCGTCATGCCATGTAGTTTCACCCGGATGGGCAACTTTTTTGTCCATCACAAGCTCTGACTGACCGTAAATATCAGCCATAAAAGTCACATAACCAGCGTATTCCCAACAACCATTAATACTGCCTAGATCTAGACCGGAATTGGAAACAATTCCGTCAGGCATCTGGGTGGCAGTTTGCGAGCCGTTAGGGAACCATCTGGTCGAACCTGGTACATACTGAATTCTGGCGTTTGTCGGAGTGTTGATTGTTGCACCACTTCTACCAACAATTTGACCGTTAACCACGGTATCGGTGACATAGGGAGTTTCTTGTGACCAAAGATAGCTGGTCGCAGTTAAAGTTTTTCCCTGCTCCATCGGCAGATCAACCCTAACCTTGGTGTGGGTCGCAGTAGAGCCGACAACACCGTTGTGATAATAGAAAAGAAAAGCGACACGATCGCCAACATTAGCGTTTATCGGATCACCCCAAGTTGAACTTGTGGTTTTTGCAACTCGAAGCATCTCGGCATCACCTTGCAGAAAGTTAAAACGCGGTGTTGCGGTTGCGTTTGCACTTCTTTCCGCTTGCATAGCAAAAGAGCCAGCAGCGATGGTAGCACAAACTGCCGCGGCAGCAATAACTTTCTTTTTGTTTGTGAGAAGTCCTTTAATTTTCTCCCCCGCTTTGGCAAACATTTTTCTAATGTTCATTTTTTTCCTTTCCCCTTGTTAATTAGCTATCAGCTGTTAGCTTCTAGCTGTTAATATATTTTGATTCTTAACTTTATCAACTTTGATTCAATGGGATTTATGGACTTTATAGACTTTTAACTTTGCAGACTTTTTACTTTCGACTGACTAATATATACCATTATTAAATTACTTTGTCAATAGTTTTAACTTGATGGACTTTGCTGACTTTTTTTATTTACAAATTTTTCTAAACTCGATGCACTTTTGACTTTATGGACTTTAAAAACTTTTGACTTTATAGACTTTACAGACTTTACAGACTTTACAGACTTTACAGACTTTCAACTTAACTATTTTCTTCCAAGATAATAATTCATTTTAAGCCTAACTTCTTTCTTCATACTTCTTACTTCTAATTATGATCTTGGAGAAAACCCCCTCACCCATCATGCAGACTGGGTGAGGGGCGGAACTTTGCTCAATCAGAGTGAGCGCCGCCCTACTGGGCGGTTGAGTCGCCGGGAGCGCCCTCAGGGACGACCGGGTCGGCCACGTTCGGATGGTCGGGACCCGGATCCCAGGGCTGTCCGCCAGTGCCATGATCCGGTTGCGCCGGAGGCGCATTCGGATCACTATCCGGTGGGCAGGGCACCTGCCCGGAAGGATCTCCGGGCGGTGCGACGTCGTTCGGTGGGGGCGGAGGAGGCGCCTCGCCAGGCGGGCAGGTGCCGCCGGGCGGCGGGGGCGGAGCGGGCGGACAGGTCGTGCTCGACCGGTAGGTACGCCTGGACCCCCACAGCGAGCCAATCTGCACGCGGTCACTGGCTTGGACTCCGGCGAAACGAATTCCGCCATTGTCCACATTGGCCGCGACCGCGGCACCGGGAACGTAGCGTGCCGGCGGACACAGGTAGACCGGGACGCGGACCGGAGTCTCGATGATCTGCGTTTGTCTGCAGGTCACCAATTCCGGATACGGTACCAGCTCCAGGTTAGTGACGGTGGTGGTGTTGGTGACAGTCGTGCAGGTCTCCACGGGTGGGGCCTGCACCGTCACCGTGCGAACTCGCTCGGGCGGGTAGCGACGGAAGTACAAGCCATCGCCCGGGTTACCACAACGACCGGCGGCGGTAATCCTCCGCCATTCGCCATCTGGCTGACGACTCTCCACCTTGTAGTAGACGAAGTCGCCAGCATGTAGCATGCCCTTGTACCAGCCCGCGGGGTATGTGCCCCCGCGGAACTGGACAGTGGCATTGACATCACAGGGCAAGACGTCAGTCGGCCGCCCGTCCAGGTCGGCGTTGGTGCCGTCCCAGGGGCGACTGACCGAGATCATCCACGACAGGTCGTTGTTCGAGGAGTTGAGATCCCCGACGACCTGTGCAGACACGACGGATACGACGAACAGCAGCGCGACAGCGAAGGTGAGCGACTTGGTCATCTCACCTCACCTCCAGACTAGAGTAGTCGACGGCCAAGCCGTCGCTGATCTTGCGCACGACCTTCCAGGGGTCAGGAGCCGAAGCCCCTTCCCATGTCAGTCGTACGCAAAACGTCGCCCCCGAAAGGTAATTGTTCATCGGAATGTAGCCGGCGTAGCGCCGATCATACACCCGTGAACCACGCTCGTCGAGCGTCTCGACTCGCGTGACCACCCCCGCCGGGGGGAGGTTTATTCGAAAACTGACCCGCGCGACCGATGCTTCCGGACGCGGCTGGACGGCCTCGGTCGTCGTCTCAGTCGTGGTCTTCGTCACCGGCGCCGGCGGGTTGGCAAGCCGCTCCTCGGCCACCTTGCGAGCGGCTTCGGTTTCCGCCAGCTTGCGCTGGTATTCGGCAGCGTCAGCAGCCCGCTGGGATTCAGCAGCCTGACGTGCAGCATTGGCCTCATCCAACTGACGCTGGTACTCGGCCTCCGCCGTTGCTTGATTGGCCGCCTGTAACTTTGACTCATAACAATATTGGTAGGCTGCCATCACATCGCGCAAGGAGGTAGAATCATTACACGGCAGTTCTTCACTGCCAGCGATGACCATTCCTTGGGGTTGGTAATCCCGCTCATACACATAGAGTGTGGCATAGAGTTCGTGGTTGTCCACGACTCTTTGAGGGTTTACCCCCTCGTCACCCTTGTGAACGAATCGGCCATTCCCAGGTTCGCGCAGTTCATAGTACCGCGCGCTTGGGTACAACATCCGCGCCACCTGCAGACGCGCTTCATAGCTCGTGAAGCCGATCAAATCATTCCGACAATGCACACGGAAAGACTGCTCCGTGGTGAAACTGGATGATCCGATCGGGATCTGGAGGAAAGGAACGCAGAGGAATTTCTTCTTCTTTCCCTCGATGTAGAAAACTGCATTGTGATCGCCAGGGGTCACTTTGCAGTAAAAGGTGTTATTCTTCTCCTCTCCCAGATTTTCCCACTCGGATTCAACAACCTGGTCGGCGTAATCGCCAGTCAATCTAATCTTGGCGACACACCAGGAGAAAGCCGGAATGCCGGCGCTGACCTGGATTTCGCGCGAGGAGCCAGTATACCAAAACTGCTTCTCGCCGTCCCGCTCGTTTGTGAAGTAGATCTCAATCCGACCGGCCGGGGATTTTGCCTCCCCTTTGATATAGATCGGAATCCCACCGAAGATCGAGGACGTCGAAGTAGACTGCGCCGGGGCGATATCCCCGGCGACCATGATGAACAGCATCGCGACTACAACTATCGTGTGGCGCATCGTGCACCTCTTCTGCCCTTCGCGGGCACTCGTTTTCCGAAGCCCGCGCGGGCTTTCGGTTTTTTTTAACGTACAACCTACATTCGCCACACATTGTGGTCGAAAATAGGCAGAAATTTAGCCAGGAAGAAGGCGAGAAACAAATGGTAGCTTCACGGCTGGCCCACATTGTTTATGGGACCGTACTGCCCGAAGTTTTAAATCCATCTGCCCATAGGTCCCTAAATCCCAGCCAAATTTCTGCCTACTATGTCAGAATATTCGCTCCCAATAATACAAAAAAGGAGATCCCGCTCCTTTTTTCTAAACTATTATTCCCCTTTTCTTGAACAAGCCAAGTTTAGCAGAAGTTGACATTTTTGTCAATAGCAAACTGGCTAAACCGCCTCCTTCTGTAATATCGGTAATATCAGTCGTTAAAATTTAGATCTTTGTAAAAACAACGCATACAATACTCAATATTTACCCCCCAACATCATATGAAATCTAAACGATCGTTCATATTTCATACGAATTAGGCACAAATAGCCGAGGCAACTCATCCATCGGCAAATAACTTATTTAGATATTTATCAATATCCGTTTTTTCAACAACCATGTACACAACATACTCCTTGATTCTCAGTTCACTAATAATCAATTCAATTTCATCCGCATTAACACATGGGCAGACCCAAAGACTTTTCTGCACCTGTTTAAATCCAATTCTTTTAATCGAACGGCGGAATTGATTGCGTTTTATAGAAAATTTTTCAGGAATATCAAAAGATAGCATTCGCCACTTTCCATCAGCTCGCTCCTTTTTGCTATTTTCAATTAGTTTTATTCGCCCTTTATTGGTTAATTTTACGCTACCAACCCCCTTTTTTCTTTCTATCTTGACATATCCTGAATTCATCATACTTCTCAGGTGATTACAAAATTTTGTCGCTTCATAGCTGTCAAACTTTATTTTATTATAAAGCTCTTTTTGGGAAATAAATGAATCTATTGCCCCTTCGGAAATTTTTAGCAAATGTT
Source organism: uncultured Candidatus Saccharibacteria bacterium (assembly GCA_964425445.1). GTDB lineage: Bacteria > Patescibacteriota > UBA1384 > XYA2-FULL-43-10 > CAINNR01 > JAQVAO01. Next base: position 23,541 of record CAYRLY010000007.1, on the reverse strand, counting down.
CTAAAATGCTCAAAGTCAATTCTCCTCGAGACAAATATGAAGATTTTTTAATTTTCACAGATCGCTTATTTGTTTTGTTAGCCATGCTTTAGTTTGTGAATTATCTATAGAGTATATCTCTATAAACAGCACGATTTCGTATGAAATTTGAACGATCGTTCAAATTTCATACGAAATACATTTAATATATTTTTATTATATTTTGTTTAGGGTTAACTTAATATCAGACAAATTTTTCACTTTAACAAATTCCTTCCGCAGCTCCTTTGCTCTTTTGTGACCACGAAAATATGAAAGCAAGTGCTTCCTGAGTTCAATTATCCCCTTTTCGCCTTTATTGTTTAGCGCGAACCCCGCCTGTTCTAAAATATTTTTTTTCTTCAAATCAATTTTTTTCTCTTCCGACAGCCCGATATATTCCTTATTAAAGACAAAAGGATTGCCAACGGCTCCGCGCCCGATCGCCACTCCATCGAGATTTTTCAACCTCTTGTTAATATCTTTATGCTCCCGAATATCTCCATTTCCGATAACAATAGTCCCATAATTCTTACTTCTTACTTCATTCTTCACTTGATAAATATTCTCCCATCGCGCCTGACCAGAAAAACCATCTTTGTAAGTCCTGCCGTGAATAATCAGCGCATCAGCCCCGGCGGCGATCAATTTTGGCGCAAATTCCAATATCTCATCATCTCTTTCCCATCCAAGTCGAGTTTTGACTGAAAGTGGTAATCTTGTCGCTTCGCGCACGGCTTTGACTACTGCTACTCCCCGCTCCTGATCCCTAAGCAGCGTTGCCCCATGATCTGAACCAACTACTTTTTTCGCCGGGCAACCCATATTGATATCAATTCCAGCAGGTTTCAGGTTTTCTTCTATCCACTTTGCAGCTACAGCAAATTTCTCCGGATGCTTACCAAAGAGTTGCACGACAATCGGCATCTCCGCTTTCCGAAACTCCATTAACTTATATGTCGAATTCGTTTTAAATTTTATGATTTGTGATTTGTGATTTGCTTGTAATTTGTTTCTTGCATCTTGTTTCTTCGCCACAAAGTGGGCAATTGCATCAGCCGAAACTAACTCAGTCATCAAAAGATTTACTCCTTGCTCCTTACATATAATACGAAAAGCTGAGTCGGTGTATCCGGCCATTGGAGACAACATCAATATCGGTTTTTTCAAGTCCTGCAGATAATTTTTCATAACTATATTATAACAGATTTTTCTAATTTTTGAAGCTGAAATTGTGGACTAAATAAATATCTTCCCGCAAACTCTTGACAAAACTAATGGTATATGCTAGTATATTCTCACGCAAAAGTTGGTTGGTGGAGGAACGCTCTGGAAGCGCCTGGTGGGCATACCCACCTTGGACCCGAGAGTCTTGAGGCTCGAAGGGCTCCATCAACCAACTTCATCACACTCCCCATGTGGGAGTTTGTCAGGAGGTTGTTGCTTCATGAGGACGGAGATCACATTGGGATTGATGTACCAGTGCTAGTCTATGAGCTGTGGAACGCGAACAACGTCAACGCCACCGGCAGCGCGGGCAACGGCGCCAACGAGATCGCCGACAACGCCCGGGCCACGCTGGCCACCCCCCAGTAGAACCTGGGCGCCGGCCAGCAGCAAGGCGAAGACACCATCGAGAGGAGGGCGGCATGAGACTGTAAATCTCATCGACCGTCCGCGGAAGAGTCACGGCTTCCGCAAAGAGCGTCTGTGAGTACAACCGTGAACGTACGGCGCTGAATACGTTCGAGTAGGCGTCGAGATCGTAACGCGAGTTAGCCCTAAGGGGCCGACACGACTCGCGTCTCGCAAACATCAAACACAAGGAGGTTGGCGCCATGACTTGGCGTCATCCACCGTAAGGTAAGCCGCCGGACAACCTGCGCGGCCACTGCCACCGAGCCGCTGCGGCCGGATCCCCACACGGGGGTCCGGCCGCGCTTCATTTTATAGAGCAAAATTATTTTTTAGATACTTTACTTTTACCCTCAGAGTCCTCGACGGTATATCCAAGTTTCTCGATTTGTTCTCTCAGTTTATCTGCTCGAGCGTAGTCTTTTTCGCTTCGGGCTTTTTCACGCTCTGAAACTAGCTTTTTAACCTTTTCTGAAACCTCAATTTCCTCTGTTTTAGCCAAATTTAGCCCCAGCACCCGATCAAAATCAAGCGCTGTCGCCTTCTTATCCTCTGACTTAATTTTATCATCTCGAAGCATCTGCCAAAAAACTGCAATCGCCTCCGGCATATTCAAATCATTTTCCAATGCAGATTTGAATTTTTTGCTATACTCTTCATCAGCTTTGCCAATTTCACTAATTCCAGAAACAATTTTTTTTGCTCGAGACAGAGTGTTTTTAGCACTCTCGAGTGAATCCCAACTAAAATTCAATTTATCCCGCCAGTGAGCAGTGAGAGTTAGATAACGAAAATCGAGCGCTGAATATCCTTTTTCTTCGATATCTCCCAGTGTATAAAAATTATTTAAACTTTTGGACATCTTCTTACCATCAACCAAAAGGTGTTCAGCGTGAAGCCAAAAATTGACGAACTTTCTACCCTCTTTCGCCTCACTTTGAGCAATCTCGTTTTCATGGTGCGGGAAGATCAGGTCAACCGCACCGGCGTGAATATCAATCGTTCCCTTGACTTTGTCACCGGACATCGCTGAACACTCGATGTGCCAACCAGGACGACCTTTCCCCAACTTCGTTTCCCAATAAATCTCACCATCCTCCTCGTCCCAAGCTTTCCAAAGGACAAAATCGGCCGGATTATCTTTGGAGTAGGCATCCTGACTGACTCTGGCGCCAGATTCTATCCCACTTTTATCAAGTTGAGATAATTTGCCGTAATCTTTAAATTTATCGATTGAAAAATAGATTGATCCGTCATCACCCTTATAAGCGTAGCCTTTCTTTAATAAATCAGAGGCAAAAGCAACAATTTGTTCGATATGCTCGGTTGCCCGTGGCGTACTTTCCGGTTTTTCGATGTTTAGTTTGGAGAGATCTTGCCAAAAAATTTCCTCAAATTTTTTCGTTAATTCCTTGAATTTTCCCATCTTTCCGTCGCCAGCGCTGATTGTCTTGTCATCAACATCGGTAATGTTCATAATCTGAAAAACTCTATAGCCAAGATATTTAAGCGCTCGGCGAAGAAAGTCCTCAAACAAAAAAGTCCGCAAATTGCCGATATGGGCGTAATTATAAACTGTTGGACCACAGGTGTAGATTGTCACCCGTTCCTTATCAACCGGTTGAAATTCTTGGACACTGCGGCTTAAAGTGTTATATAGTTTCATAGCCAAATACTATCAAATTAAAGCCAATATAAAAAGACCCGAGATTTAACGGGTCTTTTTATATTTTTTAGGCGGCTTTTTTATCCATTCGGAAATCTCTCTCTACATCATCCTGATCCCCCTCGATGTCCTCATACTCCTGTGGCCCAGGTTGATCCGCTTCATCCTCAAAACCTTCCATATCAACAAGCGAAGACCCACAGTGAGGGCAAGCGCCCGGAATTACGTCAGTGTAGCCGACATCACAGCTGGTACACCAGTACCTATCAGGCATACTCCTCCTCAAAATTTTATTTATATTTTTTTCTCCCCTCAAGTGACTGCAGTAGTGTAATCTCGTCAGCGTATTCCAGGTCGCCACCAACTGGCAGACCTCTAGCAATCCTGGTGATTTCAATTTCTCCACCGAATTCATCGATTTTTGATTTGATGTAAGTGGCGGTCGCTTCACCCTCAAGTGACGGGTTAGTGGCGAGAATTACTTCTTTAATTTTAGGATTATTTTTAAGCCTGTCAAGTAGCTCTTTGATTCGCAGGTCTTCTGGACCAATTCCATCAATCGGCGAGATTGCCCCGCCAAGTACATGATATAGACCACCGTAGCCGCGACTTTTTTCTACAGCTACTATATCTAGTGGTTCTTCTACGACAGCTAAAATCTCCCCTTTTCTACCTAAATCGGAGCAAATACTGCAAATTTCATCTTCAGTAATGGAAAAACACTCTTTGCAATATTTTAAATTTTGATTAAGCTTCAAGACCGCTTGGCCAAAAGCTTCAATATCCGATTTTGGCTTCTTTAATAAATAAAAAACAAGTCTAGCTGCCGTTTTGGGGCCAATCCCGGGGAGCTTAGAAAATTCATCTATTAAATTCTGAACGGCTTTGGGCAACATTTAAAAATTAGTCTTTATTAATTTCTTCCTCTGTCTCCTCGGAATCCTCAGCTTTATCTTTTTTCGGATTTTTCGGATCGTTCCAAGTAGCATATTTACATTTTGGATATCTAGAACAGCCCCAAAAAGTCCGACCACGCTTTGTTCGACGCTCAATAATCGTTCCCTCACCACAATCCGGACACTTAACCTTGGTATCGGTCACAATCGTTTTAGTATTTTTGCATTTGGGATAATTTTCGCAGGCGAGAAATTTACCGAATCTCCCCTCTTTAAGCTTCATCTTACCACCACATTTCTCACATTTTTCTCCCTCTGCCTCTGAAACTTTAGTTGTGTTACCATCGTCGTCAGCAACAACGGCATTTTTCATCTCCTTTTTATTTTCAAGCGGACGAGAATACTTGCAATTTGGATAATCAGAGCAAGCGATAAATTTACCAAAGCGGCCGAATCTCTCGACTAAAGGTTTTTTGCATTCTGGGCATTTTTCGCCGATCTCTTTTATCGGCACAATATCTTTTTTATCCAGCTCTTTATTCTTTTCTTTTAAATTTTCCGCAAATGGTTGATAAAATTCATCAATCACCCCTTGCCACTTTATCTTACCCTCAGCTATTTCATCAAATTCATCTTCCATATGAGCAGTAAACTTGTAATCGATAACCTTGGGGAAATGTTCGACTAAAAGATCAGTGACAATATCGGCGATCTCTTCGGGGAAAAATCTTTTCTCTTCCAACCGGACATATCCGCGATCTTGTATCGTCGACATCGTTGGAGCGTATGTGGAAGGTCGACCGATACCCAAGCTTTCTAGTTTTTTCACTAAGGTGGCTTCGGTATATCTTTTTGGTGGTTCGGTAAATTTTTGCATTTTTTCAAATTGATGAAAATCTAGAATCTCATCTTTTTCAAGTTCCGGAATTGTTGCTTTCTCTTCTTCGACTTCATCATCTCGACCTTCAGTATAAACTTTAATAAAACCATCAAATTTGATGCTTTCTCCGCGAGCAAGAAAAACTAGTTTTTCCTTGATTTGCGCAGCGATGCGCGCTTCAACAACCTCGATTTTTGCCGGTGCCATCTGTGAAGCAACCGCCCTTTTCCAAATCAAATCATAAAGTCGTTGTTCTCTCGAATCTTCTGAAGCTTTTCGCTCGTTAAAATGAGTTGGCCTAATCGCTTCGTGCGCTTCTTGCGCCCGTTTTTTACTAGCGTATTTTAGCGCTGACTCCGGCAAATATTTTACCCCATACTCCTTTTCAACCACCTTGCGAATCTCTTTTACTGCTTCTGCCGACAAATTAGTTGAGTCAGTTCTCATATAGGTAATTTTTCCCGCTTCGTACAATCTCTGTGCCAACATCATCGTTTGTTTGACAGAAACCCCAAGTTTTCTTGAAGACTCCATTTGCAAGGTCGAAGTCGTAAAAGGTGCTGATGCATTTCGAAGAGTTTCGTTCTTGTCGACTGACAACACCTTGTATTTTGCGTCTTGCAGAGCCTTCTCTATTCTTTTGGCGTCTTTTTCCGTTTTAATATCAAGCTTTTTGACCGGTTTGCCATCTTCCTCGACAAGATAAGCTTTGAATTTTAGCTCTTCTTGCTTTTTTGACAGAATCACTGCGATAACCCAAAATTCTTCCGGTTTAAAACCCTTAATCTCCCTCTCTTTCTCGACAACTAATCGGACGGCAACGGATTGGACTCTGCCAGCAGAAAGACCGGATTTTACCTTTTTCCACAGAAGCGGTGAAAGCTTATAGCCAACAAGACGATCAAGAACCCTTCTTGCTTGCTGGGCATCAACCAAATTCATATCAATCTTCCGCGGATTTTGAACCGCTTTTTTTAGTGCCGAGCTTGTTATTTCAGAAAAGGTAATTCGTTTGACATTTGTATCGTCTTCACGCAATTTCAAGGCTTTTAAAATATGCCAAGAAATTGCTTCTCCTTCTCGATCCAAGTCAGTTGCCAAATAAATATCTTTTGCTTTCGCCTGTTCTTTTTTAAGAGCCGAGACGGTTTTTTTCGAATCTGAAGGAATCTCATAACTAGGCTGATAATTGCTCGCAACATCAACTCCCAATTCTTTTTTCGGCAGGTCACGCACATGACCAAAAGAAGCCAGGACTTTGTAGTCCTTGCCCAGATATTTTTCAATCGTCTTTGCTTTCGCCGGCGACTCAACAATTACTAGATTCATCATTCTCCTTGTTTTTGTTTTAATTTTCCGCACAATCTAAAACCAGATTCAATTTTCTCTACTTTACCAGAAATTTCTAAAATCGACATTGTACTATTTAGGGTCACAATATCTAGGCTAGTCAATTTTGCGATTTTGTCAACCGTGATGACCTGATTATCAATCGCCCGTAGTACTTTCTCCTCAATCTCATTTTCCGCTTCAATCGTTTTATCGGAAACCCCGAAATTATCAACCCCCATTTCCTGCAAAATATCATTTGCCGAAGTCACTAATTTTGCCCCCTGTTTTATTAATTCATTTGTTCCTTCTGATGAATAGCTGTCGACATTTCCCGGAACCGCATATACATCACGACCATATTCGTTTGCCAGAGAGGCTGTTATCAAAGATCCACTCTCATGCCGGGCTTCGACCACCAATGTTCCCAGAGACAAGCCAGCAATTATTCTGTTTCTTAGGGGAAAATTCTGTTTAAGTGGCGGGGTGCCGGGTGGAAATTCTGAAATAATCAAATTATTTTTTTCAATCATTCTCTCAGCAAGTTTAGAGTTTGATGTCGGATATATTTTGTCAACCCCAGAACCCAAAACACCGATTGTGTCGCCCCGATTTTCCAGAGTTAAAAAATGCGCTAAACCATCAACCCCAAGCGCTAAACCTGAAACAATCGAGATATCAGCGCCTACAATAGGTGGGATAATTTTTTCTAAAATTATTTTTGAATAATAGGTATGTTTTCGACTGCCAACAATTGAAATTGAAGGCTTTTCAAATAATTTTGTGTTACCGCGACAATACAAAATCACCGGTGGATCATAAATTTCCGCCAGTAGTTGAGGATAATCGGGGTCAGAATAAAACACTGTCTTGATTTTCTGCTGATCAAATAAATCTTTGGGAGCCTTGATTTCTCTAAATGCTAATATCGCTTCAACGATATTGTCTTCAAAATATCTTTTTAACCGACTAGAAGTCTCGAAGAGAATTTTTTCCGGACTATCTTTATATAGATGGATAATCTTTCTTAGTGTTTTGGCACCAATTTTCGGGCTCTGATTTAGAACCAGAAGAGTATCTTTACCCTTTTGACTTAGCTCTTTCCCCATTTTGTGAAAAAAAATAATTTGTTATATTTGATATATAAATAAATTCTAGCACTTTTAAGGAGTAATGATGAGTGAAAAAGGACCACAACTTTCTTTTGAAGAATTTAATGAGAATAAAGACGACCCCGAAAATCGTGAGCCACAAAAAAAGGAGGAAGTGGAACAACCGATAGAAGCAGGCATACCAGGAGACCCCTTTGGCAGAAATGATCCGAGATATAAAGAAAGCGATGAATACAAGGACAAGAGATATGGCTAAGGAGTATTTTTTTTAATTCTTTTTACCGCTTGTTCTAAAAGTTTTGTGTACAATATTAATCCTAACTCTTCCATATTTCCGTGTTGCTGGCGACCAAGAATATTTCCACCGCCACGAATCTCTAGATCAGAAAATGCGATATCAAAACCGCTCCCTAGATCAGTCTTTTCTGCTAACGCGCTTAGTCGCTTATAAGCGTTACCAACTAATTTTTTCTTAAACGTTATATACGCGTAAGCCTGGCCTAAGCCACGCCCAATGCGACCCCGAAGTTGGTAAAGCTGGGAAAGGCCAAAATGGTCAGCATCCTCAATAATTAAAGTGTTAGCTTGTGGAATATCGAGACCATTTTCGATGATCGTCGAACAAACAAGAATGTCGATATCCCCAGCAGCAAACCCGGCCATCACCGTTGCTAAATCATTCTCCGACATCTGACCATGAGCAAATGAAATTCTTGCTTCTGGCAACAGCTTTTTGAGTTTTTTGTTTTTAGCTTGAATAGTTTTGACATCATTATGCAAAAAATATACCTGACCACCTCTTTTTAACTCACGTCTAATATATTCAATAATTTTTGAATCATTATACTGTTCAACTTTTGTCACAATCGGCTTGCGATTTTTAGGCGGTGTTTTTATCACTGAAATCTGCCTTATGCCCGACAGAGAGATAAATAGGGTTCTTGGAATTGGTGTCGCCGACATAGAGAGAACATCAACATCAGTCTTTAATGTTTTTAATTTTTCCTTATCCTTGACACCAAATTTCTGCTCTTCATCAATAATTAAGAGCCCAAGTCTTTTAAAACACAAATTAGTGTTTAACACCCTGTGGGTTCCAACAAGGAGGTCAATCGACCCAGAAGATAGATCACACACGACCTCTTTTTGTTTTTCCGCTGAGACAAATCTCGAAAGTTCAGCGATTTTTATTGGAAAATCCTGAAGTCTCTTAGAAATCGTTTTGTAATGTTGCCTAGACAATATTGTTGTTGGCGCCAATATCACGACCTGAAAACCGTTATTTATTACCTGAGTCGCCGCCCTAATTGCCACCTCGGTTTTACCAAAACCGACATCACCAATCAAAAGTCTGTCCATCGGCGTAGATTTTTCCAAATCAGCATAAATTTCAGCGATCGCCTTTTCTTGATCGGAGGTTTCAATATGTTCAAATGTATCAGCTAATTTTTTATCCCATTTTTTATCAATTTTAATGACTCGATCTTTTTTTACTAGCTCTCTTTTCGCATAAACTTCAAGTAACTCTCTGGCAAGATGAATTATGCTTTGCTCAACTTTCTTTTTCGTCTTTTGCCAAACGGGCGAACCAAGCCTTGATAGTCGCGGTTGTCTTCGGCCAACTCCCTGGTAAACGGTAATTTTGTTTTTTGCACTTTCAGGAACATATAAATTGTCACCATTTAAGTACTCTATCGAGTAGAACTGTCGATAGCTTTCAGCAAGCTGTTTTTTAACCTTGCTTTTGTAGATTCCAATGCCATGATCCTCATGAACAACAAAATCTCCAGGTTTTATTTTTATCCCAGGTAGTCTTAAATGATTTTCATTAATATGAATTTCTTGATATTTTTCAATTTTATTTTTTTTAGCAAGAGAAAAACTATAGATTGACTCAATATTATTGCCCCAAAATTCAATTGCTATTGGATTCGGATCAGAGCAACAGTAGATTTTAATTGTATCTCCTACTGCAGAAAATTGACCAAAAGAAGAGATCTCGCTTTGTCTTTCATAACCAAAATTATGAAGTTGTATGATAACATCATCGTAATTAATATTTTGTCCAACAGCCAAATTTATGCTTCTTTCTTGCGTTGACATAGCTTAGTAAAAGTTGATATGATGAGAATGTAAATGTTGCTGTTTTCAATCTGCTATCTACGCATCTAGAAAGCCTTTGCCCCTCCTTTGGCTTATCTGTTCGTGGATAGCATATTGGAAGCAGTATTTTTTATTAAAAATCTCCTCAAAAGAGAAGATTTTTAATTATTGTATAGACATTATTAGGAGATCTCAATGCCCATGTTTTTTGCAGTACCAGCGAGAATTTTCATCGCTGCCTCTGTATCTTTTGCGTTCAGATCAGGCAATTTTATTTCTGCTAATTCTCTTAATTTCTCTTTAGAGATTTTGCCAACTTTTTCTTTTTTTGCACTCCCAGAACCTTTTTCAACCCCTGCAGCTTTTCTCAAAAGAACTGCGGCTGGTGGTTGCTTGAAAATAAGTGAAAAAGTCCGATCTTCATAAACTGTAATTTCTACCGGTATGACTGTGTCTCCAAGTTCGCGAGTTTTTTCATTAAAAGTATTACAAAATTCCATAATGTTGACACCATGCTGACCAAGAGCTGGCCCAACTGGTGGCGCCGGGTTCGCTTTCCCCGCAGGACATTGAAGTTTAATTATTGCTTTAATTTCTTTTGCCATTATTTTCCTTGTGCTTGCTAATTTATAAAATTCTTAGACTTTTTTAACCTGGAGAAAATCAAGATTTACCGGAGTTTCGCGACCAAACATATTGACTAGAACTTTAATTTTTCCTTTGTCAAAGTCAATATCTTCCACTTTAGCCTCAAATCCTTTGAGTGCTCCATCAGTAATTCGAACCAGGTCGCCAATAGAAAATTCAATCTTGTATTTTGGTTCTTCAACACCCATTCTTTTCTTTATTCTATCGATCTCATCCGGTGACATCGGAGTTGGTCGGACGCCAAAACCAATGAAGCCAGTTACGTTTGGGGTATTTCTGACAACATACCAAGAGTCATCAGTAACGATCATATCAACTAAAACATATCCGGGGAAAATTCTCTTCTCTACTGTTCGTCTTTTTCCATTTCTGATCTCAATCTGTTTTTCTTTCGGCACGATAACATCAAAAACTTGGTTTTCCATACCAAAAGATTCAATTCTCTGTTTTAAATTTTCCGCCACTTGTTCCTCGTAGCCTGAATAGGTGTGTATCACATACCAGTTTCTCTCACCTGATTGCCTGGTAGTCTTAAACTCGGCCTTATCTTCTTCAGTAGTAGTTTTTTCTGATTCTTCAACAACCTCCTCTTCCTTCAGGGCAAGCGAATCTTTTTCTTTTGAATTTTCCATATTATCTTTTTTCATATTTTTACCCCTGTGCGCTAACTAAGAACTCTAAAACTTTTGATAAACCAAAGTCAACAACAGCAATAAATGCCGTTATGACCGCGGATGAAACAACAACTATCAATGTATCTCTTATGAGCTGTTTGCGCGTTGGCCAGCTAACCTTTTTCAACTCTTCATAAGAGTCCAGAAGATACTTTATTGCTCGATTATTTCTCATTTATCTTTTTAACTAATATTTTAGTTTGATCTTGTCTATGCCCCTTGACCCTTCTAAATCTTTTCTTGGGATGATGCTTGACAACTAAAACCTTTTTGCCTTTGCCGGAAGAGATAACTTCAGTTTCAATTGTAGCACCCTTAACCACAGGATCACCAACTTCAACTTTTTTTTCATCGCCAATAAACAAAACTTGATCGAAAACAACTTTCTTGTCCTTCTCCTCTACTTTAGCATCAATTTTGAAATTTTTGCCGACTTCAACCAGATGTTGTTTACCAGCAATTTTTACCACTGCAATCATTTCATACTCCAAATTTAAAAAATCCCCGTTGGATACGCTTTTAGATTAGCAAATAACTATTTAATAGTCAATATCTATTTAAAGAGCATTTTCTTTCGATGAATAAAGATGCTCTGCAAAATCCCAATCATAAAAAATGAAGTCAAAAGCGACGACCCGCCAGAACTCAGAAACGGTAATGGAATGCCGGTTACCGGAGCAAGACCAATATTCATACCAATGTTGACAATTATTTGGAAAAAGAATGTTGAGGCGATACCAATAGAGAGAAGATAGCCGAAACTATCTTTTGATAGATTAGCGATATCAATCATTCTAACAACTAAAATTAAAAATGCCAGCAATAAAAGTAGAACACCAATCAGTCCAAAGGCTTCGGAATAGCCGGAAAAAATAAAATCTGTTTCTGGCTTAGGTAAAAACTGCAATTGTGACTGTGAACCATGACCCAGACCGCGACCAAACACCCCCCCAGATCCGGTAGCAATCAAGGCCTGCTGAACATTGTACCCTTGGCCAAATGGATCGGAGCTAGGATTGATAAAAGTCTCAACCCTCGATCTTTGGTAATCCTTCATTAGCGGTGTAAATGGCTCAATCTTGTAAAATGACATGGTAAAAATTGCCAGGAAAAGAATTATTGATAAAAAAATAGTTATATATTGCCGCAAGTTCAATTTGGAAAAAATAACCACCGCAAACCAGGAGAAAACGATTACTAACGCTGTCCCTAGGTCTGGCTGAATCAAAACCAGAAAAAGCGGTGGCAGTAGCATCAAAAACATATAAATTACGTCAAGTGCTTTAACTCTAGAAATTTTCTTGGCAAAAAAGGACGAGAGAAATATTATTGAGACAAATTTATAAAATTCTGACGGCTGAATCTGAAATAATTTAAAATCAATCCAACGAGTCGCTCCCCCAGAAGCTTTACCAAAAACATCAACGATAACAAGTAATACAATCGCGGCAATATAAAGATACCAACTAGAACCGGAGAGAACTCGATAATCAATCGTTGACATTAGAAACATCAGCGTCAAAGCAATAAGAAAAAAAATCGCTTGTCTAATTGCTAGTTCAGCGCCTGACCCGGAAAAAACAAGGCTGTATATCAAAGCAATACCGACTACAGTTAAAAGAATCGGGATGATCAAAAGTAAAAAATCCATGTTTTTTATTTTCGCAAACATCACTTCCTTTCTGAACATCTCTGAGTATATAGAGATTATTTTTTTTACTCAAGTTCTTAAACGATTTTAAGTATTGACAAAAGTTCTATATTATGCTACTTTCCATAAGTCCACCCCCACGTGAGTGGGGTTAGTCATGGTTCGCTATCCCCAACGAGGGAGCTAGAACCAACTAAGGAGATGCATGGCAATGACGTCACGCAAGACTGTCGAAGGAGTTCGGCTGTACCACGCTGCATTGGATGACGACGGTAGCGGCAATATCATCCTACGCGGCACGCTCGACCCGGCCTACCTGCATATGCTGAAGGTCGGCGATTATCAGCGGGAGATCTTGCCGCTGGCCACGCTCGAGTCGATGGTCAAGGCGTTCCAGAGCGGCGCCTCCGTTCCGGATGTGGATCTCGGTCTTCGGGCCGGCGATTACCACGACCAGAACGGCGTCTTCATCCTGCCCGGCGACGTCTACATCATCGATGGCCTTCAGCGGATCAACGCTGCGATGAGGCTGATGCAGATCAACAGCGACGCTAAGCCTCGACTCGGCGCCACCGTCCACTTCAACACCGACGAGGCCTGGGAACGCGAACGGTTCCGGATCCTGAACATGGACCGGACCAAGCTCAGCCCCAACGTCCTGGCGCGGAACCTGAGGGATGACAACAAGGCGATCGACGTTCTGTATCGCCTGTCGCACGACAAGACATTCCCCATGTGTGGGCGGATCTGCTGGTCGCAGCGCATGGCGCGCGAACAGCTGGTGACGGCGATGACCTATCTGAAGGTGGTCGGCAATCTGCACAGCCATCTCGGGCCGGGTCGCTACACGCGCGTCAACGATGTCGCCGCCGGTCTCGACACAATCATGGAGAACGTCGGGGTGCGCACGTTCCGCGAGAACGTCAAGACGTTCTTCGAGCTGATCGACTCCTGTTGGGGCATTCAGCGGGTCGTCTTCAAGCAGGGGGCGACTTACCTGCGAACGACCTTCATGATCACCCTGGCACGAGTTCTGTCCGGTCACACCAACTTCTGGCGCGACAGCAAGCTGTTCATCGAGGCGCCGCTGGTTCGCAAGATCAGCGCCTTCCCGGTGAATGACCCTCAGGTCAAGCAGCTGGCTTCCAGCTCCGGGTTGGCTCCGGACGTCCTGGCCGACCTGATGATCCGTCACATCAACAGCGGCAAGCGCACCAAGCGCTTGATGCCGCGTAACGGATCCCAGGTTCTCATCAGCAGCAGTGAGGCCGATGACGCCTCCGACGAGGAGGAATAATCGGTTAGGCCAACAACAAGAGCAAAGGCCCGCGCACCATGCGCGGGCCTTTTTCAATTGAGAACTGACTTATTTATCTATTTCGACAATTTTATTTTTTATCTTCAAGCCACTCACTATACGAACTAAGCTTTTACTCACCCCATAATAATCCGCCAATAATTCAATTAACGCCTTGTTGGCTTTCCCCTCTTTGGCATCAGCACGCAGCCAAACCTTCAGAGTTCCATCGAGTGCCGCTTGAACCTGTTGCATTTTCGCCCCAGGAACAACTCTGACTGCAACTTTCATTATTTGAGCTCCTCATCGAGCGCTTGATTGACCAATTTATCAGCCACCTTGTTCTCTTCGCGAGGGACATAAACGAAAGAAATATTTAATTTCATCTGATTTATCATTTCGCGCATCTGCGCCACAAGAAGTTTTATATGATCCTGTTTAATTTTATAATTTCCATTTATCTGCTCGACCACCAGCTGGCTATCAAGCCGACAAATAACCTCTTTTTCCGCAATGTTATTTTCCGCAAACCATTTGCTTTTTAAGAGAATATCTAACGCAGCGATTATCGCCTGATACTCGGCTTCATTATTTGTGGCCCGACCAATACATTTTTTGAACTTATAAATCTCTTTGCCGTTCTGATCAAAAAAAACCACACCGATCGCTGCCGGTCCAGGATTCCCCCGAGAACCACCATCAGTGTTAATAAAAAGTTTATCCATCAATCCCCAACCCAATTTTTGACCTGATATCCGAAAGAGTTTTCTCTGCAATTGGAGCAACCTGATCGCTCCCAGACTTAAGAATTTTTATTAATTCCGCCTTATCAGAGACAAATTCACGGTGTCTTTTCTGTTTTGACTCCAAAAATTCAACCAGTGCTTCAGCCAAATCTTTCTTAAAATCGCCATAGCCTCGACCGAAAAAATCCGCTTCCAAGCTTCTAATATCGCGACCGGTAACACCGGAGAAAATATTTAACAAATTGCTCATCGCCGGTTTGTCTTCCCGAAAGACAATCTCATCTCCGGAATCGGTGATGGCTTTCATAATTTTTTTTCTGATCAAGTCTGGAGAATCAGATAAAGCAATGTAATTATATTCACTGGAAGCTGATTTGGCCATTTTTTTCTTCGGGTCATCAAGACCCATTACCCTAGGAACACCGGATTTTGTCACCGGCTCGGGAATAGTAAAGATTTTACCGTAATTTTTGTTTACTCTCTCAGCGATATCGCGAGTAAGTTCGACGTGTTGTTTCTGATCATCGCCAACAGGGACATCAGTTGCTTGATACAGAAGAATATCAGCCGCCATCAAAACCGGATAATTATAAAGACCGACAGAAACATTTTCCTTTTTCTCTTCCGATTTCTCTTTGAATTGGGTCATCCTGTTTAGCTCGCCCTTGGTAGTAAAACAGTTTAAAATCCAAGCCAGCTCGGAATGTTCTGGGCGCATTGACTGAACAAAAATCGCTGATTTCTTAAGATCGACCCCACAGGCAAGATACCAAGCAGCAACATCTAAAATGTGATCGGGTAGTTTCGGATCACGATTGGCGGTAATTGCATGTAAATCAACAACGCAAAAAATCGATTCGTCAACATGATTCTGCAACTCGATCCATTGTTTGATCGCCCCCAGATAGTTTCCGATGTGAAGCATGCCAGTCGGCTGAATGCCGGAAAAAACTCGTTTCATAACATTTTCCACTTAATTCAAACTGTCAGTAATATAACAAACCTAATAAAAAAACACTAGTTTATTATTTCATAATTTTAATCGAATAATGGAAGCTGTTCCCCCAGTCATAGCCAGTGCAAGTCGCTCTCTCTTTAAATTCATTGTCTTCGATTTCCATGCTTTTTATCGCCAGAATAATAAAGGGCTGGCTGCGATTTTCGTCTGTACAAGACATTGAACCACTACCATAGTAGCGATAAGCATAGTAATAATTTCCACTGTTCTTCGGATCAACTGGTACTTTTGATATATACGGACGCAAAAATTCGAGAAAATTTTCCTCATCAATGCTCGTCTCCCAGCTCCCACCACCACTGATTGTCTCCTCTGGAAAATCGCCTTTTTCTCTCTTGTAGGTATTCAGCCCACTGACGATGGTATTCATATCAGCGATTCTTTTTGTGTCCCTGGCCTTTTTTTGGCTAGCGGAGTAATTGATACCAATAAAGCTGGTGATGATACCGATAATCGCAATAACTATCAAAATTTCTATTAAAGTGAATGATTTTTTCATAATAAATTAATTATACGATCTTTTACTTATTCTGGTTTTTAGCCCAAAAGCAAATCTCTTGTTTGCTGACAATTTGTTGTAATCTTTTGTTTGCATACCAAGATAAATTTGGGCGAAGGGGTGCAGTTCACAACTGTTTAAATAACATCCGAAACCCCAAAACTTTAATTTTCTCACTTCAGTATCATCACTATTTAACTTTTTGAAAGAGAAATTTGTGGTAATAGAATTACTATTGCTGACACTTAAATCGCTGGCACCAGCAGCAAAGGCATATTCGATGTCTCCGAATTCAGAACCTGAAAAAGGACTAAAGCGATAAATTTTTATTCCCTGGTCAGAAAACAGCACCAATCCGTTAGCGAGAGTGCAGGATATTGCTGGTCCTTCCTCGTCAAGTTCATCAAAAACCGCTCCGGGATAGGTTTTACACAATCTGGCAGAATCGACGATTCTCATGTCTTCAATAAACAAAAAGCCCTCAACTGGATTTGAAGAACCATTTAGCTTAACAACCCTGCCAGTTTTTGTCGCTCCTATTGCATCATCAGAGATTTGTCTCATAATTCTCTGATTCTCTCGGCTAACCTCGGAGCTGGTAGAAATTAGTGTTTGATTGCCAAGAACTGAAGAAAATATTCCGGTCACCAAAACCAAAGCAAATGAGAAAATTGCCATCGCGATCAAAATCTCTATCAAAGTAAAGGCTGACTTATTTTTATTTTTTATCATCACAGTGCCTGCTTCCAGTTGGTTAATACTTCTCTCAGCTCAATTTTGTGGCTTTTCCCTCGGGAGTTCCACTCGACAGTAGCTACAGCTTTAATCGAATTATCATCCAGTTCCCCGCCAACAAGGTCCGGATTAATTCCCGAATTTTCAAATGTCAAATAAATTCTATAATCAGTGCCAAAAGAAGTGCGACCAATACCGGTGGTGCCGCTGCTGGGGAAAAGAAAAAATCTGCCGCCCATCCCTGGGGCGTTGCAGTTAAAATTTGGATAATATTTTGTTGTGCCATTAGTGGCAGGAACTTGAATTGTTCCGGATGCATTGTTACAAACTAGCGAATTCCAATTTGTCGAGTCATTACCATCAACATAATTGATGTCCCTGGTGATTCTCACCGCCTCTATCGTCTCCATCGCCCGATAATAAGCGTGGGCACGCTCACGGGTAAATTGAATGTTGTTGTTCAAAACAACATTCATCGCCAAAACGGCGCCAGCGATAATCATTAAAACGGCACAAGCGATTAATGTTTCTATCAGCCCAAAGGACTTTTTGGATTTACAGCTCATTTGGATCCATCACTTTAATTAAAAAAAGTTGGTTTAAGTCATCAGAGGTATTAAATACTCTAATCGTTTTTTGCATATCCGAATTCTTTATCCTCACAATAATATCTACGGAGTGGCCACAATCATAACTTCCCCCATTGCAATTCCACAATTTATCATAAGGCGTCTTTAATCTCGGATCAAATATAAAATCTTTTACTTCAGAAATAATCTCTTCATGGCTCGATAATTTCACTGAATCAATGCTGACTTCTGGGTCGGCTAAAGAATACAGCTCTACAACCGAAACACCATTTACATCATTTGAAATAACTATCCGATAACCATTTGATTGGGATGGATTCGGATTATTATGTAAAGTCCTAGCATATTCAATCAATTGAACAATAGAATCGACATCATTATTTAGGGACGCCCGTTTTTGATAAGAGGAAAGCATCGGCATAGCAATTAATGTCATTATGGCAATTATCGAGAGTGAAATCAGAAGCTCAATCAAAGTCATTCCCCGCTGGCTTTTTCTTACTCGATGCTCCATCAGAAGATCCCTCCAAACTACAACTACATTATAGCAAAATTGAGATAATAATCGATTAATCGCTGACCATAAATTAATGTAATAATTGCGGAAATTATTAAAAATGGCGCAAACGGGACCTGAGATTTTAACTTGCCTTTTTTAAGTAAGATCATAAAAACTCCCCACAAAGCACCGATTATGAAAGAAAGGAAAAGAAAAAGCAGGGCTCTCGGGTAACCTAGTAAAAATCCAAAGCCAAGACCAATCTTAATATCACCGGAGCCCATCCAGCGCTCATCAGATATGCCAACTAAAATTCCCAGGATTCCGCCACCAACAAGACCACCCAGAAGAAAGCTATCAATGGAATAAATATTAGTAAGCAGACCAGCCAGAATTGCCAAAGCTAAAAATAACCAGGAAAAAACTTCCGGTATCTCAAGATGCTTCAAATCATAAATAAAGATTAAGACAAGGAGCATAAAAATCGGCAGATAAAATATGAGCGACAGATTAAAACCAGAAATGTAATAAGCAAGAGCGAACAAAAGACCAGTTGCTATCTCAATTGTCGGATATTGAATCGAGATTGACTTTCTGCAAAACCGGCACTTTCCACCAAGCATTAGATAACTAACAAGCGGCACTAGGTCATAGAAGGGAATGGTTTTTTTGCATTTTGGACAATATGAACGACCAAGAAAAATATCCTTCATCTTCGGAAATCGATAAATTATGACGTTCAAAAAACTGCCAAAAAATATTCCTAAAATAAAAAATATCAGATAATAAATCATTTACTTGAATTATACAAAACAAAATATATTTTCTCAAGAAGACATTTCTAAAAAACTAGAATAATCATTTCTACCCACTGATAGATCTGAAGCGACAATCTCTATTCCACTGCCACTATTATTACATCAATTTTTCTGCATATTAATTCATTCAATCAAACAAAAACACCCCAAGCAATATAAGCCGGGGTGTTTTTAATATATCTAGCTATGCGCCCTAACCATCACATGTGTTTTGAGCCGTAGAAATATTACTGCCAGTCACTTCTCTGCCAGCACCGTTATAAACACACCAGTATGTAGAAGTGTTTTTTGAAAGTCTTCCTATTATGGCGTAATTGCTACCAGACATTATTCGAATTCTATACCTCTTCAATAGAGTAGAATCAGAATTTGGATTTTCCGGTAATTTGGCAATCAATGCCTTGCCATCAATATCTTTCCAATTTGATATACTTGCGTCATTAGTACCAGTTGCTGTTAAATAAGACCAGTTTACTACACCTAAATCTCTATCAACCTTAATTACTTCCAGGGCTTTGGAAAGCTCTGACATATCACTTTTTACCTGAGCGTCTTTTGCTCTTGTTCTAGCAGAATTTAAGTTAATAAAGACTACCCCAGCCAGAATCGCAATGATCGCGATAACGATCAAAAGCTCAATTAACGTAAAGGCTTTTTTCATTTTTCCTCCTAAATTTATATATTTATCATAATTATTATATCACGACCGATCGACCACGGCTATTGCAATTGTGTAATTTGATATATCGGAACCAAAACGGCAAAAACCAAGATCGCCACTCCAATACCCACCACCACCATGGCAAGCGGCTCAACCAACGAATATACACCCTTAACGGCATTATCAGCCTCTCCTTCGTAAAATCTGGCGAGCTTCTCCATCACTTCGCCCGATTTTCCGGTTTGTTCACCAACAGCTAACATCTGGCTAACAAGTGGCGGGAATAGTGGGTCTTTGGAGAGCTCAGTGCTGAAAGATATACCTTTCTGAACATTCTTGGCGATCCGATGAAGTGATTTTTTATAGTAGCCATTTATCATCACGTTTGCAGTCGTGTTGATCGCCTCAATCATCGGCACACCGGATTCAAAAAGCATCTCAATCGTCCGACAAAATCTAGCCATATAAATATCTGAGGTAACTTTTCTGAAACCAGGGATACTAATTTGAACCCGAGAATAAAAATCTCTACCGCTTTCAGATGAAAGATAATATTTAACAAAGACCACAGCACCAATGACCAATATAGCCAATATCCACCAGTAACCGATCAAAAAATGAGAAACGGCAATCAACGCTTTGGTTGCCCAGGGCAGTGGGACGTCTGACTCTCGAAAAACATCCTCTATTTGAGGAATAATTTTTACCATTAGGAGCCAACCAACAGCGATCAGGGCAACAACAATAAATATTGGATAGATTAGGGCTGAAAAAAGCTTCGATGACATACTTTGTTCGGCATCAAGTTTTTGCGACAAGCGGTCCAAAACAAGCTCCAAATTACCGGTAGTTTCACCCGATTTAACAACATTAACAAATAGCTCATCAAAAACTTCGGGGTATTTTGATAATGACGATGAAAAACTCAAGCCTTCCTCTAGATCACGATTGATGTTGAAAAAAACAGTTTTTAAGTATTGGTTACTCGTCTGGGCTGCAATAATATTTACTGTCTTGGGCAAAGCAAGCCCAGCAGATATCATCGTCGACAATTGACTGGAAAATATCGATTTATCTTTGATGCTAACTTTTTTCCGCAAACCAAAAAGCGAAAAAATCTGGCTAGTTTCTGGAAAAATATCGACAGTAACGAGTCCGTTTTGCCGCAATATTTTCTCGGCAGTTAAAACATTGCTCGCACGGACAATACCCTCAACGACATCCCCACGATCATTTTTTGCCCTATAGCGGAATTTCATCATTTTAGTACACCATCATTTTAAGAGTTTTTGGAGATATAGACCAGGTCAGAGCATCTTCTAGCGACACTTCGCCACGAGAAACAAGTTCCGCTAACACCTTATCAAGCAGAATCATGCCCTCAGAGGCAGACGTCTGGATCACATTGGGTATTTGATGAATCTTGTTATCGCGAATCAATGTTCTAATTGCCGGATTAGCTAACATCACCTCAACAGCAACGGTTCGGCCACCAGAAACTTTTGGAATTAAGCGCTGTGAAATTACACCTAAAAGTACTGACGCCAGCTGACTTCGGATCTGTTGTTGTTGATAAGACGGGAAAACGCCGACGATACGATCAACGGTTTGCGCTGCTGAATTGGTATGAAGTGTGGTCAAAACCAGATGCCCAGTTTCAGCCATAGTAAGCGCTGATTCAATAGTCTCCAGATCACGCATTTCACCAATCAAAACAACATTGGGATCTTCGCGCAAAGCGCTCTTCAGGGCGGCTGCAAAGCTTAAAGTATCATTGCCGACTTCACGCTGGCTAATTAAACTTTTTTCATTGTGAAATAGATATTCTATCGGATCCTCGATAGTAATTATGTGTTCTCTGCGCTCCAAATTGATTTTTTGAACCATCGAAGCCAGAGTCGTTGATTTGCCATGACCGGTCGGACCAGTCACAATTACCAAACCTTGTGATTGAGCAGTAAAATGTTCAATGATTGGAGGCAAACCAAGCTCGGCATAGCTCATTATTTTGCTTGATATTAGGCGAAGCGAAGCAGAGATGATATCTTTTTGTAGGTAAAGATTAGTACGAAAACGAGTATGGTCGTATTCAAAAGAAAAATCAACTTCCTGTTTGTCTTTAACTTTTTTAATCGTCTCCTGATCAGTGATCTCGGACAGTAGTTGATCAATTTTCTTCTCATCGAGAGGTGGTTCTGATGTCACCGGCAAAAGACGGCCATCAATTCTAAATAATGGATGGGCACCTTTAACAATATGGATATCTGATGCTCCTTTTGATATCGCCAAATCAAGCAGGCGCGAAAACGCCGGGAACTTTCCACTCTGCGCTTTTTCTGAATCCATTTTCCCTCCGATGGTTTGCAACTATATTCAATTTAATGATAACAAATGATTTTTCACCGTGTCAATTAAAAATCGGGACTGGTGGCTTTGTTTTCGTCTAATATTTTCTTTCCACTATCCTCTTCTTTTCTCGGCTCCCGATCCATTGAGCTATCTCCGACTGAGATCATACTCTGTTTTTTTTCTCCCTTATCCCCGTCTGACATTTTCCCAGCAACTTGGCCAACACCTACTTCACCCGTCGCCATCAATATCTCGTCAATTGTTGTTAAACCATCAAGCGCCTTCAATATTCCATCCTGCTTCATGGTTAACATGCCGCTTTTTATTGCTACTGTTTGAATCTCAGAAGCCGGACGCCTCGATACAGCCAAACTTTCAATTTCGTCATTCATGACCAAAAGCTCATAAATTCCCAATCTTCCCTTGAATCCCTCTGTGCACTCACTGCAGCCACGGCCGCGGAAAAACTGAATTTCTCCTCGAAAACGATCGAGATCTTCCTTGTTATTTTTTGGTATCAAATCAAGCTCTTTTTTAATCCCCTCTTTTAGGGCCGGCGGGATATCAGCTTTTTCGCGGCATTTTGGACAAATTCTCCGAACCAACCTTTGGGCGATGATTAAGTTAATACTAGAAGTAATCAAAAACGGCTCTATTCCCATATTAATAAGCCTTGGGAGCGCAGAGGCTGCGTCGTTGGTATGAAGTGTCGTAAGCACCAAATGACCGGTCAAAGCAGCGTGTGTAGCCATTCCGGCAGTATCAGAATCTCTGACCTCCCCGACCATAATAATATTTGGATCCTGCCTCAAAATACTCCTCAAACCTTCAGCAAAAGTAAAGCCGATTTTAGGGCGAATTTGGCACTGATTTACACCAGCAATCTCATATTCCACTGGATCTTCCAGTGTCACAACGTTGACACCCGGCTTATTTATTCGATTTAAAATTGCATAAAGAGTAGTTGATTTTCCCGAGCCAGTCGGCCCGGTAGCAAGGATAATTCCGTAAGGCTGCTTTATCTGTTCCATCACGATTCGAAATGCCGAACCGACAAATCCAAGGTCCTCGAGAGATAAAATACCCTGAGATTTATCAAGAATTCTCATAACGGTCTTTTCGCCATAAACTGTCGGCAAGACAGAGACGCGAACATCGACTTCTCTATCTTTAAACCCGACCGAAAAACGACCGTCTTGAGGAATACGAGTCTCGTCCAGCTTCATGGTTCCCAAAATCTTTATTCGACTTGAAACTTGAGCCTCGTACTCTGTCGGGAGCGCCAGAATATCTTTTAACACGCCGTCGACACGATATCTGACGCGAACACGCTTCGCCTCCGGCTCAACATGAATATCCGAAGAACCTAGTGACAGAGCGTAGCTGATGATACCCGCGACCAACTTCGGAACAGACTTTTCTCCAACAATTTCTTTGAGCTGATCTATAGTTTTAATATCTTCACCAAGTAGCTTTCCGATATCACGGTCCTCTTCCTCTGCTTCTTTTATCAGTGCCGCTTCTTCTTCGCCTTTTGTTTTCACTCCGCCAAACATTGATGGTTTTGCATCGTCAACTTTGGTAACCTTGTCCACTTGGGATTTTTCAGTTTTTTCTATAGTTAATCCTGGCTTGCTATTAGAATCCAAGGAGCCCATTATTCCTTTTATTCCCACTTCAGCGCTCCCTTTAATTTCCACCGACTCCCCTAACTCTT
>CAYRLY010000006.1:0-54881 GCA_964425445.1 uncultured Candidatus Saccharibacteria bacterium | reverse complement strand
AAAAATCTTAAGAAAAAGGGGTGAAATACCAACACTTTTTGTCTATTAAGCCCCGCTTCTTCCAGACTCTGCCACTGCGTGGGGTCACCGGAAACGAATGGTTCGCTGGCCCGGAGTGGTCGTGGTATAAGGAGGACGCTTGGAACGCCGTCGATGGTTTCTTCCAGGCGCTTCTGCGCCGACCTGGCGAGTCCGGGGAGCCGTCGACGATCATCGACTGGCTCGCCTTTCCGGACACCGAAACCTGCGACCAAGTGTTTCGGAACCTTGCCGGCCGTCACGTATCCCATCACTTTGGAGAGGATTGGGAGAGCCGGCTTGTTGAGCTCAACCCGGAGATCGAGATGAACGCTTACGACCTGGCTTACAAAGCCTGGTCCGAAGGCTACGGTCTCTGTCTCGACACTCAGCATCTGACTCGAGACCACCGCGAAGGGGAACCCCAACCGTTCGGCCTGACGAAAAACGAGAGAATCACTGCCGTCGACACTGTTGCTCCCTGGGTACAGCTTGTGCACCTCAAGGGCACCGATGGCGTCCATGCCGAGATCATCCGACGGCTGCTCGCTTCGCCGCGGCTTCAGCCACGGATCGATGTCGTGGCCGAATTCGTACCTAACCCACGCCTCTCAGAGGACGAGGCAATCAAGCAGGCCAAGAAGTTCCTAACCTCAGCCAAAAACTTGTTCGCCAGCTGATAAACAACACATTACGTCGAGCAAGAGAGGTTGACGACATGCACAGATTTTTCGCTACACTGGTCGTAATCGTGACAGTAATCATACTGCTGGTTGGTTGCACAGGGAGATATACTCATCCCCCCGAACAAACAGGCGCGTTATACGTGTACGTCCACAACAACGATGGGTCGTTGAGAAGCAGGTATGTCTTAAGTAATAACGAATTCCTCGGGTGGGGAAGCAACGATACCGTATCGTGGAATGATGAGGGGGGATACCACCGGGTAACCTCGACAAACATGGAAATCCACTCTCAGCCAGTGGATCTCTACGAGAAACAGTACCAAGAGCTGGCTGACTCCGACAACTAGACAGACGCCACCCGCCACGGGTGGCTTTTTCATTTGAAAACTTTAGCGTTTTAGCCTCGGCACAATTAAACCTTGAACAAAACGTATTCCGTACCAAATATGTGTCAGGGAGATCATTGGCATCGTGACTAGTCCAACTAGAGGATTACGCCAACGCAACGAGATAATAATGGCGTCAACCATTAATCCCAAGAGATAAAACCCTAACGGCAACGAAAACAGAACGATAAATAATGACCTATCAGATAAGAAATAGACTAAAAATAAACCAATTAAATACAAGTCAAACAGTGTCGGTACAAAATAGCCAATCTTGAGTGAAGTTTTCGGATAGATCTTGGCAAAGTGCCCACGATGAAGTGCGTAGCTGCCGATCTGTTTAAAATGTTTCCAAAGGTCACTCCGACGGTGGTGGTAAACAATTCCTTTTGGGTTATAGATAATTTTGTAACCGGCTTCAAGCAAATCGAGACAAAGTTTGGTATCTTCTCCCGGCCAGTAGTTGCAATTAAAACCGCCAACTTCGGCAAAAGCTTCTCTCCAAACGAGCAAATTAACCGTCGGCCAATCTATTTCCTCTTTCTTTTTTCCAATTGGCAAATAGCGATTGCGGGTAAAACCACCACCAACATAAGACTCAAAAATTGCACCGCTCACTTTTTGTAATACACCATCCGAAGCTGGAGTTATCGCCGGTCCACCAACGGCGGCAACACGGCCGTTGCGAAAGAGCGGTACCATTTTTTTTAGCCAGTCCGGCTCCGGATAGGCGTCATCATCAAGAAAAGCCAAGATCTTCCCACTAGCGTATTTTAAGGCTAAATCACGCTTCTCTGCCGGACCAACTTTGCCCGAGGCAATAATTCTCGTCTTCGGCCAAGAATGAATCTTATCCTTCTCGTCAGAAAAAATCATAACCTCAAATGAGGGGTAATCGAGATTCAAAATATAATCCATTGATTCATGGATATAGTCGTTAATCTTTTTAACCGGAATTATTATTGAGACTTTGGGAAAATTTTTCATAAAAATTTTAAAATCCTACTATCAAAATTCAAAACCCAAAATATGTTTTTAATTTTTAACATTCGAATTTTTTTACCTATCTCCTTTTGTGAAGCTAAACTAGCACACTTGTCTTAAAATGAAAAGCCCTTTGCATATCGCAAAGGGTCAAAAGGTCTACCTTGCAAACAGAGGGGGAGGATCAAGGATGCAAAATCGCCGAGAGAACTGTTTTCCCGACAGAAAAGTGATCAGTGAGGGGACAGACACATAAAGAAACCCTCCCGCGACACCAGATACAGCAAACCACCCGTATCTCGCCAGCTTTATCAGGCACAAACATCAGGTGCCATCTATCCTTGGCAAGCCGACCATTGACGATCAGCTCTTTGAGGTGGGTTAGTCGCATCTGTTCGTTGCCGACACCAACCGAAGCAATAAGCGCCTCCATAATCTGGTGGCCGCTGAAGTCATCGGCAACGATCCTGTGGATGACGATCGTAGCAGTTGGAACTTCCGACTCGACATGGTCGTCAAAAGCACTGTCGAAGGCCGTCGACGTAAAGAAATCCTCCCCAGTCTCACGGCTAAAACGAGTACAAAAGTAGTCAGACACTCGCAACCCTGGCATCATTGATATGTAAGGACCGGAAAGGATACCTGACACTGTATATACCCCCTTGAATTTCATCAGCGATCTCAAACAAAAAGTAGCAAACTTATGCCTCAAAGTCAATACAAAAAAGACCCAGCAAGAAATGGCTCGTTGGCAAATTTAGATAATAATTAATAGCCGATATCCCTAAACCAAGAGATAGTTTTTTCAATTCCCTCATCAAGAGCGATCTTGGGTCTCCATTTAAGAAGCTTTTTCGCTAACTTAATATCGGGTTTTCGCTGTTTCGGATCGGAGATCGCAGCTTCAACATGTATAATTTTTGACTTTGAGCGCGTATGCTTTATCACTTTCTCCGCCAGCTCCAATATTGTAAACTCATCCGGATTGCCAATATTTATCGGCCCCTCAAGATCAGAGTGGATAAATTTCATCTGGGCACCGATCTGATCGTCAACATAGCAGAAAGAACGAGTTTGTTTACCAGTGCCCTGGATGGTAATATCTTCACCTGACAGCGCTTGCTTTATAAAATTCGAAACCACTCGCCCATCATCGGGGTCCATCAGCGGACCATAGGTATTAAATATGCGAATCAGCCCAGTATTTAAGCCCTTTTCATGTCGATACTGAAAAATTAAGGCTTCAGCATAGCGCTTTCCTTCGTCGTAGCAGGAGCGCTTACAATAAGGTACAACATTGCCGGCATAATTCTCATTTTGCGGATGCTCGAGTGGATCACCGTAAACTTCTGAGGTCGAGGTATGGAAAAAACGAGCTTTATTTTTCAAGGCAAAATCAAGCATATTTTTGGCACCAATTGAACAGGTCTCCAGAGTATGAATCGGATCAGCGTAATATTTTGGCGGTGAAGCTGGACAAGCAAGATTTAAAACATAATGAAATTTTCCAGAAAGTTTTATCGGTTTACAAACATCCTGTTTTACAAAAGTGAAATTTTTATTGTTAGAAAATTGCGCCAAATTACGCTTGTTTCCAGTCTGAAGGTTATCCAAAACAACCACTTCACCACCATTTTGAAGAATTCTCTTAGTTAAGTTCGCCCCTAAAAACCCTGCTCCCCCAGAAATCAGATATCTTTTTTTCATTTCGCCTCCCAGGTAGTGAAAATTTGACAGTTTTTTTGTTTTTTCATTTTTCCTCAA
Source organism: uncultured Candidatus Saccharibacteria bacterium (assembly GCA_964425445.1). GTDB lineage: Bacteria > Patescibacteriota > UBA1384 > XYA2-FULL-43-10 > CAINNR01 > JAQVAO01. Next base: position 51,043 of record CAYRLY010000006.1, on the reverse strand, counting down.
TCTTTTAAAATTGTTTTCTCAAACTTCGAACTTGATTTAAAACAGAAGCCAAAAACCAGATTAGTCAAATTTCTACTACCTGGCCGACTTAATACCTTTTATATGTTTTAAAATTTCTGCTTTGACGTCACCCTCTCTCAAAGCAAAATCAATATTGGTTTTGACATAATCAATTTTGTTGCCAATGTCGTAGCGACGACCAGAGATTTTTACCGCCAAGAGCTCACCGATTTCTGCTAAGTAACGCATTGTATCGGTGATCTGTATCTCACCGGCTTTCCCCGGCTTGGTTTTCTCGATCAGGTTAAAAATCCCTGGGGCAAAAACATATCTTGAAGCAATCGCCAACCTTGAGAGTGCCTTATCCGGTTCCGGCTTTTCAACCAGGTCACGGACTTCGAAAACCCCCTCTTCTGTCTCTTTGCCATCAATGACTCCATAGCGAGAGACCAATTTCTTATCAACTTCTTCGACTGCTACCACTGATTTTCCGGTGCTCTCATAAAGACCAATCATCTTTCTCAGATCGCCAGAAGGAGATTTTGAGTCAAGTATCGTGTCCCCCAAAAGAACGACAAAAGGATCGTCGCCAATAAAAGTCTTGCCTTGGTAAATCGCGTCAGCCAAACCACGCTGCCTCTTCTGCCTGATAAAGTGAATATTTGCCAAGTTGGAAACATACCCAAGAACCTCTAGCACATCTTTCTTTTTCTTGTCAGCCAACATACTTTCAAGCTCAAAAGAGGGATCAAAGTGGTCTTCAATTGCCCTCTTATGGCGTCCGGTGACGATAATTAGATCCTCTATGCCGGCGCCAACAGATTCTTCAACGACAAATTGAATTACCGGCTTGTCGACAATAATTAGCATCTCCTTTGGTTGAGCAATCGTTGCCGGCAAAAAACGAGTACCCATCCCAGCCGCCGGAATCAGGGCCTTACGCACTTTTCTCATAAAATTATCCTTTCTGCTTGATATCCTGCTAAATTAAGTTTTTGGCAGATCTTGTCAATTTTATTCTCCGGAGCGACCAACAGCGTAGCACCACCAGAACCGGTAAACTTTGCCGCGCCACCCAAACTTCTTATCATTTCAATCATTTTTATGTTCTCTACTCCAACTACTTTATCACCATAAATTTTTCGTCGCAGATCAAAATTAGCATTGACCAACTCACTAATCTTTCTCAGATTTTTTGACTTTAAAGCCAGAAATCCATCTTTAGCAAAAGAAGCAAATTCAGACATCGCTGCAATAACCTCCGGTTCACCTGAATCAAAGCGGTTTCGAACGTCTGAATGAACTTTGCCCGACTCCGACATTGTGGGCGACATAACAACAGCCATTGGTGGCAACATTTCAGCGGAGAAAGTTTTATATTCACCGTAAAAACCACGATTTTTTTGGAATGCGTCAGCAGAGAAATCCATAAACACCGGCTGGTTATAGGACTGGACTACCCTATCCTGCAAACCGGCAGCGATTCCTAGCTCCTTAACTTCAGCCTCAAGAGCTAAATTCGCCAAGATCGCTGGATCAATTTTTTCAAGATTATAAAAATCTATTAAGGCATTTAATGTACTAATAATGATTGCACTCGATCCGGCCAAACCTCGCTGCTGAGGAATATTTGAACGGTAAGTTACGGTGAAATTTTTCTTCTCAAGTTTGATTTTGTTCTTCTGACAGTGACGGTAAAAAACTGATATCGCCGCCTTGATCAGACGAATACCGCCATAATACCCCTGGCTTTGAGTATTCCTATACAACTCGGAAACCGAAGAAAACTCATCCTGATCCTCAATATTTGCTAAAAATTTTAATTCCTCACTTTGCCAGAGGACAATCTCGGCTTGAAAATTTTTGAAGGGAAAGCTGATTGTTTTGCCACCAAAACCATCGGATGGGTTGCCGAGAAATCCGACACGTGGGTAGGTTATTTTTTTGATCATCTGGGTCATTTTCTCTTTTTCCTCGCTCTTTTAGATTTACTTTTCCCGCTTTTGCGATAATAATCCAGTATCCGCGCTCGATAGAAAACCGCCAAGGTGTCGATAATCATTTTTTTGATTGTTTTGAAATTAATGCCGGAGCCAATTGCATTAAAATCGAGCTCGACAGGAGCTTCAAAAACCCGACGATAACCAAGCTGATGAGCAATAACCAACATCTCTAGATCAAAAGCATACTGCTTTACCAGCGCCCGGGGAACAACATCCTTGGCAACTTTTCCCTTGAGAAATTTCAGTCCGGCCTGAGTGTCAGTCACATTGAGGCCGAAGAGAATTTTTATCATTAATTGATAAATTTTTGAGAATAGTCTTCTCTTGGCTGGATAATTGACTTTTGAAGCCGGGTGACGCTTAGAACCAAGTACAAAATCGGCATCAAATATTTCCAGCAACTTTACACACTTATCAAACTGCACTGGATCAAAATCGCCTCCGGCATCGGTAAAAGTGATAATTTCTCCCCGAGCTTTATTTGTACCATACTTCAAAGCATAGCCTTTGCCGCGGTTAGTTTTATATGCGTGGACAAAAACATTTTTAGATTTGTGAGCGCGGGCTTTTTCGGCTGTTTTATCCGGTGATCCATCAACAACAACGACTACTTCATAGGTATAGCTTAATCGTTCATGAACCCGAACAATTCGATCAATCGTCGAGTAGATGTTTTTTTCCTCTTTGTAGGCTGGAATTATTATTGATAATTTTGGTGCTTTTTTCATTTTAATATTTACCCTGAAAAAAAAGTTTAATTTGTTCCTTTTTACTAACAAGATAGTAGCCAAAAAACAGGGCAAAAAGCAATGAAAGTGAAAGCACAATAATCCTTACAACCAAAATTATCGACGAATGGAAAAGCGAGATCGCTACAATTTCCAGAAGAAGCACTATGGCAAAAAACCAAACGAAGGCAAAGTTCTTCACAACCATATAGTAATTAGCCATCAAATTAATCAACGAATAAAGAACGAAAGCCAATCCGATTTCCGGCAAAAGATAATAATAACCGATGTACTGATTTCCATACAAAAGCGATATTACTTTTGCCGGAGCGATGACATATATCCCGAGGATGATTAAGGAGCCAACAATAACGAATATCAATGAGAAGAAAAAGATTGAATAATGTTTATCTCCTTTGGTGGTTCGCTCTGAGATCATTGGGAACATCACCGCAGCGATCGGTGAAGTAACATAGAGGATAATTTTTGCGATCGTCGAGATCGCCGCATAACTACCGGCTTCAAATGGCGAGAAATAGTGCTTAACTAAAATCACGTCAATATTCAAGGCAACCACAAGTAAAACTGCGGAGATAAGCGTTGGCAGAGAGTAATTTATTATCTCTTTTTTATCGAATAAGTGATTTTTTGCTGACTTATCACCGGTGCTACCTCTTAAAATTGGCCTGATCGGGACAAAGGTAGCCAAATAGCTTATGGCAGTTGCTGCAACAATGGCTAGAAGTGCACCAGAAACCTCAAATCCAATTTTTACCAGTAGCATTCCCAGGCCCAATCTTAGGGCCATCTCGAGAATTCCAACCAAAGAGGTAGCAACGAATTTCTGTCCTCCCTGCAAAAGCCCCTTGTTGACTGACATCACCAAGCCGAAAATCAAGCTGGAAAAGGCGATAACAACAGGCACTAAGTTGGTAATCGAAAAATAATTCGCAATCGGCTTGATTAAAACCAAAAGGACAAGAATTATCGAAAAAGCCAGCATATAGACATAACGAGAAAAAATTGCAAACATTTTTTTCAGCGCACCAATTTTGCCCGCAGAATAAAGTTCAGCAGAATATCTCATGGTGATGGTCAAGATCGCTCCGCCGGCGATGGAAACAATCATCAGAAGTGACATCAGCGCGGTCATCTCACCATATTGCTCTGGGCCCAAATAACGACCCATCAACATATTAAAGAGATAGGAAAAAACACTGGCAACAAGTGTGCCAACAATAACAATTAAACTATTAGAAAAAAGTTTCCGGGTTTCGCCCATTTTTGTTTATAAAAAAGGTATTTTTCGCAACTAGAATATATCAGTTATCGTTGAATTTATAAAGACTTGGTGCTAAATTAAGTCCATAAAGTCCAAAGTCTATAAAGCTTGTAAAGTGTATTTGAATTTAATGATTTAAGTTTTTTTCCTGGCACATTACAGACTTGATAGACTTTATAAACTTTTAACTAGAAACGGAGTTTCAATGAAAGGCATAATTTTGGCTGGTGGCGCCGGTACCCGACTTTATCCAGCGACACTAACGGTTTCCAAACAGCTGATGGCCGTCTATGACAAACCGATGATATATTATCCACTCTCTGTTTTGATGCAGGCTGGAATTAAAGAGATTTTGATCATCTCCACTCCTCAGGATCTGCCAAATTTTATGCGCCTTTTTGGAGACGGCTCACAAATCGGTGTCCGATTCGAATATGCCGAGCAAGCAGCACCAAACGGACTAGCTGAAGCTTTCATTGTCGGTGACAAATTTATCGGAAACGACTCAGTTGCAATGATTCTCGGCGACAACATTTTTTACTCCGCCGGACTTGAACAATTATTGGAAACTGCTACTAAAACAAAAAAAGGTGGCCATATTTTTGCAGTTCACGTTACCGACCCAGAAAGATTTGGTGTCGTTGAATTTACCAAAAAAGGCAAAGTTGTTTCGATTGAAGAAAAGCCGGAAAAACCAAAAAGCAGCTATGCCGTCCCCGGTCTTTACTTTTATGGCCCTGAAGTCGTTAAAGAAGCAAAAAAACTAAAACCGTCAAAACGCGGGGAGCTAGAAATTACCGATCTAAATAAGGTGTTCTTAAAGCGCGGAGAATTGACGGTTACAGTCCTTCCAAGAGGTCTCGCTTGGCTTGACACCGGCACTCATGCAGCGATGAACCGAGCAGGAAACTATGTTCAGATTATGCAAGAGATGACCGATTACAATATCGCCTGTATCGAAGAGATTGCTTATCGGAAAGGCTGGATCGGGCAGAAAGAGCTGAAAACAACAATAGAAAAAATGGGCAAATCAAGCTACGCCGATTATCTGCGAATTGTCGAAAAGGAGGTGGAAGGTGAAGGATAATATCAAACCGGGGAAAATTGACGGGGTTTTAATAAAAGAGTTAAAGGTTTGGAAAGATAAACCAGATCTTGAACAGGACATTGAGCCAGGAATTTTTATGGAGGTCTTGCGTGACGATGATGAGATGCTTAAAAAATTTGGCCAAAGTAATTTCACCATTGCTCATAAAGGGACAATCAAAGCTTTCCACTGGCATAAGGAACAAGACGATCTCTGGTTTTTGGCTACAGGGCGATCCGCGATCGTACTTTACGATCAGCGAGAAGACTCGCCAACAAAGGGCGCGACCGAAGTTATTTACGGTGGAACCGATGATTACAAGTTGGTTTTAATCCCTGTCGGCGTCGTTCACGGTTATAAGGTTTTGTCAGATGACCCTTGCCTATTGTTCTATCATGTGACCAAACACTACGTCGCCGATAATCCCGATGAACTACGAATCGACCCATTTGATAAGAAAATTGGTTTTGATTGGGAATCATTAAAATAGGAGTAAAAATGAAAATATTAGTCACCGGCGGTGCCGGATTTATCGGCACAAACTTTGTTTATCATATGGTAGAAAAGGGACACAATGTAACCGTTTTGGATAAATTAACTTATGCCGGCGGCAAAGATAATTTAGAGCCTCTTGACGACAAAGTTAAATTGATTGTTGCCGATATTTGCGACCGCGAAGCAGTAAAAAAAGCGGTTCTCGGCCAAGATTGGGTAGTTCATTTTGCTGCTGAATCACATGTTACTCGCTCCGAGACTGACCCAGAGCTATTCTATCGCGTCAATGTTGAGGGCACAAAAATTATGATCGAGGAATCGCTCACCGCTAAAGTCAAGAAATTCCTCCATATCTCAACCGACGAGGTTTACGGTTCAAAAGAGTCCGGCCTATTCAAAGAGGAGGACAAACTCTCGGGCGATGGTCAAGCTTCAAGCCCATACGCCAAATCAAAAGCACAAGCTGATGATCTGGCACAGGATTTCGCCAAAGATGGTGCACCAATATTAATCACCCGAACAACAAATAATTTCGGACCGTGGCAGTTTCCGGAGAAGGCGTTGCCGCGCTGGATTACTAATCTTCTATTGGGTGAAAAGATTCCAGTTTGGGGCGAAGGCAAACAGGTTAGAGACTGGCTTTATGCGCCGGAAAACGCCAAAGCCATCGAATTTGTTCTAGAAAAAGGCAAACTCGGCGAGGTTTATAATGTCGCTGCAAATAACAAACCGGAGATTGAAAACCGCCGCGCCGCCGAGATGCTCTGTGAAGGACTCGACCTTGATCCGAAAAAATGGATAGAATTTGTCCCAGATCCCCGGCCACAACACGATTTTCGCTACGCAATCGACACGACTAAGCTTGAGTCCCTCGGCTGGAAACCGGAGCGCAAACCGGAAAAACAATTTAAAGAAACAATTCTTTGGTATAAAGAGCACGAGAATTGGTGGAAAAAACGAAAAGAAGAAGCGGAAAAAATTTACAAAAAATGAAAATTCTAATCACCGGCGCAAAGGGACAATTAGGACAAACCTTCCAGGACGTATTTGTTGGTCATGATCTGGTTTTAGTTGATCGCGAGGAGCTTGATATCAGCGATTCAGAAAAAGTCAAGAAATATGTTGAGGCAAAAAAACCGGAGGTAATTCTAAATTGTGCCGCTTATACCGCCGTCGATAAAGCCGAGGAGGAGCCGGAAATTGCCAGGAAAATCAACGTCGACGGGGTCAAAAACTTGGCCCAAGTGGCAAAGAAACTTGACTTAATTTTTGTTCATTTCTCGACCGATTTTGTTTTTGACGGCAGGGGGGAAAGTCCCTACTCTGAAGAAGACCAACCCAAACCCCTTTCTGTTTACGGAAAAACTAAATATCAAGGGGAGCAAGTAGTAGCCGGTATCGGTGGCAGATATTTTATTCTGCGCACTTCCTGGCTCTATTCACAACATGGCAAAAATTTTGTAAAAACCATTATGAAATTGGGGCAGGAAAAAGATGAACTAAAGATCGTCTCTGACCAGATCGGCAAACCAACCTACACTTACGATCTCGCTTTTGCTGTTCGCGATCTGATTGATCTTTCCGTCGCCCAACCACATGCTTCCAACTCCCAACAATTTTATGGACTTTACAATTATGCCGATGAAGGAGAGTGTTCATGGTTTGAGTTTGCCAAAGAGATTGTTAAGCTTTCTGGCGGAAAAGCTCGTGTGCTGCCACAAACTGCTTATGAATACGCTGCTTCTCGCGAAGGAGTCACCGCAGAAAGACCGGCTTACTCTTCACTAAATTGTGACAAAATCAAAAAACTTGGAATAAAAACTCCTCCCTGGCAGGAATCGCTGACTAAATGCATTGAGATATTGAAAAGCAATAAAGAACTATAAAAAAAGCCCCGCTGAATGGCAGGGCGACGGTCTGGACAGCTAACGCTGGCCAATGATATTCTGCTCGATGTGTCGAATGAAGGCCAGCTGCCGGCCGATCGAGTCGTTGAGCTCGACGCAGTTATAGCGGCAGCGCCTGATGACGGCGAGGATCTCCGGACGCCGGAGGTATTCCAGCTCCTCCGGGAACTTCTGGACGAAGTGCTCCTCGTAAGCCCATTCCACTCCGGTGCCATCGGCAGTTGGGGTTTCGTGGATCTCGTCACAAACTGCGCCGACGTGAGTCATCCCGACCTTGAGTTTCGGCAACAGCTTGATCAGCTGTTCGTAGTTGTCGTTCTCCTGACGAAAGCCGAAGCTTTCCAGGTGCCCGACATCGATACAAACTCCGCCACAGAGATCGGCCATCTGGAAGTAGATCTCGTCGAGACAGTAGCCGTTCTCAACGAAGATCGTCTTGGCGATCTCTGGCTGGCTCTCGATGAACTCCAGCGCCCTGGGAGTCGCGTGGAGGTTGAAAACCTCCGCTCCCAATAGCTGGAAGACATCGTACTCCCAGCGCTCCATGTCGTCTCGAAGGTGGACAGCTACGACAGCCACGTCGCCTCGTACCTGATCCAGAACATCGTACAGTTCGCTACGCTCATCTGGTCCGAGCGTGGTCGGGAACAGCGCAACCTCAGCAACGCCGAGCTTGATTGCTGCCTCGATCTGCGCCCTCCAGTTAGTTCCACCAGAGGTGGTTACACCGGGAAGGAACCTCAAGAAAATCACTCCTTGGCACAGTGGCTTCGATGATATTGCGCAATGGGAAATTAACACCTTTTACACACAAAGTCAACGCAAGGATCAACGCCTTGCATTTGACAAACGAGATCAATTTAGCTATAATGGGATTAGAAAAATAAGTAATTTTGGAGGGATTGTGCTAGAAGTAGACATCGACAAGATTTTACCGGTAACCGAGGCTCGTGACTCATTTAATAAAATAGTTGATGAGGTTGAGAGCACTGATCACATGTACGTGCTAACAAAAAATGGTAAACCAGCAGCCGTAGTTGTTGGAGTCAATCACCTAGAAAAATTAACCGGAAAAACTACCAACGAACTGACCTCAATCGTTGAAAAGAAAGCCGACGAAACACCAGTAGTCGAGGAAGTAAAAACCAAGGATCCCGCCTCCGAAGTGCCCTTAGCACCACAAACTGAAGTACCAAGTGAAAATCCACCAGCTGAACCAGTTCAGGTGCCACCAGTAGCTGAATCACCCAATAACACTGTCAGTCAGCCACTAAACACTCCGAGCGATAATACAGAGGCGCCTGCAAGCCCAGAGAATAACAAAAACGAAGACCTGTTTGTTTAAGTAAATAAAAAAGAGCCGATACTGTATTGCGGCTCTTTTTTGTATTGAAATTATTTTCTTTTAATATGACGAAAAATATACCAGATTATTCCAAGAATTAAAAACAGTACAATCACCAAATCAAATTTGTGGAAATAGGGCTGAAGCCCATCCCAATTCTCTCGTAATTTAACCCCAGCGTAAGTTAGTGCAGCGGTGAAAGGAACAACACCGATAAAAGTATAAATTGAAAATTTTTTAAAATCCATTTTGGCAATTCCCGCCGGTAATGAAATGAAAGTTCTTATCACCGGCATCAACCTGGTGAAAAGAACTGTATTTTGACCATATTTATTAAAATATCTATCTGCTGCGTCCAAATCATTATGAGAAAGCAAAATATATTTGCCATATTTTTCTACTAACGGTCTCCCGCCCTTGTGGCCAACCCACCAAGCAAGCCAAGAACCTGCCAGGTTTCCAAATGATCCCATTAAAACTGCCAACCAAAAATTCATCTCACCAGTCGCTACAAGAAAGCCGGAGAACGGCATGATGAATTCCGAAGGGATAGGAATACAAGCCGACTCCAGCGCCATAAGCAAAAAGACTCCCGGATAGCCGAGATGTGAAATCACCAAAGTAACAAAATTTGCTAAAGCATCAATGATCATTGCCAGTTAATAATAACAAAAACCCCTGATTTCTTCCAGGGATTTTTGTAATATTTCGAAACTACTTTTCCTCTTTGTCCTTGCCCTTTTTGTCATCTGCATCTTCGCACTCACAAGGATCACAGCCGCACTCCTCACAAACACACTCTTCAGTCGGCTCATCCTTTTTCTCAGATTTATCGCAATCATCGCGAAAATCGCAACCGCAACAATTATCTCCCATGTTGGCCTCCAATATTAATTTATCGATAAAATCTTAACTTTTCCCGGCTTACTTGTCAACAAATAAACCCTATTTAGTATTGACAAAATTAGCTATTTTAGCTTAAAATACTTGAGTCGCTCAAATTCACGGAGGTCAGATTTATGCCCCAGACATCGCAGAAACTGCTGGTGTTCACAAAACATCAGCCAAACGACATCGCTCAGATGCTCGAAGGACTCGGATACCTCGCCACCAAGACCTTCGGCTTGGTACCGAGCAATCTCCGGGGCGACAGTCGTTCGCGACAGGAGATGAAGAATCGGCTTGCACAATACGACGGCATTGTCTTCCTGGACGAGATCATCGGAGACGTTCACGCCCTCGAGCTCCTGGCTTACATGCCGCCGGAGTGGCCGGGAAAGGCCGTCATCATGACCGAGAGCTGTCCTCGGATGCTCCCGATGGCCGCTATCAACTTGACGAGCGGCATCAGCAATGGACCCCTGCCGGGGTTCGCCACAGATTAGTGCTCCGTCCCGACACCATGTCGGGACTTTTCATTTTCATACGTCTATTCTGGCCAGTGAGAAATTATAATTGACTCCGAAAGACCTGGGGTAAAAACTCTGAGCTCTTGCCAAACAGCTTCGGTCACAAAGGGAATATATGGATGGAGCATCACTAAGGTCTCCGAAAGAATTTTAATTAAAATTTTCTTTGTATTGGTAACTAGCTCCAAATTGTCAGCCTCAAGCTGCACTTTCGATTCCTCAATATACTTGTCACAAAACTCGTGCCAAAAGTACTCATAAAGCGACTCTCCCGCCATCGAGAATTGAAATTTGTCAACATGACTTTTCACTTTTAACTTTATGGACTTGTGGCTAGCAAGCATCTTTTTGTCAGCATCAGTTAACAATTTCTCATCAATTTTGAGATCTCCAATTTTTGACTCGCCCAATTCACCGGACTGCAAGTCACCATCAGTCACCCGCAGTGAAACAAAGCGCGAAGCATTCCAAATCTTGTTAGTAAAATTGCGGTAACCTTTAATTTTTGCTTCGGAGAGAGCCATATCCTGCCCTGGGGTCGAGCCTACGACCAAAGCCATACGGAGAGCGTCCGCACCATATTTAGCAATTACGTCAAGCGGGTCAATAGATTTGCCGCTCGATTTACTCATCTTTGAATTGTCTTCATTGCGAATTAACCCATGAAGATAGACTGTCTCGAATGGAATCTCACTGGTTAATTCCAAGCCCATCATAATCATTCTCGCCACCCAAAAGAAAAGTATGTCGTAGCCAGTCTCCATAACTGTAGTTGGATAAAACTTTTTATAATCAGCTTTTGATTCATCCGGCCATCCTAGCGTACTGAACGGCCAGAGAGCAGATGAAAACCAGGTATCTAATACGTCTTCGTCCTGTTTCCAATCATCACCAGATGGTGCTTCTTTGCCGACATAGATTTTCTCGTCTTTGTACCAAACCGGTATCTGATGACCCCACCAAAGTTGCCGGGAGATACACCAATCACGAATGTTATCCAACCAATGGAAATAGACCTTTTCAAATCTCTTGGGAATAATTTTTATCTTCCCGGACTTGACTGCTTCTTTGGCTTTTTCAGAGAGCGGCTTCATTTTTACAAACCATTGCAGTGATGGTAACGGTTCAATTGCTCGATTGCAGCGATAACATACTGATAAATTGTTTTCAATCTCCTCTTCTTTTTCCAAAAGATCGGCAGATTTCAAGTATTCAACTATCTTCTCCCTGGCTTCCAAAACTTTTAGACCCTCGTATTTTCCAGCCTCTGAGGTCATTCGTCCATGCTCATCAATAACTTTGATTTTCGGCAAGCCGTGATCATCTGCCATCTTCCAATCAACTATCGAGTGTGCAGGAGTCAAACCAACAGCACCAGTACCAAATTCCCTGTCAATAGATCGATCGGCAATAACTTTGATTTTTCGCTTCACTCCGTCAATATCAACATCAAATTCCTTATCGACATAATCTTTGTAGCGATCATCTGACAAATTGACTGCAACTGCGGTATCACCTAGTTTAGTCTCTGGTCGAGTCGTGGCAATAGTGATCGGAAAATTTTTATCGTATTTAAAATAATAGAGCTTGGCTTTTTGAGTCTCGTGTTCTACTTCATCATCAGCAATAGCTGTGCCGCATTTCGGACACCAATTAACTATATATTCGCCACGATAGACCAGATCTTTTTTGTATAGATGAATAAAGGCTTCACGAACTGCATCGGACAATCCTTCATCAAGAGTAAATCGTTCCCTGCTCCAATCACATGACGAGCCAACTGCTTTCAATTGTTGAATAATCTTTCCACCAGATTCTTCCTTCCACTTCCAGACTTCTTCGACAAATTTTTCTCTTCCAATCTCTCGGCCATTTACTCCTTGTTTAGATAATTTTTTCATCACGACCGACTGAGTAGCAATGCCGGCATGATCCATGCCAGGAATCCAAAGCGCCTGATCGCCCAAAAGACGATGATAGCGGATCATGATATCTTCAACGGTTGATGTTAGAGCATGACCGATATGAAGCTTTCCAGTTACATTCGGCGGCGGGATAGCGATAACAAAAGGTTTGCCGCCCTTGTTTACTTCCGGCTTGAAGTAGCCAGCTGATTCCCATTTCCGATAAAGCTCGCCTTCAATTTCAGAGTGTTGCCAAGTTTTGGAGAATATTTTTGACATAATATAAATTTTATTACTCTGCAATAGTACCAGAAAACGCTCTTGATTCCAAGATTACGATATTAAATAATAATAAATTGTGATATAAAAGAAGCAACGCTGATTCCATTACGGAGGTGAAGTGGAACATGGCCGTCAAGCCGAAAAGGTCGCAATGGAGTGATGCGGTCTTATACGCTTTGCAGGTCGAAGAGTACCTCGACCACCTGCGTCGGACAAGACCAAGACAACCTGGAGCAGGTCTGCTCCAACAGCCCGATAAACCCCTCGGCACGTTCCCGTGCCATACCTGCACCCATCCGGCCATCCTGCTGGGACCGCTCGGTTGCACGGGCTGCCAACTATACAAGGGGCCGAGCAACTTCGACGAAGTCCTAGAAGAAACCACCAAGGGGGATCCGGGCCAATGATGCCGTGGAGGTCAATACCGAACCCTTCGACTATCAGCCGAGGGGTTTTTATAAGCTCATATCGGAATCAACAGTTATTTTCCTCCAAGAACCAGCGTTCTCTCCTTGAACTTTTGACTTTTCCAAATCCAAAACCTCCAGTAATGTCATTCTGAACTCGATTCGGAATCTGTATCTTAAGATCAAGATGCTAAGATAGGTTCAGTATGGTAACAAATTGAAGCTAGGTTTTCAGATTCACATCCTCCCACATTGACAAATAATAATTAAGTATGTATATTCAGCTCGATCAATCAAATCTGCGAGAGATGGAGGCCGAAAGAAATGGGAAGCAAGCCGGGATATATTGAGACAGCCCCGGGTAGATGGCAACCGTGCATTTTCACATGGACCGACGAAGTCGGTCTGGTATTTTCACCACCCGATAGAGATTCCAAGCTAGAAATCATCGGGGCAATCGACGCGATCCGCAACCGACTCAAAGCAGAGTTTCCGAACGGCAGCATTACCCAAGTCACCTTTAATGCTGATGACACCGGTAGAATACGGGGGATTTACACTACCAGTGGGGGAGAGAATGCGAGCCGGTATACTGACATGCGAACAGCTGACGAGATGATAGAAGCAAGCTATCACGCTGTTAACGGCTGTTCTACTCTTGCTCTTGCCATTGCTCTTTTCATCGTCCTCTTTGCCACCGGCCTGATCAGCGCCTTCAACTGACCCTTCGCAAGTACTAAAGTATCGTGCTTGCGATTTTTTATAACTGAATGTTTGAATCAACCCTAGCTTTCCGCCAATCCCCAGATTCGCCAGCTATGATGTGATAGTAAGCCGCTAGACCAATCATCGCGGCATTATCACCACAGAGTTGGGGAGGTGGCATTAGAAGCCGAATCCCCTTTTCGAATTTCGTGCTTCGAACTTCGAGTTTCAAACGGCGAGCGAGCTCGTCTCGCAGTCGCTCATTAGCCGCCACTCCACCGGCCAAAATAATTCCTTTTGGTCGAAATTTTCTAGCTGCTCTTATTGTTTTGGTAGAAAGAACATCCACTGCCGCCTCTTCAAAAGCAAAGCTGATCTCCATTTTTTGTAAAGCTGAGAGCTTGGAGCTTAGAGCTTGGAGCTTTTTTACTTCAGTTAAAACGGCCGTTTTCAAACCGGAAAAAGAGAAATCAAAGTTTGGCTTATCAATCAAAGGTCTCGGAAATTTGATTCCTTGAACTTTTGACTTTACAAACTTTTGACTTTCGACTGTGTCCCGAAATTGCGTAGCATATTTCGAAACAATTGGTCCCCCCGGATAGCCTAATTCTAATAATTTTGCCACCTTGTCAAAAGCTTCTCCGGCCGCATCATCAATTGTTACACCAAGAGTTTTGTATTTTAAATGATTTTCGACCAAGGTCAATGAAGTATGACCGCCAGAAACTGTTAAAGCCAGGATTGGGAAGCTGTCAGCTTTTAGCTTAAAGCTTAAAGCTTTTTGTTTTTTCAAATTTTTGATTTGTTTAGAAATTAGAAATTCGGATTTAGAAATTTCTCCGCCCATGGCGGAGTAAATATGTCCTTCTATGTGATTGATCGGAATCAGTGGTAGGTTACGACTATAAGCGATCGCCTTTGCGGTGTTAAAACCTACCAAAAGTGAACCGATAAGTCCCGGCCCGGCCGTCACAGCAATATGAGTAATTTCTTTCAATAAATCTTCCGTGTACTTTTGACTTTTGACTTTTGACTTTTGACTTAATTTTGCCTGCTTTAGAGCCTGTTCGACAACTGGCAAAATCGCTTCCATGTGCGCTCTTGAAGCAACTTCCGGCACAACACCACCGGTTTTGGCATGAAGATCCACCTGCGAACTGACAATATTTGACAAAACAATAGGAAAATCCAAATCTCGAATATCGAAATTCGAAACATATTTTGATTTTTGGTGATTTGAATTTGATTCTCTTTGTTTCGAGTTTAGGATTTCGGATTTCATGCTTGTTATTTTGCCAAAAATAACCGCGGCCGCTGTTTCATCGCAGGAAGTTTCAATCGCTAAAATTTTAATTTCTTTTTTCATCTATTGAATTCTAGCAAAACAGCACTAGATTTTCCAGCTCCAAAAATGCTAACATGAGTTCAAGATGGCAACAATTTTTCAAACCCCTGAATGGGAAAAATTTAAGCTTAAAACCGGTTGGCAAAAAAGTTGGCGAGTTTTTGATATTCTTGTTCTAGAAAAGAAAATTCCACTGCTTGGGTCGATGCTTTATACTCCGATGGCGACGCGTGATCAAACTAAACTGGCAACTCAGAAAATTTTTTTGGGCAAGATAACAGAAATCGCCAAAGAATCAAATGCTTTTTTCTTCAGATTGGAATCTAATGAGTCAAACGAATCGGATATTAAACTAACCGACTCCGGCTATATTAAAGCTTTCGAAGAGATGCAACCGGAACGCACACTGCTGATTGACCTTTCTAAATCAGAAAATGACATTCTTGGTGAGATGAAGCAGAAAGGCCGCTACAATATTAAAATAGCGGAAAAACACGGTATTAAGGTCTCCACAGGAGAGGTAAAAGATTTTTATCAGCTTTATCAAACGATGGCCAAAAGACAGAAAATCACTTTTCGTAAAGAGAGTTATTTTCAAAAACTGGTTGACATCCTGGGCGAGAAGGATTATGTTCAGGTGTTCAAGGCAGAAAGCGAGGATGGCAAAATTCTCGCCTCGGCGATAGTAGTATTTTACCAAGATGTTGCTACTTATCTATTCGGTGGATCAAGTAATGAGAACCGCCAGTTGATGGCACCTTACAAGCTCCAATTTGAAGCGATGTGCGAAGCAAAAAAACGGGGTTGCCGATACTACGACATGTTTGGTATCGCCCCAAATGATGACCCAAAACATCCGTGGGCGGGGGTAACCAGGTTTAAGCGCCAATTCGGCGGACAGGAATTTACTGCTCTTGGTAGCTGGGACAGGGTCTTTTCACCAACAAAATATTTCCTATTTAAGTTAGCGGAGAAAATCAGAAGATGAAAAGAACGATTTCTAAAATTTTACCGCAAGGAACAAAAAACCGTTATCACAAATTACAGGCGAACTTTTCTAATTTCGTCTCGGGTTCTCCATCGAAAAAAATTAAATTGATAGGTGTTACCGGAACCAAGGGTAAAACGACTATTTGCAATTTAATCGCCTCAATTTTTGATGCCGCCGGCGAAAAATCAGCGATGGAAACAACAATTAACACAAAGATCGCCAACACCGTCACAATGCACACTGAAAAATCACGCTGGGTGACAACACCGCCGACTGCAGTCGTTAATAAATTTTTGAAAAAAGCGATCAAGGCCGGCTGTAAATACGCGATACTAGAAGTCACCTCTCAGGCGATCGATCAGCACCGAGTCTGGGGGCTCGATTTTGATGTCTTGGTTTACTCAAATCTTTCCCACGATCATCTTGATTATCACGGCTCAAAGGAGAAATACCTCGAAGCAAAACTAAAAGTTTTTAAAGATAATCCGAAAGCAACAGCAGTGATAAACATTGACGATCAGGAAAGCGGAAAATTTATCGAGGTTAAAAATAAGCGCCAGATCCTATACTCGACCAAAAGACCGACAGAAAACGGAATTGTTGCCAGAAAAATACTTGAAAGTCCGACCGGAACAATCTTTACCGCCGTTACCACCGGAAGCCAAACGACAATTGATCTGCAAATTCCCGGTCTTTTCAATGTCTCGAATGCACTGGCGGCGATCGCCGTCGGCATCGCTTGCGGTATTGATATTGAAAAAATCAAATACGGTCTGGAAGATGTTGCCGGAATCCCCGGCAGGATGGAGAGAATTAAAGTTAGCCCGAAGCAAGATTTTGAAGTTATCGTTGACTATGCGCACAATCCAGACTCTCTAAAAAATGTTTACGAGACTATCGAGCCACAGATTCGCAAACGCGGAAGCCGGCTGATCGCAGTTTTGGGAGCAACCGGTAGACGGGACAAGACTAAAAGACCGATAATGGGGGCGCTGGCTGGCAGATACACTGATCTGGTTTATGTTACTAACGAAGATCCCTATGACGAAGACCCAATGACAATTATTGAAGAGGTCGCTACCGGAGTGCTTAAAGGCAAAAAGGATAAATGGAGATTAAATAAAAATTACTATAAAATTCTTGATCGACACGAAGCAATCGCCTCAGCAATCAAAGAAGCAAAACGCGGAGACGTCGTTCTAATCACCGGCAAAGGCGCCGAGGAAGTGATGGCTGTTGGAATCGATAAATTTGAGCCATTCTCTGATCGTCGAGTGGTTAAATATGAATTAGCTAAAAGATTCCGAACTCCTCTGCCAACAGAGTAATTAATTCGGCTTAAAGTCCATAAAGTCGAAAGTCTAATATTTTCCAGAGCCCTAATTCAATGAACTTTACGGACTTTATGGACTTTAAACTTTTAACTTAATATTTTTGTCGCATAATGTTATTATTAGTCAAAAGTTCTTAAAGTCGAAAGCTGAAAGTCCAGGGTATTGAAATTCTGGCTCAATGAACTTTATGGGCTTTATAGACTTTTAACTTTTCACTGCGCTATGAAAGATTTGTGGAAACTAAAAAGAGATTTTCTCGAGTTTTGTGAGTTGGAAAAGGGCCAATCTCTTTTAACCGTCGCCAATTACGATCGTTACTTAACAAAATTTATTAGTTGGTTAGAGAAAAATTTAGCGGAGAAAACGGAAAATAAAAAAGGATCACCTTCGGATATAACCCCCGAGGCTGTTAAAGAGTACCGGCTTTACTTAAACCGCTTAACAAATAGCTCTGACCAACCACTTTCAAAATCGACGCAAAATTATCACATTATAACCCTCCGGGCATTTCTCGGCTACCTTGTCCGAGTTGGGGTCAAATCACTGCCACCGCAAAAAGTTACTCTGGCAAAATCCCAGGAGCGGAAAGTCGATTTTTTGGAAGCTGAAGATATTATCGAACTGATAAACAAACCTGATGTTAAAACATTTAAGGGACTGCGGGATCGTTTGATTTTGGAGCTACTTTTTTCCACCGGCCTCCGAGTTTCCGAGCTTCAAAAACTAAATGTCACTGATCTTAACACGGAGCGCGCTGAAATACCGGTTCGAGGCAAAGGAGGCAAAGTTAGAGTCGTTTTCCTTTCAGAATCGGCAAAAAAAATTCTTGGCGAATATCTGATCGCGATTGGCGATTGTGAACCTTTGATTGTCAATAAGATTGGCGGAAGTCGACTTTCTGTTCGTTCAATTGAGAGAATTGTTTCCAAGTACGCCAAAGCTGCCGGGATTAGCAAAAAAGTCTCTCCCCACACATTAAGACACACCTTTGCAACCGATCTTTTAATCAACGGCGCCGATCTGCGCAGCGTCCAATCGCTTCTCGGCCACTCAAATATTTCAACGACTCAAATTTATACCCACGTTACTGATCAACATCTGCGGGAAATCCATCGGGCTTTCCACGGCAAGCGGACAATAATAGAAGAAAATAAGGATCAGCCGATTGCTGAAAGCTAAGAATAATGATAAAATCGGACAAATAATGGATCAGATACTCGATAATTTGCGTTTGCTTGATAGAAAAGGTTTTTTCTATCTCACCGACCTGGCCGGAGAGAGTGCTTTTTGGCATGATTTTTTTTATTTTTTTGCCCGATACGGAATAGTCCTAATTATTTTGAGTCTGATCTACCTCATCTTGCGGCACCGGTTCAATGCGCTATTTTCAGCAGCCCTCTCTATGATTTTGAGCAACATTATTAGTTTAATAATTTTCCTTCTCTGGCAAAGACCGAGACCTTACGTTACCTATGCTGATATAACTCCAATAATCGGCCAGGTCACCACACACTCGTTCCCTTCGGCTCACACCTACATGTCATCCGCAATTGCGATCACAATAACATTGTACGGACACAAAAAACTTGGGCCGCTGCTTATTCTTATTGCTGTCCTAACCGCAATCTCACGAGTTGGAAGTGGAGTCCATTACCCATCAGATATCATTGCCGGCACGCTAATTGGAATATTTTCCGGAGTTTTGACATACTGGTTTATAGAAAGTTTTGAAAATTTTTGGCAGGAATACAGTGTGACGGAGCCACACGACTCAAAAGCAAAAAACAAAAAGTGTAAAGTTGACTGAATTATGTCTCTTCGCACTTTCGACTTTATGGTTTTATAGACTTTTAGCTTTACAGACTTTCGACTTGATAGACTTTTAACTTATAAACATGTCTTTATTACAAGCGTTTGTTTTGGGAGTTGTGCAAGGAATCGGTGAATTTCTTCCAATCTCCTCCTCCGGCCACCTAGTTGTCGTTCCCTATATTTTTGGCTGGGACTATCAGGGTCTTGGTTTTGATGTTGCACTTCACATGGGGACGGTACTGGCGATATTGGCCTATTTCTGGCGCGATTGGATGATCATCTTCTCCGAAGCTCTGTCGCCAACCGACACCCCAAATAGAAAAGATAATTTTAAATATCCTTCAAATCTTCTCTGGATAATTTTAATTTCCTCGATACCAGCAGCAATCGCCGGATATTTTCTCCAAGACCTAGCTGAACATGCACTGCGCAATCCACTTCTGGTCGCCACCATGCTTCTGTCTTTTGGACTCCTCCTCTGGATTGTCGATGCTGCATATAAAAATCAGGATAAAATTGAAAAAATCGGCTACGGCAAAGGATTTTTGGTTGGTATCTCACAGGCAGTGGCGTTATTTCCCGGAGTGTCAAGAAGCGGCGTTACAGCGACGACCGGCATATTTCTCGGTTTGAGTCGGGAAAGTGCCATGCGTTTTAGTTTTCTGCTTTCAACCCCAGCCGTAGTTGGAGCCTTTATTTTGACGCTTAAGGATCTCTCCGCAGCTAGTATCGACGTTGCCTTTTTGGTCGCAGTCGCAACAAGTGCTGTGGTTGGCTTTCTATCGATTAAATATCTACTTAAATATCTCGCCAATCACAGCTTTATCCCCTTTGTCATTTACCGAATCCTTTTGGCCGTTCTGATTTTCCTGCTCTATCTAATAAAATAGCCACTGATGAAAGAAAGATTTTTATATACAAACAAAAGACCAAAAGTATCAAGATTCGACTCAAGTCAAATTATTAGAATTGTATTATTAATTTTCGCTTCTCTAATAATCGTCTATGTCGCAACTCTCCCTTACAGAAATTATGTGACTAACAATTTAATCAATAAAGGTGAAAAGCTGTTGGCTGAAAGAAATTATACCCTTGCCTATGTAAATTTTGAAAAAGCCAGCCTATTATCACCAGGAAGCAAAATCGCTAAAGAGCGAATGCAGCTCTCAAAAGATGCGGCACTAGACATCACTCTGATCAAAGAGCTACTTAGAAAGAGAAACCCTGATCTTTTGAAGGTGATTGAACTTGTTGAACAGAAGTCTTGTAATCTGGAAAATAATAAATTGATGATTGAAAAAGAGCTTTCACAGATCGCCGCTATAAACCTCGAGTTTTGCGCCAATGAGGGGCTAAAAAATTACGAGAGTTGGCTCTATCTCGGTATCGCTTATCTAAAATTCTCCGAAAACAACCAGATCTTCAAGGAGCAGCGAAGCAGACTTCGAGATAAATCAATTGTTGCCTTCGAAAAAGCTTATTACGCTGATCCAACGCAGAAACCAGCGTTGGAATACCTGGTCAAGGTCAACAAAATTAACGGTAACGATGAAAAAGTTGATTATTGGCAGAGATTGTTAGATAATCTAAATAGCTTTAGCAAATAGCAAGGTGCAAGCAGCAAGAAGTATGCAGCAAGGAAATGAGAAACTAGTTAAATCGTTTACAGACCTTGATGCGTGGAGAAAAGCGCACCAACTGGTGGTTCGGACTTATAAAATAACTGCTGATTTTCCCAAAGAGGAGGTTTTTGGCATTGTTAATCAGATGCGTAGATGTGCTGTCTCGGTTACTTCAAACATTGCGGAGGGTTTTTCTCGGCAATTTGGTAAAGAGAAAATCCAATTTTACTCAATGGCCCTTGGATCACTAACAGAACTTCAAAATCAATTAATGATTTCCAAAGACGTAAAATATTTGACGGACAGCAGTTTTCAGGAAATTTACGATCAATCGGTGGAAATTCATAAGATGCTGAATGGATTGATAAAAAGCACAAGAAGACGGACCAGCTAGCCCTTACTTCTTACTCCGTACTTCTAGCTTCTAAATACAGGAGGGCAGTTGTTGAAAACAATTTCAAAGGGACTAATACTTGCACTGGCGATCCAATTCGCCCTTGTTTTGCCATTTGAAAACATACTCGGGATAAAAGAAGCAAAAGCCCAAGAACCCGGTCCAGTTGCACCGGTTGATCCAAATATACATTTTGTTACTAATAGTACTGCCCAACAAGTCATTACTATCAGGGTTAAAGACTCTTCTGACTGGACATTAACATTCCAAACTGAATCAATAGATGTTGAAGATTTTTATGATAATGGGCAATTACCGGAACTTGAGCATGGTCGGCCTGCAAATGATTCGGACATTATCAGAAAATATAAAGTAACCTCTCCTGACATCTCTTGTGACCATCAAGAAAGTACCTTGGATGGAGGGGGATTTCACTACACAAGTGATATTTATTTATTAACAGTCAAATACACCGGTAGGGCTGATACATTTTTACAATCCGGTATGTATCGCAAATCACAAAGAAATCAAAAACTAGTTAAGCTAATTGATGATGATATGAATAACACCAATGATTATTGCGGGAATATATCAGCGCCACAAAAACAAGTCATTAATTTAACAAGAAGCAGAGGCTACATCAATACCCCTATTTGGTTAGATATCCCTGAGGGGGAAAGAGAAACAAGATGCAACAATATGGAAATGAGGTGGAATAACATTACTTCCAAAATGAGAGATCTTACAATACCTAAGCCGGCAGCAGGTACAAGTACCGGACTTACCGGAAACGCAAATTGGAGGGCGCTCACAGGTGCCAGTGTAGACATTAAATGGTTGACATTTTTAAGGTGGGTTGGTAGCGCCTTTGGTGCAGCTTCATACGGAGTAATTTTTGAAGAAACTTACGCCGACATTGAATATGCGGTTGATATGGAACCGACTGAGGGAGGTGAGGAGAAACTCCAAGAAATCGCCAATCTTGCTAAAGACATAAAAACAGACATTGATATGCTAAAATCGGCCTACCCTGGAGACAGTTGGCCGGATGGTTGTGCCCAGATTAAAAAGTTCAATTGGGTTGAGCGCGATGAAGGTTTTTATGGTTCACTCAATGAATTTTCTACTGATTTCGAAAAAATATACGATTTCTTTAAATTCCTAATTGAACAAATGGACGAACCAGTTTCGACTGGCGAAATCGGTGTTTGTGGCAACGCTGGAGTCAATATATCCGGGGGAAAAATATTCCCATGGTTGTTCTGTGAGCTAGCGAGTATTATTCACGGAATTGCTGCCAGTATCATGACGCGAGCGACAAGGTGGCTCACTGATTCGATAGGTGTTGATATCAATATGAAGTTTAAGGATCCGGCAAAAGACGATTATCCCACCGGCGGAGGCGGAACTGAAACTCCAACTCCCGGGGCTGGAACACCAACACCTGGAACTGAAACACCGACTCCAAGAACAGCTACTCCGATGAATATATCCGGAACGATCAACTTCTTAAATCGCAGTGAATTTGACAGGGCAAAAAACGGCGGAATGTCGGTAAAAGTAAAAAATGGTCAAGCTGCTGGGGCAATAATTAACGTTAATGCCCAAATGCAATTCGGCAACTGGGACGAATCAGAAGGGAAAGGATCGGTTTCTTGCAGATTCACTACTACAGAGAATATCCCTGCCGATTGGACAACTATAACTATTTACGGCGAAAGGAACAATGTAGTTGTCATGCGCACCATGTTACAATACCCCCCTGATCCAGCGGCTTTTGTGGTACAAAATGTATTTGCTAACTAATTTACCTTAAAATGTCTTAAAATGTTTGGTAAAAAACACAATCTTATCCAACAAGCAATAACAGTTTCCTCACTGATGTTTATAGCTTTTGTCGTTGTTTTTTATACTCCAGAGCAAGCTCATGCTGCACCATGGTTAGGCGAACCAATTTATCAAGTATTGAGCAATACCAGTAGTGGCATGGGCAAAATCACCGCTGACGTCTGGACAGTCACTATGAACGTTGTCAATTCTTTTGTTCTTGCTCTCTTGATTTATGTCGCCTTCATGAACATCCTCCGTATCCAGATGGACTCTTACGCCGTCAAGAAATTCCTGCCAACCTTCATTATGACTATCATTCTCGCCAACTTTAGCTTTCTGATCGCGCGAATAATTATCGACCTTGGGAACATTGTTATCTCGATTTTTCTGGCTGGCAATCAACAAAATGCCCTGTCCGGAGCATTTGATAAATTAATTGTCTGTGATAATCCCGGCGATCTTGGATGCCCTATTGCTCCTGACAAAGTAGAACCAGGCGCAAATTACTACGCGGTTATTAATGCGTACATCTTTAAGCAATTTTTTGTTATCGCCGGCGCGATAATGATGTTTATTTTGTCATTCGTTTTTCTTGTTCGAAACTATATGCTCTATTTCCTCATCGCCATCGCTCCGCTGGGATTTTTGGCGATGGCACTGCCGATAACCAAAAAATATTTTCAACAGTGGTGGGGCACTTTTACAAAATGGGTTTTTATGCCGGTGGTATCGGTTTTTTGGCTTTGGCTCGGCGGACAATTTGTATCAGCTGTGGATACAGGCTATTGGATATTGCCTGTTGCCTTCGGCGGATTGTGTTTGTATATGGCGATAACTTCCCCTTTCAAGATTGGAGGAGCGGTCCTCGGCGCTTGGGGCAAACTTGGCAAACAGGCTTGGGGTGCAACTGGCGGGAAAGCAACTAAATGGGCTGGTCAAGAAGCTAAGGAGCGGGCCGGTGCGACCGCACTACGTGCTAGACTGGCTGTAGCTAGAACTACACCATACAAGAAGGTGCTTGGTGATGATAGTGCTTTTGGGAAATATCGCTCAAAAGTTAGAGCAAACACCGCTAGAAGAAAATTGTTTTTAGAGGGCCCTGAACTGGCTAAGAAAAAGCGAGAGGAAAATGCAAGAGTTGACGCTGCTTATGATCTAACAATGGATGATAGGACTCCAAGTGAATTAAAGAGTAGATATAAAGCACTTATTCGTAATTGGTCACAGGATGACAGAAAAGGAAAGGAAAATAGGGGGTTACAAGATTTGTTGGATTCTCTGAAATTCAACCCCGACGGTACAGTTGTAACAAGCAATAATAACCAGGGCGTTATTGACCCCAAGAAAAGATTTACTGAAAAGGGCGGACTTGGTGACCAAGCATCAACTCTCGCACAAATCGCTTATTTATTACGACGCCCCAATACTCTTGACACTACAGAACGTACAATCGCCAATAACATAAATTCGGGAAGTCCTGTTACTGTTAACGGCGCTCCAACAGTTCTCCAGTTTCGAAATATGGAGACAGGAGCAGCCGTTCAAGATCTTAGAAAGCTTGATGCTAATGCATTTGGAACATCTCCTGTTCCAGTAGTGGACAGTCAAGCTGCTGCTCCCAGTGCACCAGGATCATCTCCAGCAGAAGAAGAAATTTCCAGAAGTATGAAAGAACTCTTGGAAGAATTTCGCGGTATGGAAAACGCCATGGGGGGAGAAGGATCACTAGGCGGAGAGGGTGGATATGATCAATTGCTGGGTGAGATATACAAGATGAAACCCAATTTGACACTTAGCGATGCCGGACTCGCCGCGGCGATTTTACCGGTTATGAAGGTTAGAATCGAATCGATGGACCCAACTGCACTTGAACAGTGGGGGCGCAAAATCCGTCAGGTTAGCGAAGGAGTAAACAAAATGAATGCCGGCATCGAAGCCGAAAACGCTTCGGTTCTACGCCAGATCGCCACGGTTATCAGAAACGGTGCCAATCCAAGCAAATTAGCCGAGGGCAGACAAGCAATAGGAGAAGCCGCGAATTCTGACAAGGATATATGAGAATACAAATAACTTTTGACTTTCAACTTTTGACTTTTGACTCGAAAACCGGAGGTTTTTATGGTTGATATCGACAGGGCAATAAAAATCGCCAAAGAACTGAATCCTGATATCGGGCCAAGTTTGGATATGGCGCGGAAAAATGCTCCTGACGAAGTCATGGTGATAAAGCTGAAAAAATTCTTCGATGACTATGAAAAAGCGATGAAGATAGTCGAAAGCCACCCCGGTAAAAATTACCAGGAGATCAAAGAGGTTTTTGATTTAAACGCCAAAACACATGCTACAAATTACACATTTTTATCAGCCTTTGTTAACGACGTTTTAGACAAAAAAGGCGATCTCGGCTCTCTGGCGATCTCGGCATCGAGGCGAATAATTTTGGCTGATGAGCGACTTAATAAATTTTATGCCGAAAATAAACAGATTAATCCGGCAGAAACTAGCAAAGAGATCGCCGCCGAGATCGAAAAAAATCTTGTGGCATATTTCTCGAACTTAAAGGGCAAAAAGCTCGATCGAACCAAAATTATTGAAGATCTGACCGAGGAGGTTACTATCCTGGTCGTTAAAAAAATTCAACAAATTGCTGGGGGTAAATAATGCCAGAAGGTACAGTGCAGAGACCGCCAGAAGCTCAGAGTGAAGAGATTCCGCAGATCACTGCAGATGACCTTGATCAGAATTTAGAAACAAATGCAGAAGGACAAGCTGCGCCAGATTTGCAACTGGTTGAAGAAGAAAACGAGGCTCCGACAGAATTTTCGAAACTTGAAAAAGAAAGCATTGAAGAGCAAAAAGAAAGCCCTGAGGAGAACGAGAAAAAGCAGGCCGGGCGGAAAGAGATTAGGAGACGACAAATTTTGAAATCTGGAATCGAACCGATTTATAATCTTACCGAGTCAGATGAATTCACGAGAGAAGAGATACTAGACCACATAGGCCACTGGATTGAAAAATATGGTGCCAAACCAGAGAACATAAAGGAAATTCTTAGATATTTTGAACTCGCCAAAGAGATTATCTCCTCTGAATTTCCTCCAGATCGCCGAGTCGAGGTTATTTGCGCTTTGGCAGAAATATTGGCCGAAGGCCACATGGACGCTGAGACTCTAACGCTTTTGGTATCAAAAATCGAGCCAGAAAAGCAGGACACATCTCGCGAAGATCAGGTCAGTGGCTATAAAGGAATCGCTTTTTTCCGCGAAGCTAGTGACGAGCGTGGTGCAAGAATAACCTTGACAGAGAGTTTTTTTGAACAAGATGAGGCAGGTGCCAGGAAATACAATCTCGCTCACATGCTTAAACACGAAGTTGGTCACGGTCTTATCAGCTATGGCGAAGTATTGTCAGGCGAAGAGATGGCGGCAATAAACTCACAAATAAAAAAACGCGAAACTCGCCGCCAAACCGAAATGCCAAAAATTTCGGCTGAAATTTATCGCATCCTCGACCAAGCTCGAAGCGACCGACATCTTCAAACCCATCACCTTTCGGTAGTATTAGAAAGCTATGAAGCGCTTAAACACCGCGAGGGGGTGACGGAAGCGGAGATTCAGCAGAGAACAGTGATGGCTGCCAATCAGATAATGGCGGAAAAAATTGGACTCTATCTTTCATCAAATGGTGAGTTCGGTGATTTTCTTTGGGCAAATATCGAAGTTACTAGCGACGAGAACTTACAACGAATTTTCGAGACTAGTGAAAAACCGGAGATCAAAAAAATTATTGAGAAAATAATTTCTACCGCCAGTGAAGAGCAAGAGGAACAGATCAAAGAGCTTCGTCATGATTGCCCGCAACTAGTTCGCTTTGTTGAATCAAACAAAGTTTTTTTTGACCTTGCAAGCGAGAGATTATCGGATAAAGCAGCACTGAAAGAAAAAATTGGAAAGAATGTCGCTCGAGGCTCAGAACTTGGCGACGAGGAAGAGGATTTCTTTGGGTATTATGAACAGGGCTTTTACGAACCAGGAACACCAGTACAAGCCAATCAAAGCGACCAATCACGGGAGCAGCGGGAAAATTTTTGGGGAACGGCGCTCGAACTTGCTGGCGCGATTGGTGGCGAGATGGAAAGTGTGACTCCAATTTCAGAAATTACCAGAAGCAAGGCCGCCTAATTTACCATTAGTTAGAAAAATTTGTTACAATAGACTTAGTCCATAAAGTCTATAAAGTCAAAAGCACAAAGTTCTATGAAGATAAATAGATTTGAGGACATATTAGCTTGGCAAAAGGCGATAAATTTTGCAGTAGATTGTCGCCAAGTATTCAAGGGATGTAATGATTTTGCTTTTCTAGACCAGTTGTTTCGCGCTGTCCTGTCAATATCTAACAACATTGCAGAAGGTTATGAGCGGATGGGCGACAAAGAGTTTCGAAAATTTCTTTTTATCGCTAAAGGGTCATGTGGCGAAGTCAGATCAATGCTGCACCTAGCAGAAAAATTGGATTATATCAAACAGGCAAAATCGCGACTTTTGCAAGAAAAATCCATTGAAATATCAAAAATCCTTTCTGGTTTAATAAAATCCATGAATCCCTAGCACTTTACAACTTTCATCTTTATGACTTTACTAACTTTAAGCTTTACAGACTTTCGACTTTATGACTTTCGACTTTAGAGACTTTTAACTAGAAACGAAGTTTCCATGCAATTCAAAGTGCCACAAAAAATTGATATCGAAGACAAAATCGTCGGACCACTAACGATGATTCAGTTTGTTTATGCTGTCGTTGGTGGCGGAATATCCTACTTTTTTCTTACCTCGATCCCAGCACCCTTGAGCTACTTACTGGCAATACCGATGGCGATATTTACTTTTTGTCTGGCGTTTGTCAAAGTTAATGGCCAACCTTTTACAAATTTTCTCAAAAATGCTGTCGCTTACGTTTTCAATCCAAAAACTCGGATCTGGAATAAAGGCGGAGCCAACGTTCATGTTGAAATATATCAGCCCAAAACCGCCAAAAAGGTTGACCCATACGAGAACAAAAGATACAGCAAAGAAGACTTCGAAAGAATCGCTAATATTATTGATAAACGCGGCCGTGTCGGGGTAAAGTAAATAGCAAATTTAAAATTTAAAAATTCCAATTTAAAATCAATATTAAATTATAAATGTTTAAAACATTTTAAATTACAGCATTGACTTTAAATTTTAAACTTTAAATTGAAAATTTTATAGGGAGGGGAATGCCAGCAGGGTCAGAACAAAAAATCGCCGCTTCGACGCAGGAGAATTTAGAAATTGCCGGTATCGAGGACGGAATAGTAATATTGCGCGACGGATCATACCGGCTGGTTTTTGAAGTTACGGCGATAAACTTTGGCCTAAAAAGCGAACGAGAACAGAACTCGATCATTTTTCAATTCCAAGGGTTTTTAAACTCGCTCCATTTCCCGATTCAAGTTTTGGTCCAGTCACGCAAACTTGATCTCACTCCATATTTAACCAAGTTGAAAAAACGAGCTGATGGTCAAACCAATGAACTTTTGAAAATTCAAACATTGGATTATGCCGATTTTATCGCAGAGCTGATCAATATGGCGAATATTATGAAAAAACACTTTTATGTTGTTATCGGCTGGGAAAATATTAATTTACAGAAATTAAGTTTTGTCGACAAAATCCTAAATCGTGGCAATAGTGTTTCACTGCTGAAAATTTCCGAACAGGAGTTCAAAACCAGAAGCAGTGAATTGCGCGAGAGAGGCAGTGTTATCGCCTCCGGTCTCGGGTCAATCGGGTTGCACTGTAAACAGCTTGGAACGAAGGAATTGATCGAACTTTATTACAACTTTTACAACCCGGGAATCGCTGACAAAGAGCGATTAGGTGATCTGGAAAATCTGCAGGCAAGCGTCGTCAGCGGAAGCAATAAGGAATTCAGTGTTGAAAAACCGCACAACACATCAGATGAAACTCCGGTGATTGATAATACCAATTATGTCCGCGAGCAAGACAAAGCCAAGAGGCGGGCAGAAGCAGTAGAAAAGATGCAAACCGGGGGTCAAACACAGCAAGCGACGCCAAATAAACCGACAGAAGCAGTCGAGGGCAAGAGTGATGATCAGACAAGCAATAAATTAAATATCGCTCAATCTCCCACACCTGAAACAGTTAATCAGCCAACAAATAAATCATAAATATGGATAAAAACACTCAAAACAACCCAATTACAGATAATTCTTCGGCTTCAGGGTCCCCCCAGCCAAATGACAGTTTTGGCTCCCCTACTGCAAGCCCGACATTCAATCAGGCCACTTCTGATAATGATTTTTGGCAGTCAGAAGCCAAACCGACACAAAATACCAACCCGAAAACTATTCAACAACCGACTGGCGCTGAATTTAAACTCCCTCCGCAGGAAATCGAGATAAAACAAACACCGATGACATCAGCCACCGATACTACAGCCCAAAACCCGGGTAGCCAACCGCAACAAACGGTTGCAGAAACCGAGCAGCCGGAGGAAGCCGATCCGCGATCAATTGCTCAAACAAATTTAGAGTCTCGTGAAGCCGAGAGAATTTTCCGTGAAGGCATGCTGACCGTCCGCGATATTATCGCTCCGGCTTCATTTATGATGAATCCCGGATTTCTTCGCCTCGGTGACACTTTTTGCAAAACCCTTTTTGTTTATACCTACCCACGCTATCTCGAAGCAAATTGGCTCTCGCCAATTATAAATTATGATATTACAATGGATATCGGTCTTCATATTCACCCCCTTGAGACCGTGAATGTGATGAAAGATCTGAAAAATCAGGTTGGGAAAATCCAATCTTCAATGATGATCGCCCAAGAAAAAGGCTCTCCTCGTGATCCGGAACTGGAAACCGCTCTCGGCGATGTCGAGGCACTACGCGATGTTCTCCAGCGCGGAGAAGTCCGCCTTTTCCAGCTTGGTCTTTACTTCACTATCTATGCCCATACACTCGAGGAGCTAAACACTCTGACCAAACAGTTAGAGTCAACCCTTGGCGGAATGTTAATCTACACCAAGGAAACAATGCTCCAGATGAACGACGGCTTTGTCGCCACCGCACCAATGATGCGCGACAATATCTCGGTTTTAAGAAATTTAGACACCGGATCAGTCTCCTCCGTCTTTCCCTTTACCTCTTCTGAACTGACACAAGAAGACGGGATTCTTTACGGAATTAATCGTCATAATAACTCGCTGGTGATATTTGATCGCTTTGACCTTGAGAATGCCAACGCTGTTGTTTTTGCCAAATCCGGCTCGGGTAAATCCTACATGGTCAAGCTCGAAGCACTTCGCAGCTTGATGTACGGCACCGACATTATCATCGTCGATCCAGAAAGTGAGTACAAAAACCTCTGTGACGCCGTTGGCGGGAGTTATTTAAAATATTCGCTCAATTCCAAACAGCGGATCAACCCCTTTGATCTTCCGCGTGGCCTTGATCCAACTAAGGAATCCGGTGAGGATGTTTTGCGCTCAAATATCTCCTCGGTTCATGGGCTGATAAATCTGATGGTCGGTGGACTGACACCAGAAGAGGACGCCGTGGTCGAAAAAGCATTATACGAGGCCTACGCGCTAAAAGACATTACCACAGATCCGGAGAGTCAACAAAACGAGCCACCGATTATGCAGGATTTTTATAATGTCCTCTCAAATATGAACGGCACCGAAAGTGTCACTCGAAGATTATCAAAATTTGTAGAAGGAACTTTCGCTGGGCTCTTTAACGCTCCGACCAACTTTGAACTAAAACCGGGATTTGTAGTCTTCTCAGTTCGCGATCTCGAAGAGCAGCTGCGACCGGTAGCAATGTATACGATCTTAAATTATATCTGGACCAAGATTCGCATGGATATGCGCCGCCGATTGATGATTATCGATGAGGCTTGGTGGATGATGCAATACGAAGATTCGGCCAAATTTTTGCATGGGCTGGCAAAACGTGCCCGAAAATATTACCTCGGCCTAACAATTATTAGTCAGGATGTTGAGGACTTTCTTTCCTCAAGATTTGGTAAAGCGATCGTTTCCAATTCCTCGATGCAAATTCTTCTGAAACAATCAACCGCTTCTGTTGATATTGTCGCGGAAACCTTCGGTCTAACTGAAGGGGAAAAATATCTGCTTCTCGAAAGCGATGTTGGCGAAGGCCTTTTCTTCGCTGGCTTAAATCACGTAGCGATCAAAGTGATCGCCTCCTACTCCGAGGATCAGATTATCACCACCAACCCGGAACAGCTTTTAGCCCAATCAGGCAAGACACCGACTGATCAGGAAATGATGTAAAAAAACAATTTCAAAATCTCAAGCCCAAATGCCGAATAAAGCTCAAAACACAAAACCCAAATATGATCTGGAGGAAAGAACAGCCAAATTCGGCGAGGGTATAATCGATTTTGCAAAAACACTTTCTAGAGATCAAATAACTCAAGTAATCATTAAACAACTAGTTCGCTCGGCAACTTCAGTCGGCGCAAACTACGTCGAGGCTGACGGTGCAGAATCAAAAAAAGATTTCAAACACAAAATTGCGATTTGCAAGAAAGAATCCAAAGAAACCAAACATTGGTTAAGGATGCTGGCAAGGGCTTGTCCGATTGAGAGCGATGACTGCAGAAAATTTTGGCAAGAAGCACAAGAATTATCATTGATCTTCGCCAGTATAATGAGAAAATAATTTGGATTTTGGCATTCAAATTTCAATTGACATTTGGGTTTAGAACTTTGGATTTGAAATCGTTGTTTAGTATTTAGATATTAGTATTTAGAGTTTTGACCTTTATGGACGATATTCAACCGCCACAATCAAATGATGCAGTGACCGCTGAACAATCAGCTGGTTCTTCTGCAACCTCAAGCGCTTCCTCAATACTGAACAAACTGCAGAATTTTAATATTACCGATTTTGTCAAAGGCAAACCCGGCCAATGGCAAAAAGCCGGCGTAGTAGCGGT
The DNA here is from genome assembly GCA_964425445.1 of uncultured Candidatus Saccharibacteria bacterium. GTDB lineage: Bacteria > Patescibacteriota > UBA1384 > XYA2-FULL-43-10 > CAINNR01 > JAQVAO01. Next base: position 19,150 of record CAYRLY010000006.1, on the reverse strand, counting down.
GATAGTAATCGTCGTTATGGGTCTAGGGGCGATAATGATGTGGGGCCTCGCCCTCTGGGCATTAGCCAACTCCTTCGGTGACCCAAGCGGAAGTAGATGTGCCACTGGTGAAGAGTGTTTTTTAAAAGACAATGTGTTTTCAAATACAACAACAATAACAAACGCAGACTGGGTGTTGGAAAGAATAAAGCCACACAAACCAAACAAGGAGAGAATTCAACAGATAATTGATGAATCAAGAAGGGCGGGTATAAATCCAGCCATATTAATATCATTTTGGGCAGGAGAACAAACATTTGCAAACGAAGAGAAAGCTTTTGGTTGTGGTGATTTCAATGTGGGTGGAGATGATCGGGGATTTGAGAACCAATTAAAATGTGCTATTCCAACAATAAAGGACGCTATAAATAACACTGGCGAATATACCGACCCAGAAGGGGAGAACATCTGGACAAGACTGATTTATAATTATGTTGCAGCAGCCCGAAAGCAACTTTACGACGAAGAAGGATATGTTACAGGATCATCAGAATCCAGAATATCAATTCTAAAAAAGCTAGAGCCAAGTAAAGGATCATGGGTAGAATGCGCCTCAAATACACAGTGTAATATATCCGGAGGTTGTCAAATTGGAGGGCCCGATATCAAACAAGCTGTTCGCCATGAAAAAAGAACATTTACTGTTACAGCATATTGCCCACCAGCAACAGGATATGACCGAATAGAAGGAGGGCAGACCACAGCTTCAGGTATCAACGTCGGGATCGGTGCTGTCGCAGTTCCCCCATTTAATCGACCAAACCCTAATATTAGCGGAAGTACCCCTGATTATCCATGGGGGACCACTTTCGTAATACCCGGTTATGGAACAGGTGTGGCATTGGATCATGGTTGTGCTATTCAAAAAGCTGGGGTAGCTGATTCTTGCAGAAGTAGCAACTGGCCAGTAACACGTAATGATCATATTGATCTTTTTGTTGGTAATGGCAAGCAGGCTTGTGCTGATTGGGAAAAAAATAACCCATCGACATTAGAAGTTGATGTTTATTGGTTTGACCAGTCGCGATCCTCACCATATTATTACAAAAAGGTAAACAGTTTTATAAATAGAAACTGCTTAGCTACTGGATCTTCTAATATTGATTTTAGAAATGTTGGGCCAAACCTAGGTCAGTTAGATTCAGTTGGAATATGGAAAAGTATTACTGAAGTTATGAATGCTGTCGGTAAACCTGGAGAGAATATTATTCAATACACCTTTATGGGGAAAAACATTTCGGGAGGAATAAACAAAGCTCTTAAGGGTCCATTGGATAAAGTACAAGCCGATATTAAAGCATCAGGGGTAAATTATAACTTTTCAAGCATCGGGGGGACAAAAGTTAGGGAAAATACAAATAGGCAGGGAAGAATTAGCCCTCATTCATTTGGTACCGCTATTGATATAAACCCAACACAAAACCCAAATATAAAACGCAAGGAAATAGCTGGGAGTGATCCACGAGAGACATCAAGTTGTCCCAAAGACATTCCTAAAGAAGTGAGTGATGCATTTGAGAAAAACGGATTTTTTTGGGGAGCAAAGTTTTACTGTACTTGTGATGCAATGCATTTCCAGTATGGTGGAAATTACGACACAAGCCAAGTTGCTTGGCCATACCCACCACTAAAAATCCTACCAGCTGATACTTCTACCGGCTGCCCATAATCAAAATATGGAAAAAAAACAGTGAAAAACGATAAATATAATTGAGGGAAATGTCAGAAACAATGGGGTGGCAAGAAGAAAACAAAAAATATTAAATATGTAGCCAGACCAAAAGACTGTCAGTAACCATGGAAAACAAAACGACTCAAAAATCAAAGTTAGTAAAAAACGTGATCATAATCACATCCGTGATAATTGTGGCTTTAATTATTTACATTGCTTTTTTCCTCCACGGACGAATCACGGTGGAGGTGATGCCAGAAAACGCAATTGTCACCATCGACAACAAGCCAATGGAGGTCAAAAATGGCAAAAGCAGTTTCTCTGCCACTCTCGGCAAACATACAATCAAAGTTGAGGCCGATGACTACATCGGCTACAAAGAAGAAATCACCCTAAAACGGGGCCGGAACTACGCAAAAAAAGTTGCCTTGGTCAAAGCCCCGGCGCCGATAGAGATCGCCCCTAGTGCCTCCAACATCGCAATTAACGGCAATCAGGTCTTTTATCAGAACACCAGCGACAAACTGATTTATCGGGCAATCATTGGACAAAATGAAATTGGAGAAATTGCGGTCAAGGAAAATCAAGCGATCACAGCAAAACCGATCACCAATGTCGACAAAATTGTCTGGTCGCCATCAAAGGAGTTGATGTTACTCAAGCGAGGAGAAAATGTTGATTTATTTGATTTCAAAAAATATGACTTCGTCAATCAGCAGGAAACCACTTTTGGTTCGGATATTGGCGATATTGTTTGGTCGCCGGACGATTCACGCATTGCCTATTATTACGCCCCACTAAGCGGCGAGAAATCGATAATTTTTGCCAACAAGACCAATAGCACAAAATATCGAGTGGCAAATTTAGCAGAGCTCGGCATTTCCGATCCATACTTGGCTTTTTCTCCCAATTCAGAGTGGTTGGCAGTAATTCCAAGAAACAAGAATTACGCCGAGAACACAATTTATTTGATCAATGTTTTCACCAAAGAGATAAAAAAAATCACTGATACCGGCGACCAAAAAGAAGCGATATTTACCGTCGATAGCGAAAAAATTATTTACTCCACCTATTCGACCGATAGAAACAATCCCTACAAGCAAGCGCTTTCGGTGATGGATTTAGCTGGTCAGAATAAAAAATCGCTCAAAATTAACGGTTCCGCCTCAAGTATCAGATATTGGAACGACGCTAATAGAATTTTCTTGCCCCGTAGCGGTGATAGTAGTAAACTCGTATTGTACGACATTGAAAATGGTAATACCACTGATTTCTATTTTCAAGGTCAAAATGATTCGGAAATTTCCGAGATTTTACTAAACGATGATCAGAAAAGCGCAATTTTCGTTTCAAAAGATAAATTATATTACATTAAACTAGCAGGAAATAGCTAGTTGAAGACCGGAGCACTGAAAGAGGTTGGAAGAAAATAGAAATTGGTTAGAAAGCGGAAATATGTAAATGGAAAACGAACGAGAGAAAAAACCAATTCGTAATTTCAAAGATTTAGAAGTCTACAATCGACTATATACTGCAATGAAGATTGTTATGAAAGAGATTACACCACAGTTACCGAAAGAAGAAAGATATGATCTTGCTGATCAGTTGAACCGAAGTTGTAAAGCTGGACCGGCATTAATCGCAGAAGGTTTTGCCAAAAGATACCAAAAAAGGAGCTGGAAAAAATACATTGAAGACACAATTGGCGAATCTAACGAGATGATTCATCACTTGTCAGTATGTATAGACATTTACCCACAATTTATCGATGTAGAGACATGCCAAGAGTTGATTCGAGAATATGACATAGCAAATCGTCAACTCTATAGGCTAAAATTAAGATGGACAGACTTTCATAAAGACGACAAATAACCGATTTCCGTTTTCCTTTAACCGATTTCATTGCATTCCGCAAAGTTTAATTACCACAACGATAACTGATAACCGATTTCCATACCGATTTCCGTTTTCCTTTAACCGATTTCATTGCATTAACCAGGAGGGTGATGGCTGAACCGGCCAAAAATTTATCTCCGGAAGAGCAGGAATACATCAGAAAATTGGCGGAAAATGCCCGCAGTCGCCGTGTTGTTGATGGTGTTTCAAAACCTGATTCCAACTACACACCGCCCGATTTACAAATGATCGGCGATAAAGATGACGAAGACGAGGATATGTTGTCGGAAACAGAAAATGACAAGGAAACCGAGGATCAGGGTGAAAATGTTGATCTCGACGATCTTCGAGACATCAAACGAGAAATAGACAAAAGTACTCGGGGTGAAACAGCGCAAAAACAGCTAGAAAAAGGTCAAGTTCCCAAATACGAAGCGCAGCCACCGGAAGCGATTAAAAAACCGCCCGGCGGACCAGCGATCAAGCCAAGTGGCGTAGCGGCAAAAGCTCCAACAGAGGCTGGTCAAGGCGTAGCGAAAACCGCCCAAGGAGCGGCGCAAACAGCGAAAAATGCCGGTCAAGCAGTAGCTAAAGCCGGTCAAGCGATCGCCAAAGCGGCGCAAGCTGCAGTTGCCGCGATCAGGAATGCCGTTGTCGCCATCGGCGCATTAATTGAAACCGCGCCGGTTTGGCTACCAATTGTTCTAATAATTCTGGGAATTTTAATAATTGTCGGTGGCGTTGCCATCTTTCTTAAAGCCCGTCAAACCCCAAATGCTAACGGCGCCAGTCCAACAATCGCCGCTGATATATTGGCTGATCGGCCATGGATTTCAAAAGTTTTAGGTCTAGCAAATGACCCCAACATAGCTTCTGAATTGGAAAAATTGATTGGAGAGCTAAACTCCGGCCTTTCGGCATTAGAAAACGATCAGAATTTACCAATATTCGCCGATAAAAAACAACAAATATTGGACCAAATAAATAAAATCCGGCAAGAAATTTCCAGATTTCAATCTCTCCCGCTAGATTCCAATGAAAGAGCTATTGTTGCGAGATTAATCGTTTCCGAGGTCGGTAAACTCGCTGATATCGCACGAGTAGAAGCATTTATTTATAAAGGCGAGACATCCTACCCTGTTAAGCCTGAAACGATCACAAGCTTTGGCACAACACCTCACGGAAATACCTACTCTTACCCGGTTAGTGTTCCCGGACACAGGACCTTTCAAGCTTTTGAGAAAAACGTTGCAGATGCAACCGATATCAACGCGCCAAGGGATACTGCTGTTTATTCGGCTTTTGATGGCAAGGTTATTCGCAAAGAAAAAAGTGGCTATTATAGCAAAAGGAGCGGGGGGTGGGTACCCTCAGGCACTTATCTCTATGTTCAAGGCACAGACATGGATGGCAAAAAATGTATAGCGACATACGCCCACCTCAACCATAATGCTGCTAATTTAGGGACTGAACTCGAATCCGGGGAACTGCTTGGCACCATGTATCCTCTTAATAGTCCCCATCTTCATTTTGAATTAAGTTGTGACAACAAGTTTATTGTTTCCACAAGAGAAGAATGGAGAAGATGGAAGAAAAATGAAAGTGCATCTTTTGGGTTTGTGGTTTATAAACATTTAATGGGAGCTCTTAGCCTAGATCCTTATCAGGGGCTAAAGATAAAACCAACAGAAATACCTGAATAAAATCAAATGAAAATTACTATTAAAAAAACAATCTTATATCTAATCTTAGCCACCATGATTTTGCCAATTAATATTGTTGGCGAACATGCTACAGCGGAAGATAAAGTGGCTGATCCGGCAAATATTACCGAGGATATTATTCCAGAGGATATTGAGGAGGACGGCCCATCGGACGATTTTGTCGATGAGAGTGGAATAGATATCCCAGAAATTCCCGCCTCTTTAAAACAGTTAGATGACTTTTACTCTAAAAATTTCAGCAATGACGCTAATAATAAAACAGTAAACGAAGGATTTCTGTTTCTTGCCGAAAATATCACCAGCAATCCAAAATTAGTATTAAACCCTTCTGACGAACAGGATATTCGTATTCTTTACTGCATGGGGAAAGTTATCCCCGACTATGCCAACAATCCCGACTCTCTCGCGACTGAACTCAACCGAGATTTTGTCGATATTATTCATATTCAAAATAATGACCCGGAAGAATACCAAAAGTTGGTCGAGCAGGCACAGAATCAGGCGAGAACAAGAATCACCGATAATCTGAAAAATGACGTTGAAAATTTTGCCTGTATCGCCGGTGTTGACCAGGTGATGGCGGCCGAGATGCTGCAATACCAAGAGGAAGAAGTTGACGCGATAATAGAATACGCCAAGGAAAAAATTGTTATCGACAGAAGGGTGTTGCAATTACTGGTTAATTTAGTAACACCCAAAGACCAGGGCGGCGGCGGTCACGAACAAATTGAGGTTTATCGAATTCGTCGTGGTTATGACCGTGAAACAAAAATTTACTCTCGTGAGTCAAACTTAATATATGAACAATTGGCCAAAGAAAAAGAAACCAAAGCTATAAAAACCATTGAAGATATGACATCGGCCACACGGTCGGATCTCGAAGTTGATTCAAGCTTTAATAATGCCGAGGCACTAGCCGCAGTTATCGATTCCTACGGTCGCAGTAAGGGCGATTTAATATTTTCTGATGCCGAAAATGAAATTAATATCTCCGCCCACTCAAAGGGCCAAGCAGTCGATATCTCCGCGGTTGACAATATCAAGTGCACACTAATCAAGAAAAAGCGTCTTAGCAATGCAACAAAGACCAGACAACCGGCGACACCGATCGAATTGGCCTGGCAGACATCCGAAGGGTACGACTCTTCCCCTGTTCCCGATTATTCAAGTTTAAACAGCAATATTCGCGACATCGCCAGTCAACAGTACTTTGATTTACTAAATGAATTTGGCATTGATGCCGATTATGACGATGACTTATCCAGCGGTAATTTTTCCGATATTGTCGGGATGATCGGCAATTCCTTAATCGGTGAAATTCTAAACTCTCCCGGCAATTCACTCTCCGGTTATTCACTCGGTGATACTATCAGAAAAATCGGAGCGTTAATTTTCGCCGATATGTTTGAGCTCTCACGCGAAGCACTTCTCGACTCCGACCTGCTTGATTTAAGGGATTTGCAGGAAAAGATCGGAGAAGCAACTTTGGAAGAAAGACTAAATCTCCCCTATGGGTCGATTCGCGGTGAAAATCTTTATGACATAATGGTCAACATCGGGATTCGGAGGATTGAGGGAGAGATAGGTGTTCCGAGGGGAACAATTGACCCGGGAATGAATTCTCAAAACCTTCAATTAAATATCGGTCGGCGATTGATTGAAGAGGATCTTAGCCTTAAAAAAGGTAGCTTTCAGGCTGATACCAATTACGATAAATTAAGGGAAATTGCCGGAGACCGAAAGATTAAAATGATTTTTTCCAACCCCTCAATGGTTGATGAACAGCTAGGGATTGACTTCGGCATCTCCGAAGCATACAAAAACGGGCAAAAATCTCCGGATAATTATGCCACCCTAATCGGCGCGAAAAGACTCCAAGACAGTATTTACCACTACGAAACCACTGGCGCCGCCGGTAATGCCCTTGGTCTCGGCAAAAATCTCCAAACAGCCAACCCCGATCACCAAGGGGAAAATTCCGGTAAGAAAGTTGTTCAGATTATGACCGGAGAAACCAATAATGATTTTTACAAAGATTTGGGAATTGAATATTTGGCCCAAAGCTTGTCAAGAAGTGGCGAGGTTAGAGTCGCCCTCATGCAGTGGTTGCAGTTAAATTCCCTGTCGACTCAAAAAAATTGTCAGATTCCAACTGAGATCACCCAAACTATACCAAAGACCAACTCAACAAGTGGAGAAAGAGTCGAGGTTATAATTCCCGAAGATCAGATAATGGCTAATTTCGGCTTACGGCGTGGCGATCTTTCCCGTCTTTTCGGCTGTTTTGATGTTAAAACCGAAGCAGTGTTTAAAGCGCTAGGCGGAAAAGCCCTTTGGAATGCCGTTCGTGAATCTTCACTCGCCGAACAAACCAGATCTCGGTTTTTAGCCGACCATCCGGAAATTTCTAATTTTCTAAAAACAGTAGATTTCTACCAAAGCAGAATTAAAACCGTAGATGAAAAAATTGGAAAAATTAATTCCGACTGGGAAGGAGTTGCTGAAAACGATGCAAATGCCCAACAGATAAAAGCGATTGCCGCCAATATTTATGCTATCGTTTCCACTTTGGACATCGATGGCTTGGCACCAAACAATTTATCAACGGCAGTTAGGCACTTGAAACAAATTCCAAATCTGATTGACCAGCTTTTCTCTGCAATAACAAAAGCTGAAAATTCCGAAGATCAGTCATTGCGGGATCGAGTAAACATCACTTTAATCGATGTTTATGAGGTCGTTCACAATGTTGACGAAATAATTTCAGGGGAGGAACAGCCACAAATTAAAGCATTACAAGTTAATGATATTAACATCTCCAGCAAGGGCGCCAACAGCGGAAGTGGAAAGAATGGAATTCCTCGTTCGTTTTTAATTATGATGCTGTCAGGGAAACTTTCACCAAAAGATTTTCTTGCTTCTGTTGGCTCAAACAGGGTTGAAGACGCTTTGAACCTGCCAACAAATTCAATTTTGTATTTTTCAAAATATCTCCTAGAGGATGATCACGATAAAAATGACCTAAAAGGAGCATTTTTCCGCTCAATCGGCCAAGCACAAATAGAGGAAACTTTTTCTTTGCCGCCATTCTTTTTTCAGGGCAATTATCCCGGCAAGGCCGGATCGCTTTCAGACATTAAACACAACGTCGCCAAAAGCTTTGCTATTTCTGAATCAGAAGCCGGCGCGAGAATTATGAAAGCACTCAATCTTCCAGGTAGCTTTTCTTCTATTGAGCGAGATTCGATTTCCAATTTTTCCGGAATAATTAACGCTAGCAAGAATATTGATGAAAAATTAGGTCTAGAAAGTGGTACAACGGCAAATTTTCTCAATGGTGAACCACTAAATAAAGAAGCATTGTCTGGTACCGAACTAAACTTAGTCGCTGGCAAACTCGAGTTATCCGAAAAAGTGATAAAGAAATTTATTGGTGTAAAAACCGGCGAAGAAGATTTAAACACTGCCAAAGAGGAAAAATTCACCGACATCAGCTATAACAACCATAACTCGTACGCAAAAAAGGAGTCAGCCAGTGTCGGCAATAATTTTTCCAATCAATGTCCGGTGCATTTTAAATTTGAAAATGATTTTTCTATTAGTCATTATTACGAGGATAATTCTTATGTCTATACTGACGCCGACGGCACCCACTCATTCTCCAGTTTGGATGCAGCTAGAGAATACCAAGAAACAAACAAAACCAGTCAAATCGATTTTGTTCAATCGTTAGCAAAATCGTTGGCAAAAAATCCGGCAACCGGCGAAGTTGATTCTGCTAAAAAAACCACATATACCGCCGGACTTGAAGAATTTTTAAGCGACAAGAAAAAACCCCAATCACTAGGTGATAGCGAACTATCCACCCTTCAAGACAAGTTTGATATTCCAACCGATATAATGGAGACATTGCTAAATCGTAAGGAGCTGAAAGATCAAACGGAAAAATCTTATGTTGCATATCTTGAATACATTGGACGAAAAACGGCCGAGCGCAAGGTTGTCAGCGCTTTGCTTGGCAGTTTTTCGATCACTCTAGCCGGGGATCAGATTGATGCAACCGATATCTTTGATATCTTAAATGGTAACGGTAAACAGATTATTTATCGCATCGGCTCACGATATTTAGAAAGACAGCTCAACATTCCGGCCAATGTAATTACCCAAATTATTGAAGCGCCAAACGAAACCTTGCGCAGTTGCTCTCTGGCAGAAATTGGTGGCGATCTACTCGGTTCAGTATTTGGAATCGGTAATATCTCCCTATCCGGAGATATTTATGCAAATATCGGCGGAGCGAAAATCGAGGAAACATTAAATTTGCCCGCTAGAAGTTTCCGCGGAAATAATTTAGACGAACTAATAAATAACATTGGAGCAGTAAATTTTGCCAGAGCCTTTAGATTGCCACCTAACAAAGTCTTGAACCAAAATACCATCGCCACATTAGTTGGTGACAGTCGGGCAAGCACAATCAATAAAATGGGCATTGAGGAGCAATATCGAGCAATCCAACAAGCAATAGAATACCCACAAATAACAGCAGGAAATTCTTTATCCAACGTGGGAGTGGCAATCAACGATCTCAAAAAGGATATAAAAAATTACGCACTAGTGGCAGCAAACATTGAACAAAGTCAGGAAAATATAAATAATGTTGAGAATTACCAACAAAGCCGTTTTCAGCAACGAATAACTGAAATTGACAATATTCTTAATTTGGATCAAGGAACAACAAAAAAACTTCTCGTTGGTCAAATAACTCCTGATCAATATCGAGAAAAGGTCAGCCAAAACGTCGTTTTGGATATGTCCGCTGATAGTGCAATTAGTAGATTACTGAAATCTTTGGGCTTGGGTGAAGAATATCGGGATTATCTCGCAGGATTGAACATCTTAATTAAAATTAGTGACTGCAAACCTGGAAATAGAAATTGCGACAAGGCTGGAATCTATGACTCGCTCCAAGAGCTTTTCAGTCTTAATTTGGACAAAAAGCTTGGGGTACCACAAGGCACGGTTAGAAGTTTTATTGTCGACCCAAAATCAGCAATATCAACAATGGCTAGCAATGCTTTAGCTCGCCTTGACCATTCCCTTGGTTTGGATCCAACCAAGGGCGCATCACTATATGCCGTTTACCAAATAGAATTTGGCAACAATAACAGCAATTACCGCGATTGTGAACCGGGGAATCCAAATGCCAGTAGCTGCTTAGTTTTAAATCAAGACGAAGGAAAGCGCTGGGAAAAACACACAAGATGGATTGCTGAACAGTTGACAGCGAACTATTTCGAAAAAATAGGAATTCTAAAAGCGCCTGAAGGATATCCTGATTCCGCAGATCTTCTCCGAACAGACGCCGCTAATCTTGTCGCCGGCGACCTGCGAGTCTTGGAATTGACCGCGGCGATAAAAGCGGCTGAAGCTCTTCATATTTATGGCGAAAACAATGAAACATATAGTTTGCCGGCAGCATTTCGAATCTCTTATGAAGATATTCGCTACGCAATTTTCGGCAATCCGGAATTTGAAGAAAGTTTTGTCGACCAAGCTCGAGATCACTTCTTCTCAGAATATCAATGGCGGGGAACAAGTTCAAATACCGGCGTCACTCCGATAACCGAAGATACAGAAATGGATGGCTCAACCAGCTCGGTTCAGTACGGCGCTATTTGCCCATTTGGAACCAATACACCGAATTGTGTTTCACAAGGAGATTCAAGCAATCTCGAATTTACTGGTGATTATGAATATTCAACGGATGAAAGAGTAAGAACGATGCTTGATGAATACGGTATCGCCTACCCTGTAAACGAAACTGATGCTAGATTAGCGGAAGCATATATAAATAGCGATCCTGACGGATTAGAAAGTTTAGCCCAAGCCGAAGAAGCGGCCAGAAATCAGGCTCGCAACGAACTTAGAAATAATTTAATGTATCGCATGTCTGATGCCAAACTATATCAGTCTGACAGCAATATTCCACCCGGCTTCACTTCTGCCATGCTATCTGGCGATGGCGTCCAGCGATCAACAATGCTCGTCCATTATGCGGCAAACTATATTAGGAATAACTTGGGCATCGCCCCGCAAGAATTAGTCGACCTCTACAATTTTATCCAAGGATTCACCGACAGTCCCAGCACTTTTAACCTCGATGAATGGGTGAACAACGGCAAAATGGCGCGTTTAGACGGTTGGCTTTCGGAAAGTTTCTCCGATGTCTTTGGCTTCGATCTCCAAGATGGCACATTTACAGCTCTTTTTTACGGCATAAAAACCGGTAATTTTAACACCGATTATACTCTAGCTAACGGAACCCAAATTAAAGGGATTAGGACAATATACACCGACTGGGCTATTAATAAAATAACATCAATTGCCGATAAAACTCTCAACCTTCCGATGGGAACCACATTTACGGCTTATTCTATGTACAAGAACATCACTGCGGCCCGCACCGCTATTCTTTCGGCAAATAGTGCCATCGCGAGTGGCGAGATGGCTTTAGAAGCGGCTTATATGACCGAAGACGCCCAAGCAATTATGGATGCAAATGAGATGATACAAAACGGCCAACAAAGTCTCGATCAGGCCAAAGCTAATATTACTGCACTCAAGGCCGAATTAATCTCTTTTGTAATCTCGACCGTTTTCTCTAAACAGATCGCTTCAGTCGAAAGCTCGCTCGGCCTTGTACCCGGCACCGGCGCAATACTTGTCGGCATCGGCGTCTCCTACCTTCTCGGCGCCGCGATCAGCCCGTGGACATTGGGAATGTTTGTTTTAATGAATCTTTTCGGAGTTTACAAAGTTGAGCTTAAATGCACCGCTGACGGCTATTATCCGGATCTCGAAGACCCACCGGATCTGGCAAAATATGATTTTGGCGGGCTGGGAGAGTTCGACGGACTAAATAATAATGCGAAAAAAGACGGTTTTGTTAAAGCCGCTCAATACAAAGCCCGAATCTTGGTCGGTGATGCACTGATGCTCTCCGAGCGAATTGGCGACGAGTTAGCGATTCCATCACAGATTATGGTTGGCAGGCAGGAAGATGTTGATTACTGGAATTATAAAATGGATGAGGTAATCTGTTCCAAGATCGGCGGTTGTGAGGATACCCGTGCCGGAATCTGGAAGAATCCACAGACAACCTTTTATACGCATATTGGATTCTAGTCGAAAGTCTAAAGTCCATAAAGTCAAAAGTCTATAAAGTGCAAAGAAATAGAAAAAGCGCCCCGACAATGTCATCGGGGCGCTTAGGTTCAATTCGCCTGTGGCGCCAGTTTGGCGCCACAGTAGGGGCAGAAGTTCGCCCCCGGTGGCGTGGACTTTCCACAGGCCGGGCAGTAGCGAACCTGCCCATTCTGTGCGGAAGCCGTCGGCGCCTGATCGCGCGGTATCCCGTAGGACGCCGGGGCGACCGCTTGACGAACAATCTCGTTGCTGGCGGCGACCATCGCCGCCAGCATGGCCCAGTCGTCGTCGTTTGGGGTATAGTCCCTGCTGGACGTCCCCCAATTGCAGGAGCGCCAAGAGAATCGCTCGTAGCGACTCCACGACGATCCGATGCCCGAAGCGGTGTAGGTCAGGCCGGTACCACTACCGATACGCAGGTAGACGGTACACATCCGCTCACGGCCACCGGCACCGGAGGAGGTATGTCGACCGCTTGCAGAGCGGTCATACTCGCTTGCGTTGCGAAACTCCGTCCGCACGGAAGCGAAGTACTCGACAGTGGCGATCGGTGCGCCTCCACCATAGCGACGCTGCTCGGCCTCGGCTGCCCGCCGGTCAGCGTCGTAAATAACCGACCAGCCAGCAGCACGAAGGACCTCGCCGGCGACCCAGGCGGTGGATTGCGGTCTACTGACCTGGCTAATGAGCACGGTCCCGAGGGGCCGTGGCGACCGCCGAAGCGCCTCTCGCTCCGGAGTGGAGGGCGCCGGCTGGTACCGGACGTCGGTGGCGCCGGCGATCAAAATGTCGGCAGCCGCCTGCGCCACCTCCTTCCACAGCTTGTCCGCCCGCACCTCGGCGGGCAGAAAGGAGGTGAGGACCAACAATACAACGGTGAGAGCGCGCATTTTGCGCCCCCTTCTCCCCGGGAATGCGGGGGATGGTAGCTGCTTGAGTGAGCTCCGAAGAAGTTTGCACTTTTCGAAGAACACATCAATATATAATAAAAATCCTTGTTTGTCAAGGATTTTTATTGATTTAAATATATTAAATTATGGATTCAATGATTTAGTTTTAAACCCATTATTCATAATTCACAATTCGGTATTCACTATTCTAATTCTCTTAATCATCTTCCGACCAATTTTTTTATTTACATGATCAACTATCTCCTCGCTCATCATCTGCACCTCTCCGGCATCAATTGAGTCCTTGCAAGAAAGCTTCAAAACGCCCTGAGAATAAGAAATTACCTCGAAACTACCTTTGCCATATTCCTGGGCATAAAAGCAAATCTGGGAGCTCACAGCCGCCCCAGCCAAGCCTTTATCAGCCATCACCTTCATTAGATATTTACCAACTTTGTCCATATTTTAAGAATAGAGAAGTAAGGAGCAAGAAGCAAGAAATTAAATTGCAAGCAAATAAAAAATCCTCCGATTTCTCGAAGGATTTTTTCCTAGGACGTCCCTCACTTTTTTTAAAAAAGGATAGTCCCATACACCGTTCCGACTGCCACGGCCAATATGGCCACGACGCTCATGGTTACTGCTTGAAAGAGCGTAAGATCCGGCTTTCTCCGTACCCTACTCTCCTCAGCTGCCTTTTGAGCTTCGAGCAGATCTTCACTCATTCCACTCCTTTATCCCCTCGTAGCTTTATGCGAAGGGAGATTTGTTAAGATACTGCTCTAATTATAGCAGATTCTAGAGATAAATCAAGACTCCCAAAAAGGAAAAAATTAATCCCTTAAATTTTTTTTTAAATAAAAAATGAGGCCTCAAACCTCAAAATTCCCGTTTATTATTTTTGTCTCGTCCCGAAAATAAACCTGATGCATTAGATGCAGAGTGCTATTCAATGTGCGTCGACGAAGGAGTTACAATCCCCTCTCTTTCGTTATCATCATAATACCAGCTTTGGGACTAAAAATCAAGTGCCAATAATTTCAATTACGCTAGCACTTTTGAGTAATTCTTTTGATAAATGTTCTTTGTCTGTAGTCGTTATCAGCGTCTGATAATTCTCAATTAATTTGAATAAATGAGAACGGCGATCAGCATCAAATTCGGAAAAAATATCATCAAGAAGCAGCATTGGTTTTTTGTCATTTTCCAAATATTTTAGCTCAGCGATCTTGAGCGCCAAAACAGCACTTCTTAGCTCCCCCCTCGAGGCGAATTTATCAGCTTCCAGATCGTTTAGTTTAAAAACTAGATCATCGCGGTGAGGTCCAGTTAAAGTTAAGCCGGCAGCGATATCAATCGATCTTCTAGCTGCCAATTTAGTGATAAAATCATCATCAGCTTTTGGATGATAAATAATTTCTAATTTACTGTCCTCATTACCAGATATTAGTCGATAGAGTGGGGTTAATTGATCAGAAAAATCACTGACTACCTCAAGGCGTTTTTTGGTAACGATTTTCGCCAGACGAGCAAGTTCCAAGTCCCAAAAATCAAGCTCTTCAGCTTGTGCACTACCCTCGGAAATTCGCTTGAGTAGATTATTTCGCTGCATCAAAACTTTTTTATATTCGAGCAGGGCGCGAAAATATTGATGATCGTGTTGGGAAATTAAAATGTCTAAAAAACGCCGTCGCTCTTTCGGCTCTCCAGTAACGATTTCCAGACTTTCAGGCGAAAAAATTACCACTGGTAAAAGTCCGATAAAGTCAGCGATTTTACGCTTGACTCCCCGCTCTTTTGACTGAAAAATTAGCCGGGGGCTTTTTTGAATAAACACCTCGAGATCATCAGCGATTATACGAGTAAAGTCGGCACCGAACTGAATTAGATCGAGACGATTTTCCCCCCGAAATGAACGACCATAACCGATCACCCCAATTGACTCTAAAATGTTAGTCTTCCCTACTCCGTTTTTACCGATAAGCACGGTAATATCGCTAAAATCAAGATCGAACTTTTTGTGGTTTCGATAATTTGTAAGGGATAAATGTTTTAACATAAAATTCTAAATTCTATTATCTAAACTCTAAACAATCATCAAAATCCCAATTTTATAATATTTCAGATCTTTGAGTGTTTGGTAATTAGAATTTGTTTAGGATTTCGGATTTAGTGCTTAGAATTTTTTACTCTTCGACTCTTAGTGGCATGATTATGTATAGATAGCCCTTGGATTTATCAGTTTTAATGACTCCAGGAGAGGACTTGTCACTGACCTCAAAGATGACCTTTTTATCAGCTAAAACCTGAAGAATATCGGTAATATATTTGGCATTAAAAGCAATTTCAACCTCCTCCCCTTCAATTGCCGCCGGTACTGTCGAGATGTTATCACCAACCTGATCAGCTACCGAAGTAATCACCAACTTAGAATCAATAAATTTGATCTTAATGTTATTTGCACCTTGGCGAGCAAAGAGCGCCGCCATTTTGACCGCTGAAGAAAACTCTTTTAGCTCAAGCTCAGCACGAGAAGCGAAAGCAGTCGGAATAATCTGCTTATAATTTGGGAATGAGCCCTCAATCAAACGCGAGACAACCAGGGTATCACCAATAGAAAAAGATACCTGATTCTCAGTCGCAAAAATAGCAATATTTTCCAGCTTTTCAGCACCAGAAGCGATACGCAGCACTTCATGCATCGTTCGGGCAGGAACAATAAATTCCTTCTCGATTTCACTTTTGGCTATCTCAATTCTTTTTTCTGCTAAACGATAACTATCTGTCGCAACGAGATAAAGTGCATTCTTTTCAAATTTGAAGTACAAACCGGCCAAAACCGGCCTTGTGTCATCAGTAGCACAAGCAATAATAACCTCGGAAATCGATCTCTTAAAGTCGTCAGCACCAAGATCAATTAATGAGTCTTTGGTGATATCCGGAACTTGGGGGAATTCGGCTGGATCTATTCCCTTTATATTGGCTTCATACCTGTCGCTTTTTAGATGCAGGGTCTGCTCATGTGAACTCATTTCAATACTTTCATCGTCATTGTTGGCAACAAATTCTGAGATCAACCTGGCGGGAATGGTTAGCGCACCTTCCTCATCCACCTTGGCACCAATTGAAGTTGTAATACCAATTTCTAGGTCGGTAGCTGATAATTTTAATTCACCCTCTTTGGCTTCGATATAAATATTCGAAAGCACCGGTAATGTCGTGCGTGTGCCAACAATTCTCGACACTATTGCTAACCCCTTATTCAACCTCTCCTGTGTGCATGATATTTTCATAATTCTCCTTATAAAATCCTGATTATTTTATCCATTTATTAACACTAATTTTATCTAGTTACTTTGGTTTAAAATCTACTATTTTTAATTTACCTAACACTTATTACTTTTCGAGATAATCCTGCAATATTCCTCTACATCTCACGACTATTGATAATAATATTATGTATAATTATCCACAACCCTGTGGAAAACTTGGTAGGTTATCAACAGTTTTAAATATTTATCCACAACATTTTAAGTTATCCACAGTATCTTCCACTATATCCCAATCTTTTAAACCTTTTATTTACAACTTTATCCACAATACCATGGTAAAATTTGCATTACTGGAAGTTAATTATTGGCTTTATCCACTTTATCCACATACCTTATTACTATTATTACTAATTTAATACTTATCTAATAACTATCAAACAGCCTGTGAATTAACCAAGAATGTATTCTTTAATAAGCTCAATTTCATCTTTTATTTTGGCAGAGGAACTAATGTCTTTGGAAATCATTTTACATCCATACATAACAGTGGTGTGATCTTTACCGCCAAGCTCTCTACCAATCTCTGGGTATGATAACCCTACCATATTCTTTAATAAATACATTGAAATTTGACGCGGTTTAATTAATTCACGATTTCTTTTTTTACCAGAGATATCATCAATCGATACGTTATAAAATTTTTCAATCACTTTCAGCACTTTTTCCGAGGATATTACCTGTCTTTTGTGCCCCCTCTGGACTGATTCAGATAAAACCTTTTCAACAATAGACATAGAGGGTGATTCATTGGTAAGTTCACAAAAAGCAAAAACCTTTGTCAGTGCGCCTTCTAATTCTCGAATATTTGATTCGATGTTTTCCGCGATATAGTTAATCACATCATCGTCGATATTAATATCCTTTTCCTGGCATTTTGACTGCAAGATTGCTCTTCTGGTTTCAAAATCCGGCATTTGGATATCAGCGACCATCCCCCACTCAAAACGGGTTATTAATCTCTTTTCCAACCCCTTTATCTCTTTAGGAATTCTATCAGCGGTGAGAACCACCTGTTTGTTTTTTTGGTGTAAGTGGTTAAAGGTGTGGAAAAACTCTTCCTGTGTTTGCTCTTTACCACCCAAAAATTGAATATCATCGATCAGCAAAATGTCTACATTTCGATAGAGATTCTTGAAATCTCTCGCCTTTCCACCCTGTACGGAATCGATAAAATCATTGATAAATGTTTCACAGGAGACATAAAGCACCTTTGTTTTTGCATTTTTACTCATCGCTTCATGACCGATAGCCTGTATCAGGTGAGTTTTTCCCAAACCGGAGTCTCCATAGATAAAAAGCGGGTTATAGCTTTTTCCCGGCTTTTTAGCTACTGATTTAGCGGCGGCATGAGCTAGCTGGTTTGATGTTCCGACAACAAAATTAGAAAAAACGTAGTAGTCATTGAGAGAGTCGTTTTTAACCTTTTCCACAGGCTTCACTTCTAATCTTTTTTCGTCAGAGTTATCCACAGGGCTGTGGATAACTTTTTCTTTTTCCTCCATCTTCTTGTCTGATTTTTCCGGAGCGGAAACCTTGAAACGAATCTCGGATATCTTCTCACCTACCTGTTTTTGTAGTGCCGATCTGATCTCTTTTATATACTTCTTTGATAACCAGTCCTCAATGAAAAAAGTTGGCACCCCGATTGTAAAAACACCTTTTTTTTTCTCAAGGATAAACGTCCCGCGAAACCATGTGGTGAAGTTGGCTTTTGACAATACCACTTCCAACTCACCGAGTGTTTTCTGCCAAATTTTATCTAGATCTTCTGACATATATTTCCCTGTGGATATTGTATTAAAAACATAGCAAGTTATCCACAGGGTCCGCAAGCTCTAGTCGGAATTTTTGGTTTCTGGTTTCTAATTTCCAATGGGTAGAGCGACTAATTAAAATGTTTTCTCGTTCCCTGAGCTGAATTATTTTTGATATTAAAAAATCCCCGCCAGGGCGGGGAATGGGGGTGTTAGTCGGGGTAGTTGAAGGCTCGGTCGCGCAGCTGTCGCGCGAACTTAGCGAACCAGCCGTCGCGGTGGCCAGCACGGAAGTGCTTCTGCCAGGCCGCCTGGCCGGCGACCGGACCGGTCCAGAGGTCGAGATCCTGGATGAACCGGTTGAGGAGCTCGATGGCCTCCTCGGCCGCGATCTCGACGTTCGGAGCCTCGACACAGACGCCGAAGCCGATGATCTGGAGGAAGACACCCTCGTCTGAGGGGATCACCTCCACGAGGAGGTCGGCGCAGTTCCAGAGGTACTTGCCTTCCAGAAGCTTTCGGTACTCGTCGGGGGTCAGGGCCATCACGTCAGCAAGCGCGGGGTCGCTACCATCGCAGAACTTGGGCTTAATAGACAAAAAGTGTTGGTAAATTAGGTGGTTTAGACAGTCCTGTG
>CAYRLY010000005.1:0-55098 GCA_964425445.1 uncultured Candidatus Saccharibacteria bacterium | reverse complement strand
GCACAGGACTGTCTAAACCACCTAATTTACCAACACTTTTTGTCTATTAAGCCCACTATTGCGGCAACACCAAGGTCGCCGACCCGGAAGCCGCGCTCTGTCGTATCGCCCGAGCGATCAACAACGCCTACAAGCAGTACCCGCTTCTTCGCGAGGAGGAGCAAACAGTCGAGCTCTGGAAGAAGCCCTGAGCTCGATCACCACCATCCCGCGCCTTTTAATCGAGGCGCTATTTTAATAAAAAAACGGTTTATTTACCGTTTGTCTGCCTGCTATTAACTATTTGGTGGGCAAGGTGGGAATCGAACCCACATGATCTTGCGATCACAGGTTTTTGAGACCTGCGCGTCTACCAATTCCGCCACTCGCCCAAACTATGGCAATCTTAGCAAATAGTTGATACAAATTCAAGAAATTTAGCTTTTCAAATAAGTATTTTAGTGGTATAATTATGTTGGAAAATGCACCTACACAACTTAAGGAAGTGAAACCTGATGAACCGAGTAGTGTGTCTTTTCGTACTATTGACCATATCAGCAGTGGTATTCGCTGCTGATCCTGTTCCCAACTGGTTCATGCATGTCTCGACGGACAACTTCGGGGCAAGTGGTGCAGGCTACTCACCAGGCTCCAATGTCTGGCACTGCGGCTGGGACATACTCTGTCCCGCGGGAACACCGGTCAAAGCGATCGCCGATGGTCGGGTTGTGGCTTCATCTCCAGGCGGCTGGGACGACCAAGGGCGCAACGAAAACTACGGTGTTCTGATCGAGCACCAAACCCAAGGCGGTGAACGATTCATCGCAATTTACGGCCATCTGAAGCGTGGCTGGAACCAGGAGGCTCATCGCTTGTTGGCGGATCAGGAGGTGCGAGGATATCGCGTTGGGCTTTCCGTCGCCGAAGGTGATACC
Organism: uncultured Candidatus Saccharibacteria bacterium; assembly: GCA_964425445.1. GTDB lineage: Bacteria > Patescibacteriota > UBA1384 > XYA2-FULL-43-10 > CAINNR01 > JAQVAO01. Next base: position 54,184 of record CAYRLY010000005.1, on the reverse strand, counting down.
ATCGGTAAGATCGGCACCTATTCACATCCACATCTACATCTGGCGATCTACTTCGATCCGAGCCGCCCTGGTCAATTTCCAGCAAATGGCTATGGTCGCCAGCCCCTTCCCCGACCAGAGGCAACTAGCTATCAAGGGGTAACATCATATGGCAACTGGCGGAGCCCGCGTGGCTGGTTGACCAACTTCACAATGCGAAGCGCTGGCCATGATGACACTCTGCCCACCGGTACCAGCGACAACTCGCGGGTGTTCTTTGTGAGAAGTGATGACGCTGGCCCGAAGCTTGCCTCAACCGGGGTCGATGGCGGTGAAGTCACTACACATCTCACTTTCGAACCCGGAAGTGTAGTTGACGCGTTGTTTGCCGGTGAAGGCAATACAATCTACGTCGTAACTCATGTTGGCAGACAGTACACATTAAGCCATTACACGGGTGGCGAACTTCGTCAAATCTACACTCAGACCTACAGCTTTGATCTTGGCAACTGGAGAGAAGGCAAAAACCATCTGCCGATCCTTCGTGGATTGGAGTGGGAGGCTCTTGACCTCGAAAGTGGTCAGATCAAGCCGCGAAGCGAGTACCTGGGAGCCACCGGGAGCGGCTGGCAATCGATCTTCTTTGGCCAGAGGGAGCTTTGGCGGCTCCTGGGCGACTCACTAGACTTGCGTTCCGGTCATTTCCGCCCGACAAGTTGGATCTTAAGTGCAAACCAACAAACCAAGCGGCAGATAGCCGGAATCCCAGCTGGCGATTGTCGTGGGTTGATCGTTTTCGACACCAAATTCGAAAGCGATAATGGTTGCGAACGCATCGCCTTCGGACAGCTGGTCAGTGCCAGCTACCGCCTGCAATTCGCCAGATTGCGACCCAAGCCGGAGGTCGAAAGTGGCGGATATACTGCCGAGGAGATCATTACCTCCAATATCTTCCCCGCAGGCCAAGACGCTATCCCCCATTCGACCGTTTTCGACCAACGCGGAGAAGAATTCGCTTTGGTTCAGGTCAAGATGGCCGGACAATGGCGGATTTTCCGCATCAATCCTTGGGGAGTCTTCAAGGCCCTGACCGAGTAATCCCAAACTCCGCTTATAGCGGAGCTTTTTCTTTTATAATCGAAAGTTTTGTTATATCATAGATGAGAAGATGAATATTAATATTGATAAAATCGATTACAAATCCAAGGGACTTGGCCAAATGGTTGGAGAACTTTTATCTTTCGCTGATTACCTTAAAGATGCCAAAAAGATTGCGGAAAATTTTGCTCTCCCGTCATATTTTATTAATTGCAATCGAATAATTTTTGTTGGGATGGGTGCATCAGGAATTGCTGGGAAAATTATAAAAAATTTAGCCTCAGAAAGTAAGATACCACTAGAAGTCGTTTCCGATTATAAACTTCCAGCTTTTGTTGACAAAAATACATTTGTTATTGCACTTACCCACTCCGGCGATACAGAAGAAGTATTGTCAAGTTTTGTTGATGGCTATCAAAAAGGAGCAAAACTTATGGCGATCAGCACCGGCGGCCGGATTGCCTCTCTTTGTCGTAAGTTTTCTGCTCCATTTATAGGCTACCAGCTTGATACCGAACCAAAGCTAGCGATCGGTTATTTATTGATGATTCCATACATCGTTTTATCCAAACTTGGTGTTGTTGAATTTAGCAATCAAAATTTTGAAGATTTGCTGATACTCCTTGGCAAGCAAACCGAAAAATTAAAACCAGATTGTCGCAGCGCCACTAATCCAGCCAAAGATTTAGCCTTGCGAATGCACGGCAAATTAATTCAGATTGTTGGTTCAGTGAATATCGCATCGCTTGCTGAAAGGTTTTCTCAAGCAATAAATGAAGACGCAAAAAATTTTGCTAACTTCGCTGTGATTCCTGAAATCAATCACAACTTAATCGCCGGTATTGAGCATCCGAAAGATAAAATATCTAATCTTTACTTTCTTTCACTTGAATCAAAATTTTCTTCAGCAGAGATCAAAAAGCGGGAAAATATAACTTCAGCAATTTTAGACAGGAAAAGAATTGACCACCTTCGAATCAGTTTTCCTGAAGCTATCGACCCTTTATCCGAAACGATATTAGCAATTAATTTCATTGGTTTTTCTGCTTTATATTTAGCAGTTGCTAACAAAGTTGATCCCATCTCCTGCGAGATGGTCACCTTGGTTAAAAACGAGATGTCAAAAAATTAGGAGGTTTAGTGAGGGGTGCTTTTAAAGCAGCACTTGTAATACTTGATGGTTGGGGTATCGGGCCACCGTGGGGCGGAAACGCCATTATGCAGGCCAGGACGCCCAATATGGATCTTTGGTGGCGCAAATACCCACACAGCAAGTTACAAGCATCAGGAGAATTTGTTGGACTTCCAGCTGGAACCGGTGGTAATTCAGAAACCGGTCATTTAAATATTGGTGCTGGTAGAGTTATTCCTCAAGATTTACCACATATTAACGAAGAGATTGAAAATGGTAATTTTTTTAAAAACGAAATTATCATAAGCGCCTTTGACCACGTCAAAAAAAACAATTCCAATCTTCATATCATGGGTCTTGCCGGCAATGGCCATGTGCACTCAGATCTTGGACACCTCTATGCACTATTAAATATGGCCAAAGAAAACGGCGTTAAAAACGTATACCTTGATTTGTTTACTGATGGGCGCGACAGTGACCCAAACTCAGCGCTAGCAACATTCGAAACCATTAATCACAAAATCAGCCAAATCGGTGTTGGAAAAATTTCCTTCATCTGCGGACGATCGTTTTCGATGGATAGAAACAGAAATTGGGGCAAAATATCTCGCGCTTACAATGCCTTGGCTAAAGGAGAAGCAGAAGTATCGCCCTCCCCCAGAGAGTGTATATCGAGATTTTATTTGAGAAGTATATCAGACGAATATATTGAGCCGAGATTTATAGCAAATGATCGAGATGGAAAAACTACCATTAACGATAACGATGCACTAATATTTTTTAACTTTCGACCCGATAGAGCTAGGCAGATATCCCAAGCTTTTACCGGTGAAAATATCAAAGAACTTCCTGATAGAAAAATAATTAAAAATTTACATTTTGTAACATTTGTTTCCAGAGATCCTAAGGTTTATGGTATTCAAGTTTTCAAGCCGGGAGAGATAAAGAATACTATTTCAGAAGTTATATACAATAATAGGCTGAAACAGCTTCATGTCGCTGAAACAGAAAAATATGCCCATGTTACCTACTTTTTGAATGGCGGCAGAGAAAAACCATGGCCCGGAGAATATCAATATTTAGTCCCTTCTCCCAAAGTGCCGACATATGATATCGCTCCAAGAATGAGTGCTGACCTGATAAGCAAATACATAATTTCTAATTGTAATAAAAATTTCAGTTTTATTGTTCTTAATTATGCTAATCCGGACATGGTTGGACATAGTGGTAATTATTATGCAACAGTTCATGGAGTAGAAGCGGTTGATGAAAATTTAGGAGTCATCGCCACGTCACTGCTTCGTCATGATTACGTAATTTTTATCATCGGTGATCACGGCAATGCGGAAGAAATGCTTCACGCTGCCAGTAATCAGCCACAGACGGAACACACATCAAACCCTGTACCATTTATCATTCTTTCCAAAGATCTTGAAATTGCAAAAAAGCGGCTAATTGATGGCTCACTTTGTGACGTCGCACCAACAATTTTATCGATAATGAAAATTGCTGTGCCTACAGAAATGACCGGAAAAAATCTAATTTCAAATATATGAACGAACACCAACCAATTATTTTAGCGATACTTGATGGCTGGGGACTAACACCATCATGGGGAGGTAATGCTGTAACAATGGGTGACCCCAAAACTCTAAATTTGATGTGGAGGAAATATCCACACTTGGTTTTGAACTCTTTTAAAAAGATTGCCGGGTCTTATCGAATGGTAGGAAATTCAGTTATCGGTCATTCAAGCATTGGCGCAGGGAAGATCGTATTTCAGGATCTAGAGAGGATTTCGAAACAAATCCAAGATAAAAGTTTTTATCAAAACCCCGCACTTCTCCAGGCGGTTAAATACGCTAATGATTATAACTCCTCGTTTCATATAATTGGGCTTGTCTCTGACGGAGGTATTCATGGGCATATTGATCACCTAAAAGCACTCCTACTTATGGCTAAGAATCACCGCTTAGAGAAAGTTTATGTACATGCGATTATGGATGGAATTGATACCGATTCTTATAGCGGAATCAATTTTGTCAATTCTTTAGAGAAATTTATTAAAGAAAATAATTTAGGGCAAATAGCCACAATAGTTGGACGAAATTATATCATGGACCGAAGTGAAAATTGGGATAATATTCAGGTTACAATTCAAGCTCTTGTTGCCAGACAAGGAAAAGCTGCATCCTCAGCTGTATCGGCGATAACTAGTTACTATCGATCAGGAATTCCCGATCATTCAATACCACCGACAGTGATAAGCAGCGAAGAAAGTATGGGCGGTCAGATTAAAGAAAATGACGCTATAGTGCTTACCAATTACCGATCTGACAGAGCAAAAGAAATCACTATCGGCCTGCTTGGTTATCACAACTTTCGAAAATTGCGATTACCAAGACAACTTCTTTTTGTCGCCTTTTCCTCTTACTATCTGCCGCCAGCAATTGAGAAAAATATTCCAATTGCCTTTCAACAAGAATTTATTAAAAACACGCTTGGGAAAATTATATCTGATAATAATTTGAAGCAATTTAGAATTGCAGAAAGTGAAAAACAACCCCATATTACCAATTTTTTTGATTGTGGTACCGGTGAGATATTACCCGGAGAAGAAAGAGTAATAATTGATTCATATCCAAGTACAGAATTTATTACTCACCCCGAGATGAAGGCCAAACAGATCACTAATCGTTTGATAAAGGCGATCAAAAGCCAAGAATTCAATTTCATACTTGTCAACTACGCTAATGTTGATTCGCTTGCCCATACTGGAGATATCAATGCAACTTCAAAAGCAGTCGAGTATGTTGATACTGAGATTAATAGACTATGGGGGGAAATATCAAAGGTGGATGGAACACTAATAATCACTGCTGATCACGGTAACGCTGAACAGATGGTTCAGCTTAAAGAGATCGGCGATCGAGAAACTTTCCATACTCTAAATCCAGTGCCTTTTATCTTGGTTAGAAATGATTTAGCGCAGTCCGGACAAACAGTTGCTGGCCAAGAACTATTAAGTAAAATGCTTTTCTCTAGCCACTCTCTGGCAGACATCGCCCCTACCATTCTCGACTTGATTGGTCTGGATGCTCCACCAACCATGGAAGGCAAAAGTCTGCTAAAATATTTAATAAGGAACGAAAATGGACAACATCTCAGTTGAAATTGAAGTTTCCGCCAGACACATTCATCTTTCAAGAGATGATTATAATTTTCTTTTTGGTGAAGATAGCGATTTTAAAATAGTGAAACAACTGAGTCAAGAGGGTGAATTCGCAACTGATAAAAAAGTCAAAGTCATTGGTCCAGAAGGATCAATTGAAGCGAGATTTTTAGGACCATTCCGTAAAAAAACGCAACTTGAGCTTTCAACTACTGATTGTTTTGAAATCGGAATATCCGCCCCCTACGCGATTGAAGTATCTGAAGAAGCAGCAGAGATTAAACTAGCCGGCAAAGAGGCCGAGATAAGAAGAAACTGTGCTATTATTGCTAGACGACATCTCCACTGCAATCCGAAAGAAGCTAAAAAACATAATTTTACACCCGGCCAGCTTTTAGACTTAACTATTAAAACCGAGCGAGGCGGCGTTATATATTCTGATGTTGTAGTCAGAATCGCCGATCACTACCGGATGAGAGTTCACCTAGACACAGATGAAGGAAATGCGGCAGGAATAACCGAACAGTCAAAAGGAATTTTAACACTGGAAAAATGATTTTAATAATAAATACCGGTTCATCATCAATAAAATACAAACTTTTTGATAACGACTTTTCAGAAGTTATTTCTGGCAATTTTCGGGTCGAAGGGAAAAACTATTCTAAATCAATCGCAGATATTATTGCGCAAACTCATGGGTATATAGATGATATAAAAATAATTGGCCATCGCGTGGTTCACGGTGGGAATGATGCTGATGAAATCATGCCGGTATCTCTAGATACAATGAAAATAATTAAAAAGTATTCTCCTTTAGCTCCGCTTCATAATCCACCAGCGGCCGAAGTAATCAAAATTGCAATTGAGAAATTTCCTCAGACCAGGCAATTTGCCGCCTTTGATACTGCATACTTTAAAAATCTTCCGAAATTTGTAAAGACTTATCCCATAAACAGAGAAATCGCTGAAAAATATTCAATTTTCAAATATGGCTTTCATGGATTTTCCCACCAAGAAATGGCTCTTCAATTTGATCCTAATAAAAATAGAAAGATTGTTACTGTTCACCTTGGAGCTGGTTGCAGTGCTTCAGCAATCTCTTCTGGTAAGCCGATTGATACTTCTATGGGATTTACCCCAATTGAGGGGTTACCAATGCAAACTAGATCCGGAGATCTAGACCCAGAAATCGTTTTGTATTTGGTCGAAAAAATCGGCATTAAAAAAACTAAAGAATTAATTGAGTATCGATCAGGTCTTGCGGGAATTTCTGGCAAATCGGGTGACATGCTAGAGCTTCTTGAAAGCGATGATGAGTATTCGAAGCTGGCGATTGAAATTTTTTGCTATCGGATAAAAAAATACATTGGCGCTTATGCGGCAGCACTTGGCGGAATAGATGCAGTCGTGTTTTCAGGAGAGATTGGATATGGTTCAGAATTTATCAGAAAAAAAATTACTTTTGGCCTAAAATACCTGAATTTCAAAACTGAAAAATTAAAACCTAATGAAGAGTTAGCCATCGCGAAAAAGATAAACAAATAGAATTTTAATTTTATTTCCGATATACTTGAGTGATGGATGGAGGATATTTGGAAAAGTTAAGTTATATAACTGGTAATGAAGCTGCTGTTCTTGGCGCTATTGAAGGAGACGCCGAAAGTTTTTTTGGTTATCCGATCACTCCAGCAACAGAAATTTTAGAGGGCTGGATAAGGAAGGCGGAAGAAAATAAAAACCTAAACTATCTGCAAACCGAGGATGAAATTGCCGCCGGTTTTGCTGTAATTGGTGCCCTGCTTGCCGGTAAAAAAGCTTTTACTGCTACAGCTGGAATTGGACATGTTCTAATGCAAGACTCGATCTCAATGGCAGAAAACGAGAGGTTACCTTTTGTCGGAATTATTGCACAGCGCGGGGGTCCATCTACTGGAACCGTTATTTACTCGCAACAAGAACTAAATTTAGCGTCTTACGGTGGTAACGGAGATGGTTTGAGAATTGTTTATTCTGCCAGCAGTGTTTCAGAAGTTTATTATTTAAGCCAAAAAGTATTTTCAATTGCCTGGAAATACCGATTTCCAACTTTCCTCTTAACTGACGGCTACCTGGCAAAACAACGAGTAAATACGAAACTTGAAAAATATTTAAAACCATTTCCGGCTTCAAAGATATTAAGAGAAATGAAAGATAAACCAACTCATCTTAGAAACTGTTACGGCTCAGAGATTGAATTTGCAAATATTTTGAAAAGAAATATTGCCGATTACAAATCATTAATTAATAAAGTTTCAGAATCAGAAAGCTACAAAGCATCAGATTCGAAATACTTGATTATCGCTCACGGCAGCGTCGCTTCTGCTGCGAAAGACTCAGTAGATATTTTACGCAACAGCAATGTTAAGGCTGGCTTATTGCGACCGATAACTATCCGGCCTCTTGATTCGAGAAACATACGAAGACTGGCGTTAAAAGCAGAAAAAGTATTTATAATTGAGTCGGCATTTGAGCAATTCGCCAGGATGATAATTTTCAAAGTTCCAGAAATTGCAAATAAAACAGTAAAAATATACAAACCAGCAGAGGGATTCACGCCCGACGAAATTGCTAGTTTGGTTAATGAAAAAATATGACAAAGACCATCGATAAAAATTTTTCAATGCCGAAATGTTTTAATGAAAGATCAAAACCTAGTTTATATTGCCCTGGCTGCGGTCAAAGCATTTTTTTAAAGCACTTGGGCTTTATAATCGATGATCTGGAAATTCAAGGTAAAACTACTCTTGGAATTGATATTGGCTGTTCACTTCTTGCATGGAACTTTTTTAATTTTGATATCGTCCAAACACACCACGGCAGATCTGTACCGGTTGCTGTAGGTTATAAATTGTCCAATAAACGAAGAATTGTTATGTCAATTATGGGTGACGGCGGTGGCTATGCCATCGGCTTACAATCACTGTTACATGCGGCTTTTAGAAATAATCCAATATCAGTATTTGTCCTCAACAACACCGGGTATTCAATGACTGGAGGTCAAATGGCACCAACATCGATTCCAGGAGAAATTACGACTACTTCCCCCGGCGGGAAAGACCCAAAAAACTCTGGCAGGGCTTTCCACGGTCCTGAGCTAATCAAACAGATATCGGATAACAGCGCATATATAGCCCGGGCATCAGTTTCAAATCCGATAATGCTGCAAAAAATGATCAAAAAAACACTTGAAAATCAGATCAAAAATAACTCTTTCTCCTTCTTGGAAGTTTTGACCCCTTGCCCAACCAATTGGAAGACAACGGCTTCCGAGAGTTTTAATTTTTTATCTAAAATGGAAAAGGAATTTCCAATCGGGGAAATGACTAAAAATGAAAAATGATTTAACAAAAATTGTCATATCGGGCGAAGGCGGCCAAGGAATCCAAACAATCGCTAAGGTGCTAGCCGAATCATTTAAAGATTCTGGTTTTTACGTTTCTTATATTCCTCAATTTGGTCCGGAGCAACGAGGAGCACCATCAATATCATTTATCCAATATTCCACGAAAGAAATTAAATACCCGCGTTTTTATAAAGCTGATTATTTAATTGTGCTGCGAGAAAGAGCTATCCCAGCGACTACCACCTTTATTAATAGCAAAACAAAAGTAATCCTTGATTCATCGACTATCAGACCAAATGTGATAAAACAAAGTGAGAACAAAAAAGAAGCCGTTCCGGCAACTAAATTAGCGTTTGATTTATTTGGCAAGAAAAATCTTAATCTGATAATTAGCGGTTACCTAACAAAATTATTTTCACTTAATGAAAAAGCTGTTTGGAAAATCATAAAAAACCAACTCCAAAAAAAATTTTCAGAAAAAAAAGATCTTGAAGACAATGCTCGCAATGCATTTATTTATGGATATGAATTTACTTCAGAAAAGAAAAACTTCTCTCAGCCAACATTTAAAACTAACAAAACGATAATCATCTCAAAAAACCGAGAGAGAGAGGCGTTTATATCGCCAGAGCTCTGTAAAGGTTGTGGAATTTGTATCGAGAAATGCCCCGTTGGCGCTTTGAAATTTGGCGATGAAATAGGGGTTTACGGAAACCCTATACCAGAAATTGATATAGATAAATGTATCAATTGTGGCAACTGTTTTCGATTTTGTCCTGATTGTGCAATAAAAGTAAAAAAGAAAAGTAAATAATACTCTTATGGCTTGGTACTGGTGGATTATCGTATTTATTATGCTCGCGACCCTGATCTATTGGGCCTTTATCGAAACGAAGTGACTCCCGCTTGAATTAAGCGTCTAGTTTTGATAAATTGAAGGTGGTTGGGGCCCGTAGCTTAGTTGGTAGAGCGCCTCCATGGCATGGAGGAGGTCAGGAGTTCAAGTCTCCTCGGGTCCACCAATCTTGAAACTTAATCTTGACTTAATGAAAAAAAATATCAAGAATTTTTATTGTCTGGATATGTTCCCTTATCCTTCCGGAGCCGGTTTACATGTTGGGCACCCAAGGGGCTATACTGCCACAGACGTCTATGCCAGGTACAAGAGATTAAACGGCTATAATGTTCTACACCCAATGGGCTGGGATGCTTTTGGTCTGCCAGCTGAAAATTTCGCGATCAAAAACAAAGTTCATCCAGAAAAAGTTGTTAAAGAAAATGTTGCTAAATTTAAAGAGCAACTCAAGAATTTTGACTTACAATATGACTGGGACAAGGAAATTAACACAACCGACCCCAATTATTATCGTTGGACTCAATACATATTTTTAAAACTTTTTGAGCGCGGTTTAGCGTATGAGGACGAGTCACCAATTAACTTTTGCCCTTCGTGTAAAACCGGCCTTGCTAACGAAGAGGTTGTTGGTGGTAGTTGTGAGCGCTGCGGCTCAGCTATCGAAAGAAAAAAAATTAGACAATGGATTCTAAAAATCACCGAATACGCCGACCGTTTACTCGAAGACCTAGACGGACTTGATTGGCCAGAACCAATAAAAGAGATGCAGAGAAATTGGATCGGCCGCTCTGAAGGGTCAAGTATAATATTTGATATTAAGGATATTGATAAATCCATCGAGGTTTACACCACTCGGGCTGATACTCTTTTCGGCTGTACATGGGTGGTTTTAGCTCCAGAACATCAATTGATCCAGAATCTAAAGGATAAAATAGACAATTGGGATGAAGTTGAAAAATATATTATCAATTCTCAGAATAAATCTGATTTGGAAAGAACAGAACTTCAAAAAGAAAAAACCGGTGTTGAAATCAAAGGAATCACTGCTATCAACCCAATAAATGGTGAGGAAATCCCGATTTGGATCTCTGATTATGTTCTTGCTCATTATGGCACTGGGGCAGTGATGGCTGTACCAGCTCATGATGATCGAGACTTTCAGTTTGCTCAAAAATTTAACATTCCGATCAAATATGTTATTGAGCCAAAATTTGTTGGGATAGATGGTGATGGAGCGATAAAACCTGGTTTGGATTTCATGAGACGAAATGCGATTTGTGCTATTGTTCGAAATCCAAAAAACGATAATTATCTTTGTGTCAGTTGGAAGAAATTCAAAATGCATGGATTAATTACCGGTGGCATTGAAAAAGATGAAGACCCTATTGATACTGCAAAGCGCGAAATTAGAGAAGAAACAGGTTATAAAAATTTAAGGTTTATCAAGTCTGAACCACTGGCAATAAACACACAATTTTACCATCGAGTTAAGAGAGAGAATCGTTGGGCTCATTTCCAATTTCTACATTTTGAACTCGAGAATGAGGAGAAAGATGAAATAGACCAAAAGGAAAGTCAGCTTCATGATATTTTATGGAAATCCAAAAACGAGTTGAAAGACTTTCTTACTGTTTTCGAGGGCCAATATATCGCTGATCTGTTACAAAATGGCGAGAGTGCATTCACTGGACATGGAATACTGGTAAACTCAGCAGAATTCGATGGGCTAGAATCAGAAGAAGCTAAGAAAAAAATAACTGAAAAATTGAAAGCCTGTGGTCATGGTGATTTTTCAGTTAATTATAAACTCCGCGATTGGGTATTTTCAAGACAACGATATTGGGGCGAGCCGATTCCGATTGTCCATTGTAAAAAATGCGGAATAGTTCCGGTTCCAGAAAAAGATTTACCGGTAATTTTGCCTCATGTCGAAAAATACGAACCAACTGGTGATGGTACCTCTCCACTATCAAATGAAAAAGATCCAGCAATTTCAAAGTGGCTAAATACTAAATGCCCCAAATGTTGCGGTCAAGCGAAAAGAGAAACCAATACTATGCCCCAATGGGCTGGCAGCTGCTGGTACTACATCGCCTATTTAATGAAAGATGGCTCAAAATACGAGTGGAATAAAGAGAAAATTGATCAGTGGTTACCAGTTGATCTGTATGTGGGAGGCGCAGAACATGCAGTACTGCATCTTTTATATGCCAGATTTTGGCACAAGGTCCTTTATGATGAAAAGCTCGTGGGGAGCAAAGAACCATTCCAAAAACTGATTAACGTTGGAACAATATTGGGCGTTGATGGTAGAAAGATGTCAAAATCTTTTGGTAATACTATCAGTCCTGATTCTCTACTGAAAAAATATGGCTCTGACGCACTAAAAATGTATGAACTATATATTGGTCCTTTTTCACAGATGGCAAAATGGGACCAAAACGGCATTGTTGGGATGCATCGTTTTCTGCAGAAAGTCGAAAAAATTTCCTACAATGACAAGAACAGTGATAAAAATAATGTCATTATCAACAAAGCGATAAAAAAAGTTTCTAATGATATTGAAAGTTTTAATTTCAATACTGCAATTAGTGCAATAATCGAGACTTTCAACTCTATCCATTCGAACTCATGGAGCAAGCTGGATGTCCAATCGTTTTTGACTCTGCTTTACCCATTTGCGCCAAAAACTACGACGAAGATTTCTTCTAGCTTAAAAATTAATATTAAACAGTGGCCTGAGATTAATAATAAATACTTACAAGCCGAAAATATTATTATCCCTGTGCAAATAAATGGTAAGATTCGCGAGCAATTAGTTGTAAAGAATGATATTACAGAAAAAGAAATTAGGGATCTGGTTGATTCAAATAAAAAAATTAAGCAATGGATTCCTAGCGGCAATATTAAAAAGTTTATATTCGTTAAAAACAAAATAGTCAGTATCGTGGTTTAAATATTGACTTTTTTATAATCTTGTGTCAAAATATTTTAGTACGAATTAATACAGAAAATAACTATTGGAGCAATCATGGCAGAACCAAAAAAGAAAACCTCAAAAGCAAATACCAGATCTCGTCGGCATCAGATAAAAATGACCAAACCGGCTATGATTTATTGTGAAAAATGTCACCAGCCAAAGCTTCGACATCATGTTTGTGGTATTTGTGGCACCTATAAGAATAAGGTTGTGCTTGCCACGCAGGAAGTTGTGGAAGAAAAATAATTATTTGCTAAGTACTAGGAGTGGAAATGAACCGTCATTTATCGAGAATGGTGGCAATGCAAGCCATATATGAATGGAACTTCCGCCAGGATGCAGATCTAGACGAATTGGTCGAGAGAAGTATATCGGAGTTTTCTAACGATGTTGATTCAAAATATATTCGCGATTTAATTAGTGGTGTTACAAAAAATTCAAAAACTATTGATAGAGAGATAGAGACGTGTGCTCCGGAATGGCCAATTGAACAAATATCACATGTAGACAAATCTATTTTGGAGATTGCAATTTATGAATTAGTTTATGCAAAGGATATACCACCAAAAGTAGCGATTAACGAAGCAGTGGAACTTGCTAAACAGTTTGGCAGCAGCAATTCATCAAAATTTATCAATGGTGTTCTCGGTTCAGTCTATGACCGTCATGTTAAAGATAAAAAGGAAAAAAATAATGAATGAACTTACTAAATTTGAAAAAGAGATCAAAATTAATTTTAATGATAAAAAACTACTTAAACAAGTTTTTATTCATCGTTCATATATAAATGAACACCGATCTGCTGGTCTAGAGCACAATGAAAGGCTGGAGTTTCTTGGCGATGCGGTTCTTGAGCTTGTAATTACTGAATATATTTATTCAAATTACGATCGACCAGAGGGAGAGATGACAAGCTGGAGAAGCGCATTGGTTAAAGGAGAGTCCTTATCAAAAGAGGCAAAAAAAATCAAAATTGATGACTATTTATGTGTCAGTCGTGGCGAAGCAAAAAATACCGGTAAGGCGAGAGATTTAATATTGGCGAATGCCTTTGAGGCACTGATAGGAGCAATATATTTGGACCAGGGATATAAAATTGTTAGTGATTTTATAATAAAAAATATCGCCTACAAACTCGAGGAAATTATATCAGGGGTTGAATATATTGACGCTAAAAGCAAACTCCAAGAACTCTCACAAGAAAAATTTTCGTTAACACCAACATATGAAACCGTATCCGAAACAGGCCCTGATCACAATAAAAAATTTGTTGTTCTAGTAAAAATTGGTAATAAAATTGCTGGCGAAGGTGAAGGTAATTCAAAACAAAAAGCTCAAATTATGGCTGCTGGTCAAGCCTTAGAAAACAAAAAAATATTCAATTAGACCAATACACATTTGAAAAACCCCAGTTAAGTAGATCTCTTGCTTCATCGGCTGAAGCTGTCGGGCTATGAACATAGGTACCTAACACAACTGCTATCAACTGATGGCCGTCTCTCTCAGCTGCGCCAATCAGACAATGGCTAGCAGCGTAAGTAAAACCAGTTTTTACACCAATTGCACCAGGATACTGGTAAGTAGTGATTAACCGGTTTGAGTTTTCCAGCTGATGGAATATCGTATTTGAAGTATTGCTGGCTACATACTTATCAGTTTTTACAATGCTTCGAAATATTGGATTGAGCAGTGCGTATCTAGTAAGTAATGCCATTTCGCTGGCAGTGGAGTAACCTTCATCAGATAAACCAGCAGGATCAAAAAAACGGGTGTTTTTGAGGCCCAGCTCTTTGGCCTTCTGGTTCATTTTATCGACAAAGTAGTCAGGCCTCGAACCAGTTTCTTTATCCATATGAGACGCTATGGCATAGGCAGCGTCGTTCCCGGAACGTATCAACAAACAATGGAGAAGTTCGGAAACAGTAATTTCTTCATCTATTCTTAAGTATATTACGGTCGGAGTTTGTATTGTTGCCTCATAAGGAACGATGACGACATCATCAAGTTGATAATTCTCTAAGGCTACAACAGCCGTCATTATTTTTGTCAGTGATGCTATTGGCACCGGTGTTTTGGAATCTTTCCCGATTATTTCTTCACCACTTATACCGTCTACCAAAGCGTAGTTTCGGGTGTTAACATAGGCTTTATTGTAATTATTTTTAATAAGTGGCCGCTGAACTTGAAAAATTGATATTGATTCATCAACAGCTCTCGCTGATTCATAATCCTCTCTAGAATAATTTGCAGCAATTTTTGAATCAAAACTACTAGCCGATAAATTTATACCGACCAAATTTAGGATCAAAGACATTAGGATTAGGGGTTTGGCGATCACAAAATATCCTCTTTACTTATTTCTTTAATTTTCCCTAGAGGCAAGCTGATCTCTTCCAAAGACAACCTTCCAACTGATATTCGCTTGAGAGAAATTATTTCCAGTCCGATTCGACCAGCAATAATTCTGATATGTCGTGTCTTACCCTCGTGTAAGGAAATCTTGATTTTATTTTTGGAAATAAACTCTGCATTATCAACTTTATACTGAGTGCCGCGATGTTCCACTCCGAGTAAAAACTGTTTTATAATTCCCTTTTTTCCAACATTATCTGGCTTGCTTTGGTACTCTAAATGGTAAATCTTTGTTTTTTGATATTTCGGATGTGTTAGCTGTTGGGAAAAATCACCGTCGTTAGTAAATAATATCAATCCTTCAGTATCCTTATCAAGTCTACCCACCGGAAACAAGCGAATATTGTCTGGCAAATACTTTTTTACTCCTTTGCCTTGAGTGTCAGAAAGAGAAGTAATTACCCCGCGTGGCTTATTTAAAACAAAATAGCGCTTATTTCCACGAGGAGTAATCTTCTTGCCACCAACTGTTACAACATCTTCCTGACCAACCATCGATCCCAATTTTGCCTGATTTTTATTTACAAATACCAAACCATTATTTATCAGCTCGTCGGCTCGACGCCTGGAGCAAACCCCAGAGCTTGAAATAAATTTATTCAATCTAATCTTAGTCATTAGTTTCCGTATCAGACAACTTTAGTGCTTTGCCTTCGGCTTCTTTTGCTAATT
The DNA here is from genome assembly GCA_964425445.1 of uncultured Candidatus Saccharibacteria bacterium. Classification (GTDB taxonomy): domain Bacteria; phylum Patescibacteriota; class UBA1384; order XYA2-FULL-43-10; family CAINNR01; genus JAQVAO01. Next base: position 38,501 of record CAYRLY010000005.1, on the reverse strand, counting down.
TGATATGAACATCGGAAAGTTGACGTTCGCTTACCGGCGACGGCGCGCCCATCATTGCATCTCTAGCATCACCTGTTTTTGGAAATGCCATCACCTCCCTAATAACATTTTCATGAGAAAGTATTGCCGCAATTCGATCTATGCCAGGAGCAATCCCACCATGAGGAGGAGCCCCATACTCGAAAGCCTCAAGCATATGTCCAAAACGTCTTAATTTTTCATCTTCGGAAACTCCAAGTAGATCGAAAATCTTATCCTGAATATCGCGTTTATGAATCCTGATCGAGCCACCTGCGATTTCGAAACCATTAAGTACTAGATCATAGGCATAAGCTCTGACTTCTTCCGGTTTACTATCAAGTTTGGTTAAATCTTCCTCCTTGGGCATTGTGAATGGGTGGTGTGAAGAAACAAGTTTCTTTTCCGATTTTGAGTATTTGAAAAGTGGGGCGTCAACAATCCAAACAAATGATAACTCCGTTTTATCGCTTTTGTTCTTTCGCAAATCAGGCTTATCTGTGCCGTACTTCTCCATTGACTCATTGTAAGTTATTCGCTGGAAAGGTTTAGATTGAATTTTATTTTCTGGTGTGATAGTCTCAACCATTTTGACCATCATCTTCTCGATTAAATCCAGTATTTGCTCTTGATCAACGAAACTCATCTCCAGATCCAGTTGGGTAAATTCCGGTTGCCTATCCCCTCTCTGATCTTCGTCTCTAAAGCAGCGAGCAATTTGAAAATATCTCTCAAAACCAGCGACCATCAAAAGCTGCTTAAACTGTTGCGGACTTTGGGGCAAAACATAAAATTCGCCGGGGTAAAGTCTGGCTGGAACAATATACTCTCTGGCACCCTCAGGTGTTGACTTCGTCAGATATGGTGTTTCAATTTCACGAAAATTTTCTTTGTATAAATATTCTCTGATAAATCTAATTAATTCATGCCGAACTGTAATATTTTTTACCATTCTTTCCGACCTTAAATCCAGATAGCGGTACTTTAAACGTAATTCTTCGTCGACTCCCGAGGTATCTTTATCAATTTCAAAAGGCGGAGTTTTTGCTTCATTTAGTACTTCGATTTCAGTTGCTTCCATCTCTATATTACCGGTGGCAATATCCTTATTGACCATTTTCTCTGGACGTTTATTAATTTTTCCAGTAATAGAAACCACCCACTCTGGACGTATGTCAGTAATCTTATCATACGCGCGAGAACCGGGAATAAAAACTACTTGTAACATGCCGGTCATATCACGAACATCCATAAATACGATTTTCCCATGGTCTCTTCTAGTGTGAATCCAACCAGAAATTAAAACCTGTTCTCCAATTTTTTCACCTAATTCGCTGATAAAGTTTCTTTTCATTATTCCTCGCCTTATATTATGATCTAATCTTCGCATTAAATTCTTTTTCAACACCAGATATTATCTTTTCAACCTGACTATCAGCTTCCTTATCAGTCAGTGTATTTTTAAACGATTGTAAAAATAGATGGAAAGCCATACTTTTTTTATTTTTACCAAATTTATCAGAACAGAACTCATCGAACAGCTCCACCCTGTTAACAAGACCAGACAGTCGATAAATTGCTTTGCTGACTGATCCAGCATTAATGCTTTTATCAAAAATGAACGCTAAATCTCGGGTAACCGCGGGGTACTTAGAAACGCCACGGTAGCATATCTCTTTCGAATAGTTTGCCAATTTGATATCTTGGTCAAATTTGTTAGCACTTAAAAAACCAGAAATGTTAATTTCAGCGGCAAAAAGTGTTGGTCTTTTAATTTTGTATATACACAGATCATCACGACTAAAATTTGTAACTTTTGCATATTTCTTATCTATCCTAAACTCATCCAGAAATTTATCTAAAAACATAATAAATTGGTCATAATTTTTTTCTGAAGAGACAAAAGAAAATACTACCTGTTCTTTTGTTTTAAAAAAAGTGTGACCAATTTCGTATAATTTTACATCATCGAAAGCCGAATTCTTGGAAATGTTTCCTAGTAAGCTAGGAATTATTGAATCTCTGAGATAGCTATTTTCTGGTTGAAGTGGATTTTCAACTTTAAGAAATTGCGACTGACTAGTAAATTGTGATGAAACTATTTTTTCTGACAAGAACGGATAATTTATTGATTCGCTATAACCATGAAGAATCATGAAATCTTTTATTTTTTCCTGAAAATAAAAACTTGATTTTTTGGGTGGATTAATTTTCTCCAATTTGCATCTGGAAACTTTTTCGTAACCAAATAGTCTCCCAACCTCTTCTGCAATGTCTTGCCAAATCGTAATATCATGACGCCAAACAGGGACAGCTATTCTGCCTGACTCTATCTCAAATCCTAGCAATTTTAAATAATAATTTATTTCATCATTACTAATTTTTATACCTAACATATCTCTAATTTTGTCATAATTCGCAATTACAAAATTTTTCTCAGGAACATCACCACTAGAGACAATTCCGGATAATATTCTGCCACCGGCAACCTGAGTAATTAAATTCGCGGCCTTATTTATTGCATACTCGATTCCACCAGAGTCTATGCCTCTTTCAAAACGGTAGCTGGCTTCAGTTTTTAAATTAAGGTATTTTGATGTTTCACGGATATTTTTTGGATTAAACTGAGCCGCCTCAAGAACTACTGCATCTGTGCTCTCATCGACTTCAGAATTTTCACCACCCATAATTCCCGCGATTGCAATTGGTTTTTCAGAATCAGCGATAACAAGAGATTTGTTATTTAAATTTCTTAATTCGCCATCCAAGGTAATAATTTCTTCATTATTTTTTGCTGTTCTAACAATAATTTTTTTGTCTTTGATTTTTTTATAATCAAATGCGTGCATTGGATACCCAAGATCCAAGAGTATAAAATTAGTAATATCTACAACATTATTGATTGGTTTAGCACCGCAGGCGATTAGTCTCTCCTGCAACCATTTTGGAGAAGGACCAATTTTAACCCCTTCGATCAAACGAGCGTAATATTGTGGGCAAAGACTAGCATCTCCCACCTTCAGTGACAACTTATCAAAAGCACTATTTGAATCAGTTTTTGACAATTTCACAGGTTGTTTGGTCAATCTGGTTTTTTCATAAGCACAGATCTCTCTGGAAACTCCCAGATGTGATAAACAATCACCGCGATTAGCCGAAACACTCAAATCAAATACTGTGTCACAGGCTATATATCTGTTAACCCTTTCCCCGGGAATCAATTCATCGGAAAGTATTTTTATGCCAGAATGATCATCACTTAATCCGAGCTCCTTTTCTGAACAAAGCATTCCGAATGATCTTTCGCCACGAATAACCGCTTCTTTTAAAATTTCTCCTTGGATTTTTGCCCCGGGTAAAGCAAGAGGTACGATTTGTTTTGTTTCAATATTGTTGGCGCCACACACTACCTTCACTTCCCGATCCCCGACTGACAGAGCAACAAGTTTCAATTTATCTGCATTAGGGTGCTTGTATATATCTTTAATTTTTGCAACAACAACTTTATCATCAATTGAAGCTTCAACGGCTTCTACTTCGAGTCCGGAATTGATAAAAATTTCTTCCAGACGTTTGCTGGAGATTTTTTTATCAATATAATCTTCTAGCCAACTTTTTAGTATTTTCATTTAAAATTGCTTTAAAAATCTTAAATCACCAGAACGTAACAATCTAATATCTTCAACGCCATACTTAAGCATTACCAGTCGATCAACCCCCATGCCAAAGGCAAAACCGCTATATTTTTCTGAATCCAAACCCATATTTTTAATAACCTTCGGATGAACCATACCCGCTCCCAAAAGCTCGAGCCATTTCCCATTGTACTTAGCGCTAACTTCAAAACCTGGCTCAACAAAAGGGAAGAAACTGGGATTAAATCTGACTTCAGTTTTATCTCCGTACATTTTTTTAAAAAAAGTCTCTAAAGTCCAGAACAGATGGCCAACCTTAATGTCTCTATCAACACATAGGCCTTCCAACTGATAAATCGCAATCTCATGCTTATAATCCGTCGCCTCGTTTCTATAAACTTGACCGGGGGACAAAACTCTGAAAGGTGGCTTATGAGTTTTACCGTAACGAACTTGAGCATTTGACGTCTGTGTTCTAAGCACCCGACCATCTGTAAGCCAGAACGTATCTTGCATATCCCTTGCTGGGTGGTCGCTAGGCATATTCAAGGCATCAAAATTATAAAATTCACTATCAACTTCAGGCCCCTCAAAAATATCAAAACCTAACGGTTCAAATATTTTGATTGTTTCTCTGATTATTTGCGTTATTGGATGCAAATTACCCTTAGTTTCCATGTGTTTTGTTCCTACTAATACCTCGTATATACATTTCTACCATTACTATAGCAATGGTAAGCGGTACACTAACCCATAAATCCAGCACTTTAAGTCCCTTAAGGGCTAGAAGCAGAGTAGCGATTACGGCTAATAAAAACGACTGCCTTATGCTCTCGCCAAAATTTCTTAAAAAAACATTTTCTTCTGTAAATCGTGATTTCACAAAAAATAATAAAAAAGAAAATATGCCGGTAAGTGAAATCAGAAGTGATATATAAAAAGTTATAAATACTGGGCTCTCAGAAGTAAAAGGGTTGTAATTTACAATTGTTAATAACAAGCTTGCCAGCGCAAACAAAGAAACCGATGCGAGAAAAAATATTTTCGCTTTAATCTTTGCCATTATGAGCTCATAATAGCAGTTTTTAACCGATATGTGAATGATTTATTTACCCAATTGACAAAATAAATTTTTTGTATTATAATAATCTAGATCATAGAAACTTGAGGAGAGTGAGCTCTTTGGCAAACAAGAGCAAACAGCGGGCTACTGTGTTCAGTTCGTACTGGAATGGTGGTATTGAAGTCATCGTTTCGCCACCCAGAAACGTATCGCAAGCCCTAACGGCAGCAGCGAAACGAGCAAACAAGGATCGAGGGTGTTCTGTGTCCTATTCGATCCTTTCCCAGCCAGGTGTGTCGAGGATAGAGTGGGGTGATATATTACCTACGAAATCCGAAATGGCAAGGACTGGTCAGCCACCCAAACCACTACCTGAACAAAAAACGGTAACAAAAAAACCGAAACAAACCTCCTTCGACATCTGAGCGTTCGCGCCTAGCGGGCGCCTTTTTTTTCCATTAGTTCTTCAATCCTCTCAATATCAGCTTTCATATCGTCTTTTAATAAAATTAATTTAGGTAGCCGCCTAATCTTAATTTTTTTAGACATTACCTTCCAGTACCTCCAGGAATTAGAAATTACGGATTTATACACAGATTCTCGTTCTGATGCGACCGAAAAAAATATTTTTGCCTGTGATAAATCAGCCGACGTATTGATAAAATTAATTGAAATAATCTCATCTAGAAAATCTGCGTGGACAAGCTCTGTAAGCTGTTCTTTGATCAGCTCATTTACTCGTTCTATGCGATAGGACATATAATTATATTAACAGTTTAACGCTTAGACCATTGAGGAGCACGTCTAGCTTTTTTCAATCCCGGCTTTTTCCTTTCAACCTCTCTTGGGTCGCGGGTCAAATACCCTGCTTTCTTCAAAGTTGGACGATATTCAGCATTAGAAACAATTAAAGCCCGGGCAATACCATGACGTATAGCATCACTTTGGCCAGTTGTGCCACCACCAGTTACAGTAATCGAGATATCATAAGAACCAAGCTTACCAACTAGTTTCAGTGGAGAAACCGCATCATCTTGCAAATTAGACTCTTTTCCGTTGATTGTAATTTTTCCAACTCCAGAATACAGTCGGACCCTGGCAATAGCAGTTTTTCTTCTGCCGGTGCCATAAAAGTATTTCGTTTTATTTGCTGATTCTGTCATATTACTCCTTGATTGGTGTCAAATTCTTTACCGGAAGATTATGTTCGGCAGTTTTAAATATTTTTAAATTTTTTAAAAATTCTTTTTGTAGTTTGTTTTTTGGCAACATACCTTTAACTGCAAATTTGATTATATCCTCGGGCTTGTTTTCTTTTAATTCTGAGAACATCTTGGTTTTCAAACCACCATGATAACCGCTGTAATGATAGTATTGCTTTGATGTTTCCTTGCTCGAAGATAGATTAACTTTATTAGCATTAACAACAACAACGACATTGCCTGGTAATACATTAGGCATAAACAATGGAGAATTTTTTCCACGTAGTATATTGGCAATTCGAGTTGCTATCCTGCCCAACGGCATTGCTCCGGCATCAATAATGAAATATTTCTTATCCATTTTAGACCCCTGTCTTTCTTGCAGCTTTAGTTCTAACTGAGGTGTTAACACCTTGGCGATTTTCTGTCGCTGAAAGTTTATCAAGTCTTTTTTGCGCTTTCACATCAGATTTGGCTAGTGTTGTTTTTGTTTCTTCTTCATCTACTATTTTTTCTTTCTTCTTTTCTGAAACAAAAACTTTTCGGTCAATCAATTCCAGTCTTGCCATTTGCGCGTTATCACCAAGCCTGTTTGGCAAATGATAAAGTCTTACAAAACCACTGTGACGATCTTTGTATCTTGGGACTAATTCATCCCGTACTTTTCTAGAGGCATTAATATCAAAAAGATAACTGGAAATCTTTTTGTACGATTTTAAGTCAGCTGGCTTGGCATCAGATATTATGCCCTCAAAAATCGATTTGGTCTCTTTCGCTTTTTGCAAGGTGGTGTCAACTTTTTCATATAAAACGAGGGACGTAGTTAAATTACGCAACATTGATCTCCTGTGAGCAATTTTTCGTCCAAGAATACGCTTCATTTACTTTTCCAGCATTACTTTTATTTCATCAAAACCTTTTTTCCCAAGCCCCTTAACTTCAGATAATTTTAGATCACTCATTCTTTTGAGGCCAGCGATAGTTTTAATACCAGCGTTGACCAGAGAATTTACGGTTCTGGCGGACAAATCAAGATCTTCAATTTTTGTCTTGGGATCTAAATCTAGCGAGCTATTTTTTTCTGTCTTTTCCTCTTCAGATTTATTTTCTGATATTTCTTCATCTACCTCACCAGAAGATACTGGTTTGCCTTCGGCAATATAATTAAAGTGTTCAACTAGAATAGTGCTAGCCTCTTTCAAAGCTTCTTTAGCTGACATTGAGCCATCGGTTACGACTTCTAATTCAACTTTGTCGTAGTTAGTCATTTGTCCGACACGAGTATGTTCGACTTTCATATTAACATGTTTTACAGGGGAGAAAACGCTATCAATTGCGATTCTTCCAATATCACTTTTCTCTACGTCCTTTTCCTCTGTGGGGATAAAACCGCGACCTTTTTCAACAACGACTTCAAGATTGAAATTTGCTGATTTATCAAGTGTTGCTATGTGCTGCTCAGGATTCAGTATTTCAACCCCAGATTTCAATTTAAAATCAGAAGCAGAAATAGTCTTCGGACCTTTTTCATTTATTTCAATGGTTATTGGTTCGTCACCAAATGATTTGAATACGATCTTTCTAAGATTCATAATTATTTCGATCATATCTTCTTTGACGTGCGGGATAGCGGAAAATTCATGTGCCACACCTTCTAGCTTCACTGAAGATATCGCACAACCTGGCAGCGAAGACAGCAAAACCCTTCTAAGTGCATTGCCAATAGTTGAACCATATCCGGGATATAACGGCTCAATAACAAAGAGTGATTTTGTCTCATCAATCTTAGTTTCTTTAATTTTTGGTATTTCCGTAACTAGACTCATTTGAACTCCTTTTCTATCTAGAGTAATATTCAATTACTAAATTTATATCATAGGGCATCTCAACATCATCAAGCGTTGGTAATTTTTTAATTTTGTAACCCTTAATACTTTTACCACTTTCAAGCCAATTGGGCAGATTAAGATTATCTTCTATTTTGATATTTTTGCCGGTTTTAAGACTGACAATATCACCACTTTTAACAAACATCGATGGTATGTCGGCTTTCTTATCATTCAAAAGAAAAAAACCATGATTTACAGCTTGTCTTGCTGATGATCTAGATTTAAACAATCCAATGCTGTAGATAACACTATCCAGCCTCGACTCTAAAAGTTGCACCAAATTTTCACTAGTATTGCCAGAAATTTTCGAAGCCTTAAGATAGTAATTTTTTAACTGAGTCTCGTTAATATCATAAATATTGCGAACTTTTTGCTTTTCTCTTAATTGTTTGCCATATTCACTTAATTTAGAAAATTTTGTCGGACCATGTTGCCCGGGCGGATATGGGCGAGAGGTAATCGGACACTTTGGGGAAAAACACTTTTCACCTTTAAGAAAAAGCTTGACCCCTTGTCTTCGACATTTTCTGCAACCATGTTCCATAACTATATCCTTCTTACTTTCTTTCGACGACATCCGTTATGAGAAATCGGTGTTATATCTTTTATTAAGTCAACTTCTATATTGGCATTATGAAATGCGCGAACAGCAGAATCACGGCCAGCGCCAACCCCAGAAATAAATATTTGAGCCTTTTTTAGACCCCGGAGTTTCGCCTTTTCAATTGCAGCTGATGCAGCTAACGAGGCTGCATAAGGTGTTGACTTTTTTGATCCCTTAAAACCAATAGAACCAGCTGATGCCCAGGCAATAACCCCACCATGTTCATCAGTAACCGTGATAATTGTGTTATTAAATGTTGATTGTATGTAAACAGAGCCCGAAAGAACAACACCGAGAGTTTTTTTCTTTTTTAAATTTTTCTTCGTATTTGCTGCCATAATTTTATGTCTTCTCCGCCGCTTTCTTTCGACCACTTCCAACTGTTACCTTCTTGCCTCTTTTTGTCCTAGCATTTGTCTTTGTTCTCTGACCTCTAGCAGGAAGTCCCCTGGAATGTCTATAACCACGATAGGCATTAATATCCCTTAATCTTTTAACATTCTGGCTAACTTCAGACTTAAGATCGCCCTCGATTCTGTACGTCCGGTTAATTATTTGACGTACTCTTTCCAGTTCTTCAGCCGATAATTTGTCTGACCGAGAATCAAAATTTACATTAGCTTCGGCTAGAATCTTCTCTGCGGAAGTTTTACCAATGCCAAAAATGTAAGTAAGTGCTACTACAATCCGCTTGTTATTAGGAATGTCGATACCAACAATTCTCACCATTTATCCCTGCCTCTGTTTATGCTTTGGATTGGAACAAATCACAAATACTGTTCGCTTCATAGTAGATGACTTACTATCACCTTTTTTCTTGCGAATTATCGTTTTGCATTTGCTGCACATCGCTTTAACTGATGGTCTAACTTTCATAATATTTCCGACGAAAAATAGAAAAAGTCCCCCACTCTAACTAATGTTAGTTGCTGACTTTTTCTCTTGAAACAATCCTACCCTTGGTCAAATCATAAGGTGTTAACTCAACTTTTACTTTATCACCAGGCATCACTTTAATGAAATTCTTCCTCATTTTGCCTGACAAGTAAGCCATCACCGAATGATCTTCGCCTAGCTTTACAATAAAACTAGAATTTGGTAGTGCTTCTTCTATTATTCCCTCAACTCGTATCGCATCTTTATCTGTCATACGCTGTATATCTTATCATATATAAAAAAACAAGTCAACATTTAGATATTATGATTATACAATACCAGAAAGCAAAAAAAGCTTTTTTCATTATTTTGTAATAATTTCAACCTTATTATTGTAGACTAATACTGTATGCTCGAAATGGGCACAATTTTGACCATCATCCATTCTGATAGTCCAATTATCCCTATCTGTTTTTATTTTATTGTTACCACTGGATACCATCGGCTCGATGGCAATTGCCATCCCGTTATTTATTTCTTGCCCCGTGCCTTTTTTGCCGAAATTTGGAACTTGAGGTTCCATATGTGGAGCAGTTCCGATTCCGTGGCCAACAAGGTCATGAATACAGACATACCCACGCTTCTCGACATAACTTTCAATCAAGCTCCCGAGATCACCAGTCTTTATTCCTGGATAAATTTGAGAAATTGCGTATTTAAGTACCGAATCCGTTACCTCAATTATTTTTTTATTTTTTTCAGAAATTTTACCAACTCCAACAGTTACCGCCATATCAGAAAACATCCCATTGTAATTTGCACCAAGATCAAGAGAGATTATGTCGCCGTTTTTTACGATTTTATTTGTTTTAGGTATCCCGTGAACCAGTTCACTATTGATTGAGACACAGAGAGAGGAAGGAAAGCGGCCTGAGCCGGCGACATAATAATTTTTGAAAGAAGGTAAAGCTCCTTGTCTCCTCAAACTTCTTTCTGCAACTTCATCAAGTGAAAGTGTGCTAATTCCGGGCTTAACGTAAGAAAGAGTTTCCTTTATCGCCTGCGAAAGAATTTTCCCGGATTTTCTAAGGTCAGCTATTTGTTCTTTGTTAAGAACTTGAATCATAAAACTTGATTTATTTCTTCGGCAACTTCTGAGATAGATTTTTCACCATCGATTTCATAAACTTTTGCCTTATCGCGATAATAATCAACCACTAAATCAATCCGGGGTTGTGCAAAATTAACTCTTTTTTCCATTATCTCCGGAGTATCATCGGCTCGCTTTATTAATCTTCCGTGACAATCACCTGATGAACAGCTATCACCAACACTACCACTCAAATAAATTTTTTTGCATTTGTCACAAACCAACCTGGTAGTTATCCTGGAAACAGAGGTTTCTGGCTTAATTTTAATATATATTATTTCCGGCTCAGAAAAGTTATATTTTTCGATCAGGTGCTCAAAAAATTTAATCTGTTCAAGAGAAAAAGGATAATTATCAAAAATTAGATTGCCCTTAGAATTATTTATTTTTTCTTCAAGCAACTTACCGGCAATTTCATCGCTTTGGGGGATACCCTTGTTGTAATTGCTTTTAATTTTCTTAATTATTTCATCGGAAAAATTACCATCCGATATCGCTTCCCTAACCAAATCGCCAATACCAACAATTTCTGCATTAATTTTTGTCGCAACATTTTCAGCTTGGGTGCCCTTTCCTGATGCCGGCAGCCCCAACATAACAATAGCTCTTCTTTTTTTCCCCAAAATTCCTCCTTAAACCTAGTAATTATCGTAAGTATGCATCGTTAACTGAGCCTGAAGCTGATTCATCGTCTCGATAACGACAGAAACAACAATTAAAATCCCGGTTCCACCGATAACAAGTGTTTCAATATTTGTTAATGCTTGAATTATAAATGGTAATACTGCGATTAGACCAAGGAAAACGGAAGAAGTTAGGGTTATTCTGGTAATAATATTACCTAAATAATGTGTTGTTTCATTACCAGGGCGAATTCCAGGAATAAAACCTCCCTGTTTCTGTAAATTTTCCGATATTTGATCAGGCTTGAAAACAACGTAAGTATAAAAATATGTGAATAAGACCACTAGCACAAAATAGGAAATTCCATAGAACACATTGTTTTTGAATAAATCTCCAATAAATGTCGCAGCCCCGGAAACCCAGGCTGAAGAAGCATTTTCGAAAAATTTTGCCGCTACTCCTGGGACAACCATCATGCTCATAGCAAATATTATTGGGATGACACCAGCAGTATTTACTTTAATCGGCAAAAAGCTGTTGACGGCAGAGAAAGATCCGGCTCCCCTAGCCCGTTTTGCATAAGAAACTGGCAAATTTCTCTGGCCTTCGGTCACCAAAACTATTGCAGCGATTATTAAGATAGCAACAATCGCAAAGATAATTATTGAGATTATTTTTTCAACATCACCCAAAGATATTATTGAGGCGGTATTTCGTATTTGTGATGGAAGGCCAGATAATATCCCGATAGTAATTATCATTGAAATACCATTACCTATCCCCTTATTGGTAATAATTTCACCAATCCACATTAATATCATACTCCCGGCGGTGATTGATATTAACATAATTATTAATTGGTATAAATCCCAACCAGGAATTATCCCCTGACTTCTCAGGAGATACAACATGCCATAACCTTGCGTAATTGCCAGTGGCACAGTTAATAATCTGGTATACTGGTTAATTTTATTTCTTCCTGATTCACCCTCTTTCTGCATCTCTTCCAATTTTGGAACTAGCATAGCAAGAAGCTGGAATACAATTGAAGAGGTGATATATGGGCTAACGCCCATAAGAGCAACCGAGAAGTTGCTAATAGTCCCACCGGAAAACAAATTTAATAAGCCAAATATCTGGTTTTGTTGGAAAAAATATCTTAATTGCTCTAAATCAACCCCAGGCATTGGAATATGAGCAATAATTCTAGTTGCAACCAAAAGACCTAGAACAACAAGAAGTTTATTTCTAATATCCTTATATCGCCAAATTTTACCTAATGTGTCCATCAAAAACTCTATTTATTTTGAATTCTTGTCTTTTTTTGGTAATTTTGATTCAACGTTTTTTGATTTTTTAACATCCGAGAAAATAACACTAACGGTCAACTCTCCATTAGCCAAAATCTTTGCAGAGTCACCTTTTGTAATTAAGCCTTTAGACTCAAGAGTTTCATTAGACACAGTTTCACCGTCTTTAAAGTTTCTGCTTATATCAGCAAGAGTAATAATTTTTTTATCCTGACTAAAGCGCTTAAATCCTGGCAATTTATGCAATCTCATATTTAGAGGAGTTTGCCCGCCCTCAAACTTTCGAGGAATATTGTGACCGGAACGCGACTTTTGTCCTTTGGTCCCACGACCAGCGGTTTTGCCTCCACCAGCAGAAATACCGCGTCCAACGCGAAGATTTTTAACATCTGATCTAGTTTTTTTTAATTCGTGTATTTTCATAATTCGATTAATTACTCTTTTACTTTATCTATTTTAGTCTCTTTTGGCTGTTTAGTAATTTTATCCTTGGTATTCTTTTTTTCAATCTTAACTTTTTTTTCCGAAAAGCTTCTAACTTTTGAAACTTTGTCGTCATCAAAACTATTAAAAGCTTTATAAACAGCTTTAACATTATTAATTTTATTTGAAGTTCCAATTACTTTCGATAAAATATTCTTTATACCGGAAAGTTCGGCCATAACTCTAACGGCGCCACCAGCAACAATAGAGGTTCCCTGACTTGCAGGCCCCAAAAATAACTTGGCGCTTCCTTCTTCGACTGTTACACTATATGGAATTGTTTCATTGACAATCGGGACATTAATCATTCTTTTTTTAGCCTGAGAAACAGCTTTTTTAACGGCAACAGCAATTTCATTCGCTTTTGCAATTCCATAACTGACCCTACCGTTACGATCTCCAATAACAACCAGGACTCGAAATCTGATGCGTCTGCCACCTTTAACCACTCTTGATACACGAGAAATTTCGATGACTCGCTCGTCAAATTCTGATTTATTTTCTGTTCTTTTAAACCTATTTTCCGAATTTAGCGCCATAATTATTGCTCCTTAAAATATCAAGCCAGCTTCTCTTGCCCCCTTGGCGACTGCCAAGACTCTGCCGTGATATTTATAACCATTTCTATCAAATACTATATTTTTAATACCTAGCTTAAGTGCTTTAACAGCGACGTTTTTACCAACAATTTCCGCCTTTTTGCATTTTGTCATCTTATCTTTAATTAATTGATCTGAATCAGCGGCTAAAATCTTGCCGTTGATATCAATGATTTGGGCATATATGTTTAAATTAGATCGAAAAACGACTAATTTTTTGCAACCAGGAGTTATTTTAACTTTGTTTTTAATCCGAATTTTTCTACAAATATTTTTAACTGTCATTTTTCTCCTTTACGAACCTGAAGACTGGGCAGCTTTTCCAGCCTTCTTTTTAATCTGTTCGTCGAAATATCTGATGCCCTTTCCTTTGTAAACTTCAGGCTTTTTAATTTCGCGAATTTTAGCAGCAAACAAACCAACCCTATCCTTATCTTTGCCTTCTATGAGAATAATATTTTTTTGAACTGAAACATTCAGATCTTTAGGTATTTCAATTTCAATCGGATGAGAAAAACCAAGTCTCATAGCTAATTTATCACCGTTTACCGCTACCGTAAAACCAACACCTTTATATTCAAGTTTTTTTACAAAGCCGTCAGTCATTCCGATTATTGTATTTTCTATTAATCTTAAATATGTCCCGTGCAGTGATTTGGAATCTTTTAGCTCATTTTTGCGAGTAAGTCTCAATATATTACTCGACAAATCTACATTTAGATTGACAGGAAGCTTAATAGTCCTCTCTTCGTTTTGGCTTTTTATTACAATATCAGAATCATCGATTTTTACTTCGACATTCTCAGGTATAATAATTTTTTTGTTACCAATTCTACTCATAATATTCCTTACTAAGACAATTAATTACCACACTTCACAAATTATCTCACCACCCAAACCCATCTTTTTTGCTTTTCTTGCTTCCATCACACCAGCTGATGTTGAAATAATTAAGTTTCCAATTCCTGATAATGGGATTCTTATGTCTTTAGACTTAACATATATTCTTCTGCCAGGCTTGCTGATTCTTCTAAGATGGCAAGATTTTTGGTTTTCCGGGACTTCAATAACAATAACTTTGCGGCCATCATTTTCAGAAAATTTAAAATTATTTATTATATGGAGATCCTTTAAAATCTGGCAGATGTCTGCTTTAATTTTTGAATACCCAATTTCTACCCGCTGTTGTCGGGCATTTAATGCGTTTCTGACTGAAGTTAGTAAATTTGCGATTGGATCCATATATTCCTTTACCAGCTAGATTTTGTTACGCCGGGAAGCTCACCACGACTAGCGATCTCTCGAATACAAATCCGGCATAATTCAAATTTTCTGTAATAGCCACGTTTACGACCACAAACACGGCAGCGTCTAATTATTCTTGTTGAATATTTTGGGGGCCTATTCGCTTTTACAATTAAAGATTCTTTTGCCATCTTTACTCCTTATCTTTCTTTTTTTCGAACGGAAAGCCCAGATGTTCAAGTAATTTTTTGGCTTCCTCTTTACTTCTGGCAGTTATGCTAAAATTAATTTGCATCGAAAAAGGCTGTTTTACATTATCATATTTTATCTCCGGAAATATCGTATGTTCTCTTATTCCTATTGAGTAATTACCTTGTTGGTCAAAACTATCATTTGATAAACCTCGAAAATCTCTGATTCTTGGTAACGACACGTTGACAAATCTTTCGATAAAATCATACATTTTCATATTTCTCAAAGTCACAGAATATCCAACAATTTGACCTTCTCTTAATTTAAAACCGGAGACAGAGATTCTTGCTTTATTAAATCTTGGAAGTTGGCCGGTAATAAGAGCAATGTCTTTTGCAACCAATGCACAATCGTCTTTTGACTCCTTAATTTTCCCGACTCCAACATTTATTGAAACACTAGTGATTCTTGGGACTTGAAAATTTGAAGAATAGTTAAATTCTTCTTTTAATTTTTTAACGATCTCTTTGGTATATTTTTCTTTTAGATTTGTCATTATTTAACCGCTTCTAGACTGGCGTTGCATTTACGACAGACTCTAATTTTTTTATTATTTGTGATTTTATAAGAGACTCTCGAAACCTTACTGCAACTGGGACAAACTATACCCAAGTTGCTAATATTAATTTTTGCACTAATCTCGATAATTCCACCTTTCGGTGATTTTTTTGAAGGCTTAACACTTTTTTTATAAATATTTAGCCCTTTAACAACCGCTTTATTTTCAGATACAAAAACTCGCTCAATTTCAGCAACTTTATTTCTATCTTTGCCAGTCAAAATTATTACTTTGTCATTTCTTTTTAACTTCATTAAATTACCTCTGGTGCTAAAGAAATTATCTTCATAAATTTATCTCTAAGTTCTCTCGGGATCGGACCGAACACACGCGTACCACGCGGCACACCATCTTTATCGATAACTACAGCAGCATTTTCGGAAAAACGAATCACCGATCCATCCGGTCTGCGATAAGGGAATTTTTGCCTAACGATGACCGCCCTGACAACTTCCTTTTTCTTAACGTTGGCCCTAGGTGTTGCAACTTTTACCGAAGCAGAAATTACCTGACCAATCACAGCACCATCCGATTTTGCACCTTGGAGCGTGGTGATACACTCTATCACTTTTGCGCCGCTGTTATCAGCAATTACTAATTGTGTTCCGGGTTGAATCATATTAACTCACTTTACCTACAACTTTAAAACTAACAAATTTTGAGATTGGTCGTGTTTCTCTGATTAAAACTCGATCACCAACAGAAATATCGACCAAGCAGCTAGCTTTAATTTTTTTATTAATCTTATAATTCTTATCATAAAGTCTATGTTTTTTTAGACGCTCAGTTTCAATAACTAGTGTTTTATTTTTAGGTTCTGAAACTACAATTCCAACAATTTCTCGTCCGTTTTTTAAATTATCGTTCATTGGTTTCTCCTTTTCGAGCGGTAATCACTGTATTTATTCTTGCTATATCTTTTTTTAATTGAGAGATTCTATGAATGCCTTTAGTTTTACGATTAGCGATATCAATTCGTAAATTTAAAATCGTCAAATTAATACTTTTAATTTCTTTTAATAAATTGGCGTCGGTCATTTTACTAAATTTTTCAGTTTTGTTATTTTTCATTATTAATCCTTTACCACAAACCGACTTTTAACTCTTAACTTGTGTGAAGCTAAACGAATCGCTTCTTTAGCAGTATCTTCTGGCACACCATCCATCTCAAATAATATGCTCCCGGGCTTAACAACAGCAACAAAATGGTCAACTGTGCCTTTACCAGAGCCCATGGGAGTTTCAGCAGAAGTATTGGTTACCGGTTTGTCGGGGAATATGCGTATCCAAATCTGACCACCTCTTTTAACATATCTCGTCATTGCTCTTCTTGCTGCCTCGATTTCTCTCGCAGTAATCCAGCCTCTTTCAAGAGCTTTCAAGCCGAAAGACCCGAAGTTAATTTCAAAACCCCTGGTGGCATTTCCACCTCTTTTACCTCGTTGGTGTTTACGATGTTTTAATTTCTTTGGCAATAACATAATTATTTTCCTAGCGCCCCTTTACTATTTGGAGATGAAATATTCACATCAGATGATTCCCCTTTATATATCCAAACTTTAATACCAATTGTACCGAAAGTAGTTTTTGCTACTTCATAGGCATAATCAATTTTGCTCTTAAGTGTTGAAAGCGGTACAAGCCCTAAGACAATTTTTTCACTTCTGGCAATTTCTGCTCCGTTTAGCCGCCCAGAAACCTGCACCTTAATTCCCTTAGCACCTGACTGATTAGCCTTTTCAGCTGCTTGCTTTATCGCTCTACGATAAGGAATTCTTTTTTCAAGTTGATTCACAATATTTTGCGCAACGACTGAGGCATCAGCATCTGGATTTCTTACCTCTTCAATATTTATTTTCAATTTGCTTCCTTGTATCAGTCTTTCAATGCTTTCTTTAATTTTGCTAGCGCCAATACCCCCCTTACCAATAATCACACCTGGTCTAGCTGTTTTAATACCAACAGTAATTTTATTAGCATCACGATCAACAGTGATGGAGGAAATCGCTGCACCCTTATATTCATTGAGCAAATATTTTCTGATAGCTAAATCTTGATGCAGCATCTGTGAGTATTTATCACGACTAAACCACCTGGATTTCCAAGTCTCATTTATTTTCAGCCTGATGCTTGTTGGATTTACTTTCTGACCCATTATTTATCCTTTTTTTCTTCGGGATTAATTTTTTTAATGCCTTTTTCTAATTTTACAGTTTTCTCCTTGCCATTAGACGAAGGCAAAGTAGCAGGAGCATTATCTGAGATTGTTAAGCTCATATGGCTCTGTCTTTTTTTGATTGCCATCATTGAACCCTTGGATGCTGGCTTACCCCTTTTTAGCCTTGGGCCATCGCTGCAGATTATGCTTTTGATGGAAAATTTATTAATTTCAAGTCCTGATTCTTTAGCAGAGGCGATTGAACTATCAACCAAGCATTTCAACATTCTAGTGCCTTTGCTATTAGATAGAAAAAGAATATCTCTGGCTTTTTCTATATTTTTTCCCCGAACTAAATTAACAGCCAATCTTAATTTTCTTGGTGATATTTTTAAATATTTACTTTTAACTGTAATTTCCATGTTTTAAACCTTGCTACCACTAGAAGCAACCTGCTCTTTGGCAATTTTTCCACCATGTCTTCTAAACTTCCTTGTTGGAGAAAATTCACCAAGTTTGTGACCGATCATGTCTTCAATAATAAAAACCGGGGTATGCTCTTTACCATTATGGACTGCGATTGTTACCCCAACCATTTCTGGAGTAATCGTTGAAGATCTAGACCAAGTTTTGATTACAATCTTGCCACCATTTTTTTTGGCATCGGCAACCTTTTTTGCTAATCGTTCGTCAATATACGGTCCTTTTTTGAGTGATCTAGACATTATCGGCTCCTGCGCTTAATAATCAGTTTCTTTGAATACTTCTTTTTATCCCTGGTTCGATATCCGAGTGTTGGCAAACCCCAAGGAGTTTTTGGGTATTTCAAACCGATAGATGTGCCACCTTCGCCACCACCATGCGGATGATCAACAACATTTTTAGCCTTACCTCTTACGGTCGGTCTTATGCCCTTGTTTCTGATTCTTCCAGCTTTTCCGTAATTTACATTCATTAATTCCTGGTTTCCAACCGCACCAATTGATGCCCAGCAGGTGGGCAAAACTTTTCTAACCTCGCCGCTTGGCATTTTCACATGAGCAGTTTTTGGTTCGACGCCAAGGAGGGTAGCAAAATTTCCAGCGCTTCGACAAATTTTACCACCTTTCCCAGGAACTATCTCGATATTGTGGATTTCTGTGCCAACAGGAATTTTACTGATCGGCATTCTATTCCCAATTTTTATCGGGGTACTACTCCCTGATTCAATAACTGTTCCGACTTTAATTTTCGCCGGTGCAAGAATATACTTATATTCTTTATTCTCTGTTTCAATCAGAGCAACATTTGCGCTCCTGTTCGGATCATAATGAATCTCTAAAACAGTTGCCTTACAATCGGAATTAAAGACAAAATCAACCAAACGATAAAATCTTTTTGAACCCCCACCACGATGTGCAACAGTAATTTTGCCTGAATTATTGCGGCCAGATTTTTGATTCCGAACCTTTATAAGACCCTTTATTTTTGTTTTGCCAATTAAAACACCGGAGATAAAGCTACTACCTCTTCTGCCATTCGTTGTAGATTTTGCGATTTTAATTGGCATTTTTTTCCTTGGCTATATTACTATCAGCATTATTTTTATCCATCTTTGTTTTGGAGTCTCTGGATTTCATCTCTTTTTGAGTCTTTTGTTTTTTATTTTCTTCAACTTCAAAAATTGAAATCTTTTGCCCTTTTTTAATCCTTACTAAAGCTTTTTTAATATCGCTTCGTTTGCCATAACCTTTTTTGACTCTTTTTATCTTACCTGGAATATTAACAATGTTAACCGATATAACATCAACTTTAAACAACTCTTCAACTTCTCTGGCGATTTGCTTCTTTCCAGAGTTTAAATCAACAAGAAAGGTATAAACTCCATCAGCTGCCAAATTGAAGCTTTTTTCAGATATTATCGGTTTTTTAATTAATATATTACTCATCATCTTTCGCTTTCACTTTTGATATTTTTTTGTCAGGATTATAAATTTCAGCTATTTTTTTGAAGGATTCACTGGTAAATAGAATAAAATCTCCGGCAAGCAGTTTAACCGGATCAATTTTTTCAGCAGTCATAGTATAACAAGCCGCGATGTTTCTAAAAGATTTTTCAGTATTTTCATCCTCTTTGGTCGAAATTAAAGCAAACCTACCGTTTATCGGTAATTTTTCCACAAGCTTTGCAACATCTGAAGTTTTTGGTTTATCTAGTTTAAAATCTGAGACACCCAAAGCCTTATTATCCTTAGTGAAGGAGAAAACAATCGCTAAAAGTGCCTTTCTCTTCTCGTTTTTGTTCATTTTCAGCTCAAAATTGCGATTATTTCTTGGACCAAAAGTAATCCCACCACCGGACCAAATCGGTGATCTGCGGGAACCGTGTCTTGCCCTGCCGGTACCTTTTTGCTTCCAGGGCTTTTTCCCACCACCAGAAACCTCACTGCGATCTTTGGTGTGAGCAATATTTTCCCTAACAACATTGCGGATATATCTGATATAATCAAGAACTCTCTGGTCAGAGATTTCTGATTCTAAAAATTTCGGATATTCAACCGACTTATCTTTTTCACCATTATTTTTATAAAAATCTATTTTCATTATTTTGAAACAATTTTAACTTGTGAACCATTATTACCTGGTATCGCCCCGGAGATTAAAAGGAAATGATTTTTATTATCAACATCGACTACCTTAAGATTTTTAATTGTTATCTGGCTATTACCCATCCGACCAGGCATTTTCTGGCCTTTCAGGACATGCTGCGGATAAGCGGCGCCAATTGAACCCAATCGACGCTGCTGATTAGACCCATGGGTTTTGGGGCCCTGAGCAAAACCATATCTTTTGATCGTTCCGGAGAAACCCTTGCCCTTGCTAATGCCAGTAATTGTAACTTTGTCTCCAACAATAAACTGACTCTCGTCAAATTTATCACCTTTCTTCATTTCAGAAAAATCATCTTTATCGGACCTGAATTCAACCAATCTTTCTTTTTTGCCATTTGTTACTTTGCACATAATGGCAGAATAGCCCCTTTTTTCCTCAAGAACCCGATCATAAAATTCAAGAGGTAAAGTTTTAACAACAGTAACTGCTAAAGCTTCGCCTTCTTCAGTAAAGATCTGGGTCATATTTAATTTTCTGCCGAAAAAAAACTTCATTTTCATCCTCAAACAACAAATGACCTGGAACCGGCTGCTTAATGCAGCTGTTTTCCATGGTCTGTAACTCTTATGTTTTGTTTATCTCTCCTTATTATCCTCGATGTTTATTTTCGAGGATAATTTAGCAGTTATAAACCTACATTTTAATCTCGATATCAACGCCAGCTGGTAAATCCAAGCTCATTAAATTATCAATAGTTTTGGGCGTTGGGTTTAAAATGTCAATAAGCCTTTTGTGAACACGCATTTCAAACTGCTCGCGACTATTTTTAAATACATTAGGTGATTTAATCACTGTTAGCTTAGAAGTTTCAGTAGGCAACGGAATCGGACCAATCACTTTAGCACCAGATCTGACTGCGGTTTCAATTATTTCACCTGCTGATTTATCAATTATCCGATAATCATAAGCTTTGAGCTTAATTCTGATTTTCTGTTTGATTGTATCTTTAGTCGCGACCACTAAACTCCTTGCAATCGTAATTTACTTGACAATTTTGGTTACTACTCCAGCACCTACTGTTTTACCACCTTCACGGATAGCAAAGCGCAAATTTTCTTCAAGGGCAATTGGAACTATAAGTTTTACTTTAACATTTACGGTATCTCCCGGCATAACCATTTCACCCTCAAATTCAACTTCACCGGTTACATCAGTAGTACCAATGTAAAATTGCGGCTTATATCCTTTGGTAAATGGAGTGTGTCTTCCACCTTCTTCTTTGGTCAAAACATAAACCTCAGCTTCAAATTCTGTGTGGGGAGTAATACTTCCTGGTTTAGCCAAGACTTGTCCTCTTTCAATATCTTCTCTTTCAACGCCACGAAGAAGTACTCCGACATTATCACCGGCCTGGCCTTGATCAAGCATCTTCCTAAACATCTCAACACCAGTAACAACCGTCTTGGTGGTCTTTTTGATACCAATGATCTCAACTTCTTCATTTACCTTGACAATGCCACGGCTGATACGACCAGTAGCGACTGTTCCTCGTCCTTTAATTGAGAAAACATCTTCAATCGGCATTAAGAAATCTTTGTCAATGTCTCTTTTTGGTTCGGGAATCCAGGTATCAAGAGCATCGACTAAATCTTTAATTGCTTTGGTGGCATCTGCATCATCTTCTAGTGCTTTAAGTGCTGATCCTCTGATAATTGGGGTGTTGTCGCCATCATATTTGTATTTAGTCAGAAGCTCACGAATCTCCATCTCAACTAGATCAAGAAGTTCTGGATCATCAACCATATCAACCTTGTTTAAGAAAATGACAATTTTTGGTACACCAACCTGATATGCCAGAAGAATATGCTCCCTAGTTTGTGGCATTGGACCATCAGCAGCTGATACAACCAGAATAGCACCGTCCATTTGAGCAGCTCCGGTTATCATGTTTTTAACATAATCAGCATGACCTGGACAGTCTACATGGGCATAATGACGCTTATCTGATTCATATTCCTGGTGAGAGGTAGCAATAGTAATACCACGCTCTTTTTCCTCTGGGGCGTTATCGATTTCATCAAATTTTTTCTCAACTGCCTTACCTTCTTTAGCTAGAACATGGGTAATAGCAGCAGTAAGAGTTGTTTTACCATGATCAACGTGTCCGATCGTACCAACATTCACGTGAGTTTTGGTTCTTTCAAATTTTTCTGCAGCCATCGTTTCTCCTTTAAAATAATTCTTTATAATTTATATACTTATTTATGTTAACCTAAAATTTGCGATAAGTCAACAAATTTTCGCTATTTTTTACCTTCAATAATATCCTTGGCAATATTAGTTGGAACTTCAGCATAATGGTCAAATTCCATCGAATAATTTCCTCTGCCCTGAGTCATACTGCGCAAAGTTGTGGAATAGCCAAACATCGACGACAGTGGAACTTTACAATCAATGACTTTTGTATTTGAGCGATCATTCATTTCCTCTATCTGGCCACGTTTGGAATTCAAATCACCAACAACATCCCCAGTAAACTCCTCAGGAACTGTAACTTCTACTTTCATTATCGGCTCGAGAATCACCGGATCAGCTTTTTTAAACCCCTCTTGAAAAGCCGTTGAGCCAGCAATCTTAAAGGCCATTTCTGAGGAATCAACATCATGGAAAGTGCCGTCATAAAGAGTGACTTTAGTATCAACTACCGGGTATCCAGCAATAACACCACGGGACATCGCTTCAACAACCCCATTTTGTACCGCAGGTATAAATTCTCTTGGAATCGCTCCGCCAACGATTTTATTAACAAATTCGAATCCAGCACCGTGTTCATTTGGTTCGATCTCGAGATAAACATGACCATATTGACCACGGCCACCAGATTGCCTGATGTATTTACCTTCTTGTTGAACAGATTTTCTAATTGTTTCTTTGTATGCCACCTGAGGGTTGCCAATATTCGCCTCAACCTTAAACTCACGCTTCATTCGATCAACGATAATCTCAAGATGCAGCTCGCCCATTCCTTCAATAATAGTTTGGCCGGTTTCTTCATCAGTTGAAACTCTAAAAGTTGGATCCTCTTCAGCCAATCTTTGCAAAGCAATTCCCATTTTCTCCTGATCAGCCTTAGTCTTAGGCTCAATGGCAATAGAAATAACCGGTTCAGGAAAGGTAATCTGCTCAAGAACAACTTTGTAGTTTGGATCACAAAGAGTATCGCCGGTTGTGGTTGCTTTTAAGCCGACAGCAGCAGCAATTTCTCCAGCATAGACTTCTGATACTTCTTCTCTATGATTGGCATGCATTCTAAGAATTCTTCCGATGCGTTCTTTTTCCCCAGAATTTGTATTCACTACATAAGATCCTGCAGTTAGCTTGCCAGTATATACTCGAAAGAATGTAAGTTTACCAACGAAGGGATCGGCAGCAACCTTAAAAGCAAAACCAGAAAATGGAGCGTCATCATCGACTTTTAAAACCACCTCTTCTTCAGTTCCTGCCTTTAAAGCTTTAGGTGGCTCGATATCGATAGGTGAAGGTAAATAGTCAACAACAGCATCAAGTAATGGCTGAATTCCTTTATTTTTGAGCGCAGTACCAGCAAAAACTGGATAAATCTTATTATGTATGACAGCATCACGTAAAGCTTTTTTAAGCTCTTCCATATTAAATTCTTCACCCGAAAGATATTTTTCAAGCAGAGTATCATCAGTTTCAACAATTTTTTCGATCATCGTAGCTCGCCACTCATTAGCCTTTTCAATCATATCAGCCGGAATATCTTTTTCTTCATAATTTTTTCCAAGATCATCGGAGCTCCAAAAGTAAGCTTTTTGTTTCATTAAATCAATAACGCCACTGAAATCACTTTCGGCACCAATCGGTAATTGGACAGCAACCGCATTGGCACCTAACCTTTCCTTAATTGAATCAAAGCTCATGTAAAAGTCACCAGCTATGGCATCTAATTTATTGACAAAACAAATTCGTGGAACATCATATTTTTCTGCCTGACGCCAAACTGTTTCCGATTGTGGCTCAACACCATTTTTGCCATCAAATACAACGACAGCACCATCAAGCACTCGGAGAGATCGCTCAACCTCGACGGTGAAGTCAACGTGGCCAGGAGTATCAATAATATTAATCCGATGGTTATCCCAAAAACAGGTCGTAGCAGCAGAGGTGATGGTAATCCCCCTCTCCTTTTCCTGCTCCATCCAATCCATCTCCGCCGCTCCCTCATGAACTTCGCCAATTTTATGTTTTTTACCGGTATAATAAAGAATACGCTCAGTTACCGTAGTTTTTCCGGCATCAATGTGCGCTGCAATACCAATGTTTCTAATTTTTTCTAAAGGATAATCTCTGGCCATAAAATTTTAATTAGAATAAAAAAACGCCTCCCTAACAGTATATTTATAACACATAATCTATTATCAAGTCAAACATAAGAACCTAAAGCCTAGCGAAGTGAGCAAAAGCCTTATTGGCTTCGGCCATTCTGTGAGTATCTTCTTTTTTCTTAATCGCTGCGCCAACACCGTTATAGGCATCAAGCATCTCCGCCGCTAATCTTTCCGACATTGGAGCACCTTTTCTTTTTTTTGCTGCATCAATTATCCAGCGAAGTGCTAGAGTTTCTTTTCTGATACTACTCACCTCTATTGGAACTTGATAATTTGCTCCACCGATTCTTTTGGCTTTGATTTCTAAAAGAGGGCCAACATTCTTCATCACTCGATCAAGAGCATCAAGTGGCTGCAATTTTGTTTGATCTGCCAATTTCTCAACCGAGGAATAAACTATCTTCTCGGCAACACTTTTTTTGCCACGCTCCATTATATAGTTGATAAATTTGGTTACAAGAACGCTCCCATGTTTTTGATCAGGAGATAATTGCTGTTTTTTAATTTTGCTGTGACCTCTAGACATTATTCTTTACCTCTCTTGGCACCATATTTACTTCTTCCCTGTTTTCTATCTTTAACACCGGTTAAATCAAGCTTGCCACGAACAATATGATAGCGCATGCCAGGAAGATCTATTACTCTGCCCCCCCTGATTAAAACAACCGAATGTTCCTGTAAATTGTGTCCTTCACCCCCGATATAAGCGTTAACCTCCATGCCGTTGGTAAGCCTAACACGGGCAAATTTTCTAAGAGCTGAGTTTGGTTTCTTCGGAGTCATTGTTGAAACCTTAACGCAAACTCCACGTTTTTGCGGACAACCTTTTCTGATATCTACTGGGCTATTTTTGATAAAATTAAAACCATGCTTAAGCGCGGTAGTCTTAGTTTTGTTGACCGGTTTCTTTCGGCCTTTTCTGATTAATTGATTAATTGTTGGCACTATGCTCCTAATTCTAGTAACAGGAAGATTCTAACATATTTTTTCCAACCTGTAAACTTCTCTTATTTTCTAAAGCCGGTACCGGCAGGAATTTTACGGCCGATGATGACATTTTCTTTGAGCCCACGAAGATTGTCGACATCCCCGTTTATCGCTGCGTTTATCAATATCGAAGTAGTTTCCATAAATGATGCGGCCGACAAGAAGCTCTCTGTTTTTAGTGCGACTCTGGTTATTCCCATAACAACCTCTTGGCTCAGAATCTGTCTCTTGCCATCTTTTTGTAATTCTGAATTAATTCTTGAAACCTTCAGACGGTCTTGAATACTTCCCTCAAGAAAATCTGAATCACCTGGGTCCATTATCCGACATTTGGAATTCATCTGCCTGACAATTACCTCCAAATGTTTGTCGTTAATGTCCTGGCCCTGAGAAGCATAAATTTTTTGCACTTCTGTCATGATGTAGCGTTCGGTAAAATTTGATCCGGCCAATTCATAACTTCTTTGTAGATCAAGGTGCCCGTCAGTCAATACCTGACCTTTTTTAACCTCATCACCGTCAGAGATATGAAGGCCTGTCATCTCAGAAACTATATATTCCCTTGAAGTTTTACCTTTTGTAACAACACTCACAATATCATCCACTATTTTGACCATTCCAGAAGCCTTAGCTCTAATTGGATCAAGACTTTCATCTTTCGCTGCGGCGATAATTTCTTTTGATTTTACCATGTCGCCATTTTTTACCGTCATTGAATAACCTTCAGGAATTTGATATTGATTTTCGCTTTCACCCTTTCCGACTACGGTAATAATCAATTTATTTTTATCTTTTTTAACACTAACTTTGCCATCAATTTCAGACATAACAGCGATCGCCCTCGGTGTTCTGGCCTCAAAAAGCTCACCCACACGAGGAAGACCAGAAGTAATATCTTCCCCAGCCGCGCCACCAGTATGAAAAGTTCTCATTGTCAGCTGCGTCCCTGGTTCGCCGATTGCTTGAGCGGCAACAATACCGACTGCGGAACCGATTTCGATTAGCTTTCCGGTAGCCAAATCCTCACCATAACAATTCTGGCAGACCCCCCACTCTTTTTCACAGGTAAGCAAAGATCTGATCTCAACCTCATTGACTCCTGATTCATTAATCTTTTTCATCGTTTCAATATCCACCAAATGGCCTTTTTCAAAACCGGCGACAGCCTGATTAAGAACACGGCCAGTAATATGTTTGGACCAATCATCACCGATGGAGTGGTAAAAATCTCTCTTGATTGTAATTCCGCGCTGGGTTCCACAATCGTTACAGGTAATTACTGTGTCCTGAGATACATCAACCAACCTCCTGGTGAGATACCCTGCCTCAGATGTACGAAGAGCGGTATCAGCACGACCTTTTCTTGATCCATGAGAAGAAACGAAGTATTCAAAAACAGACAAACCTTCTTTAAAGTTTGATTTTATCGGCAATTCAATAATGTTTCCGGTCGGATCTGCGACCAGACCCTTCATACCAGCAAGCTGGTTAAGCTGAGAAACCTTGCCTTGGGCGCCAGATACACGAATAATATTTATATCGTTTTCCTTATCAAAATTCTCCAACATCGCCTCTTGAAGCTCGCCGGAAGCATTCATCCAAATTTCAACTGTTTTTGCGTAGCGCTCCTCGTTGGTTACCAACCCTCGACGATACTGTTGATTGATGGTATCAAGTAGTTTTTCAGCACTCTCTAAAATATCTTTCTTTTTCGCTGGAACCTGAATATCAAAAGCCGAGAAAGTGATACCTGAGCGCTCTGAATATTCAAAGCCAAGTTCTTTGATTTTGTCAACAAAAGTAGCAGTTGCATCTAATCCAGCGATCTTGAATGATTGAGCAATTAATTTGGAAATTTCAGATTTATCGAAATCTTGATTTCTAAATCCTAGTTCCTTTGGAATAATTTCGTTAAAAATTATTCTCCCGGCTGATGTCTCCAGTAACTCACCATTTATATTGACTTTTATTCTGGATTTAAGATCTATCACATCCAAATCGCGAGCTAGCAAGGCATCTTCTTTTGATGTGAATATTTTCCCTTCGCCTTTTCGGCCTTCAGAAATTGTAGTCAAGAAATAGCAGCCCAAGATCATATCAAGCGTTGGAGAAACTACCGGATCACCTGATGAAGGTTTTAGCAGGTTTTTTCTCGACAGCATTATCTCCCTGGCCTCTTTTTGCGACTCTTTTGAAAGCGGCAAGTGAACCGCCATTTGGTCGCCATCAAAATCGGCGTTAAATGCAGAACAAACAAGCGGGTGGATTTTAATTGCTTTCCCTTCAATTAGAATAGGCTGGAATGCTTGAATTCCCAATCTGTGCAAAGTCGGAGCACGATTTAACAAAACGTGACGATCTTTGGTGATATCTTCAAGAATATCCCAAACAAACGGCTCATTTTTTTCAATTAATCTGGTGGCGTTTTTCACATTGTGAACATAACCCTCAGAAATCAGCCGACCAATAACAAAAGGTTTGAAAAGTTCCATTGCCATAACTTTTGGTAAACCACATTGGTGTAGCTCTAACTCTGGGCCAACAACAATTACTGAACGACCGGAGTAATCAACTCTTTTGCCCAAAAGATTCTGTCGAAATCTACCCTGTTTTCCACGAAGCATATCGGAAAGTGACTTTAATTTTCGACGATTATTGGCAGTTGTTGTTGCCCTGCCACGTCTGGCAGAATTATCTATCAAAGCATCTACCGCTTCTTGAAGCATTCTCTTTTCATTTCGACAAATTACCTCTGGTGCCCCTTGATTGACAAGCCTTTTGAGGCGGTTGTTTCGGTTAATCACCCTTCGATAAAGATCATTCAAGTCGGAGGCTGCGAAACGTCCCCCATCAAGCTGAACCATCGGTCTTAAATCTGGTGGGATTACCGGCAGTCTTTTCAATATTAGCCAGTCAGGCTTTGCTTTGGCTTTTTTCATGCCCTGAAGTGATCGAAGCCTTTTAACCAACTTTCTTTTATTCATTCCGATAGCGGATTTAGATTCTTCGCTTAGTTTCTTAATTTCAGTGTTTAGATCGAGTTTTTCCAAAAGCTCAAGAATTGCTTCCGCACCAATTCCGACACGAATAACATTGCCGTATCGCTGCGAGATACTATAGTATTCACGCTCAGAAATTATTTTCCCAAGTTTAAGACCTTCGAGCTCAGATTTTGCAGTTTTATAGGCCTGATTAATCTCCTCCGAAGTGACCTGTTTTGAAGCATCTGACGCAGTTTCACCTAATGCTGATATTTTCTCTGCTTTAAGATCTGAAAATTCTTTTTCAACTTTTTCTAGAACTTCTTTTTTCAAATCTTCATTTATCTCAATAACTACAAAACTGGCAAAATAAATAATTTTCTCAAGATCAGATGCAGAGAGATCAAGAATTTGGCCCAGTACACAAGGGACGCTTCGGACATACCAGATATGCGCAACTGGAACAACGAGGTCAATGTGTCCCATTCTAACACGACGAACGCTACTTCTGGTTACCTCAACACCACACTTGTCACAAACAACGCCTGAGTAACGGACTTTGCGATATTTACCACAGTAACACTCCCAATCTTTAATTGGCCCAAAAATATTCTCAGCAAACAAACCATCTCTTTCAGGTTTCTGGGTTCGATAGTTTATCGTTTCCGGCTTCAATACTTCGCCATGAGACCAATCCAAAATATCCTCTGGCGATGCAACCGAAATTTTTATGGCCTTAAAATCTGTAACATTTACAGCGTCCTTGACCTCTAAATTTGCCATCTTTATTCTCCTAAAATAAGTATGTTATAGAAAATTATTCTTCAATTTCTTCCGAAATAATATCCTCATCTTCTGAAACTTGTTCAGCCGCAAGTTCAGTTAGCTTCTCGTCAATTTCTTCATCAAGTTTCTTTTCGTCTTCTGGAGCCTGCTCAGCTTTTTTAATCTCTTCATCATCGCTGATAATTTGTGTTTTTCCGCTAGTAACTAAATCAACCTTAAGACCAAGGGATTGCAATTCTTTTACTAACAAATTGAAAGCTTCAGGAATGGTGGGATTTTGAATCGGCTCACCCTTGATAATTGACTCATAAGCCTTACTGCGGCCGATAACATCGTCAGATTTGATCGTCAAAAGTTCCTGAAGAATATTTGAGGCTCCGTAAGCCTCTATCGCCCAAACTTCCATTTCACCGAAACGCTGGCCACCAAACTGAGCCTTGCCCCCTAAAGGCTGCTGGGTAATCATTGAATATGGGCCAATTGACCTAGCGTGCATTTTATCGTCAACAAGGTGAAATAATTTCATCATATAAATCACACCAACAGTAGTCTTGTGGTCGTAAGGTTCACCGGTTCTACCATCGAATAACTGTATTTTACCGTCTTCTGGTAAACCAACCTTCTTTAGTTCCTCTCCAATCTGATCAAGTGTAATACCATCGAGGGCTGGTGAAGCAATCTTTTTATTTTCTTTTGACATTGCCCAACCAAGATGAGTCTCAAAAAGTTGACCGATATTCATTCTCGAAGGCACTCCCAAGGGGTTAAGAATTATATCAACAGGAGTTCCATCTGGAAGATAAGGCATGTCCTCTGCCGGCAATATTGTTGAGATTACACCCTTATTTCCATGCCTTCCAGCCAATTTATCGCCAACAGAGATTTTTCGTAACTGGGCGACAGAAACTTCTACCATTTGATAAACTCCGGCAGGAAGCTCATCTCCAGATTCACGGCTGAACATCTTAACATCAACAATTTTCCCACGTTCACCATGAGGCAGTCGAAGGCTTGAATCACGAACATCTTTGGCTTTTTCGCCGAATATCGCTCGAAGAAGTTTCTCCTCAGCTGAAAGCTCAGTTTCGCCTTTTGGAGAAATTTTGCCGACTAAGATGTCACCAGCAGAGATCTCAGCACCAATTCTAATAATTCCATTCTCGTCGAGATTTGAAAGTGCCTCTTCGGACACGTTGGGAATATCACGGGTAAGAATCTCTGGCCCAAGTTTTGTATCACGGACCTCAAGAGAATACTTTTCGATATGAATCGAAGACAGGATATGTTCTTTGACTAATTTATCAGAAAGAATAATAGCATCTTCGTAGTTGCCGCCGCCCCAAGACATAAAAGCAACGGTCAAATTACGACCAAGAGCAATCTCCCCGTCTTGGGTAGCAGAACCATCAGCCAAAAGGTCACCCATTTTTACGCTGTCACCAACATCAACTTTAGGAATATGATTAATAGCCGTTCCCTGATTAGATCTAACAAATTTTGACAAATAGTAGTCTCTCTCTTTACCATTTTTTTCTTTTACTCGAATTAAATAGGAAGAAACATGTGACACAGTGCCATCGGCCTGAGCGAGAACAATCTGGCCTGAATCCTGAGCAGCGGCTGATTCCATGCCAGTTCCAACAACAGGAGATTCTGGGCTTATCAAAGGAACCGCTTGCCGTTGCATATTGGCACCCATCAGAGCTCTGGCAGCATCATCATGTTCAATAAATGGAATAAGAGCAGCAGTAACAGAAATAATCTGTTTTGGCGAAACATCCATATATTCAACTTTTGAAGCGCTATCGATTGTCGGCTCACCTTTGTGACGAACAATCACTTTGTCACCAACAATATAGCCCTTTTCGTCAACCTTAACCGAGGCTGGGGCGATTATTGTTCGCTCTTCTTGGCTGGCGTCAAGATAGACAATATCGTTGGTTACGCGGGTTCTACCACCCTCGATCACAGTTTTTCTATAAGGAGTTTCGATAAAACCATATTCATTAATTTTGGCGTAAGACGCTAAATAACCAACTAGTCCGATATTTTGCCCTTCCGGTGTTTCAATCGGGCAAATTCTTCCGTAATGAGTTGTGTGAACGTCACGAACTTCAAAACCAGCTCTTTCACGAGATAGACCACCCGGACCAGTAGCGGAAAGTGTGCGCTTATGCTCCAATTCTGACAAAGGGTTGGTCTGATTCATGTATTGTGAAAGCTGTGAAGAAGCGAAAAATTCCTGCAGAGCAGCAACAATTGGACGGGAGTTAATTAATTGAGCCGGGGTTGCCTCATTCGGTTCGGCGATACTCATACGATCTTTAATAATTCTTTCTACGCGAAGAAGACCGACCCTAACTCTGCCTTGCAGAAGTTCACCAACCGCCCTAATTCGACGATTTTTCAAACTATCAGTATCATCTGGCTCAGCGT
This sequence comes from uncultured Candidatus Saccharibacteria bacterium, assembly GCA_964425445.1. Lineage (GTDB taxonomy): Bacteria > Patescibacteriota > UBA1384 > XYA2-FULL-43-10 > CAINNR01 > JAQVAO01. The sequence goes on along the minus strand of CAYRLY010000005.1, from coordinate 6,640 downwards.
CAGGATTGTTGTTAAGATCAATAATTTCTTTGACGATATCAATAAAGTCGTCCTTCAATAGAACTCTGTTCTCGGGTGTATTTTTTGTGTCTTTGTTAAGTCTGGCATTGATTTTATAACGACCGACACGACCGATATCATAACGCTTTAAGTTAAAAAACATCGCCTCAATAAAAGATTTTGCGCTTTCTACAGTCGCTAAATCACCGGGGCGAATCTTTTTATAAGTCTCCACCAAACCTTCTTCGTAATTTTTGGCCAAATCCTTTTTGAGAGTCGATTCGATATAAAGACTATCATCATTAACGTCAACTTCGGAAAACAAAGCTTTTATCTCTTCATCACTGCCAATTCCGAGAGCACGCAAAAAAGTGGTAACTGGAATTCGTCTCTTGCGGTCAATTTTGACTGAAATTACGTTCTTTTGATCAGTTTCAAGCTCCAACCACGCACCTCGGGAAGGGATAATTTTTGCCCCAAATAGCTTTTTGCCGGCAACCTCATTGGCTGTAAATAATACACCAAATGAACGAACAATTTGCGAAACAATTACTCTTTCTACACCATTTATAATAAAAGTTCCGCGATTGGTCATTATTGGACAATCGCCAAGAAAAACATCAGCTTCTTTCACTTCTTCGGTCCTTTTATTCAGAAGAGAAACTCGCACTTTAAGAGGAGCTTTATAGGTTAGATTTTTTTCCCTAGCAACTGTTTCATCAACTTTTGGATCACCGAGATAATAGTCACCGAAAGATAAAGACATTGCTTCGCCGGTAAAATCTTCAATCGGTGAGATTTCATCAAATAACTCTCTCAGACCCTCTTTAAAAAACCAGTCATATGAATCAGTCTGTACCTCAATTAAATTCGGCAGACTTGCTTCATTTTCTTTATTTTTAGACAAACGAAGGTTATTTACTTTACTAGTTACCGTCGGCATCTAACTCCTTTGTGTTATCGACTTCTTGTTGAAAAGATACATTTTTCAAAAAAGACACAAAAAAACCACCCTTAATTGGGGGAAGTAAAAAGCGGTCCCTTTTAAGCTTTTTTAGAACGCATTAAATCCAATATTATTTTGATTACAATTATACGATATCAAACACAAAAAAATCTGTCAACCCCCCAACCTGATCAGGTTTTCCGGTTAACCAACGGTATCCCTCCTTTTCCCTTGGTCCTAACATTAAGTTGTTCCAATTTTTCTTGAGTACAATACAGAGTATATAGTCTGCAAATGACCACTGTCAAGTGGCTTTTACTTAACTATTTCTCCTATAACAGCGGACAAAAGTCGATCTATCCCTTCATGTGTAACTGAAGAAAAAAACACCGGCAATAGCTTTAATTTCTTAAAATCTTTTTCAATTTTTGTTCGTTCCTTTGTGCTAATCAGCTCAGTTTTGCTGATTGCCACAATAAACTGCTTCTTTGCCAATTTTTTGGAAAAAGATTCAAGTTCCTTCCGTAGAACTTGAAAATCATTTACTGGGTTTTCTGATTCGGCTGAAATAATAAAAACAAGCTCCTTGGTCCTCTCGATATGCTTTAAAAACTTATCCCCTAAACCTCGCCCTTTTGAGGCTCCTTCAATTAATCCGGGAATATCGGCAAATATCAGCTCTTTTTCAAATATATTTACGACACCAAGATTGGGTTCCAGAGTAGTAAACGGGTAATCTGCAATTTTGGGCCTGGCATTAGAGATTACTGACAACAATGTCGATTTACCGGCGTTTGGCATACCAACTAGCCCAACATCAGCAATTAGTTTCAATTCAAGTTTCAGCTCTTTTTCTTCCCCATCCAACCCCTTCTTTGACCACTCTGGTTTTTGCTTAATTGATGACGCAAAATGGTAATTTCCCCAGCCACCACTACCACCATGAGCAGCGATAAATTGGTCACCTGGTATTTTTAAATCTGCAAAAATTTTTCCATTAGAAGCGATGATAGTTCCAGCCGGGACCCTCAAAATTAGATCCTCCCCCCTTTTTCCTGATTGCTTTCTTCCTCTGCCATCTTCGCCATCTTCAGCTTGAAAACTTTTGCGACTATCAAAAAAAGTCAATGTGTTCAAATTATTGTCAGCAACAAAAATTATATTTCCGCCATCACCACCGTCACCACCGTCAGGCCCGCCTTTTGGGCGATATTTTTGGCGCAAAAAAGAGACAGCACCATCACCGCCATCACCGGCCTTAATTTTAATTGTTACTTCGTCAGTCATCATATTTCTTTATTAAACAAAAAAATCGACTAGATGTCAATTTTTTTGTTTAAGACTGAGCCCGTTTTTAGTAGACAAAACCTTTAATAACCCCGGCATTTACAGAAAGAGTTCTACGGTTAACAACACCCCAACCATTATAGTTCATCTCAGAAATTGTAAATGTGTTTCCAGAAACTGATTCAACATATCCAACATGACCCCACCAGCTTTCACTTGATACCATAATTGCTCCAGGGACAGGAGTATTCCCAGTTGAATAACCCGCACGCTTTGCCGAGTTTAACCAATGGCCAGCGTTGCCCCAACTAGTCGGCACTGATCTTCTGGTTGCAACGTAATAGGTACAATAACCATAAGGATAGCCATTGTATTTGCTTCCAGCTTTTGCACTAACTGTAATTTTGCTGCCAGTGCTTGAAGTTGATGCCGTGGTTCTTGTGTTTGCAGCTAACTTCTTCTCCTGCAACGCAATTTGATATGCTGATGGCTCATATCCTTCTGGTGGAATTTTTAAAACATCGCCAGGGCGGATATAATCAGCATCAGTCATGCTGTTAACGTATTTGATTGAAACGACTCGAACATTAAATTTCATCCCCAAGCCAGAAAGAGTGTCCCCACCCTGAACGGTATATTTTATTGTGTTATCTCTTGGGCCTGCAGCTGCGGGTGGCTGCTCATCAGATCTTTCTGAAACCTGAGTGGATACCGTGCGCACATTTAAGGCAAAGCCGTCATTACCGGAATCAGTCGGTAGCGAAACAAGTTTTTCAACTGAACCAGAGTCGTTGGAAATTAACCTTGTATATTTATCAATACTGGAGCTAATTTCTACCTGACTGCTAGGATCAGCCGGAATTAATTTATACAAATCACCGGCTCCGCGAGCGACAATAACATTGCACAGTGCGACCACCACACCAAGAAAAACGATGATTAAATGTGGTGCAAGATTCTTTTCAACTATAAAATTCTTGGCGTATTTTGTTCGGTTTATCACCTCTGGGGTGATCTTGACCAAGGCTTTTTTATCGAAGCTCTTTGGCCAGAGTGCCAAGAATTGTTTTTTACTATTATTTAAATGGTTTTTGATTTTTAGCCGTTTGACTATTTTTTTATTGATTCTATCTAGCCAAACTAATCCCTCACTGTTTTTGGTTTTCTTGCTCACGCTTTTAAGCGGAGGTTCTTCATCTGAAAACAACGCAATAATGGTCCTCCTTGACCTTTTGGCCGACATTGTTAAAAGCTTATTTTTAAATGTCGGTTTTTAGCGAACACATTGTATACTATCAAGGGCAAAAAAACTTGTCAAGCCCCCAGAAGCTAAACGAGTCTAAAATTTAATCCAGTATCACAGTAATAGATTGTGGTGAAAATGTTTGAATCGAAATGCCAGCAGGAATCGAAAAATTGCCAACTAAGACGGCAAAAGTATTTTCGCCTGCCTTTGCTGTTGATAGATCAAGAGTAATTTTGATATTTTCTGCGCCAGTCGCTTCTATTGCGCTTGCTTGTCCAGATACAACAACATCGACTGACTGGGAGCTTACTGATCCGATTTTTAAACCCGGTGGTGTGTTTGTAAAATCTATCGGAATCGTTAACGGCTTGGTCGTTGCAATCGGTGATATAACAATCGTAGCCGAGACGGTGTTGGTATTATCAGATCTGACACCGTTTGGCATATTTAGGGTTACAGTTGTGCTGATCGTTTGACTGGCCCCAGAAATATCAATGTCTTCGGTAGGAATCGATGAAATTGTTCGAATTATATTTGGAACACCAGAGATTGAAATCACCGCTGGATCGGTAGCAACCGAAGAAACGAAAAATCCTTTGGCTGGAGACCCGCTAGTGACTACTCTGATACCAACGTTTTTAATATTTCCAGCGCGAACAATTTTGATATTGGCGACGACACTTTGTGGGCTAAAAGAGACATTTTTTATCGGCTGGTTTTTGTTGTCGAGGGCGACAAGCTTCGCCGCTTTGCTAAAATCCTGTGATTCGCCAGACAAAACAATCTCAGCTGTTGCTTGGCTAATACCAGAAACAACACTCTCGGGACCAGAAATTTTCACACTTGCCGGATTGAAAATAACATCTCCAGCAATCATATTCTCAGCTGCATCGCCCTCGATGCGAGGGACGACTGGAATCTCTTTTTCAATCGCTGGCTCAATTGTAACAACCAAAACATTCGGATCTTTGGAAATAATCGATAAATCAGCAACTTGGGTCGTGACATTTAAGGGTACTTCATAGGTACCAGCAGAAAATCCATTTAGATCGATGAAAGCAGTAAAGCTACTTGCTGATAATTTCTGCCAAACTGCGGCATCGGCCGCTATTTCAATTTTTACCTCTTTTTGGTCAAAAATTGCGGTATAACCCGGAGTCAAATTGACCACACTTATAGGTATGGCACTTGGGAATTTTGCAACATTGGTTTCGATTGAAGCCGCATACGCCCACATTCCGGCGGCAACTATTATTGCTACGACCTTAATCTTCCAATTATGAGTTATGTAATTCAAAATTTTCATCCCTGCTCCGATTTATTTTTTCTTCTAAACCAGGAAAAGAAAGTTGAATTAGGTTCTTTAATATTTGATCTTAGGAGTCTCTGCAAGCGCTGTTTTAAGCGATCAATCGTTATTCTCCTTTCGATCTCTCCGCCAAGAGCTACAGAGATTGATCCTGTTTCTTCAGACACTACAACAGCTACTGCATCTGATACCTGGCCAATACCAATAGCAGCCCGGTGCCTGGTTCCCAGATTTCGGCTGTTTTCGACTTCTGCAACCGGCAAAATGGACGATGCGGAAACGATTCGATCACCAACTATAATCACTGCGCCATCATGCAAAGGAGATTTAGGATAAAATATTGAATTCAAAATAGATGACGACACCTTGGCGTCAACCGGAACGCCATTATCAATATACTCCTTGAGACCACTGCGCCTCTGAATCACAATCAAGGCACCAGTTTTAGATGAAGACAGCTCTCTGGCGGTTTCGCACAACTGATCAATCAATACAGTTAAACTATCTTTTGTCAGAGGCAATTCAGAAAAAAATCTCGGACGGCCAAGTTTCTCCAATGCCTGTCTAAGTTCCGGCTGAAAAACTATCGGAATTGCCACAACCAAAGCGGTAGTTAAATACTTTAAGATAAAATTAAGCAATATCAGATTGAATATTTTTGCAATAAACATCATAACTATCAAAAGCAGGAAGCCATAAAGTATGCGAATTGCCCGAGTTTCACGTAAAAAAAGATAAACCCAATAAAAAATTATTGCCACAACAATAATGTCAAACACAACCGAGAGTCCAAAATTTAATCTAAGCCCAGACAAATAATAGTTAGTCCGGTCAAAAGCCCCTAATACTTTATCTGTTGCAGTAATCAACTTTCCCCTACTAATTATAATTAGAATAAACTAAATAACAGAAAACTCTAATACTATTATAGAATATATATTCAGTCTTGGAAAATCTACAAAGTCTGTTTAATCTCTTCGATTTTTATTGCAACAACTTTGTTCCCGACGCTATACTTCGCACCCGGTGGCAGCCCAATTCCAGCTTCAAACCCGGCGTCAACACTAGTTACTTTTTCTTTTTCTCGACGCAAACTTTCAATTTTCCCGCGCCAGAGCTCGTTATTATTCTCATCAATAATTTTAATTGTATTCCCATCGGTTAGCGTTCCCTCAATAATTTTAGCCCCGATTACAACAGTCTTTTTGTCGTTGCGGAATTCTGCCAAAATTTCACCCCTAGCAGTTTCGGTTTCTTTGATTATTGGTGGCAAAATCTCTTCAAGTAATTTTTTGACATCGTCAACCAATTCATAAATAACATCGTAGGAAACAGCAGAAATTTTTTCTTTCTCAATGATTTTTTTTGCTGGCAACAGTATCGCTACTCGAAAACCCATAATAATTGCCCCGGTTGCCAGGGCCATGGAAGCGTCAGATTCAGAAATTGCACCGACTCCTTCAGATATATATTTTATCTTAATATCTGGGTGCTTAATTTCAGATAATGATTTCTTTATCGCCTCAAGAGAACCGTTTACGTCAGCCTTGATGATAATATTTAATATTTTTGCTCCCTGATTATCGCTGTGGATCGTCTTGGCTGCCGCAAATTTTCTGATAGAGCTTCGCTCTAAATATTTTTTTGCACTTTCCTTGGCCTCTTTTTCACTTTCGAATGCGACCAATCTCTCACCAAATTTTGGCAAGGACTTAAACCCCGCCACTCGAACAGGCATACTCGGCCCAGCAGATTGAATCGCCCTTTGTTGAAAATCTTCCAAAATTCGAACCTTGCCATAAACTGGTCCGACAGTTATCGGATCACCGATATGTAATGTTCCATTCTCAAC
>CAYRLY010000004.1:0-55984 GCA_964425445.1 uncultured Candidatus Saccharibacteria bacterium | reverse complement strand
ATCCCCTCGTTATCACCGGCAATAAATTTAACCGCTTTACCACTGGCAGTATTTAATGCTCCACCACCTGCCGGTAGTGACCATGAGAATGAAGTCGCATCTGTCACATCACGATTGTAGTTATCGGTTGCTTCGGCTTCAAAAGTAAAGCTCTCACCCGGCTCTAAAACAATCTCCTCACCAACGGAAACCTTAATCGAAATTGGAGTAGCAACTGTCGGTGCAGCGTAGGCCTTGTAAGCTCCTCTGTTAGCCGAGAAGACTACAGTATTGGTGAATGTTCCACCGGTACCACCGGCAGTAAAGAGAACGGTCAGATTATCTTTATTCTCATCAGTTAGTATTCCACCAGCGGCAACAATATTAAAGAAGGAGCCGTAATCTCCAAAGTCCGGTGACAAGAGTCCGGCAGTTTCTTTAGAAACCTGATTACCGTTGCTATCTTTAAAGATTACTGCTAGAAGCTGTGTTTCTCCCGGTCCCAGAGTAAAGGTAGGGGGTACAATCTCAGCGGTGTAAGTTTCAGTCGGACCGGTGGGAGTCGGGTTGATGCAAGCCGGACATGGTCCACCGCAATCCACCCCCTCTTCTCCCTGGTTCTGTATTCCATCAGAGCAGGTTGGATCAGGAACACAAGCATCACAACTTCCTCCACAGTCAACCCCAGTCTCATCACCATTCTGTATGCCATCATCACAGGTGGGACAAGCATCACAGATAGTGCCACCACAGTCTATTCCTGTTTCATCTTGGTTCTGTATTCCATCAGAGCAGGTCTCTTCTACGGGACAGGCATCACAAGGACCACCACAGTCAACGCCGGTCTCTCCCTGGTTTTGTATCCCATCAGAGCATGTAGGATCAGGGACACATGCATCACAACTTCCACCGCAATCTACTCCAGTCTCATCACCATTCTGTATGCCATCATCACAAGTTGGGCAGGCATCACAGATAGTGCCACCACAGTCTATTCCTGTTTCATCTTGGTTCTGTATCCCATCAGAACAGGTCTCTTCTGGTAGATCTTCATAGTCATAGTTAGCAGTATAGGCTGAGATAGTAGGAGTACTTACACCATCGGTATTAGCTAAGGTACTCTCTACCTGGAGATATCTCTTAGCATTATCTGTTCCTCCTAACAATGCTGATATATCGATACTAGCAGCAGAGGGAGCACTTGCTGTCCAGTCCCCCCAGGTGGCATGATCATCAGAGGTTCTAAAGCGATACTCAACAGAAGTATTAGCTGGAATACTGTCACTCGGCACAAAGGTAGTCCATTCCACCGTGTCATGATCTCCAGCATCCAGTTGGGTTGAGGCTGAGGTGTGGGTGGCAGAAGCAGTATGCTCTACTGTGGGGGCAGGAGAACCCCCATATCCGCCACCAACCACCCAACTTCCACCAGGAAGAGTAGATTGAGTAGAATTATATTGCCGATCAGAAGCATCCCATAGGTATTCATCTAAATGCCAATGATAAATATATGTGTCATAGAAAAGCCAGCGTAAACCGTTGGTAAAAGCAGGCTGACCGCTAAATTCTCCATCTTGATAATAAACTCCATTGTAATCATCAAAACCAGCACCTGTGACTAGCCATGGCCCAATTTTTATTGTTCCCGATGGATTTATCAGGTCAGTATTAATATTTGTCCCTGCCTCCCACTCCAATTGTGATGTTAGAGTAGAAGAACCTGATGCAGCACTAGTCTTGACATTAATTTCACTACTATCTTTACCATAAAAACCAAAATAGACTGCTAGCACAGACAAAATAGAGACCAGAAATATTAATATTACTGTTACCCTCCTGCTCATCAGAAAAAATCTTTATTATTTATATACTATTAATTATACAGGAAACTCTAAATTGGGGAAACTTTTTATTGTCTGCCAAGAGTTGGCTGCTGTTTTTAAAGAAAAATCCCGACCTTTAGAGCGGTCGGGAGGGAATGGTGGCAACGACACAAACTAGGTCGTCGGGACCTATGTGTGTTTCGATGCTTGGTTGTAAATAGATCCTTGTTTCGCCGTATGGCACGGCGATTTTGTTTGATATAACCTTCATTTCTTTCACCACGGCGCTTGCCTTACCGCTCTCTCTAACGAAAATGACTCTAGACCCTATGTGAACCCATCTCGTGGTGTCGCCTATTAGGGCGACATATTCTTTGGCGGAGTTAGATGTCTCGGCACGATAAGCCTTGACTTTCTCTCCCCCAAATACGAGTTCGATCACCTTGTGTGGTGGATAATCCGCAGGACTGTCTAGCCCGCGGAATTCTCCTTGACTCGTATAAACCTCTACTTGATCGTCGGGTGTTATGAGATATACAAGTCCGTTATCGAGGTGGTATTCACTTGGTGATTTTTGCAGAATCACCCCGTTCCGAAATTGCTTTTTTGTGAACACCCCCACCACCGTCTGGATCGAGAAGACCATCTGGTAGCGCTCAGCGATCTCCTCCTGTTCCAATGACCACCCCATGGACAGCCATCGCCAGTAACGAGTTGGCAGGAAGGAGTGATGCCAGACGATCTTTCCAACGATATCGCCTGGCGGAACATCGTAAGGAGGGATCGTGTTTAGGACATTCAATCCCTCCACTCGATAGCTACCATCCGGATTAACGGCAACAATCCGTTTGACGGATTTGCCGTTCTCAGAAGGGTCGTTACTTCCCCTGTAGAGAAAAGAGATGTCTTCCCCCTTTTGGTAGGAGGAAAATGCCTTATGGAGGGTCAAAGATCCTGGCATGATCCCCTCATCTTCCGCCATACTCCAGCTGGCATGGCCGGTGCCGATGTAGCCCCAGCCATAGCCGGCGATAAAGTACGGTCCGTACCAGATGAGAAGAATCGCCAAGGTGACACAGACGGACCACCTGACGGCTCTCCAGATGTTGTGCCAGTCCAAATCCTTCATCGCTGGTCTTGTTGCTACCAGCGCGTCACTTGTTTGAGCCATTCCGAACACCCCCTATACTTTTTCTACGCACAGTCTAAACTGCAAATCACTCACTTTGTAATTTAAAATGTGCGCAGAAGGGTATTTGTCTAAAATACAGTAATTATTAAACTTAAATTTTTAATGTACAGAATAACATCCCAATCAATTAATTTATAGCACAAAAATATCTCTATGTCAATGAGATATTCGAAAAATTTATCATTTATTCACTCTGACAATATCTAATTTTCACCCGATTAAGTCCCTTACTATCACACTACGTAGTGTGATAGTAAGGGAGAAATATTTGTTTTCAAATCAATAAAAAACTAATGGAGAATAAAAAAGCAAAAAAAACCTTTGTGGCGGGCGGATGTCCATTAAGAATACTCATTTGACAGAGTTTTGAGCGTTGGTGCTATAATCAATTCATGACTAAAAAAGGCCTGACAATTAAAGATCTTTCAATTAAGATCGATGATTTAACAAACTCAGTAAACGATTTAGCATCAGCTACTGCTGTAGGTTTTGCTGATGTTCAAAACAAGTTGAATAATCATGATCAGCGTTTTGACGCTATCGACAAACGTTTTGACCAGATGAATAAAAAGATTGAAAATGAGATAAGATCTATTAAAGCTGAAATCTCTCTTGGCATTGGGGAGCTCAAAGAGGAAATTGCGCGCTTAGATATTAGAATTGATCGTCTATTCAAACAAACAGCCGATGATATTTCTGTTTTAGTTGAAGAACAAGAAAAAATTAAATTACGATTAAAAAAATTAGAACTAAAAAATAGCCACGGATAGATTGCCTAATCGTTGTTTTTTAATATTTTTTTTGCCCTGTGTTCTAAGGGAATTTTTTACTTTACTAAAAATCAAGCCACTTCGTATCACTCTAAGCAGGCCGACATCTTTATCTTTGCAACGAAAATTTGACATATTGTAAATACTCTGGTATAAAATTAGTGTTCTCGTGCGAATTTTTCGCCCAAGGAGGCGATGTTTGTGCAACCACCGATTAAGTTCGTTGCCGTCATCAGTGTCGTGGTCATCTTCCTCGCTCTGGCCGCCTACGGCATCTACAACGAGGTGGCCGGCAATCGTTACAACCATGAGCGAGAGGTGTTCGAGAAGGCCTATGTCGAAGAGGTGACCGCTGTCTATGTTCGCCTCTCAGAGTGGCGGAAGGGTGTCTACGAGATCACCATGGATAACAACTATGTACCGATGGCATTGGCGATTCGTTGCCAGGTTCTCTCGGACGATCTCTCTATTCTCGCCGACTACTACGAATCGCAGTCTGACGAGCTGTATCTCCAAGACGAACAGCCATACTCACCGCGAGTGGGGTTTGGCACAGCTAACAGTTGCTTAGTCGAGTGGCTGCGTCAGGAGTCGAAGTCGTATGACCTAATGGCTCGCGCCTTCGCGACAACCGGATATCGCGACAGTCTGGTCAAGGAACTTGACCAGCAGGACCAGGTCGCTCGCCAGGCGAAGCTGGCCTTCTGGGATTACGCCTCGTCCCGGATGGAGATCAAGCAGGATGACCCCTACTGGACGCTGTACGCCAAGTATTCGGACACACCTATCGCTCGGATTGAGGCCAACCGGCGCTTGGGGCTGACACCTCTCCGTGGAGCAGATCGGGACGCTGTCATGTCTTACATTTGGCTACTCAACTTCTGGCAGCCGCCAGTTGATCTGGTAGCCACGATCGACCACCGGGGCGATCGAGCTGCGCGCTTCATTGGCTATCTGGACCTGCTTCTTGGCTATTGGCAGGGCACTGACCAGTACGGAGTGATCAGGAAGGTCGACTCAGATCTGCGTGTCCATTTCCAGCGGCTATCCCGTGGTGAGCAGGCTGATCCCACCATCTCGACGCTCTACCTCCGGGGGGAAATGAGTAACCTCATGATCCCCAAGGAAGTCCTGAACTTCGAATAACCAACCACCAACCTCGCCTTCGGCGAGGTTTTTAAATTGAAAAAATATCAAATTTGCGCTAGTTTATGTGGTAGGCAATAATTAATTGAAATCATTTTTATGTCTGGACATAGTAAATGGGCGACAACTAAACGAAAAAAAGCAGCAGTCGATGCTAAGAGATCGGCATCTTTTACCAAACTAGCAAATGCTATTAGTATTGCCGCTAGAGATGGTGGAGATCCGTCGATGAATTTTTCCTTACGCTTGGCAGTTGATCGGGCGAAGGCAGCATCAATGCCAAAGGAAAATATTGAGCGAGCGATAAAACGAGGCACCGGTGAGCTCGGGGGAGCGGCAATTGAAGAGATTATTTACGAAGGCTACGGTCCTGGTGGTGTGGCGATTTTGATTCAGTGTCTGACTGATAATCGTCAACGAACAGTTGCGAGTATTCGCAGTTTGTTTAATAAGTATGGTGGTTCATTGGCTGAAGCTGGAAGTGTTTCATATTTGTTTGAAAAGAAAGGTCAAATTATTGTTAATCTCTCAGACATTGATTTGGGACAGGAGGAGTTGGAGATGGCGATACTCGAATCAGGTGCTGATGATTATGAAAACGACGACGGAGTATATGTCATATATACTAGTTTCGATAATGTCGCAGCGGTGAGTAAAAATTTAGAGGATGCCGGCGCAAAAATTGATTTATTGGAAATTATTCACCAGCCAAAAACTACTATCAGTGTATCTGAGGAAAAAATAGCATCTGTTGAAAAGTTAATTGAGACACTGGAATCAGATGACGATATAGCCAATGTTTATGTGAACATAGATTAGTCTATAAAAAAGTTGAAAGCTGAAAGTCTAATGTCTGTGGAAATATTAATCAAATAGTCAAAAATTCCTTATGCTTTTGACTTTTCACCTTACAATTTTAACTTTTGAATTATGAAAATTTTAGGTGTTGACCCGGGAACGGCGATAACTGGTTGGGCGGTGATTGATACTGATGGCCGAATTGTCAGTAGGAAAAAAGTACCAAAGGTAGTCGGATGTGGGGTTATTACAACAAAAGCAAAAACCCCGGATTCTGATCGTCTGGAGATTATTTATGATTCTATCTGTGATATAATTAATAAAGAAAAGCCGGATATTGTGGCAGTGGAAGAGTTGTTTTTCTTTAAAAATGTCAAAACTGTAATGTCTGTCAGCCAAACACGCGGTGCTGTTCTCCTGGCGATTAAAAAATCAAAAACGCCTTGTGCAGAATTTACGCCGCTAGAGGTCAAACAAGCCGTTGTTGGTTATGGGCGAGCGGACAAAAATCAGGTGCAGGAAATGGTAAAAGCGATTCTGTGTCTAAAAAATATCCCTAAACCTGATGACGCCGCTGATGCTCTGGCGATTGCTCTCTGTTGTGCACAGACGAACAAGTTTATTTAGCAAAAATTTATTAAATTCTCAAGGAGGGGTTTTGGGTTTAGCTGAAATTAACAAACGCATCAATGAAGATGGTTTTGTTCCGCCAGTTTTACGACAAAATATTATTACCGGTGATTGGGTAGTAATTGCCCCTGGTAGAGCTAAAAGACCGGACGATTTTGTTCATCCAAGATCAGAACCAACCAAAAAGAAAAAAGAGTGCCCCTTTTGTATCGGAAGTGATGGGTATAAGGACAACACCAAAATTCGCATTGATTGTGAAAATATTTATGTTATTGAAAATAAATTTCCGGCCTTTTATGATACTGAGTCCTCAACCAGGAGCTATTATCCGGAAGATTTTTACCGTGAGCGCCTGTCGGTTGGCAAGCATGAAGTAGTGGTGATAAAGGAGCACAACACCTCTCTCACCAAATTCTCTAAGTCCTTGACTTCAGAGATGTTTTTCGCTATTCTTGAGCGGTACAAAGATATCAAGAAAGACGAGCAGGTTTTTTCGATTACGCCGATCTACAATCACGGGCCGGAAGCTGGGGCTTCTATTGAGCATCCCCATGCGCAGATATTTGCATCGGGAATAATCGCCAACACTGTCAATAGAGAGATGGATGGAGCTGAGAGATATTTCGGTGTCAATGGAGCTTGCGTCTTCTGTGACATTATCAAACACGAGAAGAAGGAAAAAAAGCGCATAGTTTATGAAAACGATTATTTTCTTGCTTTTTGCCCTTACGCTTCGAAATTCCCCTTTAATGTCTGGGTAATCCCGAAGAAACACGAGAGTCAGTTTGAAAATTCGAGTAAAAATCAGATCAATGAGTTTGCAGACGCTACGATGGAAGTTTTATACAGTTTAGAGAAGATTATCCCGGGTTTACCGCTTAATATGCACATCTGTACACTACCGACGACTCTAGAAAATAGTGAATTTTATCACTGGTATCTCGAGATCACACCGCGTTTGACTCTATTTGGCGGTTTCGAGCTTGGATCAGGAGTAATAATAAACGTTATCCCACCGGAAAAAGCCGCAGAATATTTAAAAAAAACAGATAGAAAGAGGTAAATATGAATATCGCAATTGTTTGCTACGCAACAAGTGGAGGAAGTGGCGTCGTTGCCACAGAGTTGGGAATGCAGCTTGCAAAACGAGGTCATAAAATCCATTTTATCTCCTCTGAAGTTCCATTTCGTTTGATTGGCCCTTGGAAGAAAAATATTTATTACCACGAAGTTGATACTTTTGATTACCCGCTTTTCGAAGAGCCACCATACGACTTAGCCTTGGCGACCAAAATTTATCAAGTGGTTTCCCAAAACAATATTGATGTAATTCATTCTCACTACGCTGTTCCACACTCTGTTTCGGCTTATCTAGCTCAACAAATGGCACTAGCGAACAAGCAAAATGTTGGCACGATAACTACGCTTCACGGTACCGATGTTTCTATTGTTGGAGATGAGCCAACACTTCGTGACGTAATTGCATTTGCACTTAGTAAAAGCGATGTGGTAACAAGTGTGTCACAAGCGATGGCAACTGAGGCGGAGGGTAAATATGGTCTAAATAAGAAAGTTCAAGTCATCTATAATTTTGTTAATATCCAGCCACCGGCAAAGACTCCTGAAGATCTCAAGGATGTTTTTGGTGCCAATGATTCAAACATTATTACTCACATATCCAACTTTCGTCAGGTTAAGAGAATCGAAGATGTTATTAGGGTGTTTAATAAAATTAATAAAAAAGTTGATTCCAAGCTTCTTCTTATTGGCGATGGCCCAGAGCAACGAGCAGCACACAAATTGGCTGTCAAACTCAATGTTTCAAATAAAATCCACTTTCTTGGCCTGCAAAGCTCAATCGAGAAATTGTTAGCCATTTCTGATCTTTTTTTGCTTCCCTCAGAAAAGGAAAATTTTTCTTTGTCAGCGCTTGAGGCGATGTCATGCGGTGTACCAGTAATCGCCACTCAGGTTGGAGGTATGGCAGAGATGATTGACAGCGGCAAAGACGGCTATCTTTTTGATGTCGGCGATATTGATGGGATGGCAGAAGCAGGTATCAAATTGCTCGATGACAAAGATAGCTATAAAAAGATCTCTTCAGCTGCGCAAAAAAAGGCCAAAGAAGGCTTTTCCCCAGAGATTATTGTTCCACAATATGAGAAATTATACGAATCTGTGATTAAGAACCATCGCTCTTAATATCGAACCAAAGATCTAATTTGACTGGCTGAGAGAAGAATTTATAAGTTTCTTCATTAGCGAGTTTTTTAACAACCTCAATATCCGGTTCTGGTGCGTTATGTTTGGCTTTTAAGTCTTTCAAACACTGTTTCTGTCGGTCAAATATCCCCTGTCTCATGCTTCCAGCATGCTGTGTCATTTTAACCGTCGATTGTGGGTCGTATCCAAATTGCATATCTTCATCCGAGAATTTCAGCCAGAGTTCGTAGTCATTACCGATCCAAATACTTTTATCGTATCCACCGACTTTTTCGTAGGCTGCTTTTCTATAAGCAGAGCTAGGATTTGGAATATAATTTATTTGATACAGTAATTCTTTGTTATAAGGCTGGAAAAATCTTGGAACAATTTTACCCCCTTCGTCTGGATAATAAAGATCTAAGTTTGTATAGAAAGCTTGAACATCGGGGTTTTTTTCAAAGAAATCGGCGATTATTTTTAATCTATTTGGATAGGGGAAATCATCTGAATCAGCAACTGCAATAATCTCTGCCGAAGATTTTCGGACCGCAGTATCTCTGGCGGTTGCTTCGCCGGAGTTTTTGTCTAATCTATAGACTTTGATTCGGGGATCATCCTTGGCCAATTCTTTCGCTAATTTGTAACTGTCATCGGTCGAACAATCATCTACTATTATCAGCTCGAAATCTTTGTGTGTCTGTGCTTGAAATGCTTTTATAACGTCCGATAAAAAATCTTGGCGATTATATACTGGCATGGCGATTGAAATTAGCATAAGAAACTCCTCTTTACTTGTATTTTAGAGCTAAAAAAACTACAATCAGTGTAACAAAATATTGACTAAATTAGAAGGGTGATTATGAGAATTGCTGTCGTAACAACCGGGGTAATGGAGATACCTGGACCAAAAAACAAGATTTACGCTCCGGGTCAAATAATCTCAAACCTTGTAGAAGGCCTTGTCGCCTTAGGGCACGAAGTGTCGTTATTCGCTTCGAAGGAATCTAGAACTTCAGCCGAATTGATTTCTGAGGATTTAATATCAGCTCATACCGAAATCGGTAATCTGCAATATTCCGATCCAGACAACTATTATATGGTTAAAAATTCAACTGATATGTATCTGATCAACTCTTTAATACAGGAGCACAAGAAAAAACCATTTGATATAATCCACAGCCATGATTATCGAAATATTATGTTCTTTTCCAATTTTATTGACAAGCCAATAGTCTATACTCATCATGGCAATCCGGTAAATTGTCTCAAATATGAAGTTGAAAAAAAGCGTTTCAAAAAATTTTATAACAACTCGTTGTTTGTTGGGATCACTCGCAATCAGATAAAAGACCCGATCATAAAAGAATATTTCAATTTCATTGACGTTGTTTACAACTCAGTCGATTTGAATCTATTTAAATTTAATTCTGGGCCGGAAAATAAACTTATTTATGCCGGCAGAATGCAGGAAAATAAGGGACCGCATATCGCACTCGAAGCAGCAAAGAGAGCAAATGAGAAAATTGTTGTCGCTGGTTCTGGTACTGGTCAGTTTTGGGAGGAAAAAGTTCTGCCTTATAGTGATGACCCCAACACTGAATTTCTGGGTCACGTACCTTATGAACAGATGCCAAAATTGTTTGGGGAATCTAAGGCGTTTATTTTCCCATTAACTCACGATGAGCCCTTCGGCATGGTAGTAATTGAGGCGATGGCTTGCGGTACGCCGGTCATTGCATACGATAATGGTCCGGTCCATGAGCTTATTGACGACGGTGTTACCGGTATTATTGTCAAGGATAATTCGATAGAAGCTTTAGTTGAGGCGATAAAACAGATCGATAAGATTGATCGTAAAAAATGCCGGGAACATGTTGAACAGAAATTTGATACCAGTGTTATGGTTCGTGGTTATGAAACGGTTTACAAAAAGGTAGTTAGCGATTATGGCAAATAAAAAAATACTGGTTTTAGGTGGAGCGAATGGTAGATTCAATCTTGGCGATGATGCAATGTTCGAATCGCTAATTGAAGCGATTAATCCTCGTCGTGAATATAAAATAATAACTGATGGTCTCTCTGGTTGGAATTCAAAACTGGTTGACGAAGTTTTACCTTTTGCTTTTTTATCTTTCAAAAATGTCAGATTAAAATGGCTAACCTGCTATCTCCGTTTCTATCTCATCTTTTTTTGGCTTTGGGTCTATAAAATTTTTCATCTCTTGCCTCCGGACCCAATTTTAAAAATTTACATCAAAAAAATAGAAAAGGTCGATCTAGTAATTTTTGCTGGCATGGGGGCGATGACCGATAAATTTGGTCATTATGGCATTATAACTCGCGGAGTAATCACAAGAATTGCCAAATATTTCCAAAAGCCAGTTATAATTAGTGGAAATGGTATTGGACCAATCAGAAAACCAAGACTCACCAGTGTCGCTAAAAAGTATATAAAAGGAGTGGAAAAAATTTTCGTTCGAGATAAGATTTATTCAAAAAAAGAGCTTCTGGCTATTGGTTATCCTGAAGAAAAAATTGTTGAAGCGATTGATGACGCCTATTTTTATCAAACAAGTCAAGATGAAATAGATGAAGCAAAAAAAATTCTTCAATCCTTGTCTTTAGACAGACAAAAATTTGTTGTTGTCAATCTTCATGATTGGAATCCAAAGATAAAGGATGAACTGCTCAAAAAAACTTATCAAGCGCTAAAGGACGGCGCAGGTGATTATCAGCTGCTTTTATTGCCGAATTATTTTTCTTCTCGAATGGATGACAGAGAGATATTAGCCGATTTTCAAAAGTACCTGGAACATCAAGGTTTAGAAAGCAAATTGTTAAAAGAACAAATCACGCCTGGAATTGCCAAGGAGATATTAAAAAAAGCTGATTTTTCTGTTGCTACAAGATATCATATTGGAATCTTTTCTCTCTCTGTGGGCCGGCCAACCGTGTTAATTATGCTCGATTCCGGATATTATATTCAAAAAATGATTGGAATCCTTGATTGGTATGGTCTTGGGGAATTTGCCCTTGATTATCGTTCCCCTCAATTGGGTAATAAAATTAAAAAAATTGCCGCGGATAATCAAGCTTTATCAAAAAAAATTATTCAAATCAATAAAGATTTTGATATGATGGGCTTCCAGTCAGCAGAATATATAAAGAAATTATTAAATAAAATTTCTCATGGCAAAAATTAGTATTGTCACCCCAACTAGAGATAGGGATGATTTGATTAGTGAGACAATTGAGTCGGTTATCAGACAGACAGAAAAAGATTGGCAATTGATCATTGTTGATGACCACAGCTCAGCAGAGGATGAAACTGAAAAAGTGATAAAAAGTTTTGCTGACAAGAGAATCTTGTATTTTAAATTGACTGATGAAAACGGGAAAGGAATTGTAGCTGCAAGGAATTTTGGTATTATGCTGGCTAAAACTGAACTGGTGACTTTTCTGGACTCTGACGACATATGCTATCCTGAAAGAATCGAATTGACTCTCGAGGCCTTTGCCAAAGAGTCTCCTGATTTGACTTATGGGGATTTAAAAAGATGGGATCCAGAAACCGGAGAGGTGACAGATCAGCTTCCAGAATTTCAACCCCAAAAATTTGATTTTAAAAGATTCTGTGAAGTTGATTATATTCTTATGAGCACCGTAACGACAAAGAGATCGATTCTCCTCGAGTACCCTTTCAATTCTTTTTTTCGTCGGGCAGAAGATTACGACTTATTGATGAGGTTAGCAAAACGAGGTTATAAATTCCATTATATTGATCACCCTTTGATCAAATATCGACGACACGAAGGGTCAATTACCAAAGAGAAAAAGATGCTTTTCAATTATGGCCGAATGGTAAAAAATAATTATCAGGTGGTAAAAGATGAATAAAACTTGGGAAGAAATTATCCAGTCGCTGGAGTTTATCGAAAAAAAATCAATAAAAAAAGATTTAAAAAAACAAGAATTTATTCTAATTGGTGAGATCAAGGGTCGCGATGTTCTTTTAAAGATTTCGAACAAAAAAAATACTTATCGAATAAAACAATTTGAAAAAGAAAAATATGTCGATAAAATTATTGAGAAACACAACAAGGATTTATCTTTGCCGATAATCAATAAAACTGATTTTCTGGATTCTGGTAATAATAAAAATTTTGTTTGGATGGCTAGAAAATATTATCCAGGCACATCATTAGCTTCTTTTAACCGGGATAAGGTTCTTTTTGGCTATGATATTTTAAGGCAGAAATATATATTCAAAAAGGGCAAAATCATCGATGATATTATCAAATGTTTAAATGCAATATATTCACTGGAAACAGATTTTCGCAAGTTGGGGGTTAAGCACAATGATTTCAAGCGCCGCTACCAATCTGATATTGAAGAATATGACATTAAAGCAATTGAGAAGGAGCTAGGATTAAAACTTGACAAGCAGATTGAATTTTACAACAAGATAAAAAAAGAATATTTTGTCAAAGAAAATATTAAGGCCTCTGTTGGTGATCTTTCACCGGCAAACATCATAATTAAAGATGATAAAAAGCTGATTTTATCGGATTTCGAGCTTTTCTGTTTTGATAATTACACAATTGATATTGCTTACCTGTATCTTTTTCTATGGCGATATAAAAGTTGGCAAAAAACTTTGATTGAAAAGACGATAAAAAATGATCAGGATAGAAAATTTTTTCGAGCAAGCATTATTAGAGAGTTGATGTTTCTCTATCGCTGGCCGTTTGCCAGCCTGAAAGACAAAAAGGGTTTTGATCATAAGAAGTTCAATCAAAATCATATATGGACAAAATATCTAATCGCAGCCGGCGAATCTTTTGATACGATTATGAAAGTAAAATAACTCGGAGGAAGATGGAGTTAACAAATTCACAAAAAAATCTAATATCAATTGTAAAAAGAGTTTGTCGGGATAATGAGAATTCTATTTCTGTCGGCCCAAATGAAACTGACGCTTTTGGTAGGAAATTAACACTAGAAGGACAATTTGTTGAGCAAGGTAAGTTGAAAAAAGGCGTTTTGGAATTAATTGATAAGATAAAAAACAATCAGAATAAAATTGAAACCATACTTCAAGGTGAAGTAATGTGGTATGACGTGCGTTCCTCTGTTTGGATGGAGAATCCAGAGTTGTCCGCTCTTTTTGCCCTTGCCTATGCAACGGTTCTTGTTGATAGAACTGGGCAAAAAACTGGTCATACACTTAACATTGCTATTGATTGTTATAAAAAGCATCATGAGTCAATGTCAGCTTTTGTTGATACGATAATTCGAACCGGAATCTTTAAAAATGGTGGTGGTATTGTGTATTGGGGGATACAGAATGGCGGGGCAATTAGAAACCTATCTCAGTTTGAAAAGGCTACCACTAATAATGGGGGAAACTGGGTTTACGGAACAATGAGCCATCGCTCCGAAGATTACCTTGGTGCAAAATTTGGCATGCTTGGAAAGGTATTCTGTGGCCCTGATCTGCGAGAAGATTTATATAAAAAATTAGTTTCTGCTAGTTTTGTCGATCTTGAAAAAATTGATCGGCCAGAAGAATTCGTGATAAATGTTGGCAATATAACTGCCAATAATATTGATGTCTTAGAGGATTTGATCAGAGCAAGAACCGGCACTAAAAAACTTCGGGAAGATATTCTGAAAGGTTTAAAAATTGGGATGAATATGTGTGGGAGTCCTGTCGGGAAAAATTTATTGGATATTTTACGTGCTTTTGGTGCCGATGTTTTAGCGGAAAACAGCGAATTAAATGAAAATTTTAGTACTTCGAACATTGTTGATCCAAATGAGCATGATTCGAAGGAAACCCAAAGAATGAAAGCACTGTCAATAAAAAATAGGCATATATATTTATCTGTTGACCCAGATGGTGACCGTGGCACAATTATTGCTCTTGATCCTGGCGGGTGTCCCATATCCCTAACTGGAACAGAGCTTTTACTGCTAGCAATGGAGAACTTAGCGACATATAATCCAGAAAAACTTCCGAATGATGTCATCTACGATATGAGAACCGGAGTGAGTGTTTCAAAGTTTGCTAAGGTTTTGAACGATAGCGGCCACAATCTGAAAATTATTGCCTCCGAACCCGGCTATCCTTTTTTCATGGAATTAATGGGAGAAAATCGCGATGCAGTCGTTGCAGTTGAAAATACCTGTCACCCATTCTTGACTCCATATACAAATAGAATATGGGGTGCGCCAAAGCAATATGACAATATCCAAGGTGGTGACGATGCTTCGATATTTTTGATTTATATTTTGGCATTGTCAAATCTTCTCTGGGATGGTAGAAACCCTGTCGCTCAGCTTAAATATTTACAGAAAAAATACAATATTCCACAAACCATTATCAGAGAGTTTAAGCCCTCAGTAGATAAAATTGATGCATTAAAAAAGTATGATATTGCAGAAGAAATGTCGAAAATTGCTGAAAACAATTTTGATAAACGAGATTTTATTATTGATACTATGAACAGTGGGGTTCGGATATCAAGAGCTGATAATAATGCGATGGTTTTAATTAGATATTCCAACACTGGCCCCTCGTTTACTGCCTCTAGCGAAGCAATAAACAAAAAGATGAGTGAAGAAATGTTGCGGATTGGTGGTGCTATTATGAATCTCGCAGTATTAAAAGTTAAAAAAGAACGTGGTGATTTTGGTTTTGAGTGGAACGATTTTTCCAATTATGGAGAAATATCTACCGAAGAATCTGAGAATTTATTAAAAAACCATAAATGATTTCATATCTTTCGGGAAAAATTATCTTGGAGCGACCGACTTTTATTGTTGTAGAAGTCGGAGGAGTTGGTTATAAAGTCTCGATTATCCCAAAAATCGATCTTAAAATTGGCCAAAATATTAAAGTATATACTTATCAACATATAAGGGAAGATGTTAGTGATCTTTACGGGTTCCAATCTTATGAAGAGCTAGAGCTTTTTGAGAAGCTGCTTTCTGTAAATGGAGTCGGGCCAAAGGCGGCGATGATTGTAATGAGTTTGGCACCGGCAGAGAGAATTATTGAAGCGATTGCAACGGAGGATTCAAACTTCTTTATTTCTGCACCGGGGATTGGCAAAAAGGTTGCAATTAAAATTATTCTTGATTTGAAAAGTAAAATTTCAGGTATGCAATTTTCTGGTGCACTTTCTGGCGGGCGAGTTAAAGAAGAGGTCGTTGATGGTCTTTCGATGCTTGGCTACAAGAAGCCGGAAATTGACAGAGTAATATCAAAATTGCCCAAAGAATTGGAAAAATCTGAAGAACAGATTCGTTGGTGTTTGAAGAATTTAGCTAAAAAGTGATTATGGCAGAAGAGGATAAAAATATAATCGACACCGAAATTGTCGAAGATGATATCGATCTAGATATTTCGTTGCGCCCGAAAAAGATGACTGATTATATCGGCCAGATGGCTATCAAGGATAATCTGTCAATATTTATCTCCGCGGCAAAAAAGAGGGGCGAAGCGATTGAGCATATATTATTGTATGGGCCGCCAGGTCTGGGGAAAACTACTCTTGCCCATATTATCGCTAACGAAATGGGGCGGGCAATTCGGGTAACTTCGGGTACGGCGATAGAAAGACCCGGGGATCTGGCTTCGATTCTTACCAATCTTGAGGATGGTGATATTTTATTTGTAGACGAAATTCATCGTCTTAACAGAAATATTGAAGAAGTGCTTTATCCTGCGATGGAAGATTATGCCATTGACATGGTTTTGGGTAAAGGTCCATCAGCAAAAACTCTCCGTCTTGATGTGCCAAAATTTACTTTAATCGGTGCAACAACGAAGATTGGTTCATTGTCATCGCCGCTTCGTGATCGTTTCGGTAATGTTTTCCGCCTCGACTATTATGAAGACGAAGAGTTAGAAGAGATTATCAAGCGCTCAGCCAAAATATTAAATGTTAAGCATAAAGGAAAGGGGTTTAAAGAAATTGCTAAAAGAGCCAGAAGAACTCCGAGAATCGCCAATAGAATTTTAAAACGAGTCAGAGATTTTGCTGAGGTTAGGCACCAGGGAGAAGTCGATGAGGGAATCGCATTTGAAGCCTTAAAAATGCTCGATATTGATGAATTAGGACTTGACCGGACTGATAGAATGATTTTGGAAACTATTGTTGATAAGTTTTCTGGTGGTCCCGTTGGATTAGACGCGTTGGCAGCGGCAACCAGTGAAGATCGAGATACAATAGAGGATGTTATTGAGCCATATTTGCTGCGACTTGGTTTTATCGACAGGACTCCAAGAGGCCGAGTTGCTACTCCGGGAGCGTATAGCCACTTGGGGAGGAAAAATGATTCAGGTAATCAGCGGAAGTTGTTATGAGAATCGAAGAAATAAAAAAATTTATTTCAGAAGAACATGAATTTCAACTGTCAAAGATGGACCGTTCAACCAATAAAGATAAGAGAACCCTAATGAGAACAGTGAAATTATCCGAAGAAGTTGGGGAATTAAGTGAGAAAGTTCTTCATTTGCTAGGGCAACAAAGGGATGAAAAAGTCGAGAAAAAAGATTTAAAGAATATTGAAGAAGAAATTGCTGATGTAATTATTTGCGCGATGTATTTGGCAAAAAATATTGATGTTGATTTCGATTTAGCGCTTGAAAGGAAAATCAAGGTGCTGGAGTCCAGAAGAAAGAAATAACAATGTCGAAAAAAATATTACTTCATACTTGTTGTGCCTCCTGCCTTTCCTTCGTTCACAAAAAACTTTCGGAAAAGGATTTTTTGCCGATTGTTTATTATTACAACCCGTCAATTCAAGGGAAAATTGAATATCTGAATCGCCTGAAGGATGTTGAGGATTATTGTGAGAAAAATTATTTAGAGATAATAATTCCGGAATATAATGAGGATGAATTTAATCTTCCAATTAAGCCTTGGTTAGACCAAAAATCCTTAAAATATATAAATGACAAGAACCGTTTCAAAAGAAAGCGATGTGAATTTTGTTATGAGCTGAAAATCAGGCAAACCGCAGTAGAAGCAAAGAAAAGGCGACTGAAATATTTTTCAACTACTCTCCTCGCCTCGCCGTATCAGGATCACGAGTTTATTGATTATATTGCGAGTGAGATAGCGAAAGAAAAAAATTTGGATTTTGTTTACGATGATTTTCGCAAAGGTTACTGGCAAGGACGTAATTATTCCCGAAATCACAAATATATGATACCATCATACTGCGGTTGCATTTTCAGCGTGGCCGAAAGAATGCTAGAATAAAAAAATGACAATACTTTTAATATCGTACATACTATTTGTTCTTGGCTTTATTGCTTTCAGTGCTTCGGGGATTTATCATCTCTGGCGTTTTGGCTATATTGGTGATATGACCAAGCCGGCGATATATATATACATTTTTATATCAGTTTCAATCATTGTTTTAACTTTTTTCGCGATATCTTTCAGATCTTGGTTTTAAAATATTAAAAAAAGAAATTTATGGCTGTCAAGGATCGATATTTTCCTACACAGGAAGCGGGAGAAAAAATATTTCTTCTAATTAGAAGGCACTGGATTGTTTTTATTACCTTGGCTTTTTTTATATTCGTAATGACGCTTCCTTTGATTGCGCTAGGCGTCTATTGGATTATGTCTCCGGAAGTTTTTTCCGGTGATCTCGGGAATTTTGTAATAATTTTTGCTAGCATTTACGCGCTAATTATTGTCGGATTGTGTCTATATGGTTTTGTCAATTATTATTTAGATGTCTATATCATCACTAATGAAAGATTAGTTGATATCAAACAAAATGGTTTTTTTCGTCGGGAAATAGCTGAGCTACATCTTAAACAAGTCCAGGATGTCGAGGCCAAGGTAGAAGGTTTTTTGGGCACAATGATGCACTTTGGAAATGTTTACATCCAGACTGCTGGTGAAAGAGAAAATTTTAAACTTGAAGATGTCCCTCATCCATATACGATTTCAAAAAGAATTGCCGAGTTGCATCAAAGACAATTAGATTCTTCGCCCAAATCGGCTGTTGATCAACACCAGGAAAATAAAGAAAAGACGTCGATTTCGAAAGATGATGATTATAAGATTGAAGATTATGAGCCATATGTCTCTGGGGAGGTTGAAACCGAAGGGGAAAACACTGAAATTACTGAGAAAAAAAAGGAAGACAAGTCAATAAACCGGAATGTTATTTCTTCAGTTGAGGAAATGCCAGAAAGCGATTATCAACAAAAAAGGGAAGAGCCTGTTTTTGAAGAGCCGATAGAAGAGATTGGCTTTGGCGCAGATGATAGCGATGACAGGCAAGAAAAAAAGATTAACCGGGAATTGAAGGAGCTCTCCGAGGGAGAAGAGGTCAAGCTTGATGAATATGATTGATAGTTATTTTTACAAACTTCCGGAAAAATTAATTGCAAAAGAACCGGCCAAACCGCGAGAGAGATCGCGGCTTTTGGTTTTTAATTCGGCAGAAGGCAAAATAGTCGATGAAGTGTTCTCCGATCTGATAAATTTTCTCAGAAAGGGTGATCTTTTAGTACTTAATAATTCAAAAGTGTTCCCGGCACGTATTTTCGGCAGGAAAGAAAGTAGTGGGAAAATCGAAGTTCTCCTTCTAGAGGAACAAAATGGTTTGTGGTCGGCACTGGTTGGAGGCAGGGCTCGTTTGGGTGAAAAAATAACTTTTTCTTATGATTTTGAAGCCGAGGTAGTCGAAAAAAATGGTAAGGAGGCTACTTTATTTTTTAACAAAAAAGGAATAGAATTTTGGCGGAAGATCGAGGAAATAGGCAGAACACCTATTCCACCGTATATTAAAGATTCCCATCTTTCTGAAAAAGAGTTACGTCGTGAGTATCAAACTGTTTATGCTGGCAATTATGGTTCGGCGGCCGCTCCGACAGCCGGATTGCATTTTTCGAAAAAACAAATAGGGGATATTCTCGCTTTTGGAGCTTCTGTAGAATATTTAAGTTTAAATGTCGGACTGGGAACATTTGCTCCTCTGACAGAGAACAATTTGACAGAAAAAAAACTACATTTAGAAAAATTTCATATCCCCTCCTCTACAATGAAAAAAATTACTCAAACAAAAAAGCAAAAAGGCCGCATTATTGCTGTTGGGACAACAACTCTTCGGGCGCTTGAGTCGGCAAGTGGAAGAATTTTAAGTGATAGAGACAAGACTGCCGACATTTTCGATTCTACTGATATTTTCATTCAGCCGGGTTTCAAATTTAAAGTAGCCGATGGCTTAATAACGAATTTTCACCTACCTTCTTCTTCTCTAATGATGTTGGTCGCTGCTTTTATTCAGGATAAGGCCGAAGTTAACGGCTGCAAAAAACTGCTGGAAATCTATCAATATGCAATAAAGAAAAAATACAGATTTTATTCTTTTGGTGACGCAATGTTGGTTTTTTAATCAAAGAAGCATCAAATTTAGCTAAATCCTGTATGCTGAATACACTCGATCGAGTGTATTCAGCATACTATTATCATATTCAATTTTCTATTAATTCTTTCTTGAATAACTTTCGAAGTTCTTTATCGATGTCAGTTTTTTCAGAAACTATATAGGCGACGAATTTTTCTATTTTAAGTTCACTTATAAGCAAGTAGACGTTATTTGATCGAATAAAAGGACTTGCCCACAAACTTCTCTGTACTTGTTTGTAACCAATCCGTTTTATCGATCGGCAAAATTGCTGACGCTTTTTTGCTAGATTTTCAGGAATATCCCAAGACAAAAATCTCCACTTGCCGTCAGTTCTATTATCTGGTGAATTTTCTACTATTTTAACTCGTCCCTTGGTAGTGATTTGAAGACTGTGATTCTTTCTATTAATTTTTATATAACCATTGCGCTCCAAGCTATGAATTCTATTTGACAATCTCCTGGGATCACCTTCTAAGTATCGCGCCTCTCTTTTTAGTTTTTCGTAACTTATCAAATACAATCCTTCATCTAGTAGTTTTCCTGCCTCAATTAAAATTTCCATCGCTACCGAGATTTTCTTTTTAATTCTTTGTTTCCTATTTTATCTGATCATAACAACATAATTCTATCATATGTATGCTGAATATGCTTGATCGATTATATTCAGCATACACTTAGTGAAAATTGTAAATGCCAGATTTTAAACAAAGTATTTACATGGGAGGCTGTTATTGTTGAACGAGATTTTAAATAAAACAGCTACAGGATTGAGAATTACTATAACTTAGATAAGTCACCGGTTATAAAACTTGACTACTACTACTACTACTACTACTACCATGTAAGATAGAAACGGTTTTTGAAATTAATCAATTTGGAGGAATCATGATTGGTGGAAGAGAAAGTGGTTATCAACCGAGCGAGGAGGAAGTAGCGTTAGCTGAGTCGCACATGACAAAGCAGGAAGCTTCGGCGTCGAGAGACAGGGAGCATTTTGATCAATATGTCGAAGACATGTGGAACCCCGATACCAAAAAAGATGTCGAGTTTCCTGATAGGTATAGAGAAGCGGAAAAGAGCGGTGAAAAATTTGTGGAAATCCCGGTGATGGTAACTATTAAAGTACCCGCAGGAGACATAATCACTGATCCGGGTCATCAGATTAGGAATTCAATTTTCTATGCGACCAAAGGTCTAGAGAAGGCGATGCTAGAACAGCTGAGTGAGCAACAACCTGAGCTGGTTGCCGATGCAAAAGAATATGAAAGAATCCATCAAGAACTATGGGAGATGTTCATAACTAGTAAGGAAGATAAAGATCTGTATCCAGATAACGCAGATAATCGCAGTATTACTTTCGATGAAGAAAGATTCAAGGCCTCCGCTAAAAGGCTAAGAGAAATTGCCGACAAGTATGGTTTTGATGCTTCTCGCTCGATGGATTTACTAAATCAAGTCCATAGAAACGAGTGATGAGAAACATTTAGCGCACTGTATTTGTATTAGCCTTTTGCGCTATAATAGATATATGACGGGGGGAAAGAAAAATAGTAAGCTATTTCTTGGTCGAGTGTTATCATCTTTGACCATGACAAAATATATTTTCTACGCAATAATGGCGCTGTTTTTTATCAGCGTCATTTGTGTTTCTTCGGCCAAAGCCCAAGACTCCGATGACCATCTGGTAATAAATGAAATTCATCCGGCACCTTTTTCTGCTGAGAAAGAATGGGTTGAGATTTACAATCCAACCCTAGATGATTTCGACCTATCGGATTTCTGCTTAAAAGATGGTGCCATCGCTGCAAAGAATTTGTCTGGAGTAATTTCTGCGAGAGAATATTTTATTTTTGAGGTTTCATCTGGATGGTTAAATAATTCCGGTGAAATTTTGCAATTGATACATTGCACGTCGCTAGAGATTATTGATCAGGTAGCATATGGAAATTGGGACGACGGCTCTGTTAATCCCGATAACAATGCTCAAGCCCCAAATCAAGGCCAATCCATTTCCAGAATTCCAAATGGCCAAAACACGGATGTTGATCGGGATGATTTCAGAGTTACTGCACCGACTCAGGCCAAAGAAAATATTTTGCCCTACTACCCTTCAGGAGTTCGAATTAATGAAATTTTCCCGCAGCCGGCTACCGGTGCGGACGATGAATTTATTGAGATTTATAATTTTTTTGATGAAACAGTTGATCTTTCTGGTTGGCAGATCGATGATGATGAGAGTGGATCAAAACCTTATCTTATCCCGCAGAACACACTCATTGCACCGGAGCAATATCTAATTTTTGGAAAAAATTTAACAAAAATATCACTCAATGATTCCGGAGATAGTGCGAGATTGATTGACCCGAATGGCGATATCAAGTCGAGCGTGTCATATGATAAGGCGTGTCGTGGCGAAAGCTACTCTTGGTTTTTTGATCGCTGGAAGTGGACTATCGAGATAACGCCAGGAAATGAAAATGTTTTGCGAGAAGAGGTGGTATTGTCTGATGAGGATCTGTTTGTGCCGGAGATAGCGATTTTTGATGCCAAAAATCTAGCAGTTGAGGAGACAGTAAAAGTTTCTGGTGTTGTTTCTGTTTTGCCGGGAAAACTATCAAATCAATATTTTTACATTGAAGAAGAAAATTCTGGTATTCAAATATATTCTTATCATAAAATTTTTCCTTCTTTACAGCTGGGTGATGTAGCTACTGTTATAGGTGAACTGGCTGAATATAAAAATGAAAAAAGAATTAAAATCTCGGCTAGCACTGATATTCAAGTAATCTCTAGTCGCTCACCGCCTGAGGCGAAAAAAATTAGGATTAATGATCTTGGTGAAGGCTTTGAGGGCATGTATGTCCAGGTGACTGGCACGGTTTCCAAAACGTCCGGTAATGTTTTTTATCTGTGTGCAGATGGTGCTGTGGGGGTAGAAACTGGATACGAAATTCAGATTTCGATTCGGGAAGGTACGGGGATCAAAAAACCAAAGATGAGAGTTGGCGATAGAGTTGAGATTGCCGGCATACTTTCACAGTATGGTGATTATTATCGCATGTTGCCAACTTGTCAGGATGATGTTAAAATCATTAAATCCTCGAGTTTGGCAAAGTCGGGCATGAATCTTTATTTATCATTGCTAATTACCGGATTAATCTTCTTTCTATGGAATATATTTCAAAAAGTGAAAAAGAAACTGCTAAAATTGCCGCAAGTATAATAGAAAAATATCCCGAAATTTGCATTTTTGGTCTAATGGGTGATTTGGGCAGTGGTAAAACTGCTTTTGTGCGTGGAGTTGCCGAGAAGATTGGCGTTAAACAAAACATCACCAGTCCGACTTTTGTAATCATGAAAACATATGAAGCGCCTAGTCGACATTTGGTACATATAGATGCCTATAGGCTGAACAGTCAGGAAGACTTGTTCTCAATTGGGTTTGATGATCTAGTGTCGGAGCCTAGCAATCTGGTATTTATTGAGTGGCCGGAAAAAGTCTTTAAAACAATTCCCAAAAATATTAAATTAATTAATTTTAGTTATCTCGATGAAAACAGCAGAAAAATCAATGACTAAATTCTTGTTATTTATTGACACAAGTACTATCAATACGGTGGTTGCGGTATTAAATAATGATAAGATACTCGATAAAGTTGTTTGGAACGGTAGCGGCGAGCTGTCTGATTCTCTTTTGATAAAAATTGATGAATTATTAAAGAAACTGAACATCAATCTTGGCGATATTTCATCGATTGCTGTCAATCCTGGCCCAGGGTCTTACACCGGCCTAAGGATTGGAATTTCAGCTGCCAATGCGATATCTTGGTCGAGAAAGATTCCAATTAGATCGGCAAAGCTGGAGGAGAACAAAATTATTTTTTTAACTCCCCCAAGCATAAAAGCAGTCATTCCAATTTATTCAGGACAACCGAATATTACTAAGCCAAAAAAAATATAAGGTATGGACTTATTAATTCTATCTTTGTTACAATATTATTGTTAGATTTAAACTCCTGAAATGACAAATATTGGGCTCGAAAATAAAAACAAAAGACCCTTTTTTAAGTCGAGAAAAAGACTGTGGATAATTCTCTCGATATTTTTGGGTATAATTTTGCTTGGTACTGGTCTTCTATATGTTTTCGGAAGAGGAATTTTTACGAAAAATTGGAGTGATTCATCACCGTTTTTCAAGATGCTCGCTGGCGATGATTTTCACCTAAAGGGCGAGGGTGATGGCCGAATTAATATACTATTTTTGGGTTATGGTGGAACAAACCACCCTGGTGGTTCATTAACTGATACAATACAGGTAATTTCCATTGATCCGGAAGAGAAAAGCATGGCGATGCTTTCAATCCCCAGGGATCTTTATGTTGAGGTAAAAACCCCGAGATACTACGGGAAAATAAATCAAGTTTTCTATACTGGTGAGAAAGAAACAAAAGAAGGCGGAGCGAATTTGATGAAGCAGGAGGTTGGAAATATTTTGGATCTCCCAATTCATTATTACGTCGGTCTTGATTTTACTGGATTCAAGAAGGCAATAGATGCTGTTGGTGGTATTGATGTTTATGTCGACAAGGCGATTTACGATCCATTGTTTCCAAATGACTCGATGACCGGCTATTCTCCATTCAAAATTTCTGCTGGCCAGCACCACATGAATGGTGAAACTGCTCTGAAGTATGCTCGCAGTCGTGAGACAACTTCAGATTTTGATCGTTCTGCCAGACAACAAAAAGTTATTGCTGCTTTCAAAGACAAAATATTGGCCTCTGGAACACTTAGCAATCCGGAAAAAGTAATTTCTTTGATCAATATCGCTGGTTCGAATATTAAAACCGATTTAACTGTTTCTGAGATTAAGGCATTGGCGAAAATCGTAAAAGATATTGATTCGACAAAAACCGTTAGCAAAGTTCTTGACAATGGTTCGGGTGGTCCGCTGGTTTCTGATTCTAGCTCCGGAACTTTTTATTTAAAGACCAAGACTGGTAATTGGAAAGAAGTCCAAAAGATCGCTCACGAAATTTTTACCGATCCGTTTCTAAGGAAGGAAAAAGCAAATATTGAGATTGTCAATTCTTCAAGTATCAATGGTGCTGCCGCGAATCTTTCCTCGACTCTAAAAAGCTACGGTTATAATATTACGAAGGTTTCAAATGGGGAGGATACCCTAAAAGAGACGATTATTTATGATTATTCTGGTGGGGAGAAAAAATATACTCTTGATTTCTTATCAAAAAGACTTAGCGCTGATATTATCAAGAAAAGCCGGCCGGAAAATTCACAAGCTGATATTCAGATAATTTTGGGGGAGAACCATAAGACAGTATATGCGAAAAATAAATATTAAAAATTTGATAACAAAAACGTATCTGATTTTGTTGTTAATATGGGGCGTAGCCTCATTTTTTCTTTTTAGCGGGCTTGGTGTTAGCACCTGGCCTATTTTGGTTGTTTCGATAATATCAGTAATCCTGGTGGTTTATAAAATCGCTAAGCAGTTTCTCCTAGTCTACATCTGTTTTCTTCTTTTGTATGGTATATACGGTTTTCAATATATTTATAATTTTCCACTTTGGATTGCAATTATAATGCTTGTATTTCTATCCTCTTTCTTAATCCTCTCTCTCTATGGTGACCACAAGCGAGTCTTAAAATTTCTACCCCTTTATGTTCCAGTATTTGTCTTGATAAATGTAGAGATGTATTTAACCTTGAGTTTTTGGTTGATTAACCCACTAAGTCGCAGTTTCATCGCTGCATTATCAGTTTATATTTTTTCTGGATATTTAGAATCAACAAGCGAAGACAATTTTGAGCAAAATAAATTTAACAGCTATCTGTTTACGGCCGCAGTATTATTGGCTATACTTTTATTGACCTCTAGTTGGGGTCGTTGATTGTAATAATTACAAAAATAATATACAATTTACTAAAGGAAAAAAATGAACAAAATCAAATTGTTTTTTGTTAGGTTTTGGTCTTTTATTAAGAGATTGGGATTTTATCTTAAATTAGGCTATATTCGGGCTACAGCGCTCTTTGTTAAAGCAAGAAGGGGAGATGCGCTAGAGCTCCATCCTCTTGTTGGCAAAACGGCAAATATTGCTTTCAAGGTTATCTTCGGATTGGCAATTTTTGTTTTTGCTATCGGCACCGCTTTTGCTATCGGTATTTATGGTTATAAGCAGAATGACAAAGTGACACAGATTGTTGCCGGGATTATTCCCTATCCGGTTGCTTTTGCCCAGGGTAGGATTGTAACCGCCGATAGTTTTTTTGCTAACTATCGATATATCAATAACTTTTATCAAAAAACGCAGCAGTCAGATGTTGACTACGATGCCATTAAAGCGCAGGTATTGCAACAGTTAATTGATAACGAGCTCTTGAAAAGCCAAGCAAAAAAATATAGTGTTTCTGTCAAAAGATCTGACATTGAAACTGCTTATAGTGAGGTTGTCTCACAAAACGGCGGCGAAGAAGAGGTTAAAAAAGTTCTCGCTGATCTTTATGGTTTAAACGTCAAAGAGTTTAAAAAATTGATTGCCGATCAAATACTTGAACAGAAGTTAGCCGAATCCGTGCCGATTCAGGTTAGGGCTAGACACATTTTGATTAGAGTAGATAAAGATGCGGCCCAAGATAAGGTTGATGAAACAAAAGCAAGAACAGATAAGGTTTTAGAAGAGATTAAAGGTGGCCTTAATTTCAGTGAAGCAGCGACAAAATACAGTGAAGATACTGGCTCAAATCAAAATGGTGGAGATCTTGATTTCTTTACTCGGGGTCAATTGGAGGAGAATTTTGAGAAAGTTGCCTTCGAGACGGAAGTCGGCAAAGTTTCTGACCCGTTCCGAACCGAGTTTGGTTGGCACATTCTTTTGGTTGAGGAGAAAAAAGGTCAAGTTGATATGAGCTTCTCTGATTGGTTGGATAGTTTGAGAAAAAATGGTACAGTTTTAGAAATTTTGCGACTACCTAAAGATGAAGAACAACAAAGCGAGTAAAAGATTTTTGTCCTCACTGATACTTGTATTGACGTTAGCAGTCATTACTGTATATCTTTTTGGCATCTATTTTCCGGAGAAAACGGCTACTAATAAGAGCCCAGTTTCAGAATCGACGAATTAAAAGGTTTTGATCTCATAGTTTTTTCCGTCTGTTCTAATATTTATGGTTTTTTCCTGATCGGTACGATAAACTCGAGTTTTGTTTTTTGCCAAGATATCCAAGATCTCCTTATGAGGGAAGCCGTATTTGTTATTTAGGCCCAATGATATGATTGCGATATCTGGTCTCATAATATTAGTCATGTTTTCGTTCAGTCCGGTTCTTGAGCCATGATGTGGAATTTTAATCACATCAATGTCTGGCAAATTATTTTTTTGTTTTTTGAAAATTTCAGTCCAACCTTCTATCTCGGCATCTCCTGAAAAAATGCAATTAAAATCGCCATAGTCAAATCGAAAAACTATGGAAGAATTATTTAGATTGTTCTCAAATCTTGACACCTCTTCCCCTGGCCAAAGGTAGGTAATTTTTCCTTGATCAAAAAGATATTCAACATCGTCAATCTTCGGAGTGATGGTTTTAATCTTTTTTTTATCAATTAACTCGAGTAAACTTTTATAAGTTGCACTCTCATAATCGACTTTAGTTAAGATAATTTTTTCGATTTCGTAGCGATTTATCACTTCAATCAGTCCAGTTATATGATCTGCATGTGGATGTGTAATGATTATTGTTTCAATTTTTCTATCATCTATCGGCATTACGTTTGAAATTCTTTCAATTACGATATCATCCGGCCCGCCGTCAACTAAAATCTGCCAATTTGCTTTTTGTATTAATTCCGCATCACCTTGACCAACATCAAAAAAATAAATGTTGAGTTTTTCATCAGGCTGGGAAAAGTAAACCGACCAAATCGTTGCAGTAATAAGTGCCAGAACAAAAAGAAAAAATAATTTTAATTTTGCTGCTTTTTTAACCATTTAGACTTAGTATAAGTAAAAAATCCAAATATAAATAAAATATACATTATTGATGAAGCCGTTTGCAGATCTTTTGTTATTTCAATTGATGAGATTAGAACCTGTGATAAATAATCAGCAATAAAAATTATATATTTTAAAGGTAGCAGAGAAACCATAAATAATATTTGTCCAACTGAAGGGAAAATGATGTAAATTATTATTGAAATAAAAACAATAAGCATAGTCAGTGGGATTAAAGGCAAAATTAAAATATTAGAGACTGGAGCGATTAATGAAATCCTGCCGAAAGTAGTTAGGAGCAGTGGAAGAACAACTATTTGGGCCGATAGAGTTTCCGACAGAATCAGTTTAATCGATTGGGGGATTAAATTGATCCTCCTCCATGACAGTATTTTCATTAAAGTTTCAGAAAAATAAACCAGACCAATATAGGCTAAAAAAGAAAGCTGAAAACCGACATCGAACCGAAGGACAAATGGATTGAAAGCCGCCATAACTCCTGCAGCCAGAAGAAGCAAATTTGTTTTGTCTGCTTTTCTGCCGATTGTTGTCCCGTATGACAGAAGTAGAGAAATTATCGCGGCTCTTACTACGCTAGCGGAGGCCCCGGTCATAACGACAAACGAGCCGACAAGGATTAGTGAAAACAAAAATATGTATCTTTTCCCGACAGATTTCGCCATAACCATCGAAATAAAAACAACGATAATAGTGACATTAAAACCGGAAAGAGCAATGATATGAGTTATTCCTACTTTGTTGAATCGATCAATCAAATCATCAGAAAAACCATCTCGTGAACCAACTAGAATTCCTTTTGCCAAGGAGCTTTCCGGTTCAGGCAAATTTCTTTCGATAATATTTTCGATATTTTCTTTGATTCGATAGAGTTTTAGTATTAACAAGTTGCCATTATTATCTGAGATTTTCTCAATTTTGGGGTTGTTTATTGAAGCGATGGCGGAAAATCTTTTGAGATAATTTATCCAATCGAAATCAGAGTAATTTTTTGGTTTCTCAATTTTACCCAAAACTTTGATTTCGTCGCCGTATTTATATTCGGGATATCTTCCTGTTTTAAAATAAATAATTTTTTTGTCACCAAAATCAGTTGTTTGGCCGAAAAAAGATTGTTTATCCCCCTGTTTTTCCGGATAGTTGACAATATTTACATAAAATTCTTTTGTTTCTGTAAATGGTAACTGCAACTCATCTAGCTTAGTATTTTTGTAACTAAAAGTAATTATTCCTAAAAAAAAGGCACCGAAACAGATTAAAAATATTTTTCCGGTCTGCCCGGTTTTAAAAAATAATGTGACACCTGTTAGAAAAATAAATATTAAAATAATTATTTGCCATATTTGATAAAAATTAAAATTATAAAAAGAAGAAATAAAAACTCCCAGAAGATATGAAATCAAAAAATATGTGAATATTCTGTGGTTGGGGATTGACTTAATTTTCATTTGAATTTATTATACCAAGATGAAGGGTGTGGCAATGAAAAAAATCGACAACAAAAAAATTAAAGAGCTAGAATCAAAGATTGCTGAGTTGACCTCTGGTTGGCAGAGAACTCAGGCGGATTTTTTAAATTACAAAAAGCAGACTGCTGACGAGCGTTTGAAATTAATTTCATCTGCTGGCGCTGATATTGTAGAGCAACTCTTACCAGTACTTGATCATTTTCAATTGGCGGCTAAACACTTACCAAAAGAGCTAGAAACTGATAATTGGGCACAGGGGATAAAACAAATTGAAAAACAGTTTGAAAATATATTATTTGATAATGGGTTAGAGAGAATCGAATCAATTGGCCAGGAGTTTAATCCGCAGATTCATGAGGCGGTTGAAGAGATTGAGTCAGAAAAGCCTGCGGGGACTGTTGTCGAAGAAATACTTTCTGGATATAAATATTCTGGTGAGGTTCTTCGGCCAGCAAAAGTCAAAGTGGCCAAATAAAAAATCGCCCAACCGGGCGATTTTTTATTTTCTAGATTATCTATTTCATTGAGTACTCTGAAGTCTCACTTTCCTCAATCACTGCTTGGGCGGCAGCGAGGCAAGCAATTGGAACTCGATATGGTGAGCAAGAAACATAATCCATTTTAGCGCGGTGGCAGAATTTAACTGAATCCGGATCGCCGCCGTGTTCGCCACAGATACCGATTTTTAGATCGCCTTTAGTTTCACGACCTTTCTCGATCCCGATCTCAACAAATTTACCGACTCCCTTTTGGTCCAGAGTTTGGAATGGGTCAGAAACAAAAATCTTTTTATCGATATAAATCTTAATAAATTTACCAGCATCGTCTCTGGAGAAGCCCATCGACATTTGGGTCAGGTCATTTGTACCAAAAGAGAAAAATTCAGCGACTTCGGCGATCTCGTCAGCGGTAACGGCGGCGCGTGGAACTTCAATCATTGTACCAACCAAGTATTTGACTTTCGTATCGTAAGAATTCATGGTTTCTTTAGCGATGTGGTCGATAATCTCTCTTTGATCTCGAAGTTCGGCAACACTACCAACGAGCGGGACCATAATTTCCGGCACTACTTTAATTTTGTCCTTCTTGGCCAATTCGCAAGCGGCAGAGATAATTGCCTTGGTTTGCATCTCGGTAATTTCCGGATAAGTGATCCCTAGGCGGCAACCTCTGTGACCTAACATCGGGTTAAATTCATGCAAATCTTGCGTTTTTGTCCAGATAACACTCGCGTCAATACCGATTTTCTTTGAAAGTTCTTTGGCCTCTTCTTTAGTTTTTGGTAAAAACTCATGCAAAGGCGGGTCCAGAAGACGGACGGTGACTGAGTACCCCTTCATTTCTTTATAAAGGCCTTTGAAATCTTCTTTTTGGAACGGCAGAAGTTTATCAAGGGCTTTGCGACGATCCGCTTCGGTATCGGCTAAAATCATTTTTTGCATCAAAGGTAGACGGTCGGATTCAAAGAACATATGCTCTGTGCGGCAAAGACCGATGCCTTCGGCACCGAACTCTCTTGCAACTTTCGCATCCCTTGGAATGTC
The DNA here is from genome assembly GCA_964425445.1 of uncultured Candidatus Saccharibacteria bacterium. GTDB lineage: Bacteria > Patescibacteriota > UBA1384 > XYA2-FULL-43-10 > CAINNR01 > JAQVAO01. The sequence goes on along the minus strand of CAYRLY010000004.1, from coordinate 24,950 downwards.
GGCATTTGCCCTGACTTTCAGTCGTCTAATTTTATTTACCCATTTCATTATCGTGCCGAAATCACCAGAAAGTGATGGTTCGACGGTAGGGACCTGCCCGATTATAACTTCGCCAGTTGAGCCGTTGATTGAGATATAATCGCCTTCTTTAATAACTTTGCCGGACATAGTTAGCTTCTTGTTTTTTTCATCGACTTTAATATCCTCACATCCGGCGACGCAGCATTTACCCATTCCTCGGGCGACAACCGCAGCGTGAGAGGTCATTCCACCTCTGGCGGTCAAAATACCAGTAGAAACTTCCATACCATGAATATCATCGGGGCAAGTTTCGGTTCTGACCAAAATAACTTTGTCTTTTTCTGATTTTTCTACTGCGTCTTCGGAGCTAAAGACTACTCGGCCGACTGCGGCTCCTGGAGATGCCGGAAGCCCGGTTGCTGATGCCTCATATTTTACTTTCGGATCAAAAACCGGATGCAAAAGTTGATTTAAGCTTTCGGGTTCAACCCGGCTTATCGCTTCCTTTTCCGAGATCATTTTTTCTTTAACCATGTCGACAGCAATCTTTACTGCTGCATGGGCAGTGCGCTTGCCGGTTCTGGTTTGTAACATATAGAGTTTTCCTTGCTCAATAGTAAATTCGAAGTCTTGAATATCTCTATAATGTTTCTCAAGATTGTCAGTAATTTCTTTAAGTTCCTTGAATGCTTTTGGCATCTCCTTTTTAAGCTCTAATATCGGTTTCGGTGTTCTAATGCCAGCAACAACATCTTCCCCCTGAGCGTTGGTAAGATATTCGCCGTAAAATTCTGCATCTCCGGTTGACGGGTTTCTGGTGAAGCCGACACCGGTTGCCGAATCGTTGCCCATATTGCCAAAAACCATCGCCTGAACGTTGACAGCGGTTCCGAGATCATCGGCGATTTTGTTCATTCGGCGGTAAGTTATTGCTCGCGGATTATTCCAGCTCTGAAAGACCGCATCTCTTGCCATTGCAAGCTGGGTCATTGGATCGGTTGGAAATTCTTTTCTATAATGTTTTTTCACCAGCTCTTTATATTTTTTGATCAGAATTTCAAGATCTTCTTCTTTGAGCTCGGTATCAAGTTTTACCTTGGCTGTCTCTTTTACATTCTCTAAGATCTCCTCGAACATCGTTTTTTTGATCTCAAGAACAACATCGGAAAACATCTGGATAAAACGACGATAAGCGTCAAGCGCAAAACGACGATTATTGGCTTTTACCGCTAGCGCTTCAACCGTTTTGTCATTGAGACCGAGATTTAGGATTGTATCCATCATTCCTGGCATTGAGAATTTAGCGCCACTGCGGACAGAAACTAAAAGCGGGTTAGATTCATCGGCAAATTTCTTGCCAGCGGCACGCTCCATTTTCTCGATCGCTTCTTTGTATTCTCTGTCAAAATTTGCCGGCATTTTCCCTTTGCTGTCTGAAAAATAATTGCAAACTTTAGTAGTGATGGTAAAACCAGGTGGGACCGGAACTCCAGAATTGACCATCTCTGCTAAGTTTGCCCCTTTTCCCCCTAGTAGATCTTTCATCTTCCCATTTCCTTCGGCTTTTTTGCCGCCGAAGAAATAAACCATTTTTTCCTTCGCCATATTTCTCCTTGAAAATAAAAATAGAAACTTGCAAATTTCTAAGCAATCTCAATCTAACAAAAAAAATAGCTAAAATCAAACAGCGAAATAGTTTTTTGAATTCGATATTGACATATGTTTAATATACTGTTATATTGTGACTTATCTGAAAGGTCGGGGCGTAGCTCAATTGGTAGAGCGTCGGCTTTGGGAGCCGAAGGTTGCTGGTTCGAGTCCAGCCGCCGCGACCAATTTGTCACCAACCAGGCCCTTCTTGAAGGTGGCCCTTCTGCGGGTCTGTTGGTGGAGCCTCTCGACTTGAGGCGTATCGACCATCTGCGATAGAAACGAGACGGAGTCTCCCAGGCGCTTCGTTCCGTTCGCCATAGATGGTTGTTACCTCAAGTTTTGAGGCTTAACCAGTTTCGGAAGCGGGCGTAGCTCAGTCGGTAGAGCGTGTCATTGGTAATGACAAGGTCGCCGGTTCGAATCCGGTCGTCCGCTCCAGATATATGGGAGCCAGCAGGTCTTTCGGGATCTGGCTGGCTCTCGCCAGCATTCAATCCTCGTGTAACAGCGAGGTTGGACCTATAGCTCAGGTCCGGTAAGAGCGCAGGACTGATAATCCTGGGTCGGTGGTTCGAATCCACCTAGGTCCACCAAATTGTATTTAGCTCGTTTTTATCCATAATTCCAACCGCTCGCTCCGCTCGTTTAAGTAATTCTGTAAAGGGTTTCTTTAATTCAATAAACAACTTGCCGTTTAAAATAGTGCGGTTCGAGCCAACGGTTTTCAAAAAATTTCTCATTTCGAGGAAATTTTTTGTTTTAGCGAGATTATCGGCTCTGTTGGCCTCTATTATCCAATCCCTTAAGAGTTCGAGCCGATGATTTCCTTTTCGTTCAAAATCGCTTAATTCCTCCTCAATATCTTTCTTCTTTTCTATTAGTTCATTCTTTTTTGTTTGGTATTCATTAAGCTCAAAAGCTCCCTCGAGATAGCCGTTTGACAGTCGATCTATTTTAACAGCTATCTCTTGTAGCTTTTCTTTTAAATTTTGAACGAAAATTCCTGATGTGTCGTTATCTTCTTGCTCCCACTCTACCACCTTGCCCAAAAACTTGTCTCTCCATTCATCGGGAATGGAAACTTTTTGACAGTAGCTATGTATTTGGCCGGCAAGCTCGCCTTCGGGCAAAAAAGGATTTAAGCATCTCTTTACTTTGCTTTTTCTAGTGCAACGATAGTAATGATAAGTACGTCCACTTTTCTTAATATGCCTCTCGCCGGTTATTTGATAACCGCACTCTCCACAGACAGCAAAGTTTTTGAATATCAACTCCTTTTTTAATTTGGCCCGGCGAGGTTTGCCGTTTTGTTTTATAGCTAGTTGAATTTTGTCAAAAAGTTTCTTGGAAATCATCGACTTATGGCTTCCCTGTACCAGCTCTCCACGATACACGAACATACCATAGTAGAATGGATTGGATAATATCGGCTGAACTGATGACAGGTTAAACGGTTTCCCATTCTTGCCAACGAGTCCAAGGGAAAACATTTCGTCTCGGATATTGGTTAAGGTGTGGTTTCCTTTGGCGAAAAGCTCCAATATCTTTTTCATTTTATTGAATGTCGCCTTATCCGGCTCGATCGTGCGCAACCTAGGCTCATTAAAGTAACCAAGCGGAGCTTTTGCCGGAAGTTCTCCGCGCCTTAACTTTTGTCTGATTCCTCGCAAAATGTTTTCCCTTAAATTGTCGGTATAGTATTTGGCTTGACCAAAGGCAACGCTTAACATAAATTTGCCTTGAGGAGTGGTATCAAACCAAAAGGTGGGGAATTTTAGCGAGGATATTTTACCGGTATCTACAAGATAAATTACTCTACCGCCATCAACCGAGTTTCTGGCAAGCCGGTCGGGATTCCACGCTAAAATTCCCGAAGCCTTGCCTTGGTCAATTTCGGAAAGCATTTGATTGAATATTGGTCGCCCTGGCTCCTTAGCCGTTCGGCTCTCGGCGAACTCTTTGATTATTGTTAGATCGTTATGTTTGGCATAGTCCCTTAGCTCTTGGAGCTGTGCCTCGATCGACAAAATCTGCCGTTCCTCCTCCTCGGACGATTTTCTGCAGTAGATGAAATATTTTAGCATAAAACCCTCCTCGTCGTCTGGTTATTATGTATCAAATGCTTTCCATAATACTTACCGACAATTTTAATCTCGCTAAATATCCCTATTCGGGATTAAAACCTTATGGCTCAAAGCATAATAATATATTGATGAACCATTGTATTATATTCTTATGCTTTCTGAACTATCGTTCAGGAACCGCACTATTTTAAACGGCAAGTTGTTTATTGAATTAAAGAAACCCTTTACAGAATTACTTAAACGAGCGGAGCGAGCGGTTGGAATTATGGATAAAAACGAGCTAAATACAATTTGGTGGTGTGTTCTCGACCAAGCTCGAACACATTTCGAGCGGTTTGGCGATTGATTTTTTCGGGCGTTTTAAAACGGGTGTTTTTATTTGGGGGGGGGATTTCAGGGATTTTTTACAGTAGGAATTATTTTAATATTGCTCTTTGGCTTTTTGGGGAAGATTTGAGGGGAAGAAAGACAAATACTGTGCTTGCCCCACCCTAACCCAGCGCGCACGTATGACCTCCCTTATAGGTTGACTCTTGGAAAATAAGGGAATATTATTAAAATAGAATAGATATAAAAGGTGTAATATAACCCATACATTATAATAGTATATCGGAGAAATCAGTATGTCAAATGAGAAGAAATTACCCAACATTGGCGAGAATATAAAAAAGATAAGGCAAAAAAGAGGCATTTCACAGGACCGGCTTTCTAAGTTGGCCGATCTCTCACTTAACACCGTTGTAAACATAGAATCAGGTGTCAGTGCCAACCCTACCATCGAAACATTGACAAAGATTGCGAATGCCCTTGATGTCAAGGTTGATGATTTAATTAAGGACTAAAAATAAAAAGGAGATAACCGATGGAAATAATACCTAAAAAAATTCAAGCTGTGATATTTTTAAAATCATATTACTTTTATGGTACAGAGAAATTATCTCAAATAAATAATTTCAAGAGAAAATTAGCAGATGCCTTGCAAGGCAATACACAATTTTCAGAGCCAATTGTTCTTCCGGTTTTGGATGAAATGCCACCAGATATTCCTCGTTTTATTATGAATTCCAAATCAAGCGATGGATATGCTGTGAATGGAAGTGCAAATCGTGTTGATTTGTTTTCTGATTATTCGGGTACTATGGATGATTTCAATAAATTTATTTCATCTGTAAAAGCAGTTTTTAATTTATTAAAAGATGATCCAAAATGTGTCCGATTGGCATTAATTTTTACCTACCAGAATAGCAATGCTAATTCCCTATCGGAAATTACTAAGTATTTTGCATCTAACAATGTTCCCGATGAAATGTCCGAATATCATACAGCATATAATGAACGAGAAACTTTCAATAATCTCAAAATAAATAAATTCGTACGGATTGACTGTATGGACAAAGATTCGCAAAAAATTGCGAGTTTACAATTGGATATAAATACTTTTCCAGATCCTTCGCAAGAAATATTAGATGGAGTTTTTGACACATTTTATAATAAAGCAAAAGAAACCGGGGATGAATTTTTTAAGGGATTAACTGATGAACAATGATTCATCAACAATCTACGAAATACCAGATATTTCATCTGATTCGGGAATTAGAGAAAAAAGAGATTCTGCGATTGTCGAAAAGAAATTAAAAGAACTCGATGATTTTGTTAGTGAAAAATTCAACAAATTTGAAGAAGAATTCAGAGTTCTAGAAAAAGACATGTATGTAAAGATTGACGATAAGATCGACAAAGCAGGAGATAAATTAGAATCCAAACAAATCAACTCAATTCAAGTTTTAGGAATTTTCGTCGCGCTGTTTACTTTTGTTTCCGGAAGTTTCCAGATCTATAAAATGATTGACAATATAAACAGTGCTGTTGTTTTTACCGCTCTTGTTGCCGGACTTAGCGTATTTATCTTATTTATTATTACACTATTGTTATTTATCAGAAACAAAAAGTATGCATTCATTTGGTCAACTGCGGTATTGGTATTTTCATTAGGGATAATAATATATTCGTTATATTTTTTCCAAAATAATGGAGTTATGAAACAAACTGCTGATTCATCCACAAACCAAATTATTACCAATAACAATAATTTAGAAGGAGCAAAATGAGTTTAATAATAACAACATATGTGCCAGAAGGGATTGCAACTGCCTCTGACAGTCGCCAATCAATTAAGATTGAGGGTAAAACTTCCGATGGTAAAGATATCCCGCCAATCGAAACTATAAGCTCTGATAGTGTTTACAAGACATTTTTGCTTGAAAAATTCGATAAGGATAACAGGCCTCTCTATCAAGTTGGTGTTGGTGTCTTTGGCGAGGCGAATCTTGGCGGAGTTCCCACAGCTCATCACATCAAGAAATTTGAGGAAATGTTAAACAAAAAGAAAGACGAAAAAATTGATGTGACCACTATCCCACATAAACTTGTAGAATATTTTAGTAAACAGTTTCCTAAAGCCAACACCGGCTTTCATGTCACTGGTTATAAAAAGGATAGTAGTGGAGTAAGTATACCATATATCTATTCTTGCCAAGTAAATACTAAAAAAGTTGAACGATTGAACCATAAAGATAAAATTCTTTACGGAGCATCTTGGTCTGGTCAAGGCGACGTACTGGGTGGTATATTACAACCAATAATGATTCCGCAACAAGACGGAAAAATGGTCCAGATTCAAAATGCACCGATTATTTGGGACGCGATGACACTTCAAGACGCGATCGATTTTTGTATATATGGCATTCGCACCACGATTGATACAATCCGTTTTCAGGCTCGACCCAAAAATGTCGGTGGTCCAATTGATGTTTTAGTAATAACTCCCGATGGGGCACAATGGGTGCAAAGGAAAGAATTGAGAGGAACGAATGACTACTAATTACTTATCAATTTTTGATGCCTCGGCATACATCCCAATCAGAGATGCAATTGTTGAACGGCGTATCAATTCAGACTGTCTGACAAAATATTGTGAAGTTGCAAACACAAAGTTATTAGTTACCAAAACAGCATGGGATGCAAACGAATTTTGTGGCACATATACAGCCCAAAACTTTGATCAAATGCTACCGCAGGACATTAACGAGGAATCGTGGCAGACAGAAACTAATAATTTCGGCCAGTTAAAAGTCAAAGATGTGTATCTATCGAATAATGGTTCGGTCGTAGCTAACACTTTTTGTGACCCTGCGGTTACGATGACTCTGGTTGACGACAGTAAACTGCTAACAAGAAAATCACTTTGGTCTGGGACTAACACTTGGGCAATGATGAGTAGTTCCGACCAATCTGCAATTAATATTGCTAGATATTACATAGAAAATGCAAAAAAGGTTGTTGTATTTGCTAATGATAAACAAATTAGAAGACAAGCAGAATTTGAAAATATCAGCTTTACCGGTTCCTGTGGTTTTTTAACAGCATTAGCCGACTTAACGATAATTAAACCACAAAAAGCTACAAAAATTTACGACTGGTGGAAAGTTAAAGATTCTGGATGGGCGGTGCAGAACATGACATTTGCCCAAATGTCGAAAATTACAAGGAGTAAAAAACTATGGATTCGTTAATTTATCAATTGCCAAAGATAGTAGACGATGGGAAGAAAGAGGTCGAGAGGATTCTTGATCGGGCTTCGGGGACGAATCGTATCGGTTTGCAGACCAACGAATTTGTTTTGCCGTCAAAGGATACGGCAGGGCTTTTTTCCGGCCGGAATGAAAAAGACTTTATTGCAGAATGGAAAAATCGCTTAATTTATGGCGATAATCTTTTGGCTATGCAAACGCTTTTAACCGGGGACAAAGAAAGCGGCTTGCCATCCATGCGAGGAAAAATCGATCTGATATATATTGATCCACCATTTGACAGCAAAGCCGATTACAGGACAAAGGTGAATATGCCAGGCGCTGACTTGGAGCAAAAACCAGCAGTGATTGAACAATTCGCCTACGCCGATACTTGGAAAGACGGCACAGTTAGCTACTTAAAGATGCTTTACCCGCGGCTAGTTCTAATGCGCGAGTTACTTTCCGACAAGGGCTCAATTTATGTCCACATCGATTGGCATGTTGGCCACTATGTTAAAATTTTATTAGATGACGTATTTGGAAAAGACAACTATATCAATGAGGTAGTTTGGCACTATGAAAAATGGACAAGTCAGAGCAAATCATTGCAAAAAAATCATGATGTTTTACAAGTGTACAAAAAAGGATCTGATCATGTTTTTAATGAGATAAAAGAGATAACAGAAAACCTAAAAGACAAATACAGTAAGGGCTATTTAATCGGTGGTGGATATGGAAGCAAAGGATTAGTCGTCTACGATAAAGAAAATCCTAAAGTTAAAGAACTAATCGCCAGTGGAAAATACAATGTTGTGTATTCAGATTCTACCGGTAAACCATTAAGCGATGTATGGAGGATTCCTTTTATAAACCCCGTTGCCAACGAAAGAGTGAATTATGGCACACAAAAACCTGAAACTCTTTTGGAAAGAGTGATCAAGTTGTCATCAAATAACGATTCAATAATCGCTGATTTTTTTGCTGGTTCGGGGACCACCGGTGCAGTAGCTGAGAGACTCGGACGAAGATGGATTATGTCCGACATCGGCAAGCCGGCAGCGATGGTAATGAGAAAGCGACTTATCGACCAAGATGCTAAACCATTTTTATATCAGTCAATTGGCGATTATCAGAAAGAATCATTTGCTTCAACAAAGGTGTTTAAGCGAGTTGGAGATCTGGCTAGTGTGATTCTACAATTGTATGGTGCCATTCCATTTTCAGAGGAGGCAAATCCGGGAAGAAATTTAGGTTATTTGAAAAATTCCAGGACTCTCGTAATGGTTGACTCGCCGAGTAAAATGACAGGGTTGGCTACGCTTAAAAAAGCAGTTGAATATCGGAACACTTTTATGGGAGGGTTTAATAAAGTTGTGGTATTGGGTTGGAACTTTACCTGGGACATTAGCCAAGCAATCCGGTCACTTCGCGATGACAAATTGGAAGTTTTGGTTATACCGCCGGATCTTCTCGATAAGTTAAAAACTAAATCAAGCTATCAAAAATTAGTTGATAATAAATCAATCAGATTTTCATCGATGCAATATTTATCTTTGAAGCCAATTACTAAAACTTTTGGCAATAACCCCGAAGAAGAAAAACTAGATATTGAATTGGATAATTACATACTACTTTCTCCTGACAATATTCCGCTTGATATTAAAGACAAAGAAAAACTCCAAGAGATTATTAGCAAAGATCCACTTTCCTTAATTGAGTACTGGAGTATCGATCCTGACTATGACGGCGAAACTTTCCGTAGCACTTGGCAAGATTATCGAGAGAATGAAGAAAATGATTCGGATCCTTTCCATGTGATAAACAAGGCAACCCTTTTTGTGTCAAAAAAGGCAAAGCGGAAAGTATGCGTTAAAACGGTCGATGTTTTCGGATTTGAAAGTATAGTAATCGAAGATATTTAGGAGCATATATGCCAACACCACTGAATATTGGGACGAGAGACATCCCAATTCGTCTTGCTCAAGATTTAACTAAACTGGTAAATGAAAAATGGGATAGCGGCGAGATGATAGCCAAAGTGACTCCTGTGACGGCCGATCTTTTGAAATTTTGGTTTATGCCACCACATATCGAAACTCGCTCCATCAATTTTCATGAGGGACAAAAACAGGCGATATTAAATGCAATTTATCTGCATGAAGTCTTGGGGGTGAAAAGTGTTCAAGAAACGTACGAAAATGTAGATTTTGAACTGTTAACGGAAATAAACGCAGCAGAGCTCGGCAAAGAAAAGTATTCAATTCCAAAATACGCAATAAAAATGGCAACGGGCACCGGCAAAACTTGGGTAATGCATGCACTTTTAATCTGGCAATTTCTAAATGCAAAATATGAAGAAGAAAAATCAGGAAAATTCTCAAAAAATTTTCTGTTAGTGGCTCCAGGATTGATTGTATACGAGCGGCTGCTAGATGCATATATTGGCAAAGAGAATGAAAAGCAAGAGCGAGATTTTTCCCGTTCTGATTTGTTTGTGTTTCAAGATTTGTTTATTCCTGATGGCTACCGTGAGGAAGTATTTGGTTTTGTGCAGAGCAATACGGTAAAAAAGGATGAGATTGGATCAAAAATCACCGGCGATGGAATGATTGCGATTTCTAACTGGCATCTTTTTATGGATAAGGAAAAAGATGATGAGGAAATAATTGAGTCAGCCCTTGATGATCCTTCTGATACAGTGAAAGAATTGTTGCCATTAACTCCTGGAACATCGGGAGGAAATGATCTAAATAGTTTGGACGCCGCCTACTTTCGCGGTAATGAGATTGAGTTTTTATCCAGGCTTTCCGACTTGGTTGTTATTAACGACGAAGCCCATCATATACATGAAAATAAAACCTATGGTGAGATTCAAGAAGTTGAATGGCAAAAAAGTTTAAATAAAATTGCAAAAAATAAAGGATCTCAATTTGTGCAAATCGATTTTTCAGCAACACCATACGATGTTACCGGTAGTGGCCCCAAGCGAATCAAACACTATTTTCCGCATATTATTGTCGACTATGACTTGAAGGCAGCTGTGACAAGTGGAAAAGTAAAAACAATCGCAATCGACAAACGTAAAGAGATAATTGATTTAGAATCGCTTGATTATAAAGCTGTTCGAGACGACGAAGGAAAACCGATAGCGTTGTCTGACGGGCAAAAATTGATGATCCGAGCAGGACTTTCTAAACTAAAAATATTAGAGGATGGATTTTCAGAACAGATTGCGAGTGATCCCACAAAATATCCCAAAATGCTTATCATGTGTGAGGATACTAATGTGTCTCCGCTGATAAGCAGGTTTTTATTGGAAGAAGGATTGGGAGAAGACGACATATTGCAAATCGATTCAAATAGAAAGGGAGAACTTCCAGAAAGTGAATGGCGTGAAATAAAGCAAAGATTATTTAGTATTGATAAAAGAGATAAACCCAAAGTTGTGGTTTCGGTGCTAATGCTACGTGAAGGTTTTGATGTCAGCAACATTTGCGTTATCGTTCCACTAAGATCCTCAACATCCAATATTCTGCTTGAACAAACCGTCGGCAGAGGTTTGCGGTTAATGTGGCGCGAACCAGAGTTCGAAGATTTAAAAAAAGAAAATAGAATGAGGCTTTTATTGGAGAAAAGGGAGCCAGAAAACTATTTCGACATCTTAACAATTGTCGAGCACCCGGCTTTTAATCAATTTTATGATGACTTACTCAAAGAAGGTATTGTTGGTGAAATTGAGAAAGATCCGACGGGTGGCGAAGGAGTCACTGGCGATATAATTACTGTTGGACTCAAAGAAGAATATAAAAAATATGATCTGTTCTGGCCCGTTATTATTAAAGAAAAAGAGGAAGATCTGGCTTCGGGGCAAATAGATATCTCTAAGTTGGAAAAATTTTCTTTGTACCCATTAGACGCGTTAAAAAGGTTCTTTCAAAAAGACGGCGAGTCCTTTTACTCTGAGGAGATTACCGTAAAAACTCGTTTTGGCGATTATGTGGTGAATGCAAATTTATTCAATTCTAGAAGTTATAATGAATATTTGGAAAAAATTTCAAACACTGTAATCGGTCGAATGGCAAAGGAGCGCGAAGGTGGGAGAAAATTAAAAACTTTCCCAATGGTTCAAATTAATCAAATAGAGCTGGTAAAAGCGATTGATAAGTACATAAGAACAAAACTTTTTGACATTGAATTTGATCCGTTTGCAGAGAATAATTGGAAAGTGCTTTTATTGCGAAATGGGATTGTTACGAACCATATTGTAAAAGAAGTCGGCAAAGTTGTTTACGAAATGCAACACAATATTAATGTTAGCGACGCAATCGTTGAAAAACGATATTTTTCTGAAGTTTCATCGTTGAGAATGAGAGAAAATTATTGCCTTGATATCCAAAAAACTATTTATGAAAAACTGCAGTATCCATCAAATAAAGGCGGTTTTGAAAAAGAGCTGATGCTATATGCAGATAGCGATTCTCGGGTGGAAAGTTTAATAAAGGTGAGTGAATTTTATCATGATTTTGCGAGCATAGTTTATATACGCACAGATGGTTTACTGTCTTTTTACCACCCTGATTTTATTATAAAAAGTGCGAAGAAGATATATATTGTTGAGACAAAAGCGGAAAAAGATTTAAACGATCCTAATGTTCGACAAAAACAATTCGCGACTTTGGATTGGGTAAAGCGAATTAATGAGCTCGTTGATGAATTGCGCGATGGCAGAACTTGGGAATATATTTTGCTTGGAGAAAATCATTTTCATACGTTGAAGAATAATGGTGCATCAATTGAAGAAATATTTGAGCTGGCAAAGGTTTCAAAAGCTGGAGTTGGCGGAAAATTATTTGAGTAATTATCTACTCAATAAAATAAAGGCTATCATTTAGTTGTTGTCCTCCTCCCGCTAATCTCCTAACTATAAGAACAGGTCTGAACAAGTCAAGGTCGGTTCTTTTTTTATTATATTCTTCAAGGTAGGACTCCACCTTGACTAATTCAGCGTGCTGTTCTTTCCCTCCTTTTAGGGAAGCGGAAGGTCGATATTATCTGCTTCTCTTTTTATTTATAAGAATAGGAGGAGAGAATGGACGCAATAATGAATGATGTAAAAGTAGAGAGAATTGCATTATTAAATGACGCTTTTCGTAGATCGGGGTTTGGAGTAGTGCTTACTTGCGGAGCGCAGTCAGTGCGCGATTTGCAGGGGTTGCTAAAAGCAGTCAGAGAGTTTAGCAAGTTTAGCGAAGATAACGACCCCTACGGCGAAAGAGATTTTGGCCGGCTTAACTGGCTCGGCGATAAGGTCTTTTGGAAAATAGATTACTACAATCGTTCGCTGGATGCTTGGGAGGACCCGCTTTCACCGAACTGCCAAAGAGTATTAACGGTTATGCTTGCAGATGAATATTAGAGGGGATTAAGGCTCTCGGAGTCGGTTGTAGATTCTGGGAGCCTTTTTTTGTAGCAGAATATTTATGATCTTATCGTTACCGGTTTATTTTCTTCTTTTGTCTCGTAATGTTCAAATACTTTGATGAAATGCTCATGAACAAACTGTCTGTTCTCGCGCTCGATAAAGACTCTGAAATATACCTCTATGCCGTCTAGCGTCATAATATTTCTGGCCTTTAATTTACCTTGTTTTAACATTTTATTAATTCCTGTAGTGGATAGTTGAAAAGTGTTTTTTAAATCTTGTTCAGAAAACCACTTTGCGCGATTTTTGCAAACGCCGGCCGGAATTGCTCTTTTCTTAATTGCCTTTTGACAGATTGTACATTTTAAACCGTTTTTATCGTACCAACAATTTTCATTGGTCATAAATCCACCACAGATCGGGCATGGCTTATACTCGACATCAACCGGAAATCCTTTCGGTTCTTTTCTTAATCTTTCCTCCCATTCCATTTGATCAAAGTATTCTTCTGCGAACAAATCAACCAAGTGAGTCATTTTTGTCAATTCAATCCTTTGTTCTGTTTCGCTTAATTTACCAAACTCTTTATTAAATTCTTTAATTATCAAATTTCTCAAAAACTCCGTATCGTCATCGTTCAATATTTCATCATCAAATATGCCTTTTTCCATTTATATCTCCTTCCAAATATCGCCGGTTATGCCGACTTGGTTAATTTGCGCATTTGTAGTTAAGTTGATAGTTGACCGTATTTCATCGAATTGGTAAAGCTTTCTTTTGGCGTAGCCCTTGATATATTCTAGCAATTCCTCGCTTGGGCAGATTAAAAGAATGGTCGGGAAATCTTGGCCGGTTTCTTCCTGCCACTCCATGCCTTGATAGAAATAGAGATAATTTTTGATCCTTTGCCGCAAGCGCTCTTTTGGTTGGTCGCTGATCAATTCGACGAAATATTCCTTTGCTTCATAAACGGTGGTCTGGGTAATATAGGCATGAGGTTTAAGAGCAAGGAGCAGATCGCTGTATTTGTGGTTTGGGCAATCGCTTTTGATATGAATATCAAACTTAGCTTTTTGACTGCTTCTGCCGGCTAGATCTAAATATATATCAGCGGTTAGGAGATTGTCGGTAATAAAAGATAAGCTGCGTTCCTTTTCGCGGTAATACTTCTGCAACAATTTGGCGTCGTATTTTAAATACTGTTTAAGGTAGTTTATGCCGTTTGAATTTATACAATAGGCAATCTTGTATGGGTATCCGATCTTTCTGATTCCAATATATTCTTTTTCTATTAGATCTTTGAGCCATAGGTTGATAGTTTTGGGGTCTTTGTGGTTGAGGAGTTTTTGAATTTGAGAGCGTTTTAGGAAACGGAAGCGGTAGAGTAGTTTCAATATGTCTTGTTGTTTTTCGGTGATGTTAAGTGATTTGTTCATAGTTATACATTTTTCGCCTATCCCACCTTTTCCTCTCCTTTATGGGATAGAGGGAAATATATCGCTTGCTTTATGCTTAAATATTGCCCTAGATACTAAGGCAAAAGGCCGGCATGTTTAGCCCTTTTCTTTTTGGGTTTTTCTTCGATTTCCGGAAAATTATCGGGAGTTTTTGGCGCTATATTTTCTTTGATCTCATTAGCATAGCGCTTGCGCGATTCCTTGATTACGGCTTCGGCTGTTTGCCGGCTGCCCCTAACCGAAAAATTATCCGCCATGGCCACCAGCGTATCCTCGGCTTTGCCAACGGAAATTTTCATATAAAAGTTATAGAGCGGTAAATTGGAAATTTGGTGTTTCTGAACTTCGGGAGAGAAGATCGGCAAAATAAATTGCTCATCTTCGGGATTGGCAGATCTAAAACAGATCACCGTTCCCACATTAGCGAGTATTACTTTTGTGATATCCCTGTTTTCAATCTGCGAGATGGACTGATGAGCAAGAATAGTTGAGAGGCGATATTTTCTGGCTTCCGACACCAATTCGGAGAATGTTTCTGTTGCAAAGTTTTGGAACTCATCGATATAGAGATAAAAATCCTTGCGTTTTGCTTCGGGAATTAAAGCTCTCTTTAGCGCAGCCAGTTGAATCTTCGAGATTACGAGCGAGCCGAAAAAGCTTGATTCATCTTCGCCGATCTTGCCTTTGGATAAATCGCAAAGCAGAATCTTTCCGCTATTCATTATTTCATCGAAATTCAGCTTGCCTGATGCTTGGGTCAAAATGTTGTAATTAATGGGCGAGCTTAATATTCCACCGATTTTATTGGTTATCGGCGAAATGACGGTATTTCTTTGCAAACTTCCCAGCTTTTCAAATTCATAAATCCAATAATCTTGAAGCACTGGATTTTCGAGTGTCTTGACCAGTGCTTTGCGGTATCTGGTTTTGGTTAAAATATCCAGTATCGTCTGTAAAGTCGGTGCCTCGGTTTCTAGGGCGGTTAGAATAGTGTTGCGCAATATATATTCCATTCTTGGACCAAAGAATTTTTCGTCGTAAAATTTCTGCATAATGGAGATAATACTGCTGGTGACAATTGATTTCTGCTTTTGCAGCTGGCTCCTGCTTAGTCCTTTGCTGTCCAATTCCAGCAAGTTAAGTGATATCGGAAAGCCATCATCATCGGGTGCAAACCATACCACATCTTTAATTCTGTTTTTTGGAATTACTTCAAGCAGGCTCTCGACCAGCTGGCCATGAGGATCGAGAACTGCTACGCCTTTGCCTTTCAAAATGTCGTTATAGATCATTGAAGTAATTAAAGTGGTTTTCCCACTGCCGGTTGCGCCGAGAATATATGTGTGGCGCCGCCTTTCTTCCAGTGTTTGACCAATATCAGTTTCTGTTCCGCCATAGTAGTTTTTGGCAAAAGCGTTATCAAAAATTTCTAGGTTTTGCTTAAAAGAAAGTGGCGCTGGTAAAGGCTGGCTCTTAATCTTTAGGAGATCTTCGGTTTTTCCGGCCTCGCTGGTTGGGAAATGAAATATACTGACCAGTTCTGAGAGAGATAAAACCGGATTTGAAGCATAAGCGATCTGCCGGCTTATAAAAGCTTTGCTTGGCGACTGAATAATTCTTAAGATATTAAAATATCTGATTGCAAATGATTGGTAAGTGCTCGAGAACTGCCCAAGCGAGGAGAGAAAACCGGATAGCCTTTGGCGATATTGGGCTTTATTCTCTGCACAAATTAAAAGTCGCATAGACACTTCAAACAACGGCTGGTCTAATTTGCCTTTAACTTCATCTTGAAATTGTTGGTCGTAGGGATTATGGACATTGTCTACCACTACTACCTGATTTTCCTTGGTAAAGATTGGCGTGCTGTCACCCTCGGTGTCCCAAGCAGCGGTTATTAAACTAAGCACCAGTTTGATAGTTAACTCAAAAACTTTTAGAGTCCATTTTAGAATTGTCCATGGTATGGCAAGCAAGCTTTGCCAGATATTTGATGAAAGACGGGAACTTAGAGCCTGCTTATTCCGAATCACATTTTCAATTTTCTCGATCTTTCGGATAATACCCCCATGGGTTGACCGGCTAATCGGAGTTACAACCAATTGCATGGAGATTAACTCTTGCTTTGAGAGTTTGGTCATATTACCGGCAAGGTAGGCGATCGGGTCGTGGCCGTCCAGCGAATCATGCTTTTTAAGTGGCAAGACAAAATCGCTTGAAAGTTTGAATTCCACTACTTTGGTTTTTTGAGATTTATCTTGGTATATATCTTCCGGTAGATAATCTGGTATTTCCCTTATTTCAATGCCGGAGATAAAAGAGAGCAGATTTTTCTTGACAATCGCAGCGTCAAAACTGCTCATGGCAATGATGTATCTAATGCCATCTTTGGGGCTTGAAACAATCTCCAAAGAATACCTCTTTTTATATCCAAACAAGCGCTGCCAGATATTTTTCTGTCCAGCCAAGCTGTGAAATTGGGATAAGAATTGCTCGTTGGCATACGCCGATTTGTTGTGATTGTAGGGATAGGTGACTTCAAAGAAGGTTGCTGACTCTCGGGGACCGAACAATTGCCAGCCGAATCGGTGCAGGAATTTAATAAGCAGAATTAAAAAAATACCACCGATGACGGTGGCGACAACTTGAGACAAGGTAATTGATGACAAGAAACTATAAATTGCAAGCTTGGTTTCGATGGAGCCGGGGAACAAGGCGACGCTGGCGGTGAATATCTTTTGGCCGGAGCTTAAGGCGCCTCCACTGTTGATTGAGTTGATTAGGTCGCTGGCAAGCTTGTCGGAACTGCTGGAAGCATGCGCTATTGGAAGGAAAGCAAACATTTGCTGTGCTCCTTATTCCCTCCATGATTTGTAAATTTCATTATCCAGTCTGATTAAAACTTAGCAAATATATACCAGAAGTGCAAATATGAGGTGATTGCATTTTTCCCTGTAATGATCTAATTTTTATATATGGTAAATAAACTTGAAGAAGCATTAAGGGAGTTAGAGGAAATTGTAGCATCGCTCAGAAGCAGTGCAAATTTTGATGTTGCATATGAACAACTCGCAAGATGGAAACAACGAACGGTTAAGATAATTGAAAAATATTTATCGCCGGAAGAAGCAAAAAAATTTGATAAAAAACACCTTATGGTTTTCCATATGGGTGCACAAATGGAAAACTTTACGGACGAAGTGGAATTATACAAAGCACATATATCCGTGCTGAAAGATGAAATTACGAAAAATCCTGAATTTTACGCACCAACAAATAATACTGAGGTTTCTGAAACTACAACCGTACCTGCCGAATCAACATTTGGTCGCATAGAAAAGATATGTCGAAATTTCAATAAGGTGGCAAGACAACTTAGAAGTCGCCATCAAAATCGAGCTACACTAGAAGTTAATGACGAATATGACGTACAAGATTTATTGCATGCTTTACTAAAAGTTGATTTTGATGATGTAAGAGCCGAAGAATGGACTCCGAGTTTTGCCGGTGCATGCTCAAGAACTGATTTTTTGTTGAAAAAAGAAAAGGTAGTCATCGAGGTTAAAAAAACTGGCTCAAAAACGAAAGATAAAGAAATAGGCGAGCAACTCCTTATTGACATAGCTAGATATAAAACTCACCCCGACTGTAAGCAACTAGTTTGCTTCGTTTATGATCCAGAAGGGCTTGTCGGAAATCCTAATGGATTGATTGACGATTTGGAAAAATCTAGCAATGAGCTTCCAGTCACAGTAATAATTGAACCCGTATCCTAATTTCACTTTTGCTCGCACTTTGTGCTCGCAAAAGTTATATATGGTATGCACTTCGTGCTTCATCTTCCCCTCAAATCTTCCCCCAAAAAGCCAAAGAGCAATTCAAAAATACCCCATTAAAAATCCCATATATTTTCTTACCCCCCTAAAAAACGCCTGTAATTAAAAAGTTAAAATTTCCCATCTTCAAAACGCTCGAAATGTGTTCGAGCGAAGTCGAGAACACACCGCCATTTTGGGTGGGTGGGGTAGCTCAGCGAGCAGAGCGCAGTGGGCTCATAACCCGGAGGTCGCCGGTTCGAATCCGGCTCCTGCCTGCCCTGCAATTCTCGGCTCCGACGATTCCGTCGGAGCCTTTTCATTTTTAGAATTGTTTGTTAAAATTCCCAATGGTGATAAGACGAGAGCCGGAGGCAGAGATGGAGAAAAAAGCGAAACCCGGAGACATTGCTTCTTGCCCGATCTGCAGTGCTCGATTACCACTTGACTGTCTGACGAGGATTCCAAGACATAACCGGCACAAGAATCTCGTCGCAAATGGAATATTTCCTCCTCGACGGACAGATGACTTGGAGGAGTGTCCCGGCTCGAACGCGCTGATCAAGTAGACGGCGCTGAAAGTTAGCGAACTCATCCGGGTCAGAAGATCCGGATTTTACATTCTGAGAAAATAAAATTATTGATTGCCTTGTAAAAAAGTCTTGACAAAATGTAAAGTATACTTTACATTTATTATAGGAGCTAGCATTTGATCGGAGGGTCACCACGAATCCATCAAGGGTAGCTCCAACCTAAACAATTTAAAATTAAAGTTTGAAATTTAAACATAATAAGGGAGCAAGTATGGGAAAAATTATCGGAATTGACCTTGGTACTACAAATTCAGCTGTTGCTGTAATGGAAGGTGGCGAGGCAAAAATCATTTCAACTGCAGAAGGCGGACGAACTTGTCCATCTGTTGTTGCTGAAAACAAAAAAGGGGAGAGACTGGTTGGTCAGTTGGCGAAACGCCAAGCGGTAACAAATTCAGAAAATACAATTTTCTCAGTTAAGCGTTTTATCGGCCGCAAATTTGATGACAAAGAATCGCAAGAAGATTTGAAAAAGATGCCTTATCAAACCAAAAAGGCATCCGACGGCTCTATCCGTGTTGTGATGAATGGCAAAGAGTATTCTCCACAGGAGATCTCGGCTTTTATTTTGCAAAAATTAAAAGCTGACGCTGAAACTTATCTCGGAGAAAAAGTGACTGAAGCGGTAATCACCGTTCCGGCCTATTTTAATGATTCGCAGCGCCAGGCAACCAAAGACGCGGGTAAAATCGCTGGCCTTGAGGTCAAAAGAATAATCAACGAGCCAACAGCCGCTTCTTTGGCCTATGGTCTTGATAAAAATAAGAACGAAAAAATCGCTGTTTATGACCTTGGCGGCGGAACTTTTGATATTACAATTTTAGAGCTTGGAGATGGCGTTTTCGAAGTCAAAGCTACCAACGGTGACACACATCTTGGTGGTGATGACTTTGACCAAAAGGTTATGGATTATATTATTGATGAATTCAAAAAGGATCAAGGAGTCGATCTCCACTCTGATAAAGCGGCGATCCAGCGTGTAAAGGAAGCGGCAGAAAAGGCCAAAGTTGAGCTCTCAACTTCTAATGAAACTGAGATAAATCTGCCATTTATTACCGCTGATTCTTCCGGCCCCAAGCATCTTCAAATGAATATTACCAGAGCCAAATTAGAGCAGCTTGTTGGTGATTTGGTTGAAAAATCCTTAAAGCCTTGTGAAAAGGTCTTGAAGGATGCCAAGCTTGAGATCAAAGATATCGATGAAGTGATTTTGGTCGGTGGGCAGACAAGAATGCCTGCGGTTCGCGAGGCGGTTAAAAAGTTTTTTGGCAAAGAGCCGAATCACACAGTAAATCCTGACGAAGCAGTTGCAACCGGTGCAGCTATTCAGGGCGGTGTGCTTGGTGGCGAAGTCAAAGATCTGCTTTTGCTCGATGTTACCCCGCTTTCATTGGGAATTGAGACCTTGGGCGGTGTGATGACAAAACTAATTGAACGCAACACTACGATCCCGACCTCAAAATCGCAAATATTTTCCACTGCTGCTGACAACCAAACCCAAGTAGATATTCATGTTTTGCAAGGAGAAAGGGAGCTTTCAGCTGACAACAAGACTCTGGGACGATTTATATTGGATGGTCTTCCGCCTGCACCGCGCGGTGTTCCTCAGGTAGAAGTAACTTTCGATATTGATGCCAATGGAATTGTCAATGTTTCTGCCAAAGACAAAGCTAGTGGCAAAGAACAAAAAATTACCATTACGTCCTCGTCCGGTCTTTCGGAAGAAGAAGTCGAAAAGATGAAAAAAGACGCTGAGGCACATGCGGAAGAGGATAAAAAGAAGCGCGAGCTTATTGAAGCAAAAAATATCGCTGAAAATCTGATTTATACTGCGGAGAAGAGCTTAAAAGATGCTGGAGATAAGGTTGACTCAAACAAAAAGACCGAAGTCGAAGATAAAATTAAAGCTCTGAAGGATGTTTTAGCCGAAGACAATGTCGAGGTGATTAAGAATAGCACTGAAACGTTGTCAAAGGTTTTGCAGGAATTAGGCGCTTCGATGTATCAACAGGCCAATCAGGAGCAAACTGCTAAAGATGATGACAAAGCTGAAGATGCTGGCACTGAGGAGAAAAAACCTGAAGACTCAGAGGAAAAAGAAGAGAAAAAATAATCTTCTGTGCCGGGTTTTTGGGCCGTGATAAGCGGCTCAAAAACCCTGGTAATTGTACCTTACAAAAAATATTGCTAAAATAAATACAGCGGAGCCAGGTAGTAGAAATTCGACTGAAATTATCTGCTTTCTGGCCGTAACGTTTTGAATAGGCAGAGATGTAGCTTATAATTTGTAGTGTTGTTCGCGGAAATAATTTCAAAGAAAGCTGTCGAATTTTCACTACCTGGGAGGGGAAGTTGCTGGATTTTTTAAAAAAACCTATATTCTTGATTATCATAGCTGCTGCAATTATCGCTGCTGGCATTTGGGCTTATGTTTCTAACCGCAGTCAGGAGAAGGCTGCAGAAGAAAAAGCAGCCGAAGAACAGGCCAAAGTTGATCCCCAAACTCAGCCCCTGGCTGCTGATCTGACTAACATAGATATTGGTGAGATAACTGATTCAATCAAAAGTCAAACTGACATCGCCGATAGCAATGCAACAAGCGCTGATAGCAGAAACCAATTGGCGGCGATCGATATTCAGTTACCGAAAAGTTTAGCTCAGGGATCTGGCACAACCAATTATGTCTACACTTCATCCGCCGATCGGATTTACAACTGGGTGATTTCCATCTCCAATGCATCCGAGGCATTTGTTAGATCGAGAGTTTACAAAAATGATTATCTTGGCGACCTGACAGTGATAAACCGTGACTTTTGGAAAATAAATTATGTCCAGGCTTTGCAGATTGCCGAAAAAAATGGTGGGCTTGATTTCCGCAACTATTACGATACATCTTCGGTTCGACTGGTGCTGAAAAACGGTGATCCGAAGGGTTGGCTTTACTGGTATGTGACTTATACCGCAACTGGCCAGGTGAAATCGATTCAAATTGATGCTAATTCTGCTGCGATAATGTCGGATGACGAAGAAGAATAAAGTTATTGTTGAAACTATATTAATTCAAGAAGGGCAGTCCCTTAACGTTTTTTAGGTGAAATAAATGGCTCAGGATTTTTATAAAACACTTGGCATCAGCAAAGATGCCTCCAGCGAGGAGATAAAAAAAGCTTATCGCAAGCTTGCTTTGAAGTATCATCCGGATCGTGGTGGCGGAGAAGAAGCGTCGAAAGAGTTTAAAAAAGTAAACGAGGCTTATCAAGTCTTATCCGATCCGCAAAAAAGATCTCAGTATGATCAATTTGGTAAAACTGATTTTTCCTCCGCCGGTGGCCAAGGTGGTTTTTCTGGCTTTGAAGGTTTCTCAGGATTCGGTAATGGTCAAGGCTTTGAATTTGATTTCGGAGGTGGCGGGCTGGGAGATATATTCGAAAATTTTTTCGGTCAAGCTTTTTCCCAGGTTCAAGCGGAAATTAGAATTACTCCGGCTCAGGCAGTTCTCGGCGATAAACTTCAAGCTGAAATTGCTGGTGAAAAGGTCGAGCTCGATCTTCCGGCTGGTATTCAGGACGGGCAGTCGTTTAGAATTCCTGGTAAGGGCCGACAGCACAAAGGGGGGCGCGGTGATCTCATTTTGACCGTCAGAATTGAGATACCAAAAAATATCACTAAAGAGCAACGTGAACTATATGAACAGCTGCGTGAAGTTGAGTCGAAAAAGCGTAGTTGGTGGGGGAGATAATTAAAAAAGGATTCCGTACGGAATCCATAGGTTCTCTTGGAAGCCGGTCTCTATAGCCAGCCACGACTGCCGCCGCGCTTGGCGCGACCGCTAGTCCTTTTCTGGACTTTGATTGTGGCTGGTTTGGCTTCGCCGCCCTCGCGCTTCTTCAGTAGCCAGTCGTCAAGATAGTAGGCTCCGAAAGTAGCGAGACCAAAGAAGGTCCCGATGTTCAGCGCCCAAGGCTTGAAGCCGCTCTCAGACTTGACCGCCCAGAGGTAGCCATAGACCAGGAAGAAGTCCATGCCGATGTTGGCGATGACCATCGACCATTTGAAGCCGTGCTCCTTTGTGTACTGCCAGACGCCAGCGGCCAGGAAGACTACGAGACCGATCAAAATGCTGAGATACATCAGTTTGCCTCCCGTTTCGGTGAATTGATCCTAGTAGATATATAGCAGAAACTGCCGAAACTGTAAATAAATTTAAAAAGGGCGGTTTGCGCCGCTAAAATAATTTATTGTTCTCTTATAGCTTTTTTAATACTCTTAGTTTTGCACTACGGGAGCGGGGATTGGTCTTGAGCTCTTCATCCCCTGCTACGGTTGGTTTCTTGGTTAGCACTTTATATTGTTCTTTATTTTCCTCTTCTAGTTTTCTGAAAGTGTGTTTGACAATTCTGTCTTCTCCAGAGTGAAAGGAGATTATCGCCAATCGCCCGTCCCCTGCCAGTAATTTTGCTGCCTCGGGGATAAATTCTTTTAATATATTCAGCTCATTGTTGGTTTCAATTCGTAGAGCTTGAAACACGCGAGTTGCCAGGTTAATTTTGTATTTACCTTTATAATTTGTTGGAAATGACATCTCGACAATCTCTGAGAGTTCGGCGGTGGTGCTAATTTTTTTTTCCTTCCGCCCTTCAACAATCATTTTGGCGATTTTGCGGCTGTTGCGTTCTCCGCCATAGTCATAAAAAATATCAGCCAGATCTTTTTCGCTGTAATAATTTACAATGTCAGCAGCGGATTGCTCGTCTTTCTGGTTCATCCGCATGTCAAGCGGGGAGTCGGTCTGAAAAGTAAATCCGCGCTTGGGGTTATCGAGCTGATAACTAGAGACCCCGAGATCAAGCAGGATAAAATCAACTTTATCGATTCCCTGACTTTTTAGTATTTTTGGTATATTCGAGTAATTATCGTGGATAAAAGTAATTTGACTCTCAAATTCAGCCAGATTTTTCTTTGCGGCAAAAATCGCCTCCAAATCACGATCAATTCCAATTACTTTTGACTTTAGACTTTTAGCTTTCGACTCGCAAAGCAAAGCTTTGCTATGTCCTCCACCACCCAAAGTGCCATCGACAAAAATACCATCGGATTTTCGTGGTATATATTCTAAAACCTCTTTTACAAGTACCGGTTGATGTTTAAATTCCATGGGGAAATTATATCACGAATAGTCTTTTTTGTCAGCGCTTTGACTTAAATTTTAACATTTGTTATAAATAGGTCATATGAAATACAAAAACTTGCTAGCCCTAGCGCTTCTTACTAGCCATAAAGGCGGCAGTTTTTAGTTTGATAAAATAATTTGAAAAGAAAATCTGCCGCCCGCGGGCGGTTTTTTGGTTCGTTTGAGTCATTCGCACTTGTAGCATCACTTCTAGAAGAGCGAAAAGCTCAAAGGAGAGCAAGCAATGTGTGAGATTGTTGACCTGTTTGCGCCGACAATACCGAAGGTCGAAATCCCGAGTGAGTACTGTGGTGATCGGAACGCTTTGAGTGTGAGGGTCTGGTCCACCGCTCGCATGGTTTGTGAGCGGCTGCGCCTGAACCTCACGGCGGTGATTTGCGACTTTGTCAACAACCACTGTCGCGCGATCATCGAGAATGCCGAGGGCCGGCGGGTAGTCGGCACCGGTGACTGCTTCGAGACTGCCGTGGCATCAGCCGAGATCATCGAGTAGATCACGGTTAGGAGTCATCCCGAAGGGAATGATTGGTATGAGCCGTTCCCATCCGCCTAGGCGGATGGGACTTTCATTTATTTGACAAACAAAATTGTCTTTTGTTATATTGAAACTAATGAAAGCATACAACACAAATAGCTGGTATTTCTTTTTTGGAGAACTGACCTAAGGCCAGCGTTTTATTGTTGATATAAAAATAGAGAGATAAAAATTGCTGGCCAACGGCCAGTTTTTTTGTTTGCACTGAGCCTGTCGAATGTGTTTTTTCTTGAGCCGATGAATAATTATCGTCTCAAGTGGAGAACAAATCGGGAGGTGCTACTCATGAGTGTGCCAACGAGTCAGTTCAGCATTCCGTCTGCTGTCATGATCTACCACCATCATCTTTCCGCAGCCGCAGAAGCACGGCAGGAGCGATCAGCCACTCTCGCCGCTTATCACGAAGCGGAAGCCCAGAAGGCGGCGGAGCAACTAGCCAGACAGGGCTACCAACTAGCACCGCCGGTACAACCGGCACAGAACCAAGCTGCCAGCTAGGCAGTAGTCGACCCATCCTCGAGCAGGATGGGTTTTTCTTTATTGATTTGATACAATATTTATGGTATGATTTCATCATTCTGCGTGGTCGTAGTTCAGTTGGTTAGAA
>CAYRLY010000003.1:0-56776 GCA_964425445.1 uncultured Candidatus Saccharibacteria bacterium | reverse complement strand
CTCCAGCATAGCATAATTACCGTGTTTCAGGTGCAAGGATTTGCAATTAACCCTATTTTAGCAATAAAAAAACCGCCGATATTCTTCGACGGTTTTTTTAAAGATGTTATCTAGGCAGAAATACTTCTATTTTTTCCTCGGCGAATAATTAAGAAAATGATTGCACCAACAAGCGCTAAAACTGCTGCGACTAGGCCAACCCAAGTCCAGATTGTAACTTGGACCTCAGCTGCGAATTGTCCGCTAGTTTCTGCTTTCTCGGAAAAATTATTACTGACATCCTTGGCTTGAAGATAAAATGTGTATTCAGTATCGATGGCTAGCTTTTCATGTTCTGATAGTTTGAGGCTGTAGCCAGTCTCATCTTTGCCGATCGTCTCAATGGTTTCCAGTACCTCAGCATTATCTTCACTGCTATTGGCAATAGTTAAAATGTAATTGGATAGATCAGTATCTATTGGTGCGTCCCAAGTAAAATTAATTTCTTCTTCATTTTGACTGACAATCTGAAAGTTAGCTGGTGCTGCTGGAGCCGTAACATCGGTAATTTTTGCTGAAGCGACATTGGAATTTTTGGAAATTGTGCCATCTTTATAGGCTCGAACAACATAATAATATGTCTGATCGTTTACCGCTTTATCATCACGAAACGTTAAGGTTTTAGCGTCGGTGGCACCAATTTCAACAAAGCCACTTTTTTCCGAGGTGCTGCGAAGAACTGAATAACCGGTAATCCCAGAGGTTTTAGATGCTGTCCAAGAGAGATTGATTGTAGAAGATGTTCCCTCGGCTGCAACCTCGGCTGTTAAACCGGTGGGAGCAGAAATTGAAGTCGAAGTGGTTGATGGCGAATTGGATGAACTGGCTGAAGCAGGAGCTTCACCGGCGGCAGTATCCGCTGCAACATCACCACCAGATAGATCTGGATCAACTTCAGCTTCTGGAGCCGGGCTCGATTCCTCTGGCGGTGTATCATTGTAACCAAATGTGGCGAATACAAAATCCTGCGTTATATCAGGGGTTGAGTCTATTATCGCTAAACCGCGGGAATATACATTTGATCCGTTAACTAACCAATAAGCGTAGCTGGAGTCGGAAGAAACATGCATTTCATAGCGGGCTTCCGGTGTAACGTCAAGCGGACCAATGTCTGCGATATTGTATGTTTCAGCTTTTGGTATTGGCATGGTGGTCTGGCCTATTAGGACTGGCGGCAAAACTGTGGCATCGTATATTTTCACAGTTAAAATACAGCCATCTGGCCCTGTCGGCAGAATTCCCGCATAGACGCCAACACCATCTAGTTTGTTATATGTTGGACGAAAAGACTGTCCAACAATTTGATGAGTTTGGATCCGCCAATAACCATCTGCATTGACCGTAAATTGATCGAGCGTTGACCATGCACCGGCTTTCTGAATACCAGAAAAGGAATAAACAAACACAATCGCTAGTGTCATGATGACTGTTAGAGTCTTCTTCAAAAATACTTTTGAGGCCATTTTCCCTCCCTTTATATTAATTAATTTAATTATAATCCTTTTACAGAATGGTGCAAATTCTGTCTAGAAAAAAGAGAATTATTTAGCTATAATACTACCAATGTCAGAAAAAATTACCGAAAAAGATTTAGAGCAGATATTTATCGCCAGCAGGCTGAAAAAGAAAAATCCACTTTGGACTTTTCTTAAATTTCTGATTATTTTTGTCCTTGTTTTTGCTGCTGTATATTTTGCTCTAAATTATTCTGCTTATATTCAAAAAATCAAATTTTGGTACCGAGATGAATTTGCACCAAACGAAAAACCGCTATCCGCTATAATTCTCGGCCCAAGCGATGTTAGCGAAGATAAAAATTTGTCTTTTCCTAACATTGATGACAATTCGATTTTTGTTGAAAGAATCGATATTAAAGCACCAATAACTTTCCGAGTTGAAAACGAAGAAAAAGCCGTTAGTGATAATCTAAAAAACGGAGTAATTCATATCGCTGGAACAAGTTTACCCGGTGAGAACGGTAATGTTTTTATTACTGGTCATAGCTCAAATTATCCCTGGGTATCAAGCAAATACAATGCGATTTTTGCTCTACTAGACAAAGAGGTTGTCGGGGGTCTGATACTAATCAAGTTTCAGGGCGTTAATTATGTTTATCAGATAGAAGAAAAACAAGTCGTTGGACCGACAGAAACCTCGGTTATGGATAATTATGCTAAATATCCGACACTAACTATGATGACTTGTACTCCGGTTGGCACAAATCTAAACCGCCTGATAATAAAAGCAAAACAGATACTACCCGACCCGAAAAATAATATTGTAAACTCAAAACAAGAGCAGGATACGAAAAAACTTCCGACCGGGATAAGATGATATTCAATTAGATAATTTTCGCCTTTTTATAGCCCTCTGAATCTTTATAGAGCAGATATGCGCCATCCCAACTAAAGATAAATTTTGCTGCTAAATTGTCCGGTAAGTCGACGAGTTTGACATCATTTGTGCCATCTTTGTCGACTATCCTAATGGCATTATTTTGCTGATAAGCGACATATTCTCGTCCCGGATACCAAATAACATGTGAAATTGGTATCGAATACCTTGTAACCAGTTTATCGCCGATCCAAATTTCATAATTATTTGATGATAAATCACCTTGTGGGTTTTTCACTAATAAATCAAAGGGGGTATTTATGGTATCAATTTCTGATTGTTTGGTCACCTGAGTGATTTCCGGATTTTCACGAAAAAGGACAACATTTTTAATTGTTAGCACTTTGTCAGCCTCAACAGTAACAGCAGAGTTCCAAGAATAATAACCGTCATTTTTAACCGAAACAGAGTAGCGCCCGGGAAGTAAATTCATATCAAAGGGAGACGATTCTGATTTTTTCTCATTATTAATATAAACATCGGCATCTTTGGGCTGGAAAGAAAGGTAAATGATTCCAGTGTGTTTTATCGCGAAATGTTTCCAATCAATTTTGTAGCCAAATCCATAAAAAATCAACGAGAGAGAAGTAACAAGAATTATTAAAGTGACAATACTTTGCCCGATAATAATTTCTCTCAGGCGTTGTTCTCTCGGAATATGTTTGTATTCTTTCATGATAATAGTGTAGCTGATATTGCAAATTAAGTAAATTAGCGGTATTATTTTAGTACGTAATTATGGCTAAATTTATTATAAGAGGCGGGAAGAAATTAGTTGGCACTTTTAGAGTTAACGGTGCTAAAAATGCCGCGGTTAAGATGTTGGCGGCTTCTGTAATGGTCAAAGGTGAGACAATTCTTCATAATGTCCCGCGTATTTTAGATATTTTTCGCATGATTGAAGTGATTGAGAGCATCGGAGCTAAAACGAACTTTGTTGGCAATACACTAAAAATTGATGCTTCCGGGGTTAATTCTTTTGAACCGGACGAAGATCCGATAAAAAAACTTCGTGGTGCGGTTGTGATCATCGGACCTCTACTTTCACTTTTTAGCGAAGCAAAATTCTTTGAACCCGGTGGCTGTATTATCGGGGCAAGACCGATAGATTACCATATCAAGGCCTTCGAAGATCTGGGAGTTGAGACAAATTACAATCAAGAAAATAATCGCTATCATCTTAAAGCCAACGGATCTTATCGTGATGGCGACAAAGATATCACACTAGAAGAAATGAGTGTCACTACGACTGAAAATGCATTGATGGCCTCTGTCTTGAGAAAAGGAAAAACAACCATTAGAATTTGCGCTTGTGAGCCGGAAATTGTCGATCTGGTAAATTTTCTTAATCGCGCCGGTGCAAAAATTACCGGAGCAGGAACAAATACAATAGTTATTGAAGGCGTCGAAGCATTAACTCCGATCGAATACACAGTCATGCCCGACAGAATTGAGGCCGGAACTATCGCTATCGCTGCAGCAATTTGTGGCGGTAAAGTCGAGGTTACCAATATAATTCCCGAACATTTATCATTGGTATTTAATAAATTTAACAATTCTAATATCAATTATCGGATTGAAAAAATCGATAAAATTTATTCGAAATTGGTTATCGACCAAGAGGCAGAAATCATCGCTCCAAAAACAAAATGGATCGATACCAGACCTTATCCGGGCTTTCCGACAGATTTACAATCACCTTTTGCCGTTCTTATGACTCAAGCTACCGGCAAATCGAAAATATTTGAAACCTTATTCGAAGCGAGATTTGATTATGTAAAATGGCTGACAGAGATGGGGGCAAATATTAAAGTTGTGAATTCTTTTATTGTTGAAATTACCGGACCGACAAAACTTGTTGGAAAAAGAATTAAATGCAGCGATCTTCGGGGTGGCGCCGCACTTCTTTTAGCCGGACTTTGCGCCGAAGGGCAAACCGAGATAGAAAACATTGAATATATTGACCGTGGTTACGAAAAAATTGAAATTCGCTTAAATAAATTGGGGGCTTCAATCGAAAGGACAAATTAATGGCCAAGCGGATTGCGATTGATCTCGGAACGACAAATATCTTGGTTTACACTCCAAAAAACGGAATTGTTGTTAACGAACCGTCAGTCGTTGCATTGCAAGTCAAAGATAACCAAATAGTTGCTATCGGAGAAGAAGCGAGAAAAATGATCGGAAGAACGCCGGAAAGTATTGTTGCTGCTCACCCTCTTCAAAATGGGGTAATTGCCAACTATAATATCTCGGAAGCAATGCTCAAACATTACATAAATAAAGTTAGTGGTAGAATTCGCTTCACTCGACCCGAGGTGATGATGGCGGTACCGGTAGGTATTACATCGACAGAAAAACGCGCAGTTATTGATGCCACGGTGTCTGCCGGTGCCAAACAGGCCTATCTGGTCAAAGAACCGATCGCGGCCGCTCTTGGCGCCGGAATACCGATCGCCACTCCATCTGGAAATATGATTATTGATATCGGCGGTGGAACATGCGAGGTTGCTGTAATTTCACTGGGCGATGTCGTATCAGCCAGTTCAGTTCGCACCGGTGGCAATAGAATTGATTTGGCAATTTCAAACTATATTCGGAAAAAACATAATTTGATTGTCGGTGAACAAACCGCAGAAGAGATCAAAAAAAGAATCGGGTCAGCCGTCGAGCCAAACAAAGAATTAAGGATGGAGGTTTCCGGCTCAAACGCAATTTCCGGCCTTCCGGAGAGTATTATGATTACATCAACCGATATTGTCAAAGCAATTAAACAACCTCTTTTGGAGATTATTAGCACGGTCAAAAGTGTTCTACAACAAACTCCACCTGAACTCGCCTCTGATGTTATGGACAAAGGGATAATTCTCGTTGGTGGCGGAGCACTTTTAAAAAATTTAGATACCTTAATGACCAAAATAACCGGTGTCCCCTGTCAGGTCGCCGATGATCCGGCCACTTGCGTTGTAAAAGGCGCCGGTATTGCAGTTGAACACTTAGATGCCTACAAAAAATCTGTCCTTTGGGCAAAGGAGTAAAATGCTAATAGGAATTGACGCCTCACGGGTAAAAAGTACTCATCGAACCGGAACGGAGAATTACTCCTATAATTTAATTAGACATCTGGCAAAGATTGATAACAAAAATAAATATCGGCTTTACGTCCAAAATGACTATGACAGCCACCTTGATAATTTGCCGGGCAATTTTGAAATTAAAATACTTAATTACCAAAAATACTGGACACAGATCGGCTTGTCACTCGAGATGCTACGTCACAAGCCAGATATTTTATTCATTCCGGCGCATACAATTCCTTTTTTTGCTCCCAATAAAACTTTTTTAACTGTGCATGATCTCGCCTGGAAATACTACCCGGAAGCCTACAGCAAAAAAGATCTTTTTATTCAAAATGCTAATTTAAAAAGAGCGGTCAAGAAAAACACGGGAATTGTAATTTACAGCAGGTCTACTCTTTCGGATCTAAAGAAATTTTATAATATTAAAAATGAAAATATTCACTTTGTTAGTATGGGCTATGAAAAGATAATTTCCATCAGTGATGATAAAAAATATCAGGAATATAAGCTATATATATTATCAGTCGGGAGACTGGAAACACGAAAAAATATTATTGGAATTATCAAAGCCTACAACCTCTTGCGAAAAGAGCGAAAAATTAAACATAAGCTACTGCTTGCCGGTAAACCGGGTTATGGATACGAGGATATTAAAACCGAAATTCAAAAATCAAAATACTATCCTAAAGATATTATCGAGCTTGGCTATGTTTCCGATAAAGACCTACAATCACTTTACAAAAATGCTTCGATGCTTCTTTATCCATCACTTTATGAAGGTTTCGGCTTTCCAATTCTTGAAGCTCACGATTTTGGAATTCCGGTAATAACCTCAAACAGATCTAGCATGGCGGAGATTGCTGATGGTTCGGCTCTTCTGGTAAATCCGAATAAAGTTTTTGAAATCGCCGCAGCAATGAGTCAAATTATCAACAAGCCGGAAATTAAAAAAACACTCAATATTAAAGCAAAAAAAATCCTATCGCGATATTCTTGGGAACAATGCGCCAAAGAAACGTTAGCGCTTTTTGTGGAGAAAAAATGAAAGTTGCAATTGTTCATGATTATTTAACAAAACTCGGCGGAGCAGAAAAGGTCCTGGAAACAATGCATGAGATTTATCCCGAGGCGCCGATTTACACTCTGCTATATGACAAGAAGGGGACTAGGGGAATTTTTGAATCAGAATACAAGATCAGAAGTTCGAAACTCCAAAATCTGCCAGGTTTTCTGCGCCGGCGCTCAAGACTATTATTGTCAAAATTTCCGCGAGCGATCGAAGAATTTGATTTTTCCCAATTTGATTTAGTAATCTCCTCATCAAATTCATTCGCCCATGGCGTGATTACTCCTGAAAAAACCCTCCATATCACTTACTGCTATTCACCTATGCGCTACTCGTGGGATTGGGCTCACAATTATCTGAAAGAGAATAATATCGGCATGGGACCTCTGGGGCTTTATATCAGATCAATAATTTCTAAGATAAGGCTTTGGGATTATAACGCATCAAAAAGAACCGATGAGTGGGTAGCAATATCAAAGACAGTTGCTAAAAGAATTTTGAAATACTACCGAAAGCAATCAGAGATAATTTATCCGCCGGTTGACATCGAGGAGCTGCTTAAAAATGATAAAAAACCCAAAGAATATTACCTAATCGTCTCAAGGCTGACACAATATAAAAACATCGACCTGGCGATCAAAGCCTTCAATCAGCTTGAAATTCCACTATACATTATCGGTGAAGGCGCTGATGAGAAAAGACTAAAATCTATCGCCAAAGAAAATATTAAATTTCTCGGCTGGAAAAACGATCAAGAAAGAAACAGCTTTCTTTCGGAATGCCGAGCATTTGTATTCCCCGGTGAAGATGACTTCGGTTTAACTCCAGTCGAAGCGATGGCGGCTGGCAGACCGGTCATCGCACTCAATTCCGGTGGTGCAACAGAAACAGTTGTACAAAGAGAAACCGGTGAATTTTTTGATCAAACAGATAAAATTGATGATCTGATAAAAACAGTGAGAAAGCTTGAAAAAAATTACTCTTCCTACAAATCAGAAGTTTGCAAAAATCAAGCCAAGAAATTTTCGGAAGAAGTGTTCGTTGCCAATTTCAAAAACTATATTGAGAAAAAATATCGTGAGTTTAAAAATGAATCTTAAAAGAAAAAAAATAAATATCCTCGGTGTTCCAATCGACACATTTGATAAAATCGGAGTCATTCGCTATATCAAGCAGAAGTTAGAGTTCGGCCAGCCGATTTTTATCACTACGGTAAATGTTGAATTTTTGTATCGAGCCCTAAACGATGAATCGGTACTTTCAATGCTTAAAAAAACATCTCTAAATCTCGCTGATGGAATCGGCGTCATCTGGGCGGCAAAATATCTATCACTAAAACTACCGGGAGACAAATTCATAAGACCTATTGTCGCTTTTTTAAAACTTATCGGATCACTGCTGGCGATCGTTTTTTATCCGAAATATCTGCGTTCAGAAATACCGGAGAAGATCTCAGGTTCGGACTTTATCTGGGATCTCTCCAAACTCGCTGCAGAAAAAGATCTGAAAATATTTCTCTTGGGTGGCGGACCAACTGTTCCCGAACAAGCAGCCCTTAGGCTACAAACCGAGATTTATAATCTAAAAGTTGCCGGAACTTACGAAGGTAGCCCAAAACCGGGAGAAGAGAAAAAAATCTCAGAAACAGTGGCGAAAAATAATACTGACGTTTTATTCGTTGCATATGGGGTTCCGGCCGAAGAGCTCTGGCTGGAGCGAAATCTGAAAAAGACAAAAGCGAAAATCGGCATCGGTGTCGGCGGAACTTTTGATTTTCTCGCCGGCAGAACCAAGCGAGCGCCAAAATTCTTCCAAGCGATCAGCCTGGAATGGCTCTGGAGGTTAATTCTCGAGCCAAAAAGATTCAAAAGACAGATGGCCCTGCCCAGATTTATCAAAAGAGTTTTTAGTTATAAGCTTAAAAGCTAACACCAGTATTTTCTCTCCGGTAAAAGTAATCAAAAAAAACTAATGTCATTGCTTAAAAAACTACTTCACTATCTCCGCAGTCGAAGAAAGATCAGCGAAATGACGTCTGACGAGGCGATAGATCATTTGGTCTCTCATACACTGTCGCAAAGCATGATTTATTTTGAGAACTCATTTTTCCGTCGAGCAAGTCGATTTAATAAACAAAGCAAAATGAGACAAGACACTTACTTTTATGAAATCTTGGCAAGTAATCTGGTGCTGACAAAATTGCTCTTAGCCGATTATGCTCGAGCAAAAGATAATTCGGAAGTTAAAAAGATAGCCACCTCTCTGTTTGAGGGCTTCTTTAATAAGCAAAAAGAACACAATGTCCCGGAAGAGACGGCAAGAGACTGGCAAAAATTATTTAAGGCAAAAGAGGGGGAAGTACTGCGCTTAATAAAAATTATGAAAGATTCGGCGCTTAAATCAGATGACCAGAAAATGCAGTTGATGTTAGAAATGCCGGAAAACTTTATTATCCGGGCAGCCTCATGCGACTGCCTAAACTATTTCACCCAAGAAGGGCGAGCGCTGCCAGAAAATCAGAAATTTGCCGACTGGATACTCCAGATTCACTTAGATATTTTTAGGTTTCTTAAAAAATCCCTAACCTAAACAGTGTTTTTTGTTCTCTGCTCAATTTTGGGAGAATTGTTATGAAATAAATGCACATCGCGACACTTCCATACTGCGCAGTAGAGAAGTATAATATGTACATGCCACAACCAGGAATAGATGGAAAATCAAAGAAATTATTTCTAGAATTACTAAAAAATCTTGGTGCCGATGAGCGCGAAGAGATGCTTTCGTCGCTGTTGTCATCTGCCGAAATGAAAGATATTTCCAGACGATTGATGGCTTCGAAGCTTTTACATTCAGGACTGACCTACGAAGAAGTTCAGGACATCTTGGGGATGAGCTCAAACACTGTGAACAAAATCTATTTCAAGACCAAAGGCTGTCCAATCTTACGCAAAAAGTTTCGAAAGGATTAACATTTCCACTTCCGTACTGCGCAGTAGAGAAGTGGAAAGTGAATCCTGGACAATAGAAGGTGGGGGATCGTTAGTTATAATTTAATCGTAAATTGATTGATTATTTGCTCAAAAAGGCGTATTCTTTAAGCGTAAATGTGATCATTTGTGGTGATCATTTTTGGTGGTGAAAAGTATAAAATAGCTAGTCTGAAATAATTATGGACTACTTTCTTTCATCAAAAAGTAAGATCTCCGGTACAAGTTTCTCTGAGGTTCGCGAAGAAGCTGAGAGAACATACAGAACAATAAAAAGCCACACAAAAAGAACTCCCTATATTAGATCTAAATATTTTACTAAAGAAAAAGTTTTTCTGACCATCTTTTGGTCCCACTTGTTTGAAAAAAATGAAAAAGATCGCACCAGACGATTAAAGTTTTACAACTGCGCTATTGATTTGATTAGGAATTCGAGCACAAGTCCAGTCTCTAGGGAAAACTTCAAAAATAAAGATGAGCTGTTGCATAGGTTTTACGGGAAAACCAAGAACAAAGAATGTTTTATTGTACAGATAAAAGAAAATAAGCGCAGCAAAAGAAAAGATTTAATTTCGATCTATCCGGAATAAAAAAGTCCTCCGCCAATTGCAGGGCGAAACCTGCGGCCGAGGAGCTTATATACTGATTCTAGCAAAAGTTTACAGGTTTGTCAATCTTTGATGATGCTAAACACTTTTCACTTCTCTACTGCGCAGTAGAGAAGTGAAAGGTGAATCTATGGGAATCTAAAAGGTGGGGGCTGGTGGTTTGTTTTTTTAATCTATGTTCTATACTTCATGTTTAAGAAGAAAATGCTCGCAATTAGTTGCATAAAGTGCTATGATTTGGGCGTAAATGTGATCGTTTGTGATGATAAAAAGTATAAAATAACTAGTCTGAAATAATTGTGGTGAAATAATTATTTATGGTGAGATAATCGAACCATGGCAATATTCAAAATCAACAATTCAAAACTTGAGACTATTTCTGAAAAGAGAATCGATCTCGAGCGTGATATTCAGAAACTAACCGAGCAAAACCTCGAAACCGTTTTTGGTTTAAATTTTATCTGCACCGAGTTCCAGCTTAACGGCCTCAGAATAGATACTCTTGCTTATGATGAAGAATCAAAAGCCTTTGTAATCATTGAATACAAAAGAGATCGTAGTTTTTCCGTCATCGACCAAGGTTTTGCTTATCTTTCTCTTATGTTAAACAACAAAGCTGATTTCATACTAGAATATAATGAAAAGATGAATAACAACCTGAAGCGAGACGACGTTGATTGGTCACAATCAAGGGTGATTTTCATCGCTCAATCATTTACAACTCATCAACAAAACGCCATCGAATTTAAAGATTTGCCAATTGAACTATGGGAAGTCCAAAAGTATGAAAACGACACCATCTTATATAATCAGCTTAAGTCCGCTGACTCCTCTGAATCAATAAACACTATAAGCAAAAACGAAACTGTAAAAAACGTAAGCAAAGAAATTAAAAAATACAACATAGAAGACCTTTTCAAGAAGAATTGGCAAGGCACCAAAGAAATATTTGATCGGTTAAACGATAGAATTTTATCGCTTGATAATTTTATAGTTAAAAAAATAAGCAAGTTATATGTCGCATACAAAATAAACAACAAAAATTTCTGCGAAGTTTGCATCCAGGCTAGCAAACTAAGAATTTATATTGATATCGATATAAAAAAACTTGACGATCCAAAAAATATTACAAAAGATTGTTCAAACATTGGGCGCTGGGGGACCGGCACGACCGAATTTAACTTAGAGAGTGACGAGGATATCGAGTATTCTCTAATTTTAATAAAACAAGCATACAAAAGACAAAAGGAAAAATAATGTCTGAAGCATTTTCAAGAGTAATAATTGATCAAGGAGTAAAATGAGAATTAAAAAAATCTTAGACTATCTCAACACTCAAACCGTTAGAGCCGTTGAAACCTACGATTTTGAGAATAAAAAAGTAAAGTATTCTGAAAAGATCAAAGGTTGGAAGATTGATAGGTTTAGAGGCGATGAAGAAATCGTCAGAGCTTTTGTTCTTGCCAAACTTGTAAATGAATTAGGGTATAAACCTGAAAATATTGAACTTGAAAAACAATACGATATTGGCAGACCAAAAGTAAACAAGCCGAGAATTGATATTATCGTCAGAGATGATAAAGGCGATGCTTTTCTTTATATTGAGCTGAAAAGTCCACAGGATTATGAAAAGGACAAAGACGAAGTAATTGAAAAACAACTTTTCAATCTTGCCTCACAAGAAAAAGGACAAGGCAACAATGTAAAATATCTTGTTCTTTACACTTTTGAATTGAACGAAAGTGAAATCAAAGACAAATGTATTTTGATTGATTATGAAAAGTTTACTTCTTTTGATTCATGGAAAGAAGTCAGAGATTTTGCCGATGAATTGCCTGAAAGATACGGAAAAGCACAAAAAGAGCCATATATTAAAAATATTAAAAAAGATTTAGAAACAAGTTTTACTCACGAACAATTAGACGGACTCAGAAAAAATTTACACAATGTTCTCTGGGGTGGTGGTGGAACAGACGATAATGATGTGTTCTCTTCTTTGGTAAATATCATTCTTGCCAAAATTCAAGATGAATCAGAAAAGAAAAAAGGCGAAAAATATGATTTCCAGATTTTCTCATTCAAAGACGGCGAAAGTTTTGAATCTAACGAACAACTTTTTGAAAGAATAAACGAGCTTTACAGAAGAGCTTTAAAACAAAGATTAAATATTGTTGATGAGGCAAAACTTAGAAAATCATTTGTTATAGACGAGAACAAGTTTTCGCTTAACAAACTAAAATATACAGTCGCAGAACTTGAAAGATTTAGTTTTGTAGACGGGAAAAATAGTTTTAACGGAAAAGATATTTTGGGAGACTTTTTTGAAGGAATTATCAGAGAAGGATTTAAGCAAACCAAAGGACAATTTTTTACGCATATCAATGTTGTGAAGTTTTTACTTTGGGGCTTACAACTTGATAAATTAGCTATTGATAGAGTAAACAACGATTTGGAAATTCCCTATTTGATTGATCCGAGTGCAGGTAGCGGAACTTTCCTTATTGAGTACATGAAATTTATTACTGAAAATGTAAAAAGAAGATTTAAAGATAAACTACACGAAACAAGAGATGTTGAAGACAAATTTCATCAATGGTTTATGCCAGACCATAGAGAAAATAAATGGGCTTCCAATTTTATTTATGGTGTAGAAATCAATTTTAATCTCGGAACAGCTACAAAAGTAAATATGATTTTGCACGGAGACGGTTCAACTAATATTTTTGTTAAAGACGGGCTTTTACCTTTCAAATTTTATGACAAAGAAACTGCCCCGAATTTCCTAAAACAATACGAGCAAGACAAAGTTTATTTTGACAAAGAGGTAAATGGACAATTTGATTGTATTATCACTAATCCGCCTTTTAGTGTTGATTTAGATAATGACACAAAAAAGAATGTCAAAAATGAATTTATTTTTGGCGACAAAAAGAACTCTGAAAATTTATTTGTAGAAAGGTGGTATCAACTTCTTAAACCAAATGGGCGTTTTGGCGTAGTTTTGCCTGAAAGTGTCTTTGATACGACAGAAAATAAATACATCAGACTTTTCATTTATAAATATTTCAAAGTCAAAGCGGTTGTTTCTTTGCCACAACTTACTTTTGAACCATTTACCAGCACAAAGACGAGTTTGCTTTTTGCTCAAAAGAAAACAAAAACCGAAATTGAAGAATGGAATAAATTATGGAGTAAATACTCTAATGAGTGGAGCAATCTTAAAACCAGATGTGAAAATTTATCGGCAGTTTATCTTGACGAAAAAGATCGTAAAAAGTTGCCTTCAATCAAAGACTTAACTGAAAAAGAAGAAAAAGAAATTTTGGCAAAAATGCTCAAAGATTATATTGAAGAAGACGATCAAAAACTATCAGCCAAAGGAATTGTAGAAAAATACAAAGACGAACTAAAAGAGCTTTGTAAATATGACAATGACACAAAAAATGTATTTGGTTTTGTGAATACTTGGTGGGTTTTTGGCGAAGTTGCCAAAGAACTCAATTATAAAATCTTTATGGCAGAAGTGGAAAATATCGGCTATAAGAGAACAAAAAGAGGCGAAAAACCAATGCCAAATGAGCTTTATCGTATGAACGAAAAAGGCGAAATTTTGGTAGATGACGGAGTGAAAGAAACTGCTTTAGATCATTTAAGAGATGTACTATGGGACTAAAAACTTTTACAATAGATTTTGCGGAATTAAAATCAAAAGAAAGCCTTCGCCTTTGGATACCTTTTATTTTTCCTGAATCAAAATACAAATATGACAAAATCAATAATTTTCTTAGCACCTGCGAGGCTGGAAACAGACCTAAAGGTGGTATTAAAGATGAGGATGAGGGTGAAGCAATAAGTTTGGGTGGGGAGCAAATTGGAAAAGACGGAAGCCTTGAATTATCAAAAATTCCCTATGTATCGTTTGATTTTTATGAAAGTTCGAAAAATGGGAAGGTGCAAAATAATGATATTTTAATATGTAAAGATGGTGCTTTAACTGGTAAAACTTGTTTGGTAGATTTTTCTCTATTTCCTTCAAATAAAGTAATGGTTAATGAGCATGTTTATATTTTAAGAGGAAATTCAGAAGTAAATCAGCAGTTTCTTTTCTATTACACAACAACAAATCTATTTCAATCACAGGTAAAAGATTTAGCTTACAAGAAGAAAGCTCAACCCGGCTTAAATGCTGACCATTTTAAGAAAATAAAAATTCCTTTAATTTCAAAACCAAAACAAGACCAAATTGTTATTCAAATAGAGCCGATTGAAAAGAAAATTAAAGAACTCAAAGCACAAATCAAAGAACCACAAGAAGTTGTCAATAAAGTTTTTGCAAGAGAGTTTGGCTTTGATGAAAATTTATTTAATGAATTTGGTAAAGGAATGACAGCAGGAACTCTAATCGCACAAAATAGAACATTAAGAGTTTTTGAAACCGATTTTGAAGAGTTAGCAAGAAGTGGAATAGTAAGATTTTCTACAAGATTTCATAATCCACCAACAAAAAAGTTAATGGATTTTTTAGATAGCATTGAAACTTTGCAAGTTAAAGATATTGTTGAAAGTTATGAAAAAGGAATACAGCCAAAATATAATCCTGACGGCGAAATTCCTGTTGTTAAAATTGCTAATCTAAAAAATGGTTATATTGACTTTTCTGAACCTGAATTTATTACTGAAGAATACTATAAAAATTTAGACGATAAAAAGAAATTAAAACAAAATGATATTATTATTTGTGCTACTGGAAAAATATCACTAGGGAAAATTGATTTTTATGATTATGAACAAGAGTCTATTACAACCATAGATAATTACATTTTAAGATTAATCAAAAGTTACAATCCTTTATTTTTTACTTATTTTTTTAGAAGTGTTTTAGGCTATTTTCAAATTGAAAGAGATTATACAGGATCAACTAATCAAATTCATTTATATTGGGAACAAATCTCAAATTTCCAAATCTCAAATATTCCATTAACTCACCAACAAAAAATCGTTGATGAAATCAAAGCAGAATTAGACAAACAAGAAGAAATCAAAAGCAAGATTGAAAGTGAAAGAAACAAGATTGATGAAATTATCAAAAAAGCAATATTAGAAAAAGAGCACTAATACAACCTTCTATTAGATATAAAAGCTGGAGGATTAATTAGGGTAGGCTATAGTGTTAAATTTTGTTAATAAATTTGAAACACAAAATATAGTGGCAGTAGTTGCCTTGGTTTTAGCTTATCTTGCATACAGGAAATCAGTAATAGATGAATACAAAAGCTGGTTAGATCTTGCAAAATCGTTTCAGCATGAACTTAAATACGCAAAAGAATGGATTGGGAATTCATATAAAAACATAGACAATAAAGGTTGGGTTAACCCTTCATCCATGGTATATCCACTAACTTCCGAGGCTGCAAAGGCACTGATTTGGAAAGGACACCCTCCCAGGAGTTTATTTTCGGACGAGTTTTTTGATAAGCTCGCAATTTATAACGAGAGGGTCCAAGCTTTTAACCATTTTCTTACTGCTCAAGCAATTAATTATGTACTACATGGCATTTATGATGAAAAAAGCAAACTCTACAACGAAAAAACAAATCACATTAACAAGATTATACACAATGGGCTTATAGGCAGTACTGGCGAATACGATTTACATAGCCACTACGAGTATTTTCGATGTGAGTTACGAATCATAGAAAATACTGGCTTATCAAAAATCCCGTGGTATTTTAAGAATCCAATCGTAATGATATCCTTATTGCTTATACTTTATCTTACTTTGGATTATTTTTTGCAGTAACAAACGGGTGGTTTCCAGTTTCGACAACTCACCATAGTTTTTTACCCTCATAATTTGCCCAGATTAGAAATTACCACATCGTTAATCACAAGCCATTACAACCCATGCAAAACCTTTCAAAATGCAAAAGGGGACGGTTCTCTTCCACATAAATAATTAGGCATTTTAGTCATCTTACTGATCTAATCGGGCAAAGCAGGTATTGACATCTCACAAATTGGTTGATATTATAATATTGTGGATTGTGGTGACCCTGCGGTGACCATTTTTTTAAAAAATATGTACAAATAATTCAATAACTGTGTTAGTTCGCGGTAGCGATTTGTGGCTAGGTTCAACAATTTAATAAGAAGGAGAAAAATGGCAGAGAAAATGGAAGGCTTCATGCAAGCAATTGAGGAGCTATGCGAAGAAAAAGGGCTTAATAAGGAAACTGTTTTAGAGACTGTTGAAGCAGCGCTGGCTGCCGCTTATAGAAAAGACTATGGCAAAGCAAGACAGGTAATTCGGGCTAAACTTGATCCGGTAACAGGGGATGCCGATATGTTCAAGGTAACCGAGGTCGTTGAAGAGGTAGAAAACCCCGAAGCGGAGATCTCATTGGAGGATGCGAAGAAAATTAACAAGAAACATAAAGTAGGTGACGAAATAATCGAGGCGCTACCAAAAGAGGAGAGTTTTGGTCGCATCGCCGCTCAGACTGCCAAGCAGGTAATTATTCAGCGAATTCGAGAAGCTGAGCGCGACATGATATTTGAAGAATACAAAGACCGCGAAGGGGTCGTTGTCAACGGCTCTGTTCAGCAGATTGATGGTAAAAATATTATCATCTCACTTGGTAAGGCAAATGCGATTATGTTCCCATCAGACCAGATAAGAGATGAAAATTATTATATCGGCCAAAGGCTCAAAGTCCACATCAAAGAGGTTAGCCAAACCGCTCGTGGACCACAGATTTTGGTCTCTCGTTCGGACGAAGGCTTGATTAAAGGACTTTTTGAGCTTGAAGTGCCGGAGATCGCCAACGACGTTGTCGAAATTAAAAATGTCGCTCGCGAAGCCGGATCAAGAACAAAAATCGCCGTTGCTACCAACGACCCAAATGTCGATCCGATCGGATCTTGTGTCGGACAACGCGGTACCAGAGTTCAATCAGTCTTGGCCGAAATTGGTGAGGAAAAAATTGATATTGTACTTTGGGATGAAGATTTAGAGAAGTTTATCGTCAACGCTCTTTCACCGGCAAAAACCGAGAAAATCGTTATCTCCTCAAAAGATAACAAAGCGGTGGTGTTTGTGCCGGAAGACAGCTTGTCTCTGGCGATCGGTAAAAATGGTCAAAATGTTCGTCTGGCATCCAAGCTTACCGGTTGGGGAATCGACATCGAAAAAGTCGAGGGGGAAACTGATGAAAAGAAAGAAAAGTCGAGCAAAAAATCTGGCAAGAGTGACGAATCAGAAGAAAAATCAGTCACTGTTGAAAAAGAGCAGATTGTTGAGGAAGAAGCAGTAAAAAATGGCGACGACGACGCGGAAAAACTCGAGGAAAAACTTGAAGATGATAGCGAGAAAAAATAGCTAGATTTTTGTCTTAAATTATTTATAAGTTATCACTGAAGATGGATCCAAATATATTTCAAAAATTTTCTGAAAATCTGAAAAAAATCCTCATACTGGCGGAAAAAATCGCCAAAGATTCCGGTAGGCAGATGGACAGTGAGGATATGCTTTTGGCGTTGGCGACAATCAGGGGCACCTTAGCCTACGACATTTTGGCCAACTTTGATATTAACCCGGAGCGATTACAGATTGTGGTTAAGCTGATAACCAGCACTAACAGAGGAGTTAAAAAAGGCGGATTGGCCAAAGATGCTAGAGAGGTGATTCAGTCATCGGTATTGATTGCCAATAAATTCCGCCA
Source organism: uncultured Candidatus Saccharibacteria bacterium (assembly GCA_964425445.1). Classification (GTDB taxonomy): domain Bacteria; phylum Patescibacteriota; class UBA1384; order XYA2-FULL-43-10; family CAINNR01; genus JAQVAO01. Next base: position 38,881 of record CAYRLY010000003.1, on the reverse strand, counting down.
CCTTTTGATCGATGCCGAGCATCTGCTTCTGGCGCTGGTATCGCGCAAGGAGCTAAATTCTTATAGTGTTATTGAGAGGATAGGTGTTAGTCCAGAAAAGATCAAATATCAGGTGGAGTCAATTTTTAATGAAATCTCTCGAGTTACAAATGCCAAAAGAAATCCGCAATTTGACGGCCTAAATTCGGATGGCGAAATCAATTTTGATGAGCCGATTTACGAGATTAATAATGGTGGCAAAACTGCCGTCAAGGAAGAAGAGAAGACTCTGATTGAGCAATTCACCTCCAATCTGACTGATCTGGCGAAAAAGAATAAACTCGATCCGCTTATCGGTCGAGAAAATGAGATCGCTAGACTGATTCAGGTTCTTTCGAGACGGACAAAAAACAATCCGCTTTTAATCGGTGAGCCCGGCGTCGGAAAAACGGCGATAATTGAAGGGCTGGCGCAAAGAATTGTCGAAGGATCGGTGCCCAATAATCTAATCGGGACGACTGTTCTGTCTCTTGATATTACTTCACTTCTGGCCGGCACGATTTATCGTGGACAATTTGAAGCTCGGTTGAAAAAACTCTTAGCCGAGATCAAGACGCAGGGTAAAAACATCTTATTCATCGATGAAATACATACAACTGTTGGCACCGGATCTGCCGAGGGATCGCTGGACACGGCAAATATTTTGAAGCCGCTGATTTCTCGCGGGGAGATCAAGGTGATCGGGGCTACAACATTTGATGAGTATAAAAAACATCTGGAAAAAGACCCGGCCTATGAAAGAAGATTCCAGTCGATAAAAATCGACCAGACAAGCAAAGCCGAGACCTTAAAAATCTTGGCGGGTCTAAAGAAGAGCTATGAAAAGCATCACGGAATTAAATTTACCCCCGATTCGCTAGAATCAGCGGTCGAGCTTTCAGATCGCTATATCGCTGATCGGTTTTTGCCGGATAAAGCGATAGATCTGATCGATGAGGCGGCGGCAGCGACCAATGTCGTGACTAGAAATTCGCTCAAGCTTAACAAGCTCCAAAACGAGCTTCTGGAACTTCGAGAGCAGAAAGAAGAAGCGGTTAATACCGAAAACTATGAATCGGCGACTCATCTGCGCGAACAGGAGTTAAAATTATCAGAAAAGATATCACAGCTAGAAAAAGACGCCGAAAAAGATAAGAAAAAGATAATCAGCGATGAAGATATCGCCAAAGTCGTCTCAAAGTGGACCGGGATTCAAGTCGAAAACTTAACGGCAGATGAAAAACAAAAATATTCCAGGATCGAAAAATATCTATCAGAAAAGTTAGTTGGCCAAGACGAGGCGATTGAGAAAATTGCCAAGGCGATTAGGAGAAACCGGGTTGGGATTTCCGACCCCAAGCGCCCAATTGGATCATTTCTTTTCCTCGGGCCAACTGGTGTCGGCAAAACTCATCTAACCAAGATTTTAGCTGAATTTCTCTTCGGTTCAGATGAGAATTTGATCAAGATCGACATGTCTGAGTTTATGGAAAAACACAATGTTTCAAGACTTATCGGTGCTCCTGCTGGATATGTTGGTTATGATGATGGGGGAAAATTAACTGAATCGGTTCGAAATAAACCTTATTCGATAATCCTTTTTGATGAAATTGAAAAAGCCCATCCCGAGGTCTTCAATATTCTTTTGCAGATTTTTGAAGATGGCTATCTGACAGATGCCAAAGGCAGACGAGTCAATTTCCGTAACACTATAATAATTTTGACTTCAAATCTTGGGACTTCAGAGTTGAATAAAAGCGCAGCGATCGGCTTTAGCGCAACAGACGAAAATGATTTAAAAAAAGCAGAAAAAGATTTTCTTGAAATCAAAAAAGAGGTTTTGAGTACGGTCAAAAAGAAATTGCGACCAGAATTTATCAACCGTCTTGATGATCTGATAGTTTTTAAACCGCTCGATAAAAGATCGATCAGAAAAATTGTCAATCTCAGTATCAGAGAACTAAAAGAGAGATTAAAAAAACAAAAAATCGTTCTGAATGTTACGGCTAAAGCTTGTAGTTATTTAGCCGAAAACGGCTATTCAAAAGAGTACGGCGCTAGACCGCTTCGAAGAACGATAGCGGAAAATCTAGAAGATCAAATATCGGATGCGATTTTGTCAGAAGATTTTTCGGCCGGTGATAAAATTATCGCCGACATAAAAAATAAAAAGATAGTCGTGGGCAAAGCTTAAAGATAATAACCGTCGATGAAAGTAAAAAACAATCGCTCTACTCTTGAAAAAAAATTGATCAGTTCAATCAAGTATTTGAGTCCCGAGGATATCGAAAAGATCAAAGCCGCTTGTAATTTTTCTGCGAGCGCACATTTTGGGCAAAAGAGAATTAGCGGAGAAGAATACATTACTCATCCGCTAAATGTGGCGATCTCGCTTGCCAACCTGTCTTCGGATTCGGAAACAATCATCGCCGGGCTGCTTCATGATGTGGTCGAAGATACAAATTTTACCTATCAAGACATCTCGAGAGAATTCGGAGACAGGGTAGCAAAACTTGTTGACGGAGTTACAAAAATCTCACAAATTAAGGACAAGAAAAAAATTCTAAAACTGAGCTATTTTCATGATTATTCCGAGCAAATTGATAATTATCGAAAGGTTTTGGCGGCGATGGCCGGCGATCCTCGGGTAATAATTATAAAACTGAACGACAGGCTACATAACGCCCAAACCCTAAACTGGCTTTCGGGGGAGAAAAAAATCTTTTATGCCTTAGAGACTATTGAGATTTATGCCGCGGTAGCCGATCGCTTGGGAATGGGGGAGATACACGGGCAACTTTGTGATTTGAGCTTTCCTCATGCTTACCCAGATGAATACAAAAAATTTATTGAGGTAATTAGACCAATCCAAAAAATTCGCCAACAAAATGTCGAAGATGTAATCGCAGAGATTAATCTATTGTTAAATAGTGAATCAATAGGCACAGAGATAAACGGCCGAGTAAAACGCGATTATTCGCTTTATAAAAAATTACAAAATCACAACTTCGATCTGGCAAAAGTATATGACTTTATCGCTGTTCGGATAATTGTTGATTCGCTTTCTGATTGTTATAAAACACTGGGAATTATCCACGCCAACTATCAACCGATAGAACACAAAATCACTGATTACATCGCTAGACCAAAAGAAAACGGCTATCAGTCACTTCATACTGTAGTTAAAAAAGATGGTTTTGTTTTTGAAGTTCAAATTAGAACTAATGAAATGCACCAAAACGCTGAATACGGTATCGCTGCACACTGGAAATATAAAGACAGCGAACATAAAAAAAATCGACCGAATATCAAAAGTGAACTAAACTGGCTCGAAGAGATAAGCCAAAGCATTTCAAATGGTTACAAGCTAGAGAACGGAAAAAAGTTTTTTTCCAGTAAGGTTTTTGTTTTTTCTCCTAACGGTAAAATTTTTGAATTACCAGCAAACTCTACCCCGATTGATTTTGCTTTTCTTGTTCATACCGATATCGGGCTGTCATGCACCGGAGCGAAAATCAACGGCAAGTTATTGCCTCTTGATACCAAACTTAAAACCGGTGATGTTGTTGAAATTATCAAAAGTGATAAACCAAAACCCTCAAGAGATTGGCTTAATTTCGTTCAAACAACTCAGGCAAAAAACAAAATAAAAAACTTTTTCTTTAATCTGGAAAAACCAAGATTAATTAAAGATGGACAAAAAAAAGTTGCTGATGAATTAGCGCGACTTGGGCTACCTCAGTTGACAGAATCTAATTTTAATAAATACTCCCTAAGGCTTCACCAATCTAGATTGCCATATGAAAATATTGATTCCGCCTTCGCCTCGATAGCAAAAAATGATCAATCAATTATCGATTTTTTGCGAGTGATTTTAGATGATCAAGAGATCGGCAAAGACGAAAAAATCTCCAAATACATTCCCAAAGGTTCCATCTCCCTTGGCATCGGCCAAGGCATACCGTACAAAATTGCCAGATGCTGTAAGCCAAAGATATCTGACGACATAATCGGCTACATTACCTTGCAACAAAAAATCACAGTGCACAAAAAAAGTTGTGCTGAAACGAAAAAATTTTCTAAGCAGAGGATTATCTCTGCCAAGTGGCAGTAATTTGATTTTTAGCAAGAACTCTGGTAAATTCTGTGAAGGCGAGGAATAAATATGAATCAAGAAACAGGATTGCAAAAACCAAGAGGGACTAAAGATATATTGCCTGATGATCAACCATATTGGCAATTTGTTTTAGATTGCGCCAAAAATGTTGTACTCGGGCTTGGATTTCGTCAGATCGATACACCGCTTTATGAGGATAAAAGAATTTTTGAGAGAGGTGTCGGAGAGGGGACTGACATCGTAGAAAAAGAGATTTTTTTAATCGAGAGCACCAATTCGAAAGACGACGAAATTGATGATGTCCAATATGCACTCCGACCAGAAGGCACGGCGGGGGTGACGAGATCATATATTGAAAATGGAATGAGTTCATGGCCCCAGCCGGTTAGACTTTTCTATACCGGGCCAATGTATCGACGCGAACGACCACAAAAGGGCCGCTATCGTGAACACCGGCAGTTTGGCGTTGAAATATTTGGTGACTCTTCAGCCAAATCCGACTATTTATCGATAATGTCGGCGCACGAAATATTAACAAAACTCGGTTTTTCAAAATTAACGGTGGCAATTAATTCTATTGGCTGCCCGGATTGTCGACCAAAATATTTAACCAGATTAAAAAAATATTATTCTGACAAATTGGATAAGGTTTGTGATGATTGTAGACGAAGATATGATCAAAAACCCCTGCGACTTCTTGACTGCAAAAACGATAGCTGCCGAAAAATTGCCCAGAGCGCTCCACAAATTTTAGATAAGCTGTGCGCGCCCTGCCGGGCACATTTTCAGCAAACCCTGGAATATCTCGATGATTTTGGTATCAAATTTAATTTAGACCCAACACTAGTTCGTGGTCTTGATTATTACACCAGAACTGTTTTCGAAATTTCTTCACAAGAGGACAAGGAAAGAAAAACGACTCTTTGTGGCGGTGGCAGATATGATAATTTAGCCGAAGTCCTAGGAGGAAATAAAACTCCGGCAGTCGGATGGGGTATGGGACTAGATCGGGTTGTCGCTGAAATCAAGGCGAGCAAGGTAAAAATTCCCAAACTTAGAGGTGTAGAGGTGGTGATACTTGAGCTGGGGAAGACGGCAAAAAAAGTTTGTAAGAAGATTTATTCTACTTTTCGCGATCAAAACATTAATGTTTTCTATATCCCATCAAATGACACCCTAAGATCTCAACTTAAAATGGCTTCTAAGCTCGAGGCTGACTATGCTGTTATCGTCGGCCAAAGAGAAGCATTGTCAAACTCTGTGATTGTTCGTGATCTCAAACAGAGCACACAGGAAGATATGCCAATGGCCAAGGCAATAAATGAAATTAAAGAAAAATACAATTCAGAAATTAAAAACTGCTGAACTTGTAGCAAAAAAAGACCTAAAGCACATCAAAGAAGGGCCGAGAAATCCGGTCTTTTTGATTTTGGACAATATCCGCTCAATGTACAATGTCGGAGCAATATTTCGAACTGCGGATGCCGCAAAAGTCGAGAAGATATTTCTCTGCGGCATTACTGCCACCCCACCACGAAAAGAGATCGAAAAAACGGCCCTTAAAACCATAGATTATCTACCTTGGGAGTATCGCGATGACAGCAAAAAGCTTGTGCTGGAACTTAAAGACAGGGGAGTGCAAGTTGTCGCACTGGAGCAGACAAATACATCGGTAAACTATAAAGAATTTGATTTTCAAAAACCGCTTGCGATTATTGTTGGTCATGAGGTCGACGGGATTTCTGACAATTTATTAAGTTTATGTGATGCCGCAGTCGAGATTCCAATGCACGGAATTGCAAATTCTCTTAACGTTTCTACTGCCTGCGGAATCATACTTTTTCATATAATTTAAATGTCAAAAACAGAAGAAATCGAAATTGAAAAATTTGCCTCACTTGGTTTTGGGCTCGGGCATCTTGGCGACGGCAGAGTGGTTCTAATAAAGAAAGTTCTGCCCGGTGACGTTATTGAAGCTGAAGTTATCAAGACGAAAAAAAATCTCGCCTTCGGGTCTGTCAAGAAAGTAATTAAGCCATCAAAAGATCGAATAAAGCCAAGATGCCCATATTTTGACCAGTGTGGTGGCTGTGATTACCAAAATATTTTATATGCCAAACAATTAGAGCTAAAGCAGGCTTTAGTCGAAGAATCATTAGTACAAAATAAAATTGAGACTTTAGCAGAGAAAATTATTCCCGGATCGGAAAAGCAGTACTTTTACCGCAACTCTATCCGTTTTGAATTTAGACATACCAGTGAGGGCTTAAAAATTGCCCGCCACAATTATCTTGACCCCCATAGGCCGGTAGTGACGGATTTTTGTTTATTGCAATCGGAGTTTTCAAATAAATTTTTTGGGGAGGTGGTCGAACTTTACAATAGTCTGGGTTATCGCGGTAATGATCTCTGGCAAGTCAAAATCAGGGAAGGGCAAAAAACCGGCGAGTTTATGTTCGAGATAATCACCACAACAAATTCCTTGCCTTACAAAAAAGAACTTATTGAACTAATCAAAAAACATCCGGAAATTAAAAGTGCTTTTCACACAGTTACAATAGAAAAAAATATTTACAATTTGTCCCGGCGATTAATCTTTGGTCGACCGATAATCTATGAGAAAATTGGAAAATTTAAATTTCAAATCTCCCCGGAGAGTTTTTTTCAAACAAATTCAGAGGGCGCAGAAGCTTTGTATGACAAGATTAAAGAATTCACTGATATAAAATTTGGCGATGAAATTATTGATTTATTTTGTGGTACTGGTTCAATTGGAATTTATTTATCTACTCTCGCCAAAAAAGTAACGGGCGTCGAAGTTGTCCCGGAAGCAATCCGCGACGCTAAAGACAATGCAAAAATCAATAAAATAAATAATTGTGAATTTATTTGCTCTGATGTTTTTAAGTTGAAAATTTCAAATATTAAATTAGATAATAAAATCATCATCATCGACCCTCCGCGTGCAGGTTTATCCAAGGATTTAATCTTGTGGCTTTCGACTTTCAACTTTAAGACTCTGGTTTACGTCTCCTGCAACCCAGCAACTTTTGCTCGCGATTTAAAATATTTTTCGCAGGAGGGGATAGCTGCAAAAAAAATTCAACCGATCGACATGTTCCCCCAAACCCACCATGTAGAGATTATTTCCGAGCTTGTAAAATCGTCCTAACAAATTAGTTGTTTTAGAAGAGAACTTTTTTTGAAAAAAACATTTGACAGTGTTCGGTTTGTGTTTGGTATACTGATATTATAATGACCGAACAAATAACAAACACAAGCAGAACAAATACCGGACCGTTTAATGACGGCTGGATTGAGTAAGGAGCAATATGGAACCACTAACCAGAAGACAAAAAGAGATATTGGATTACATTCGTAGCTTTATTGATGAAAATGGCTATGCGCCAAGTTTTCGTGAGATTGCTTATTATTTTGAGCTTTCATCGGTCTCAACGGTGGCCGAGTACATTTCAATATTGGAAGAGAAAGGTTACCTGACAAAAGAGGCGATGGAGGCTCGTTCAATCCAGCTAACACCGGCATTCGCTTCCGGCATCGACACTTTCGAAATCCCCCTCTCGGGAGTAATCGATGCCGGAAAACCGATCGAGGCAATCCGGACCAATGAAACTATCGATATTCCCAAAGACATGATGGGGAGGCGGACATTCGCTTTGCGAGTCCGTGGAGAATCGATGATTGATGATGGGATTTTAGACGGTGATTATGTCATTATTGAACAAGCCCAAAACCCTAGGAATGGAGAGATTGTTGTTGCTTTGATCGATAATGAAAACGCAACATTAAAGAGATACTACAACGAATCTACGGCAATTAGACTCCAGCCAGCCAACAAAACTATGCGACCGATGCGCTTTGCCAAAGGCCGAGTTACTATACAAGGAAAAGTCAAAGGGGTAATCAGGAAATTTTAGAGATCAATAAATAAAAATTGCTTTTTGTTTTTAGCTAATATATACTATTAGTTAATTTTGGTTGATCTAATAATCAAGAATTTGGGAGGGAAAATGATTGAGGAAAAAAGAAAACTGATAAAATTTTCTAATTACAGTTTATGTGTTACGTTGCCAAAATCTGTAATTACAAAATTAAAATGGGCAAAAGGCGATATTGTCTCGATGAGAGTAAGTGAAAACACAAAAGAGATTGTGATTAGTAAAAACAAAAATACAGACAAGACATTCAATGCAAAAGAGACAAAATCAACTCAAAAAAAGAAGATGGCGACTCAAGATAATAATAAAAAAGCTCGGTGGTAATTAGTTGCAGACCAACTAGGCCCTCTGGTAGAATGGTTGTGTAGTGCCACAGGACGCCAGGTAGTAGAAATTTGACAGTTGTTTTGTGCTTTCTTTGTCAAATAAGTCGTGACGTTAGACATGAAACCTGGTAATAAATTTTGAAAGAGAATTTGGCAACAACTCTAGAAAGCAGTCAAATTTTCACTACCTGGGAGGGTTCTTTGGGTATCTCTGATGATATAAAACCAAGAAAATATCGCCGCATAATTGAGCTCGCCAAGAAAGAGGAAGAATCGAGAGCAGAAAAAAGCGGGCGGGGATATTTTGGTCAAGCACATCACCCAGGTGAAGAAGATTTTTTTGACGGAACCCCAATTCAGAGAAATAATATCGCCGAGGAACATCGACCTAAAACAGAAAAAACAAAAGAGCAAAAAAATAACTATCATTGGCTATATACATTGATAATCTCAATCGTCATCTTGTCGCTTTTAAGCCTGATCGTTTGGCAAAATTACTCAACGATTAAAAGTTTCTTTGATGGTTCAATCAAAGAGCAAAACGATCAAAATTTGAATGATATATTGGAGTCTTCTAGTAAGACACTTGAAAACACAGAAAGCAATATTGACAATATAAATACAGAAAAAGCGGAGGAGGAAACTAGCCAACCAGCAGCGATAGACAAATCTCAGATATCGATTTCCGTTCTAAACGGATCTGGCATCAAACTGGCGGCAAAAACTGCTTCTGATATACTGATAGCCGACGGCTTTACAATAAAATATACTGGAAACGCTAGTTCATTTAACTATCAAAAAACTTATATATATTTCAAGACCGGCAAAGAAGCTGAAGCCAACTTGGTCAAGCAAGCACTCGAAAGTAGTTACTCGGTTTTACTAGAAGAAAGCAACACTGTGACTGGCAGCTTGTATGATCTGGTAGTGGTCGCCGGCAAAAGCTAAATTTTAGCATGGAAGTTATAAACACGATATTTTCATACTATGATAAATTGCTCTCAACGATGTCACCGACATACGCCGGTTTTCTGTCACTATTTGTATTACTCTCTTTGGCATACTCGATCTACAATTTTTTTAAAGGTAATATCATTTGGATAGCTGCTATTATCATATTTATTCCTGCAACAATTCCGGCCTTAAAAACTTTATTAAAAATACTTTTAATAATATTTGAATTTTTAATTATTAAGATAAAGATATGAACCAAAATCAGCTATTAATTTTGAAGCGTGGTGATGAGCTAATCTCATCAATAAAAAAATATTGTCAAAAAAATAAAATTGATTCTGCTTGGTTTACTGGACTCGGTGCCGCCAGTAAGGCAAAACTAGCAATTTACGACCTCGAAAATAAAGAGTATATTTTTAAAGATGTTCAGGGACCGTTTGAAATTACTAATATTACTGGAAATGTTGGTACAAAAGATGGCGAAATCGCTGTTCACTGCCACATTGCTCTGTCAGACAAGAACATGAACTGCATTGGTGGACATGTAGATAATTTAGAAGTTTCCGGCACGTGCGAAATAATATTTCGACCACTTGGGCAGAAGATCGTCAGAGAATATGATTCTGATACCGGATTAAATTTAATTGGAGATATATCATGAATAAAAACCCTTTCACCAGCGCAAAACAAGTGATTGATGAAGCGGTAAAAATAGGGGATTTGAACAAAGAGTTGGCCGAATACATAAAGGAGCCGGAAAAAATAGTCGAGGTAAATATCCCAGTTCGGATGGACAACGGCAAGCTGAAGACATTTAAGGGATTTAGAGTCCAGCACAACAATTTTCGCGGACCATACAAAGGGGGACTACGATTTCATCCGGAAACTAATTTAGACGAGGTAAAAGCGCTAGCAACATGGATGTCAATAAAGTGCGCTGTCGTCGACATACCATATGGTGGGGGTAAAGGTGGTATCGAAGTTGATGTGAAAGAACTCTCAGAAAAAGAGTTAGAAAAACTAACCCGATCATTTGTCAAACAGGTTTATAATTTTGTTGGTCCGAAAATTGATATTCCAGCACCAGATGTTAATACCAATCCCAAAATAATTGATTGGTTTTATGATGAATACTCAAAAATTGCTGGCAAAAAAACTCCAGCTGTTGTTACTGGCAAATCAATAAAGAACGGCGGCTCTCTCGGCCGCGACACGGCAACCGCTAGGGGGGCGCAGATTGTTTTAAATCAACTAATTAAAAAGTATAAATTTCCGATTGAAACAGTAGCGATCCAAGGCTTTGGAAATGCTGGTGAAAATATTGCCAAATTGCTTTACAAACAAGGATTAAAAATTATTGCGATATCTGATTCTTCAGGCGCAATTTATGATCCTTCGGGAATCGATCCAAATAATATATCAGAGCTGAAGAAAAAATTCGGCAGGATTGCTAATATCCCAAATGTCAAAATTATCAGTAACGAAAAAATGATTCAGCTTGATGTAGACCTTTTAGCTCTGGCAGCGCTGGAAAATGTGATAACTGAAAAAAATGCAAAACAAATTAATTGCAAAGTAATTCTCGAACTGGCAAACGGACCAACAACTCCAGAAGCTGATAAAATGATTGGCAAAAAAATCAAGATCCTGCCCGATATACTTACAAACGCAGGCGGATTTACTGTGAGTTATTTCGAGTGGTTACAAAACTTGAAACAAAACAGTTGGAGTGCGGATAAAGTTGACAAAAAATTGATAAAAATAATGTCGCAAGCATCTGACGAGATTTTTGCTTTATCAGAAAAAAAGAAAATTACTTTTCGTCAAGCAGCTTATGTTATCGCAGTTGGAAAAATTATTAGATCAGCAAAAATATAGAGGAATATTATGGAAAAAACGATTTATGACGTAATAATAATTGGTGGTGGGCCAGCTGGCATCACTGCAGCAATTTATACCTCCAGACAACTTTTAAAAACTTTGGTTATCACACGTGAAGTGGGTGGACAAGTGGTAAAAACTCCGGACATTGAAAATTACCCGGGTTTTGATCTAGTTTCTGGACCAGAGCTGGCAAATAAATTTATTAATCAAGCAAAAAAATTTGGTTCGGAGATCATTTTTGATGAAGTAACCAAAATTGAGGAAAAAGAAAATAAATTTCAAGTTTTTGGTCAAAAAGATACTTATGAATCTCATTCGCTAATTTTAGCTTTTGGTAAGGTGCCGAGAAGATTGAATATTCCCGGAGAAAAAGAATTTAAGGGTAAGGGAGTATCCTATTGTGCGACCTGTGACGCCCCATTTTTTAAAGGTAAAACCGTTGTTGTCAGCGGTGGTGGTAATTCGGCATTTGATGCAGTGCTTCTACTCTCAAAAATTGCTCAAAAAGTTTATTTGATACACAGGCGTGATGAATTTAGTGCCGAAGAGATTAGAGTTAAAAAAATCAAAAGTTTAAAAAATGTTGAAATTATTACCAAAGCGACAGTTTCCGAAATTAAGGGAACAACAAATGTTGAAGCAGTTGTATATTCAAAAGATAACAAAAAAGCCGAGTTGAAAGCCGATGGGGTTTTTATTGAAATCGGATATATTGTCGAGGATGGTCTTATTAAAAATTTTGTTGATATGGATGGAAAAAATCAAATAGTTGTCAAAAAGGACCACTCAACTTCCCGACAGGGTGTTTTTGCCGCCGGTGATTTGACAAATTCCTATTATAAACAAATTGTGATATCAGCCGGTGAAGGCGCCATCGCTGCCATCTCCGTCGCAAAATATCTTGACAACAAACAATAATATAACCATAAATGGCAGATCTATTTGACGAGAACCTAAAAACCGGGGCTCCTCTTGCTGACCGTATGAGGCCGGTTAATTTTGATGAATATATTGGACAGGAACACATTTTGGCCCCAGATAAGATTTTAAGAAAAGCCATCGAAGCCGACAAATTATTCTCGATGATTCTTTGGGGACCCCCAGGATCGGGGAAAACTACCCTCGCCAGATTAATCGCCAACAAAACTAAATCTTTTTTCCAACCATTCTCAGCAGTGACTTCGGGAATCGGAGATGTGCGCAAAGCGCTAGACGAGGCGAAAGATCGCAAAAAATTTCATCAGCAAAAAACTGTTCTGTTTGTTGACGAAATTCATCATTTCAACAAAACTCAACAAGACGCATTTCTGCCCGCAGTTGAAGATGGAACAATAATTTTGATTGGGGCAACAACGGAAAATCCGTCTTTTCAAGTTAACGCCCCGCTATTATCTCGTGCCAGAGTTTTTCACCTCCGTGAATTAAGCGAGGAGAGTATTGAAAAGTTGTTAAAAAATGCAATCAAAAATAAAACTAGGGGATTCGGCAATTTAAAAATCAAAATTGAGCCAACAGCGATCAAACACATCGCCAAGCTCTGCGAAGGTGATGCCAGAGATGCTTATAACGCACTTGAATTGGCCGTTTTAACTGTAAGAAAGGATAAGAACGGAAAGATTGCGATCTCTCTCGCAGATGCCGAGGAAGCAATTCAGGGCAAATTTATTCGATACGACAAGTCTTCTGATGGGCATTTCGATGCAATTTCAGCCCTTCATAAATCAGTGCGCGCCTCAGACGTTGACGCTTCTCTCCATTATTTAGCCAGAATGCTTGAAGCGGGTGAGGAGCCTCTATATATTTTGCGCAGATTGATGCGTGCAGCGTCTGAGGACATTGGGCTAGCTGATCCGCAGGCTTTAATATTAGCGGCGGCAACACGGGAAGCAATATCTTTCATGGGGATGCCAGAAGCCACTGACGCAATTGCAGAGCTAACAATTTATCTCGCAAAAGCCCCGAAATCTCGCTCGGTCGATTCTGCATACGCCGCAGCACTTGATGATGTCAAAAACAAAAGGCTCGAACCGATACCCCTAGATATCCGCAATGCCCCGACAAAAATGATGAAAGATTTCGGTTTTGGCAAAAATTATAAACCGTACAGCAAAGAAGACCATCGGCCAAAGAATCTCCAGTCAAAAAAGTATTGGATAGAAAGTGAGAATAGTCTATAATATCTTATAGATAATAGCTAACAATATATGTGGAGGGACTAAATGCCTGACGATGTAATTTCCGGTAAGTTGTCTTTTAAAGAGAAGTTTAAAAAATTTTGGTCAAATCCTAAAAACAGAAAAATCACGATAATTTCTATCATCGGGATAATAATATTGTCCCTAGCAATCGGATTCTATTTCATTTTCAAACCGGACCTTGGCGGTAATTTATCTCTAGACGTCGACAAGGAAGAGGCGAAAGAGCAACTCTACCCGTCACTACTAGATGGCACCATGATCAGCAAAGAGGATGCCAATAGGCACCCACTGGGCATAATTGTGGAAAATCATGTGGATTCTCGCCCACAATCCGGTCTATCAGCTGCCAGTGTCGTTTATGAAGCGATAGCAGAAGGCGGAATAACAAGATTTTTGGCTATCTATGCTCCTCGCGGGGCAGAAAAAGTTGGTCCCGTTCGATCTGCAAGGACTTATTACGTCGACTGGATTAGAGAGCTAAACGGTTATTTCGCTCATGTAGGGGGGAACTATGATGCTCTACAAAAAATAAAAGCTGATGGTATTTTGGATCTAGACCAATTTTCACATCCAGCTGCATACTGGAGAGATCGGTCAAGAAAGGTCAGCTCCGAACACACAATGTATACGTCAACCTCCAAACTTTACGAAACTGCTACAAACAAAAAATATACAACTGACAACACATTTATCAGCTATAAATTTAAAACTGAGCCGGATCTCGAATCAAGACCAGTATCTCAATCAGTATTCATTAATTTTGGAAACGCTAGCTATAACGTTAAATACGTCTATAACAAGGAAAAAAATTCCTACTTGCGAGAAATGGCTGGCAAGGCCCATGTTGACATTGAAAATAATACTCAAATAGAAGCAAAAAACATAATAATTCAGTCGATCAATCGTCGCTCGACAGTGACCGCAATTAACGAAAATGGCTGGATATTTGACCTAGTGGGGTCCGGAGATGCCTCTATTTTCATTGACGGCAAGGAGATTAAGGCTACCTGGAAAAAGGAGAATAATACCTCAAGAACAAGATATTATGACAAAAGTTCTGGCACAGAAATAGAATTTAACCCCGGGACATTTTGGATAGAGACGATCCATCCAGGGCTTTCTTATAAAGTTGAATAATTTAAGGAGGAATATGGCAAAAATACAAAGTATAGAGGCACTCGAAGTACTTGATTCACGTGGAAACCCAACTATTAAGGCAAAAGTCGTGCTTGAAGACGGATCAGTCGGTTTTGGCTATGTGCCATCAGGAGCTTCGACCGGCAAATACGAAGCTCTAGAGCTACGAGACAAAGACGACAAGCGTTACGAAGGCAAAGGTGTTTTAACTGCGATAAAAAATATTTCCGATATTATTGCGCCAGCAATTGTTGGCCTGGAATTTGCAGATTTTCGAGAAATTGACAAAAAAATTATTGAGATAGACGGTACCGAAAATAAATCAAAACTTGGAGGAAATGCTACGCTTGCTGTATCGCTTTCAATCGCCGAAGCTTTAGCCAAAAGCGAAAAAAAAGAGATGTTTGAATTTTTGGCTAAATATTTTACTCAGTCTGAAAACTATACGATCCCTTTACCATATTTTAATATCTTAAATGGTGGTAAACACGCAGTCGGATCAACTGATTTTCAAGAATTTATGATTGTCCCAGTCGGCCTAGTGAGTTTTGCCGAATCCCTAAGAGCCGGCACTGAAATATATCATGCCCTTGGAAAAATATTGCTTGAGCGCAACTATCAGCCGTTGGTCGGAGACGAAGGCGGTTTTGCGCCCTCTCTATTTTCGAATGAACAAGCAATGGAACTTTTGATGATGGCGATCAAAGAGGCTGGCTACCTTGCAGGAGAGAATGTTTTTATTGCGCTTGATCCAGCGGCAAGTAGAATTTTTTATCAGGGAGTATATCAACTTCACCGTGAAAATCGAACATTTACCACTGATGAACTTATTGATTATTACAAAGTTTGGGTTGATAAATACCCGATTCTATCGATCGAAGATGGACTTGATGAGGATGATTGGAAGGGATGGCAAAGACTGACAGCTGAGCTCGGAAACAGGCTGGAAATAATCGGCGATGATATTTACACCACTAATATCAAAAGACTCCAAATCGGCATACAGCAAAAAGCGAGCAACGCAATTTTAATTAAGCCAAACCAAATCGGAACTTTGTCCGAGACAATTGACACTATAAATTTCGCGAAACAAAATAATATTAAATTCATGATTTCTCACCGCTCTGGTGAAAACGAAGACTCTTTTATTTCAGACCTAGCTGTTGCTGCAGGGGGCGGGATGATTAAATCAGGAGCACCATGCCGCACAGAAAGAACTGTAAAATATAATCGACTACTAGAAATATCAAAGATTCTTGGGGATAGAGCAAAATTAGCTGAAAGAGACACAAGCCAGAACTCCGGCCTTCAATAGAATTATAAAATCAAACAAAAATCCCCCGAGATATAATCCTGGGGGATTTTTGCGTTTTGATTCCTTAGAATCCTAAACTTTTTGCAACAGTCATAACTTTGGTGTAATACCTGCTTGAAGGATTGTACGACCAAAGCGAGGTTTTGTAGTTATTAATTTCACCACCGGAAGCTCTGAGATAGTTGGCAGCGGCGTATATGGCATCATTGACGTTAGAAATATCTTTAATGCCATCTCCATTACCATCTACCCCATAAGCTCTCCAAGTCGAAGGAATAAACTGCATCGGACCGGTAGCGCCAGAAGGGTTTCTTTTATATGTTGAACCAGAACAACCAGTTTCAACATAATGAATGGCCTTTAGTATACGCCAATCAATTCCATACTGCGCACCAGCCGACTGATAAATTCCATCGAAATCAGCGGGGTCATTGTAAACTATCTTACTAACAGAAACTGTTACAACTTTCTTTGCGGCTTCGGCACGAGCTCTAGACTCAGCCTCGGCTTGCATTCTAGCTTCAGCTTGTACTTTTGACTCACCGGGGACAATCACTGGTTTTTTTTCAGCGATATTCACTATCCCGGCATTTTTGGAAAGTACAACCTTGCTGACAAATTTATCATTGTCAGTTGCAAGTGCCGGTATCAACGACAAGGGAACGATTGCACCGAAAAGGGCAAAAGAAGCCATTTTGGTGTAATGTGAATTGTCGGATACCAGTTTTTTAAAGTACGAATTGATCCTCTCTTTTAGCCCGCGCAAGGCGGTCATAATTCGAAGGGTCATGTACGTAATTCTGGCGTTCGCAACACTCACCGGAGTGAGCACACTTGCGCACAGAAAATATTATTTTTAAAACAAAAATTGTCCGCTTTCACAGACAACTGCCTCATTATAGCACAGTACTAATTATTTGTCAATACTCTTATAATATATTCATTTAAACTATAAAATACGTATATGCGTGACCAAGAATGGCTAGAAAATCGTTTTGAATATATATACCGCAAGTATTTTGCTGATCTTAAAGCACCGAACCAAATCGAAATAAAATGGGGGCGACGATCCAGGCGCCAACTTGGTTGTATTAAGAAGCAGCAACTAAGTACCACCAGTTGGCGGATGGCTGATCATTTCAAGCGCGATTTTGTAACCATAATTGTCATAAATGGACTTTTCCGCGATAAAGCAATTCCAGAATTTGTAATTGATTCTGTGATCGCTCATGAAATGTCACATTATGCACATGGATTTAACTCGCCATTACCACAAATTCATCGTCACCCCCACAAGGGGGGAGTGATAAAAAAAGAGCTTCATACCCGGGATCTTAGCACACTAGATCTCAAACAAAAAATTTGGATAAAAGAGAACTGGCAAAATTACCTAAATCAAAATTATCCACAAAAGTCTTCAAGGAAAAAGATCTATTATATCTTCCGGAGCTGACGTATTGTCAAACTGGCTTTTTTACCGTATAATAGAAATACACTAAACTGAAAGGCAGGTGATTGTTTTGATAGAGGTAAAAAGAAAGGGCAACGAAAGATTTGAATCACTTTTAAGGCGCTTTAATCGAGAAATTCAACAAAGCGGTATTTTGACTATAGCGAAAAAAAACCGCTTCTTTGAAAAAGAACCAAACAGAGTCATGCGGCGTGAATCAGCCATCAGAAAGAATGTTCGGCGACGGATTAAACAAGGATATTAATATTCGCTTTGTTATTAGACTGGAGAAAATATGACACTATCCGAACAAATCAATAACGATTTTATCGAGGCCTTAAAAAACAAAGAAAGCGAAAAGCTCTCGGTTCTTCGTATGCTAAAATCATCAATCAAAAACTCAGAAATTGCTTTGAAAAAAACACTAGATGATCCCGAAGTGGTAAAAATTTTACAACGTGAGGTCAAACAAAGAAAAGACTCGGTTGAGAGCTTTTCAAATGCCGGTAGAAAACAATTGGCCGAAAAAGAAGAAAAAGAGATAAAATATTTAGAAAAATATCTTCCGGAACAACTTTCAAATGACGACCTAACCGCTATTTTGGAAACTGTGATTGCTGAAACTGGTGCCAAAAGTATGGCTGACCTAGGAAAAGTAATGGCATCGGCAATGTCAAAGGTTTCTGGGAGAGCGGACGGCAGCGCCGTTTCAGAAAAAGCTAAAGAACTTCTAACTAAATAAAATGGTTTCAGGAAACAAAAAAACCCTGATGCTGATTCTGTTGTCCCTATTTATTGTTATATTATTTTTTAACTCTGTTTTTATTTTTCCCGCATTTTATGCTGAACCTCTGAGCCTCGGCACTTTAGCTATGTTAGTTTTTACGATGTCATTTTTCTCAGCGGTAGTAATATCTACTCTTTTAGTTTATGTTCTACCCCAAACTAATACCGAGATTTCTCTTAGTAAAAAATTCACTCGGCTTGAAAGCCTAAATCATCCGCTGCTTTTGAAACTTTCAACCCAGGCCCCTGGTAGTTATCATCACTCGATTAATGTTGCAAATTTATCTCATCAAGCCGCAAAATCAATAGGCGCCAACGCCGCTTTAGTCCGCATCGCGAGTTATTATCACGATATCGGGAAAATTATTCATCCTGAAACCTACATTGAAAACCAAAATGGTAGGAAAATAATAAACAATAATCTCTCGCAAATTAATAAAGTCGCTAAAATTATTACAAATCACGCACTTTCTGGAAAAGAAATTGCCAAGGAATATGATTTACCAGATGAGATAATTCAAATTATTTCAGAACATCATGGAACCACTTCGGCAAAATTCCTTTTCGATCAAGCCAAAGAATTTGGTTCGCCGGATATAAAAAATTTCCGTTACCCTGGTCCCAAACCACAAACCGTCGAATCACTCATCGTTATGCTAGCTGACTGTATCGAGGCGGCAGCAAAAGGCCTGAAAGATTTAGATAGAGTCAATATTGCAAAATTAGTCGATAATACGATCAAAGAAAAGATTGATGAAAAACAATTTTCTAACATCAATTTTAGCTCCTCTGATTATCAAAAGATCAGAAATAGTTTTATAAAAACACTTCTTTCTATGTATCACCAGAGAATTGTTAATAAAGAATACAATGAAAATTGATTTCATTAAAAAATACAAAGGCATTTGCGATATAACAAAAGATGACGCCAATATTCTGGCGAATAAGGTTTTTAAAAATCTTCAATGCAATACCGAAAATATTACCATTGAGTTGCTTTTGGTTGAAAAAAACAAAATCCGAGAAATCAACGAAAAATTTCGTAAAGTTAAGCGAGAAACCGATGTTTTGTCGTTTCCACAAAAAACAGTAGAAAATTCTCCAGAAAAAAACATTGGTAGCGTTATAATTTCGCCTGAAGTAGCGAAAGAAACGAATCAACGGTGTGGTGATCTTTTTGTCCATGGATTATTGCATCTTTTGGGATATGACCACGAAAAAGATAAATCAAGATGGGAAAATGCGGAAGAAAGGGTGTCCAAGAATGAATTACAATAAATTCAGCATGCCAAAATTAGTGCGTAGTTTTCTTTATGCCTCTAGAGGGATAATTAATTTATTAAAAAGCGAACAAAACGCTCGAATTCACTTAATTTATGCGATTGTTGTCGCCTCGATGGCCTATGTTCTTTCAATTAGTCGGATAGAAGCGATTGTTTTGTTTTTCGCCGTTACCCTGGTAATTGCGACTGAAATCATTAATACTGCTATTGAAAAGTTGATTGACATCGTCAACCCAAAACTCTGCGCAGAAATTGAGTTTATCAAAGATGCTATGGCAGGAGCGGTTTTAGTTACAGCAATAATTGCACTAGTAGTAACTGTGATGATATTTTTACCTTATTTTAATAAATTTATCGCCTAAAAATGTTGCAAACAAGGTTTGAATCGGATAAAATGTTATGTGTGAAGAAGATAATTGATTAATTTTGGAGGGCAGGTAGTGAAGAAATTAGTTTCCGCTGGTCTCGATATAGGCAGTTCTAAAGTTGCAGTCACTATTATCTCTACTGACAACGGAGTCGTAGATGTTTTAGGTGTTGGTAAATCTGAAAGTAACGGCGTTAGGAAAGGGGTGATTGTTGATATTGAAGAAACAGTTTCATCGATATCGGCCGCGCTAGAAGAAGCAGAAAGAATGTGTGACTCGACAATTAGTAACGTCGTAGTCGGCATCAACGGATCTCATATTGAATCAGAGATAAGCAGGGGCGTAATCGCAGTTTCAAAATCCGACGGCGAAATAAATGAAAATGACGCTATCCGAGCAATCGAGGCAGCAAGAGCGGTTCCCAATAAACCTAACCGCGAAGTTTTACACGTAATACCAAAAACCTTCACTGTTGACGGTCAAGAAGGAATTACTGATCCAGTAGGCATGTCTGGAATTAGACTCGAAGTTGATACAAATGTTATAACCGGTTCATTATCAGCGATTAAAAATATTCAGCGCTGCGTGAACCAAGCGGGACTGTCAATTTCAGATTTGGTTTTTTCTCCACTCGCCAGCTCGAAAGTAATGCTGACAAAACAACAAAAAGAAATTGGGGTAATAATTATTGACATTGGGGCCGGAACAACATCATATGCTGTTTTTGAGGAAGGGGATCTAGTTTATTCAAAAGTAATACCTATTGGCTCCGGTCACATCACAAACGATATTGCTATCGGCCTTCGCACTAGTATCAATATTGCTGAAACGATCAAGATAAAATACGGCTACGCCTCACCAGACAAAATCGACGAGAAAGAGGAGATTGATTTATCTAAACTAGACAAAAACGAGAGTACCTCAGCCAGTGTAAAATATATTGCTGAAATAATTGAGGCCAGATTGAACGAGATATTCATGCTTATCCGCGATGACCTACGGTCAATTAATAGAGACGGCATGCTACCAGCCGGAGTAGTTCTAACCGGTGGTGGATCAAAGCTAGAGGGTATTGGAGAAATGATCAAAGATATTTTGCGCTTACCAACGATTGTTGGTAAACCGGCAATTGAGTTATCAGGTGTTGTTGACAACGTATCTGATCCAGTATATTCTACAAGTGCCGGTTTGGCTCTCTGGGGGATTGATTCTGGTAATGCAAGCCAGAGCAAAAAACCACTCACACCGGAACTTGGCGGTTTGATGGATAAAGCGAAAAATATGTTTAAGAATTTTTTGCCCTAGTTTTAACTACTTGACTTAAGCTGTTATAATACCGATTAATATATACTTTGTCTGATGGAATTTCCCAATAAGGAGTAATAATGGATAAAAAATCCGAGATGGAGGGGTTCGCAATAATAAAAGTCGTTGGTGTTGGCGGCTCTGGTAGTAGTGCTGTCACCAGGATGATAAACTCAAAACTCCGCGGTGTTGAATTTGTTACTGTTAATACTGATGCTCAAGCTCTCGCCTTTAACGAAGCGCCGATCAAAATTCAAATTGGCAAAGAAACTACCAGAGGATTAGGAGCTGGCGCAGACCCTGAAATCGGGCGCAAGGCCATCGAAGAAAACAAAGAGGAAGTATATGAGGCACTCAAAGGATCTGACATGGTCTTTGTCACTTTTGGTGCTGGTGGTGGTACAGGTACCGGCGCTGGACCTTTTGTTGCCGAAATAGCTAAAGAACTAGGCGCTTTGACAATCGGTGTTGTCACAAAACCATTTTCCTTTGAAGGCCAACGAAGAATGAAAATTGCAGAACTCGGAATCAACGAGATGAAAGATCGAGTTGACACTCTCATTACAATACCAAACGACAGGTTACTTCAAGTAATTGATAAAAAAACCTCACTTTTTGATGCTTTCGGAATTGTTGATGATGTTCTTAGACAAGGCGTCCAAGGTATTGCTGATCTTATCACATTGCACGGAATAATTAATGTTGACTTTGCCGACGTAAAGGCGATTATGTCCGATGCTGGTTCGGCACTTATGGGAATTGGTCGGGGCAGCGGAGATAATCGAGCAATAGAAGCAGCAAGAGCAGCAATTGATTCACCACTTCTAGAACTGTCGATAGATGGAGCCAAGGGCATTCTCTTTAATATTACTGGCGGTCCTGATCTTGGCATGTATGAGATAGACGAGGCGGCCAAGGCGATCACCGAGGCGGCCGACGGTGATGCCAATATAATTTTCGGGGCTATAATTGATGAGGCAATGCAAGGAGAGGTAAAAATTACTGTTATCGCCACCGGTTTTGAAACCGATTCATCTAAGTTGCATAAAAGACAACCTTTGACATCTCATCAATCACCAGAAATACCGGCCTCACAAATGATAACTCGCGATGATAGAAGATATGACGACGGTGAATACCAATCAACCAACAAAGAGGATAGGAAAATTGAAGATACCACAAAAGAATCCCCAGAAGATGATGAACTAGAGGTTCCGGCATTTATTCGCAGAAAATTAAGATAAGTTAGATTATTAAAAAATACTTGTTAACTCCAAGTATTTTTTAATTGAAGCAAGAAACATCTCTCTTTAGAACATGCAATTTTTGAAATCAAATTTTTTTTGTCGCTACCCAAGCGATTATATTTTCCATGTGAAAAACTTAAAAAAATTGAGCTCGAATATCATTTGACTACCCAATATCTAGTGCTAGATAATAAACAAGTAAACTACATATTGGGTATATTCTATGCTTTGTATTAGATGTAAAAAAGCTGAGACTAAAGTTGTCGACTCGAGAGATGACGAAAAGACGGTACGTAGAAGGAGAGAATGCCTGTCCTGTAAATTTCGTTTTACCACTTACGAAAAAAGTGAAATTCCAAATTTTAAAATCAAAAAAAGAAGTGGCGTTTTAGAAACATACGATAGATTAAAAATTTATCGAGGGATAATAAAATCGCTTGAGAAAAGACCATACTCTGAAGAAAAAGTTATGGCACTGGTAGACGATATTGAACAAAAAATTATCGCTCTTCAAGAAAATGTTATTGAATCTCATCTGATTGGAGAAATTGTCAGCCAAAGATTAAAAAAAATCGACGAAGTCGCATATCTACGTTTTATATCTGTATACAAATCTTTTTCATCAGCAAAGTCTTTTGCTAGCGAAGCAAAAAAACTTGTCTCAGATAAATCAAAAAATTAATTTGGAGGAATAATGCCGGAAAAAACTAATAACAAAAGTGAAGAGAAAGAGAACGGGTTATTTGAGATTGATATCAAGGAAAATTTGATAAATACTCCAAAAAATCTAAATGTGTCCGACGATATGAAAGAGCCATATTTGACAGAGAATTCTCGCGTGGTTCTTGAGAGACGTTATCTCAAAAAGGATAAAGACGGAAAAGTAATTGAGACTGCCAAGGATTTATTTTTAAGGGTTGCAGAAACAATTGCGAAGGCTGATATAAAATATAACAAAAATGCCGATATTGAATCACTGACTAAAGAATTTTATCAGATGATGGCAAACTTTGAGTTTATGCCAAATTCTCCAACACTAATGAACGCTGGAAGAGAACTGGGGCAACTATCAGCATGCTTTGTTTTGCCGGTTGGAGACTCAATGGAAGAAATTTTTGAAGCGATAAAGCAGACAGCGCTTATACACAAATCTGGCGGCGGAACCGGATTTTCTTTTTCACGACTCCGGCCAGCGGGAGACAGAGTCAAAAGCACCTCCGGAACTTCTTCCGGACCGATCTCTTTTATGCAAGCTTTTAACGCTGCAACCGAAACAGTAAAACAGGGAGGTACTCGTCGCGGTGCAAACATGGGAATACTGCGGGTTGATCATCCTGATATTTTAGAATTTATTGATGCCAAAACCACAGAAGGAAATTTATCAAATTTTAATATCTCGGTCGCCATCACTGATAAGTTCATGAAGGCAGTAAAAGACGACAAAAATTACGATCTATTAAATCCGAAGAATAAGGAGGTTGTTGATAGTCTCTCTGCCAAAAAAGTTTTTGACAAGATAGTTGAAAATGCCTGGAAAAATGGAGAGCCGGGAATAATATTTATTGATAAAATAAACCGCTACAATCCGACACCAGAAATCGGAGAGATTGAAAGCACGAATCCATGTGGCGAACAACCACTCTTGCCCTATGAATCGTGCAACTTGGGTTCAATAAACCTTGGCAAAATGGTTAAAGATGGTGATGGGCAGGCGACACTAGATTACGACCGCCTCAAGGAGATAGTTTACTCCGCAGTTCATTTTCTTGATAATGTCATTGACCTCAATAATTATCCACTGGAACAGATTGATAAAATTACACGGGCAAATAGGAAAATTGGTCTTGGGATTATGGGTTTTGCTGATCTATTAATAAAACTTGATATTCCCTACAATTCAGAAAAGGCAATCACCTTGGCAAAAAAAATAATGAAGTTTATCGACCGCGAATCAAAAGAGATGTCGAGAACTTTGGCCA
The DNA here is from genome assembly GCA_964425445.1 of uncultured Candidatus Saccharibacteria bacterium. GTDB lineage: Bacteria > Patescibacteriota > UBA1384 > XYA2-FULL-43-10 > CAINNR01 > JAQVAO01. Next base: position 14,555 of record CAYRLY010000003.1, on the reverse strand, counting down.
AAGAGAGGGGATCATTTCCAAATTTTGAAAAATCAATATATAACAAAAAAGACGAGAAACCGCTCCGAAATGCAACAACTACAACAATTGCGCCAACAGGTACTATCAGTATAATTGCCAACGCTTCCTCAGGAATTGAACCACTATTTGCAGTTTGCTATCAGAGAAATGTGATGGATAACGATATACTGATCGAGGTCAACCCAGAATTTGAAAAAATTGCCAAAGAACAGAGCTTTTACTCTGAAGAACTGATGAAAAAAATTGCTGATAGTGGCAGCATTCATGAATTTGACGAAATCCCGAAAAAAGTAAAGGATGTTTTCATTACTGCTCATGATGTAAAGCCCAAGCAGCACATTGAAATACAAGCTGCTTTTCAGGAATATGTTGATAACGCAGTCTCAAAAACTATAAACTTTCCCAACTCTGCCACCAGAGAAGACATATTAGATGCCTACATGCTAGCGTATGAGACCGGCTGCAAAGGAGTTACTGTCTATCGTGACGGATCACGCAACGAGCAAGTTCTCTCAACTGGTAAAACTAAGAGTGAGACAGAAGGGGATAACACGGAATCAGAAATTATCTATGAAACAAAGGTTAAACCACGACCGAGACCACTTGTGGTTGTTGGTACAACAGAAAAAATTCCTACTGGACTCGGGGATATGTATATAACAATCAACGAAGACCAGGAAGGCATGAATGAGATATTTGTCAGGGTCGGGAAATCTGGCGGTGAAGCTGCAGCGATGAATGAAGCACTCGGCAGACTAATATCAATTGCGCTGCGATCCAGGGTAGAACCATCAATCATCGCCAAACATCTCAAGGGCATTAGGGGTTCCAACCCAGTTTGGCAAAATGGCGAATTGGTATTGTCTTGTCCAGATGCTATCGGCAAAGCGATCGCCAGATATGTTGAAAGATCAAAAAAATTAAACCTTGATTTTCAGGAAGATAAGACAAAAAAAACCGAGACTGTTAAAAAAAACCTCACGATTGATCAAGATCGGCTACTAACTGAAACCTGCCCTGATTGTGGTGGGCAAGTTGACTATGAAAGCGGATGTTTTGTCTGCCATGGTTGCGGCTATTCTAAATGCGGTTAACATTGGTCAATTTACAACTATTTGATATTAATATCGCCAAACAATAAAAATGTCTGCAAAAAATAATAAAATTAAAAAACCTGCCGGTCTAGTGATTGTCTACACTGGAGAAGGTAAGGGCAAAACAACAGCCGCAATCGGATTGGCAATCAGGGCCGCTGGTTGGGGAAAAAAAATTGCAGTCATTCAGTTTATTAAAGGCTATAAAGAGATAGGTGAATGGAAATTTTTAGAATCGATAAAACAGATTGATATCTACCAAACACATGATTCAAAGATTGCATCCATTGGCTTACCAAATAATCAACATAAATCATCATGTTTAAAATCATTAAAAATGTTAAAGACATTAATCAATAAAGACAAACATGACGTGCTGATATTGGATGAAATAAATAACGCAATTTCTTATGACCTCGTGGAGGCGGGGGAGATCATAAAAATATTAAACGACAGGCCGGTTAGACAAACGGTGATTCTTACCGGCCGAAATGCGCCAGAAGAAATTTTAGAAATTGCTGATCTGGTTACCGAGATGAAAAACATCAAGCACCCATATGATATTGGCATTCAAGCCAAAAGGGGAATTGATTACTAATCAATTTCTCATTGGCTAGGAAGCGGTACATAGACAACAAAAAAAGGAGGAGCTTAGAGATGGGTAAGCCCAAGTACCTGCCAACAGGCAAAGTACTGGAGGATTCTGTTACCCGCGCTGCCGAAGTGGCGAAGTTCCTCCTGGAAGCTCGATCCAGAGGGGAATACCCGTTTGGCGGGAAGCATGATCCAGCAGCAATGTTTCTGGTAGCGCCAAAACAGTTTGGTGTCAATCTGTCTGCCGAGGAATCGGCTCGATTGACACTTTTCTGGTCAATGGTTGATCGGGGCATCGACTCACTGCAGTTCGGCGGCAAAATCGCATATGACATCATCGCCAAAGGCGGCCTGACGGAAGTCGTAAGCTGGCACCGAGAGGAAGAGCCTCCGCTCTACCAAAATGGGTTCGATGATTACTTCGTCGACCCATTCAGTGACGATTACGAGGAGTATTACCATCAACCGGAAGAAGAGCAAAGCCAGCCACAAACCCACTATGACCTGACCGCTGACTACCTTGTGTCTTGCGGTCACCCATACGCTGGTCAAGTCGCTAGCCATTGGGTACACAGCCACAACCGCCTGGAGAACAACTTTGGCGGCTCAGTGCTATCAATGGTTGGGGGATCGACCGGTGAGGTCTATAAACGCTTGCGGGCAGAGTTTCCCGGTCTAGGACCGAAGACCACACCCCTTTTCCTGGCGAGAATGCAGAGGTCGGGATTGGCTAGACACCTAGACCTGACGGAAATCGGTATCGCCGTAGACCGTCACGTGTTAGCCCAAACCCTCGGATTTGGACTGCTACCAAACATCCAGGGTCCAGTCAACGCCGACGCGGCAATAAACGCTTCGATCTGGCTCTGGAGAATGGCCTGCAAGGAACACTCCATCGATCCGGCTGCATTGCACGAAACACTCTGGCTTCAGGGAAGAATGCGCTGTCGCCAGGTCGACTGCGTAAACTGTCCGCTCTGGAACACTGCCTGTCAGGGACGGGTTTCTCTTGCGCTCTACAACGGAGAGGGGCGCAAGATCGATCCACGACTGATACTTGAGCCAAGGCAGCTTAGCCTAGACTTTGGCGCCGAGATCGAGCCCGGGCCTCCGCCTGGCCCGTACCAGCGGATAATCTCAATGTTTCTCGGGAGCTGCCAGTTGCAACTACCACTTTCTTGCTTCGGCTAGCGTCCCGGCGCACCGCCGGGACGCACATTTTAAAAATTTGTATAAATAGTTCTTTTTGTTATTATTTATTTGTCTTTAAGAAATTGGGCAAGTCCGGTGTAAATCCGGCGCAGTCCCGCTACTGTAAAATTTCTTCAGAAATTTTATCCCGAGCTTGTCGAGGGATAATACTGAATGAGATCAAGCCAGAAAACTGATTTCTTAAATAAAAATCCTTCGGTCGAGAGGCGCTTTTCCTAGCGTATTGGAAATCGCAGCTTGAAGATAGCTGCGTTTTAAAATATTAAAACTAGGAGATAATATGAATCGTTTTATTAAGAGTTTGTTTTTCCCATTAATTTCAATTTTTATTGTATTTTTGATTTATTTCGGTCTTTCCCTAATAAAAGTCAACAAGGATTTCAATCGGGTTTTAGCAAAAAATAATCAACTATCATCCGAACTCGATCAGCTATCAACCAACCTGGAATTATTGGACAGTAATTTGAGAGAAGCTCAACAATCTCTTGAAAATATCAAGAATGAAAAAACCGCCGTAACAAGCAAAGTTATCCCTGGGGAAGCAAGACCAGCCACTGTTTCCGTCGAAAAACAAAATGCAGAGCCTACAATCGTTACCAAAACCGTCGTTCAAAAAATCGAAAAAGAGGTTGAGAAAAATCAAGCGACAGTAACAATCCAAAATGTCGGCTCGTTTAAAGTTTTATTACAGCCAAGCGACACAGCGTTTTCCATTCTTAAGAGGGCATCAGAGGAAAATAGCTTTCCGCTTACTTATGATTCCTACAGCTTCGGCGTATTTATTACCAGCATCGGCGGAATAAAGCCGGAAAGCAACCAATACTGGGCATTTTATCACAATGGGCTGTTTAGCAATGTTGGTGCCTCCGACCAGCCAATCGGAAAAGGTGACAGCACCTTTTGGCAATTACAAACTTTTTAAATAATTAATCAGAAGGAGAAAGATGGTTTATTTTTTGATCCTCTTTGGCTTTATCATGCGAATTGCTAGTCATTTTCACCAGCACCCTCTTTTAGCACCGCTATTTCAATATCTACCGGATATTCCCAATTTCGCGCCGATTGCTGCTCTGGCACTTTTTAGCGGAGTGTATCTAAAAGGAAAATATGCCTTGATTATTCCACTTACAGCAATGCTTATCTCTGATTATTTCATCGGCTTTTACAATCCCTATATTATGATTTCAGTTTATTTGTCTTTTGGCTTGATTGGTCTGATGGGAGTTTGGCTGAAAAAAAATAAAACAGTCACTAGCATTTTTGCTGGAAGCCTTTTAGGTTCTGTTCTGTTTTTTGTCATCACGAATTTTGCCGTTTGGGCAGTACCAAATTCCTATTATCCGCAAACGATCAACGGGCTTCTTGACTGCTATGTCATGGCGTTGCCTTTTTTCCGCAATTCACTGACCGGTGATCTTTTCTATGCTATAATACTTTTCGGAGCTTATGAAACAGCTTCGTTTATGATTAAAAAACATACGAAGGAGGCTTTGTGGCAGAGATAGAGTTAACCAGTAAAAATTTTGACGAAATAATCTCCAGTGAGGAACCAACACTGGTTGATTTTTGGGCACCGTGGTGTGGACCATGTCAGATGATGTTGCCGGTAGTCGACGAGATGGCCAAAGAAGCAAAAGGATACAAAGTGGCCAAAGTTAACATTGATGAAAGCTCTGATTTGGCAGCAAAATTCAACGTTATGAGCGTCCCGACTTTTTTGCTCTTCAAAGAGGGCAAAGTTGTTGACCAAATTAGCGGTGCTGTTCCGAAAGAAACGCTTGAGGAGATTATCAACAAAGCGAGCAAGAAGTCTTGACAATTTACGTTTTGTATGCTATAATGGAGGAGTTGACAATGAGGGTCTAAACAATCTCTCGGCGTCAAAGCCCTTTAAATGAGAAATCCCTGGAGTTCGCTTCAGGGTTTTCTCTTTCAGGGGCATAGATGGTTTCTGTTCGATCTGGGCGATTATGATCGTCTGGAGCGACGCAGAAACGATCGAACTACGCACAAGGAGTGAGTGCAAATGCAGACACAGATCGGAAGAATCTCGTCTTTCGCCGCCCTCGTGGCGGCAGCCGCACTTAGCTGGACCGGCCGGTGGACCGGCTGGTTCAGCCCCGAGGAGCCGGCGAAGTACTCCTGGATCCTCGGCGGCCTCGTCGTCGCCCTCGGGCTGATCCGCCTGATCGACCGGCGGATCTGGGTCCTTCGCGCCCGCAGGGCGCGTCTGGCCCGCCTTGAGGCGGCGCAGGAGGCGGCTAAAGCCGCCCGCCTCACCGCCGAGGAGAGGCGGCAGGAGATCCTACAGGTTTTGTCGGAGCCTGTAGGAGATGAGCCACAACCTGTGGCTCAGTAACACCCCGACACCTGACTCGGCCCCGCGCACCCTTGCGCGGGGCCGCTTTGTTTTTGTTGACGCATTAGTTATAATCGAGTAGCAAAATAGTTTCTAGTTTAATTTTTGACGGTCGCAAACGCTTGCCCGAAGGGCAAAAAGTGCCTAAAAAATTAAACTAGAAAAAAATTGGATAAAAATTAAATGAACAATAATTTACAGCTCGATTTTCTAAGCGAAAAAAAAGATATTCTTTCTGGCCTTAACGATGAGCAGAAAAAAGCCGTTACTCACAAAAATGGACCACTTTTGATTATCGCCGGAGCCGGAACCGGAAAAACTAGTGTAATAACTCGCAGAATCGCTCACATTATCGAGCAGAAATGGGCTCATTCTTCAGAAATACTTGCACTAACCTTTACTGAAAAAGCGGCTGCCGAAATGGAAGAGCGGGTTGACCAATTAGTCCCATACGGCTTCACTGATATCTGGGTCTCGACATTTCACGCTTTTGGCGATCGAATATTGCGCGATTATGCGATAAATCTCGGCTTGCCGGCAAATTTCAAGGTTTTGACCTCAACCGAACAGGCGATATTTATGAAACAGAACATCTTTGCTTTTGACCTAAACCATTTCCGACCGCTCGCAAATCCGCTTTCTCATATTCGAGAGCTGTTAACGCATTTTTCTCGACTAAAAGATGAGCTGATCGAGCCAGAAAAGTATCTTGCCTTGGCAGAACAAAAATTCTCCGAGGCGAAGGGTAGGGAGGAATCCATTGAAGCAGAAAAAACCCTGGAGCTTGCTAAAGCCTATGATCGATATAACGAGCTGATGCTCCAATCCGGCAATCTTGATTTCGGTGACCAGATATTTTTAACCTATAAACTGCTCAAAAACGATAAAAAGACACTTTCTGATTGCCAAAAAAAGTTTAAATATATTTTAGTCGATGAATTTCAGGACACAAACTATGCCCAAAACGAATTAGTCAAATTACTTGCTGGAAAAAAGGGGAACATTACTGTTGTTGGCGACGACGATCAATCAATTTATCGGTTTAGGGGAGCAGCGATCTCAAACATTCTTGATTTCAAAAAGGATTTTAAAAATTGCAAAGAAATTGTTTTGCGACATAATTACCGATCGACAAAAGAAATTTTGGCCAGCGCTTACAAATTAATACAAAATAATAATCCCGACCGCTTGGAAGTTGCTAATAACATCAATAAAAAGCTAATTAGTGATAAAAACGGTCAACCACCGGAACTAATTTTCTGCAATTCACTATCATGTGAAGCCGACATGGTCGTCGAAAAAATCAAGGAGCTTAAAAATAGTGGGGGGAATAGATACAAAGACTTTGCTATTTTAGTCAGAGCAAACAATCATGCCGATCCCTTTATTCAGTCGCTAAACATCGCCGGCATCCCGTATGTATTTTCCGGAGCCAGTGGTTTATTTCAACAAAGTGAGATTAAGTTTTTGGTTGCCTTTTTGAAAGCACTTTCATATCCAGACGACAATTTGGCGATTTATCAACTAGCAACATCGGAAATTTATCAAGTTTCACACAACACTATGTCAGAGTTATACACTTTAGCGAAAAGAAAAAATCGCAACATATTAAATATCGCAAAAAATAGTGTTGCTGATGACGAAAACATCAAAAAGCTAACGGACATGATCTCTGATATTGAGAAATTCAAGGAAAGGAAGAACGATCCTGTCGGCGAAGTGCTCTATGACTATCTAACTAAAACCGGCTACTTAAAAAAAATTAGCAAGTCTGGCAGTTTAGAAAATGAATTTAAAATTATTAATATTTCCAAATTCTTCGATCGAATAGCAGCATTCAACCACGCATCAGAAAACCGAGACATTATCTCTTTTTTAGAAAATTTAGAGTTAATCATTGAGTTTGGCAACGAAGTTGTTTCGTCTGATATCGATCCGGATATTGACGCGGTAAACATCCTAACGGTTCATTCAGCTAAAGGGCTAGAGTGGCCGATAGTTTTTGTTGTAAACTGTGTCTCTGATCGTTTTCCAACCAAGAAAAAAAGGGAACAGCTGCCAATTCCTGACGAGCTGATATCCGAGCGCCTGCCATCGGGGGATTGGCATTTGCAAGAAGAGAGACGACTGTTTTATGTCGCCATCACCAGAGCAAAAAAATACCTTTTTCTCACTGCGGCAGAGGATTATGGCGGGAAAAGAGCTAAAAAACTATCACAATTTGTTCTGGAGACTTTGGGCGAAGTTGATTCGAAAAAATTAAAACATAAATTATCGCCCGAAGAAAAAATTGTTAGATTTAAAAAACTGCCAGAGAGATACGCCAAAATTCCAAATGCATTTAAAACAGAGATAATTAGTCTTTCCCGACAGCAGATTGATGATTATTTTTCCTGTCCGAAAAAATTTTACTACGCTCACATTATTAAAATTCCACTACTTGAAAATCAACAGCTGATGTACGGTACAGCGATTCATTCGGCCCTCAACCACTATTATCTGAGAAAAATTTCCGGGGAGAACCCAACACTAGAGCAACTGCATTCTGACTTTAAAAATGCTTTTCGCAATGTTGGCTTTATTACCAGAGAGCAGGAAGAGCTACGCTTTAACCAGGGAATAAAGTCACTAGCAAGATTTTATGATCAGGACCAAAAAGAGAATCGCTATCCAGATAAAATCGAGGAGCCTTTTGAATTCTCCTTTGAGAAAACGAAAATCAGGGGACGGTTTGATTTGGTTTATAGAGAAGGAGAGGAAGCGGAAATTCGTGATTTTAAAACTTCTGATGTCAGAGAACAGAAGGATGCTGATCGCCGAATATCCACTTCGACCCAAATGATGATGTATTCATTAGCATGGAAAGAAAAATATGGACGAATTCCCAGCACTTCGCTATTTTTTATTGAATCAGGGTTAAAAGGCGAAAAGAAATTTAGCGACAATGATCTAGAGAAAACAAAAGAGATGATTAGGGCTGTATCCCTAGGAATTAAGAAAGAGGAATTTTCCGCCAAACCAAATCAGCGGCAGTGTTCCTATTGCCCATACAAAGATATCTGTCCAGATGCAGTATGATATAATTTAGAAAGAGATGGATCAAACAATCATTATTATCGTTGGGGTTTTTCTTTCCGTGATTATTGCTACACTAATCACCGATTTTTTGATCCGGAAAAGACACTCAAAGCAATTGGATAATTTAAATATTGAAGACAAAATAATGCGCTTATCTCAAGACGCGCTAAAAAATAACAACGAGCAATTTTTGGTTCTGGCAAAAGAAGTTTTGGGGGCGGAAAAAGGAAATATTAAGATAGATTTAGAAGGTAAAAAATCTCAAATCTCCTCGTTAATAGAGGAGATCAGAAAAGACATCAAGAAAAACGAGGAGAGACTGGCAAAAAGTGATGACGATAGGATTAGGTCATTTTCATCACTTAAAAGTGAACTTGAAGAATACAAAAAAATTAGCGGCGACTTAAAAATGAGTACCGATAAATTAAAATCGCTACTTTCAAATAATCAAATGCGTGGTGCTTTCGGTGAACAGATCGCTGAAAATTTGCTCAAAATGGCCGGTTTTGTAATAGGGCAGGATTATTCAGCTAACAAAACTCAGGAAACCGAAGCAACTAGGCCAGACTTTACAATATATTTGCCTGATAAAACAAAAATTAACATTGATGTAAAATTTCCATATAACTCACTGATTAAATCAATCGAATCAGAAAATGATGAGGATAAAAAGAAACACTTTAGCCAATTCAAGCAGGATGTCAAACAAAAAATTAAGCAGGTTTCAACCAGAGACTATATAAACCCAGCGGAAAAAACCGTCGATTTTGTCATACTTTTTGTTCCAAATGAAATGATTTTTTCCTATATTTATGACAAGATGAACGACATCTGGGAAGATGCAATGAGGAAAAAAGTAATACTTGCCGGTCCCTTTTCATTTACTGCAATTCTTAGGATGGTAAAACAGGCATACACAAATTTCCGCTATCAAGAAAACTTGCATCAAATAATTAGCCAGATTCAAACTTTTGATAAAGAATACCAAAAGTTCTCTGAATCTTTGGATGCTTTGGGCGAAAGGATAAAATCAGTCGATCGCCAATTTGATACCGTATCCACCACCAGAGATAAGCAACTGACAAAAATTGTTGATAAAATAAAAGATCAAAACATCGAAGAAATTACCATGGCTGAATCCCCAAACGAAATCAAAATCATAAAAGACTAAAAAAGATGATCGGTCTAAATAATAACTTAATGTGATGAAGCGGGGGAACAGAAGAAAAAAAAATTTCATTTTTGTAATAATTTTAGTATTAATTGTTCTTCTTTCTTTTTTTTACTTTAATTACAACAAAGAAAAAATTACCGCTGATGTTGTTACTAAATCCGATATCAAGACCGTAGACTTAACAAATCCTGACTCTGACACAAGAGAGGAAGTTAAAATACCGATAATCATGTATCATCACATCCGTTCATATGATATAGAAGACGACCCAATCGGCACAAATCTCTCAATTTCCGAAGAAATATTTACAGAGCACCTAGACCATCTAAAAACCAATGGGTATACTACAATAACTTTTGATAGCTTGAATAAATTCCCCAACAGTGCGCTACCACAAAAACCGATAATTCTTACTTTCGATGATGGATATTATGATAATTATCAAGCATACAAGTTGTTGAAAAAAAATGGCATGGTGGGGACATTTTATATCATCAGCAATTATATTGACCGTGCTGGTCATTTAACCCTTGAGCAAATTACTAAAATGTCTGAATCTGGAATGGAGATCGGTTCGCATACTATGAACCACCTTGATCTGGCTAATATATCTGAGGAAAAACTAGCTTCAGAACTAAGAGAAAGCAAGGTGAGACTTGAAGAGGTAACTAAAAAACCAGTAGAGGGCTTTTGTTATCCAGCCGGTAAATATAATCAGCATGTCGTCAAAATGGTTGAAAATGCTGGCTACAAAACCGCCACAACAACTAAAACCGGTATCGCTTCGACTAAAGACCCGAGATTTGAGCTTAAGAGATTACGGGTTAGTCACAACGATGGACTAAAAAGTTTTATTAATAAATTAAACGATTAACAATGCAACAGATTATTATATCTGAAAAAGAATCTAATCAAAGGCTTGATCAAATTCTTCATCACAGATTTAAAAAATTTAGTCGCAATGAAATTCAGAAAAAAATTGAGACAGGCGATTTCGTAAAAGTAAATGGCAAGAATAAAAAATCTTCTTATAAAACTTCCTTCGGAGATATTATCGAAATAAACATTGATAATTTGATTAAAAACAAAAAAGAGGCAAAGGCTGAAGAAATTCCAATCGAAGTTCTATACGAAAATAACGATTTAGCAGTCATCAATAAACCGGCAGGAATTGTCGTTCATCCAGGAGTTAAAAATGAAAAACACACACTAGTTAATGCGCTTCTGTCAAAATATCCAGAAATATCATCGGCAAGACATGATAATACAGAAATTTCAAAGCTACGCCCGGGTATTGTTCATCGCCTGGACAAAGATACGAGCGGTGTAATAATAGTGGCAAAAAACAAGAAAACACTCGAATATTTAGTAGGACAAATTAAACAACGCAAAGTGGAAAAGAAATATCAGGCGGTTGTTTTCGGCTGGACTCCAGAATCAGGTAATTTAGTGAGTAGAATTTCACGCGATAAAAAAAATCGGACAAAAATGGCAGAGGGGATATCGGGCAAGACTGCAATCACACATTATTCAGCTGAAAAATATTTCTGTTTACCAAAGATCAAAGAAAAAATTACCCTTCTTAATTTAGAGATAAAAACTGGCAGAACTCATCAAATTAGACTGCAACTCAAAAACTTGGGGCACCCCGTATTAGGTGATAAAGTTTACAAAATAAAAGAAAGTTATTTATTATCAAGGAATTGTAAAGTTAAAAGACAGCTTTTACATGCTAAATCAATTGAATTTAAATCCCCTGATGAAGAAGTCATTAAAGTGCTATCCAGTATGCCGAAAGATTTCATAGCCCTAATTAGCTCTCTTGATGAAATTAAGCAGTTGTAATACAAATTCATACTCTATTTGACAGCAGTTCAAAGTATATGCTAATTTTGTATTACTACTTATGAAAAGAGAGCGAATTACAATTTCAATTAGAGAAGATCTATTGCAAAAAATCGATCAAAGAATCGATGGTGTAAAAATGCGTAATCGATCTCACGCAATAGAGCTTTTAGTTTCAGAGTCATTGGGGCTGAGTCAAATAAGTTTTGCAATAATAATGGCTGGAGGCAAAGGGGCAATGAAACTTCTCCCTTCAATCGAAGAAGCAATTAGAGGGCTAAAAAGGTTTGGTTTTGACGAAGTAGTTATTGCTGTCGGATTTTTGGGTGATAAGATTAAAAATGTTTTAGGTGATGGGAAAAAATTTGGTATAAAAATCAACTATATTGAGGGCGGGGAGGGAACAGCCGGCGCACTACTGCCGATAAAAGAAAAAATTAAGAAAACTTTTGTCGTGATAAATATCGACGAAACAATGAACATCAATGTTAAAAATTTAGTTGATTTTCATCGACAACACTTATCAGTTATAACCGTAGCCACTAAAGATATGGCCAAACTAAAAGGATACTATATTCTAGAACCCGAAGTTTTCAATTATATAGGTCAGGGCTTCTCAATGCTGGAAGAGGATGTGTTTCCCAAACTCGCCAGCGAAAATAAATTAATTTTTTACCCACTGATATAAATTCCAGGTTGACTAAATAGCTAATCTCGCATAAAATATCCATATAGATATATGAAAAACACTTGGATAACACTATCAATTATCGTTGTTTTGTTGGCGCTATCAATAATTATTGATATTCCAAAAGGACCTGATATTTTTGGGCGTGAAATAAAAACGCGCCTCGGTTTGGATTTACAGGGGGGAACAGAAATTATATATCAAGCCGATCTCTCAAAATCAGAAGATAAATCAAAAGATTTAAATAATTTAATTAATGTTTTTCGTCAAAGAATAGACCGTCTTGGTGTTGCCGAACCAACTATTCAAGAACAGGGGAGTGATCAAATCTTAATTCAACTTCCTGGGGTCAATGATATTGAGGAAGCGATCTCTGTTATTGGCCAGACTTACGAATTGGTTTTTATGACTGAAGCAGCTGATGCCACTAGCGGTTTCCAGCTCAACGATTATTACGAAGATTCTTACACCCTGCCGGGATATTGGCAGCCGACAGAATTAACTGGGAAGGATCTGATAAAGGCGGATATTACTTATGAAAACCAGGATCAGAGCATGGGACAAAGTCAGCCAGTAGTTTCTTTGAGCTTCAACAACGCTGGCAAAGAGAAATTCGCAAAATTGACAAAAGAAAATCTTCAAAAACAAATTGCTATAGTGCTCGATAATCGAATAGTTTCAGCCCCCACAGTCCAATCAGAGATCACTGACGGTAAGGCAATTATCACCGGGCAAAAAGATATCAAAGAGGCAAAAAAGTTAGCCGATAGATTAAACGAAGGCGTACTACCAATACCGGCAAAAATTATCGGCCAACAAAACGTCGGTGCAAGTCTTGGCGCACAATCGGTAAAAATGAGCTTGATTGCTGGAATAATCGGTCTATTTTTGGTCGGCCTCTTTATGGTCGTTCATTATAAAATTCCCGGAGTAATTTCGGCAATAGCTTTAATAATTTATTCACTTTTGACTTTGGCGCTATTTAAAACAATACCGGTCACCATGACCCTTGCTGGAATCGCTGGCTTCATTCTTTCTATCGGCATGGCAGTTGACGCCAATATTTTGATATTTGAAAGAACAAGAGAGGAATTGCGCTCTGGAAAAGATGTTGTCGGTGCAATTGAAGAGGGATTCAGGAGAGCTTGGAGCTCAATCCGCGATTCGAATATATCAACTATTATCACTTGCATAATATTATTTTATTTCGGCACCGGAATTATAAAAGGTTTTGCCCTCACACTTTCAATCGGTGTGCTAGTTTCAATGTTTACCGCAATCACCGTCAGCAGAAACTTTTTGGTAATTATTTCAAAAACCCGTTTTAGGAGATTGTTAAATGTTTAATTTTGTAAAAAATCGAAATTATTTTTTTGGCTTTTCGCTCCTTTTAACTATTTTAAGTATAGTATCAATATTTACCTGGAAATTAAATTTAAGTATTGATTTTCGCGGTGGATCAAACATCGAGGTGTCACTTCCCAACGCTGAGGAAAATTTAAATAAAATCCGCGAAATCGGTGAAGAGAGCGGATTAAAAATCGACTCGATTAGGACTTCTGAAAATAATAAAGTCATCATTAGAACTAATAACCTTTCAGCAGATGAACACAGTCTGTTCATCGAAAAATTAAAATCTGAATTTTCTGACAAAGTTACAGAAGAAAACTATCAAACCGTCGGACCGGTAGTTGGCCGAGACTTAACAAATAAGGCTATTTGGTCGGTTGTCATTGCTTCAATTGCAATTATTCTCTATATCGCATACGCTTTTCGCCGGATCCCAAAACCAGCTAGCTCTTGGCGTTTCGGCTTAGCCGCCGTAGCTGCCCTGATTCATGACTTAATCATCACTACCGGCTTTGTATCTATTGTTGGACATTTTTACAGCTGGATGCAGGTTGACGCCTTATTTATAACAGCGCTATTAACTATTATGGGTTTTTCTGTGCATGACACCATCGTTGTTTTTGATCGACTCAGGGAAAACTTAATTCGTAAACCAGAAAGTGATATTGAAACCTTGGCAAGCGACAGTATAATTCAAACTCTATCAAGATCAATAAACACGTCTCTAACAACAATCTTGGTTTTGGCTGCGCTATTCCTTATCGGCGGGGAATCAATTAAACATTTTGTGTTGATTCTAATAGCTGGTATTACTTTCGGAACTTATTCGTCTATTTTCATAGCATCCATGATTCTCGTTATTTGGACTAAAAAAGATAAAGGTTTTCTCGCAAATAGGGGAGTCTAACGGAGAAAAACCACTTTTTTATTTTTGCCTACAATAATCTCACGATTACAGCAAATTATCCTATAAAATAAAATGCAAAATATAATTGCATTTTTTTGATGTCTAATTAATATTGATTTTTTTAACCGCTAATATAAGTTGTATCGTTAGATTGAAATTTTCTTCAACAATGATCAAATTGGGCTTAATAGACAAAAAGTGTTGGTAAATTAGGTGGTTTAGACAGTCCTGTG
>CAYRLY010000002.1:0-58789 GCA_964425445.1 uncultured Candidatus Saccharibacteria bacterium | reverse complement strand
AGCGCTTCGCTGTTAACGAAGATGTTGTCCGTTCGAGTCGGACCCGGGGAGCCAATAAAAAATAACTATTTTTCTAAAATAGTTATTTTTTATTGTGCTATTTGACCTGTGGCTGATCGGTTGACGGGTGGGGTCTCTTTCTGGCTACTAAAATTATAATAATAATTATTAACAACAGAAAGAAAAAAACTCCGAAACCAATTACCACCGGCCAGGTTAAAATACTGCCCAAAACCCCGCTAAGTCCAAAAATCCCATGAGAACGATTTGCCTCATGATCTTCTTTTACCCAAGCAAGAAACGCGGATAACTCGTCACCCGACATCGGCTGAACCTGATCGTTTTTGTTATTTACTCCAGAGAGATCTGCGTCAGGCATTTCCGCTGATACTGCCTCAGAACTTCCAAGAGTTGAAGTGGAAATCGATGAATCATTAGCTGCTGGTTCTTGCTGGGAGGGAGTTGAACTGTCAACTGTCGCATTATCATCAGACGGGTCAGCTTGTTCAGGGGGAACGGAGGATTCATTCTCAGCATCATAGCCGTAAACTGTAAAAGTCATGTTGGCATCAGGCAAATTTTCATCGTCAATAATTGCATTACCATTCGGATAACATTCATAATGAGTTCCGATCCACCTAACGTGATCCTCTGCATGCAAAGTTTGGAATGAAAGAGCGTAATATCCGGGATCAAGATGAGTATCAGGAAGATCAATAACTTTGTATCCAATTGTATTAGTAATTAGGGAAAAATGATCTACGACTAAGCGAAAATTCCAAATTGAAGAGATATTATAAATTAATACTCGAATCTTAACTGAATGATCTTCATCCGTGGACATAAAGGCTCCAACGGCATCGATGGTATTTTTTGTTGGGACAAAAGTCTGATAAACTTTTTGGCTACTAATGTCCGGAGTGATATTATCACTAACACTACCACACATCTGATCTACCGGGGCAGTGGCAAAAACCTCGCTGGGAACGACTGCAAGAACCATCAAAAATACAAAAAGGTACCCAACAATTTTCCTAATCATAAACTCTCCTTTTTATTTCATTTATATTATATCCACAATATTGATTTAAGGATATAATTAAATGGTGGAAGACAAAAAAATCACCGACGCACAGACAACAAAGGAAAACAATCAGAAAAGAAGGCGGCATTGCTGTGTCGGACTGGCCGTCGGAGTTTTTATCTTGTTCGCGACGACAATTGTTTTTGGTGCCTATTTAGTTTCAAGAGAAAAACAAACCGAAGAACCGGCACCCATTTCCAAAACTGAAGATATACCCGACGAAGTTGAAAAAACGGACATCCCAACAAAATCCGATAAAAAAACAACAACAGCACCATCAGTTAGTGACAATGATTCCAATCAACAAGAAAAAGAAAAACTTCTAAACTTTTTTGTCGAACTCGCCAACAAAGATGATTCCGACGACACTTGGCCGGGTCCTATCGCCCGCTGGACAAAAAATGTCGTTAGCGTCGGCATAGGAGTCGGAACTTTTTCCGCCGAGCAATCGAGCTGTCTTAATTCTTATATCGCAGATATCAATTCGGTCATAAACGGATCAGAGTTTGTCCGAGACGATACAGTAGATGTCGGGATACCCAATATTAAAATTTTTTATTTTCCTGACGCTGATTATCAGATTCGATCACAAGGTACAAGCCCATACGGTTTTGCTACGATTAATCTTAGCGATGATAATTCAATCAGCCGTGGTACGGTTTATTTATCGATTGAGAAAATTCAGTCGTATCCGATGGCTGTTCAATGCCAAATAATAAGACATGAATTGACCCACGCTTTAGGGTTTTGGGGACATTCAGACATCTACCCGGAAAGTATAATGTCCTTGCCAAAAACCGAATACAACTTCAACACCGCCGACAAAAAAGCACTGGAAATGCTTTATAATTCCAGGGTACCACTTGGAGCAGGAGAAGCCGAAGTCCGAAATTACTTTGCCAATAGAGATTATTAGAAATAAATGGAGGTTTAAGTGACTGAAGAAAATGTATCAAAACCAGTGGCGCAACCAGAAACAAAAGTCGACCAAACTAAGACGACAAACGTCGTAAATCAAACAGCACCAACGGCTCAAACAGCCGCCAACCAACAACAATCAGCAACGCCTGCGACAGAACAGCAACAACCAGCTGTAGGGACAAAAAAACAGGATGTAGCTGTTGGTTGATCGGCGGAATAATTTTAGCAGTTTTAGCCTTCCTTTACTTTGTTGTGTCGTTCTTCTTACCAATCGGAAATCCTTTGCTTATTTTACTGGATATTTTTTTTCAATAATTAAAAAACCCCGACTAGATGTCGAGGCAGAGATTCACTCTGGGTACCACGGCCAATCTGGCTGGGGTTGGGTGTTCCAGTTCTCTGGCTCAAGGCGAAGCCCGATTCCTTTTCGGAAACGGACAACGATCGGCGGCGCGTTCATCAGCCCCCAGCGGCGGATCTCATCGATCCGCTCGGGATTGAGTCGGTAGAGATGGCGGCAACCGTCATTCTCTCGGAAAGCAACTGCTTCTGTGTTGCCGACCTCTCTTAGACTCCGCAGTTGACCCAGATGTTTGATGGCTTCTGAGTCGATCAGGAATCGGCGGACCAAACTGTGAGTGCCCTTTGGCTTGACTGCCAAAAGACCCTGTCTGATGTTGAAGAATGCCAGTGCCGCATCGGCGATCGCACTCGCCCAAGGATTTACTGCTCTCATGTCTGGAGGGTCAATCTTCTTCAAGGGGGTCATCCCTTTCATTCTGGATTTGCGCAATGAAATTATACAATAAAAAGATAAATGTTGCAACGGGCAATCGTCGCTGTTCTGTGGTAAAATAAATACATGATTGATTGGCCATGGAAAAATTGGCAGTACAAAAATACCGCCTTTTTGGTTATCAGTTTGGTGATTTTTTACTACCTAGCTGACACCGACATTGTCAGAAATGTAATTGCCGGCATTGGCTCATATGGATATCTGGGTAGTTTCATTGCCGGAATATTTTTTGTTTCAATTTTCACCGTTGCACCAGCATCGATCGTTCTCTATTTTCTTGCAGACAGCTTTAATCCTCTAGTTATCGCCCTAACGGCTGGTTTCGGCGCAGTTATTGGTGATTATCTAATACTACGCCTACTTAAAGATACGATCTTTGACGAGTGGGCGCCAATATTCAAAAAAATCCAGGGATCGCTATTAAAAAAATTATTTATCAGCCCATTCTTTACTTGGTTAATACCAATTATGGGGGCGGCGATAATTGCCTCCCCGCTCCCAGACGAGGCTGGTATCACAATGCTTGGCCTCTCTAGAGTTAAAAATTGGCAATTTTTGTTAATCACATTTTTATTGAATGCAATCGGAATATTTATAATAATTACTCTGGCTAAATCTTATTAACAAAAAAATGCAAAAACAAAAATTTACCGGCCTAGAATCAGAAGAAGTAGAAAAAAGACAAAAACAGTTTGGTAGAAACACCCTAAGAGAAAAAAACAAACCATCACCAATATTGATTTTTCTGCGACAATTTAAAAGTCCCCTTATTTACATTCTTCTGCTTGCCTGTGTAATATCACTAATTTTTCGGCAGTTCTCTGAATTTTGGGTCATTTTTGCAGTTATTATTGTCAATTCAATGATGGGGGCATATCAGGAATACAGCGCCGAGAATACATTGCACGCCTTAAGAAAATTTCTAAAACCAAAAACTTTGGTGATTAGGGACGGTAAAAGAACCGAGGTCGAAGTCGGCAACTTGGTTCCTGGAGATATAGTAATTTTGACTGCTGGTGACCAGGTTCCCGCTGATGGCAAAGCGATAGAAGCAACCAATCTTTTAGTAAGCGAAGCAATCTTAACCGGTGAAGAAGAGGCGGTAGAAAAATCCGTGAGTGAAAAAATCAATTTGTTTATGGGAACAACGATTACGGCTGGGATTGGAGTAATGGAGGTGATGAATATTGGTCAAAACACTGAGATCGGTAAGATAAGTAAAAATTTACTAGAGATAAAAGAAGAAGTGACACCACTTCAACAAAGATTGAACGTTTTTGCCAAAAAATTAATCTACATTGTTATCGGAATAGCCATAGTTATCTTTATCTCCGGACTAATCGAGCAGAAAGATACTCGCCTGATGGTTGAGCTATCGCTAGTTTTAGCTGTTGCTGCTATACCTGAGGCGATACCGATCGCGACAACAGTGATTATGACTCTCGGGATGAAAAGAATTCTAAAAAAGAAAGGATTGGTTAAAAACTTATTGGCGATCGAGACACTGGGCTCCACTTCAACGATTTGCACTGATAAGACCGGCACATTGACACAAGGCGTGATGCAGGTGACAAAAGTGGATTTCAGTGATGAAAAAAATGCCTATCTTTCGATGATTCTCGCCAATCAACAAAAAGACAGTCTAGAAGTCAGTCTGTGGAATTATGTTAATGATAAAAGCGCAAAAAACGCCGAAGAATTAACTGATAATAGCGACAAGATCTCCGAAGAACATTTTGACAGTGAAAGAAAATATTCTCTAACAATTATTAAAAAGAATGACAAAAAAGTTGGATATATCTTGGGCGCCCCGGAAATCGTTTTGGATTTCTGCTCAGAAAAAAACAAACCAGCAATTATTGAAAAGATAAATTCCTGGGCCAAAGAAGGTCTAAAAGTTGTCGGAGCGGCTTACAAAAATAGTGGCGATCCACAAAAAATGACAGACTGGCAATGGATAGGACTTGTTGGTATCGATGATCCGGTGCGACCAGACATCAGGAGGGCAATCGAATCATGTAAAAGGGCAGGAATAAAAATTAAAATCGTTACCGGAGATTACAAGGAAACCGCCGAAGAAGTAGCGAGAAAGCTTGATTTCGAATTTACCTCCGAAAACGTGATGGATAACAAAGCGCTTGAAAAAATTGGCAGTGCAGAACTGAAAAAAATAATTGATGATATCCAGATATTCGCCAGAGTTACTCCCCATCAGAAATTAAAAATTATTGAAGCTCTCCAATCCAACGGAGAGGTCGTCGCTATGACTGGTGATGGTGTCAATGACGCTCTCGCCCTGAAAAAAGCTGATATTGCTATCGCCGTTTCGAATGCTACTGATGTCGCCAAAGAAGTATCAGATCTCATACTTCTAGACAATAAATTTACGACGATCTATGCTGCCTGCGAAGAAGGGCGAATTATTCTTTCGAACATCAAGAAAGCAATTGGCTACGCGCTATCTGATTCTTTCGTTTCAATGATTGTCGTCCTAATTGCAGTACTGGCAAATTTCCCTGTTCCGATCACCGTTGTTATGATCTTATGGATAAATCTTATTTGTGACGGACCGAGCGACATTCTTTTGGGCTTTGAGGGTAAGGAAAAAGGAATTATGGACCTGAGACCGAAAGAAGTCCAGAAAATTAATATTTTTGACAAGTTGATGTTGTCAGTTACACTGGCAATTAGTTTATCAGTCGGCTTCTTAAGCTTGATATTTTTCTGGTATCTACAAAAAATCGGTGGTTCACTCGAGCTAGCAAGAACTGCCGTTTTTGCTTCAATCGCTTTTGCCAGCTTTATCTACGTTTTCTCATTTAAGGACCTAAAAAGGATATTGATTGATATGGATAATTTTTTTGAAAACAAGTATCTTTTTTATGGAACAATTGGCGGCTTCTTTTTTATACTACTGGCAATCTACTTGCCGTTTTTCAACCGCACATTGTCGACAGTGCCACTTTCGATTGGCCACTGGCTGGTTATCGCCGGAATCAGTACTGGTTCAATGCTGACTGTAGAAATCCTAAAACACTACGACAATCACGAATAATTGCTAAAACTACCGCACCTGTTATAATTTAATAAAATAACTTGAACTAAAGGGAGGGCTTATGAATTTTGTAAATGATCCTCACAAAGCGAAGGTTGCTTTTGTGACTGTTTTGATTATGGCAATAATATTTTTTTTAGGATCCGGAATTTTAGGCTATTTCTATTGGCAAAAGGATAAATCATATAAAAGTTTAGCCGATGATAAAAGCAAATTGGAAACATCTATTGACGGACAGATCAAAGAAAAAACTGTTGAGCTAGAAACAAAATTGCAAACTGATACAGAAACACTGAGAAAAGAAAAAACTGATTGTGAGGCCGACAAATCAGCCAAAGAAGACCAAATAGATAGTTTTAGAGAAGGAATGGCAAAAATCACCACTTACAAGGAAGCATTAAAATATTATTACTCAGTCCTTGAAACTCACGGCGGCTATACAGGATGGACTGATCAAGAGTACGCGATATTTAGAAGCAAAGCCCAGGCAACCGGAGACCAGGATTTTGTTGATGTTGTTGATTATACTTGGAACGAGACCTCAGTCGATGTCGTTACCCGACTAATTCGTTTTCACCAGGCCCTAGTGACCGGTTTCGAGCGCGGGATAAAATAGTTCTATTTTAGATAATTATGGATATTATCTGACTGTTCACTTTTTTTCAATTTTTGTAGCGCCTTAGCCTCAATCTGGCGAATTCTTTCTCGGGTAACGCCAAACTCTTTACCAACCTCTTCTAAGGTATGAGTTCGGCCGGTTTCAAGGCCAAAACGCATCTTCAAAACTTTCTGTTCTCTTGGGGCCAAAACCTGCAAAAATCTATCAACATCCCCTTTTAAAAGCTGATAAATGGCATTTTCTTCAGGTGATAGATTTTTGTCATCCTCGATGAAATCCCCGAGCTTGGAGTCAGATTCTTCACCAACCGGTGATTCCAAAGAAACCGTCTCTTGAGAAATTTTTATTATATGTTCGACCTTTTCAACCTCGATCCCCATCTCTTGAGCGATCTCCTCTGGTGTTGGTTCACGACCTAAATCCTGGACTAACTGACGCTGGACACGAATAAGCTTGTTGATTGTCTCGATCATATGAACTGGTATTCGGATTGTTCTCGCTTGGTCAGCGATTGCTCGAGTTATCGCCTGACGAATCCACCAAGTGGCATAAGTAGAGAATTTGTAGCCTTTTTTATAATCAAATTTTTCAACTGCCCTCATCAAACCGGTGTTACCTTCCTGAATAGCATCGAGCAGTGACAAACCTCGACCAATATATTTTTTAGCGATCGAAACCACAAGCCGCAGATTAGCCTCTGCCAACTGTCTTTTGGCTAGTTGATCACCTTTTTCAATGCGCTTCGCTAATCGGATTTCATCCTCTGTCTTTAGAAGTGGAATACGGCCAATTTCACGCAGATACATTCTTACTGAATCATCAGAGATCTGATCCAGACCGTCCATAATATCGTCTTCGCGTGGATCATCAATTATGTTACCAAGAATAGAAACCGATTCATCTTCTTCTTTAATCTCGACTCCATGGGACAAAAGATAGTCAAAAACTTCATCAAGCATGCTGATATCTTCTTCGGCATCAGGAAAAACCTGAAGCATTTCACGCACATTAACAAAACCATGCGCTTTACCTTTTTCCAAAAGCTGATTGACTTCCGGAGCAAACGTCAAAGGCTCCTCAATAACGAGTTTGGGAACTTTTTTTGCCATATTTATTTACCAAAATTACTTCTCATCTAATATAGCAGATTGTAGCTCGCTCATCAATTCTTTTATTCTGGGAATATCCCCACTTGACTCCGCGACGGCAATTTTTTCAGCAAATTCTTTCTTTATTTGATCTTTTTTTCTGCCAATGAAATTTTTAATCAGATCATTGAACTCTTCCTCAACTATCCCGTCCTGGTTTATATCAAAATCGGCCGTTGCTTCCATCGCATAAAGATCGAGTTTACTTCTATCGGCGGCGGATAGCTTTTCTATATCCTTATTACTCTTTATCGCAACAAACAGTACATTGGCAACTTGATCAGAAAAATTATGTTCGAAGATTGCTGCGGGAACTTTTTCTGCCAACTTTTTTTCTTGCCAGACCAAACCGGCGAGTCGCTTTTCAAAATCAAGGCTACCAACTATTTTTGAGCTATCTTCTTCGCTTGCCGAAAGCATCTCCTTAGTTTTTGACAATTGTGAAATTACTGATGATTCGGAAACGGCTAATTTACTAGCCAGATATCTAACGTAGTGTTCTTTTTCTAGATCATTGGCGATAGATTTTATTACCGGCAAAATTTCCTTGGAAATTGCTTTCTTCTGATTAACATCGTTGATATCGTTTTCTAAAACTAATTCATCGATCCAATTTTCTAGCGCCGGTTTTGCGGATTTAATCGCTCTTTCCCAATTTTTCGGGTCAGATTTTATTGCTTCATCTGGATCCTTAAAACCAGGAAGATTCAAAACTTTAACATTAATATCTTCCGAAAGAGCGAGGGTAATTGCTCTTTTTAAAGCAATTTTGCCGGCGGAATCGCTATCAAAAGAAAAAACAATATTCTGACTATATCTAGAGATAATTTTTAATTGCTCTGCCGTAAGTGCAGTGCCAGAAACAGCGACAACATTGCGAAAACCAGCCTGATGGCAAGCAATAACGTCCATATTACCCTCGACTAAAACTGCACAATCTTGGGCGCGAATATCGATTCTAGCCTTATCAAGGCCATAAATTGTTTTCCCCTTGGTATAAATCGGTGATTCAGCAGAATTAACATATTTCGCCGATTTGTCATCGTCTTCCAAAATCCGTCCGGTAAAAGCAACGACTTGACCAGAGATATTATTGATCGGAAACATTATCCGGCCACGAAATCGGTCCCAGTATCGGCCCTTTTCTCCCAAAACTAGAAGTCCAGCTTTAAATGCCTCTTTCTCATTGTAATTATGTTTGGCTAGAAATTTAATTAAAAGATCCCAAGACTTCGGCGCATAACCAAGATTAAAATTTTTAATCGCTTCTTTATTTATCCCCCGATTTTTTAAATATTTTCTTGCGTGCTCGGCTTTCGGATGGTCAATCAAAATTTTGTGATAAAGTTTTGCCGCTAAATCATTAATTTCAAAAACTTTTGATTTTTCTGTAGGTGCGAATTCTTTGTCACCATAACGAAAGTTACCTTTCGGTTTTAATTCGACACCGGCGCGACCAGCAAGCAGTTTTAGAGAATCATAAAAGTCCATTCCCTCAATTTCTTCAACAAAGGTAAAAATGTCACCACCCTTGCCACAACCAAAACATTTAAAAGATTGTCGCTCTGGAGAAACCATGAACGACGGGGTTTTCTCATTATGAAAAGGGCACGAACCTTTGTAATTAACTCCGGCTTTTTTCAACGTCAAATAACCACCGATCAAATCGACGATATTGATTTTGTCTTTAACTTCGCTGACTTCATCCATAGCAAACTAAATATAGCATAAAATATTATCAGATTGTCCTGATATTCAACAGAAAATCTGATAGCGAACGATTTTTTATTGATGAATGAAGAATAGCGAATTTCAATCTAATTGCTCTGCTGAGTTTTGTGGCACCATTAATTTTATTTGGCAGATGATACGATTCAGTTTTTTGATGATCTGAATAGGAAAATATTTTTACTCGATTGAATATTCTTGAGCGAATAATTCTTAATGTTTTTTGAAAATCCTCTTCAGTTTCTCCGGGGAAGCCGACAATGATATGAGTATTAATTTTTAATTTACGATTTATTTTTTTGATTTTCTTCAGAGCGTTTTCTACTTTTTCTATTTGGTAAGGCCTCTTCATCATATCAAGGATCTTTTGACTGCCTGATTGAATTGGAACGGTAATGTAGAATATCTTTTTCGAAGATAGAATTTTATAAACCCTTTTATCAAGAAGCCCCCTTGGATTAAATTCAGCGATGGCAAAAACCGACTGATGCCGAAATTCCAAAAGCGCCAACATTAAATCATAAATATTTTCTTTTCTGTCCAAACCAAAAGCCGCAGTGTCATCAGAATTAATTGAAAACAATCGATAACCAGTCCGATAGCCCTCTAAATATTTCCAAATAACATCACAGATTTTCTCACTTTTAAATTTTGTTGTTAACTTTTCCGTACAATAGGTGCATTTTCCCAAACAACCTTCGGAGATGCGTAAGTGGTAAATTTGATCCTTTTTCAGTCGAAATATTATTGAATCATCATGCAGAAAAAGGTCATTGATTTTTAGGGTAAATTTTTGCCAAAAACTTTCATCGTCTTTCTTGTAGCTATGAGAAATTTTATATTTGACCTTTTTCAACTTAAGCGATTTGGCTATCCCTTCAATATCGCGACCATAAGTTTGTATTTCTTCGCTGATTTGTAGGATTTTTTCTTTTGCGGTTTTTGGCAGACAGCCAAAAACCGCCAGCTTTTGTCCCTTTTTCTTTTTTTTATTAGCTTTTCTTATTAAATATAAAAATTCTTGCTCTTTTTTTCGAATAAAACTGCAACTATTAAAAAGTATCAGATCAGCTTCATCCAGACTTTTTTCTCGCCAATCATTTTCAATTAATAAATTTTTGACCTCTTCGCCAAATAACTTTAGCCTCGTGCATGTTCCCTTGTTGTAAAGATAGAAACTTTTCATAATATTTTTACTCCGTGATTAATTGAATCTAAGATGACGACGTTGTCACCAAACAGATAACCCCAAACCTGAACTTTTTGTTTTTTTGCCAGCGCTTGATGATATATCCAATAAAAAGTAACGATTTTGTAACGTTTCCCACCTGTTTTGATAGTGAATGATCTAGGGACGGAAGAGCCATAAAAATCTTCAACAACTTCTCCAATCAAGGAAATTGTTTTTTTATCGTTGGGTATTTTTTGCAGCACCCCATATTCCTTATCGACAAAACGAATCGTTGTTAAAATACCATCGGCCACCTGTATTGAAGACCACTTGTTCCCAAGCATCTTGGCAAATGAATTTCTTTTCTGATTAAAACCGTGGCCAAGTTTCTTTACTTCATATTTGATGTGATTTGTGCTGATATTACCCAGCCCACAGCTGTCTTTAATTTTTTGTTGGGATTTCTTTAGTTTTTGACAACTGTCTTTCCCATAAACAACAAAATCAATATCCTTAATAAGCTCTTTTTTGTCATTTTGGCTTAAACCAACTAAATATGACCCAAAAACGCCAATATTTTTTTGATCAATTCCAGAAATTTCAATTAAAGAACGATATATCTGCCACCAAATGGTCTTTGTCATTTCATTTTTAAATTTTTTCATAGCGTTCTGCGGTCGAAAAATTTCAACAATTTTTTTTAAATTAACTGCCGGAATATTTTGAGGGATATATTCGTGTCTGGCTTCTGGATATAATTCAAAATATTCTTTGTTGAATAACTCATCGATCCTTTTCTCATACCTGATTTTCGTTTTTTCACAAAATCGATCACCGTTATTCGACGGCCAATAAACCGGATAAGCAAAAACCTTGCCTTTCGGGTGGATATTACCTTTTACAATAAAAATTATACCGTCAGCAGTACGAAAGTAATCAAGATCAAATAGCTTCATAATTTCTTATGTAATTAATAATTTTTTTTATTTGTTTTTTTGTCGAACTGAATTCAATATGTAAATCTTTGCTATTCACTCTCTGCTTAAAAAATCTGTTTTCCATGATTGAAAAAATTTCCATCCGATCGGTCCAAACATCTATTTGTCGACTGTGTCGCTCGAAAACCTTGTTCTGGATTCTACTTAAGTGTCCCCGGCTAAAATCACTTTTTACTACAACAAACAATTTATTAAAACCTTTCACTTCTCGATAAAGACTAGGGATAAGATGAACCCCTTCAATAATCAGATTTTCACCCGTTTTCTTTGATTTATTTATTACAATTTCAACCCCGGGCTTTAAAGCTAGAGAATATCGCCTAAATCCTTCCAGTATATTTTTTTGATTCTTTTCCCCTAACAATTTCCAGGCGTCGTGACTAGATTTTCGCAGATATTTGTTTTTGTCATATTTTTTCATAATTGCTTTTATCTCATCAGCACCTAGGGCAATTTTCCAATTAAGTTCAGCCGCTAGTTGTATCGCTAAAGTCGACTTGCCGGTTGCCGGCACCCCGGAAATTATTATTAGCCAAGGTTTTTTACTTTTTGCAATTTTATTTTTGGCTTTTAATAATTCTCTCATCAATTAAAAAATAGACCCAAAGGGCCAAGTGATCAAAAAGTAAAAAGATTTGATTACTTATTGACGGCTATTCAACATAAAAACATTCACATGGCTTTTTCCCACAAACATAGCAACCGTTTTTGAAAATTCGAAAATATTCAACACCTAAATCTTTTTTTAAAAAATTAAAAATTTTCAGCAATTCAACAAAATAATCAGCCACGGCATTCTCGATATCTTTAATGTGTCTTTTGCCGGATTGTCGCCGGAAAAGTCGGAAGCTTTGATGTAGCCTATCCTGGTGAGACAAAATTTCTAGATTTTTAAATAGTAAATTTTCACTCGGATAAATTTTTTCAATCAATTTTTGCCATTCAAATAAATTTCTCGGCATCCTTGAAGTGGGGCGACCAGTTTTCTTCGATTTTTTCACGATAAATTTTTCACAACTACACGGAAGCTCTAAACAGAACGGGCATTTATAGGGATAGCGCTTGGGTAAAATTTTTTCTAAGTCGATATGAAATCTGTTGGCGACTGCTGAAAACCAAGCAACTGATGCCAATAGATCTTTCATCATTTTTTCTTCGCGTTCTTTTTTTCGTGAGTCGATGTAGCGAAGAAGCCACTTTTGGTGATAATAAAAGAGATCATCTAGGTCGTAGAGCTGATCATTCGGTATAGCATAAATATCAGCCGCAAGCTGCATTAATTGTTTGATTGTATAATTAGTCATTTTCGACTAAATAATAACACATTTAATTTAAAAAGGTCTGCGTTTTGCAGACCAAGCGGTCAGTTCACAGCGGAGAGGCCTTCGCAGAACGTCCAAAAGATTGAAGTCAGTGCAGCTCTTCCCCAGGGGAAAAGGCAGAGAATTGCGACCACGATGATCACCGCCAAGCAACCGATCATCTCCCAGCGACTTCGAGTTGCAACTTCCTGTTCCGATGGC
Source organism: uncultured Candidatus Saccharibacteria bacterium (assembly GCA_964425445.1). GTDB lineage: Bacteria > Patescibacteriota > UBA1384 > XYA2-FULL-43-10 > CAINNR01 > JAQVAO01. Next base: position 45,746 of record CAYRLY010000002.1, on the reverse strand, counting down.
ACCAGTTATCGCCCCTTTCTTAAACGAAAATATAGCATTTTATATATAAAAAATAAAGCCCACAGAGATGAGTTTCCATTTAGAACATTTCACTTCTATGCCTGGAAGCATAGAAGTGACAGAAAAATTGTCAGTAGCGATTTTTGTCACGCTTGATAACTTTTGCCATCGACTTCTCTATCGCTCGATTAAGATTAAGATTATTTGAATTGGCAAAACAGATTAAGGTGTAGAGAATATCACCGATTTCATCCGACGATCTAGTTCCTTTTGATATTTTTTCATAATGTTCTAGTCCTCTAAAATATTTTTAATCATTTGATCAAAATTTTTAGTATAATATTTTAGTTTCTTGTCCTGAATTGGATAAAAAACATCAGTTCTAAAATTGTTATTTAAATAATGTGCCTCTTCAATCCAAAAACTGTGAATGTTTTTTAAGTACCAAAATCTTAAACCAATTTTAATTTCATCATTTGAAATTGGATAAATCGAGCGATAAGCGGAGATAAAAATTCTTGCCTTCCTGATGTTTTCAGAACCAAATTTTTCCAAACAAATGTAATCTATCGCCCGAGCAATCTCAAACGACCTCGGAGAAATAACCGCCTTTTCTAAATCGTAAACGTATTTTACTTCGCCATTTTCATCATAAAATAAATTCAACGCGTGAAAATCACCGTGAATTAGATGGTCATATTTTAAACCAAGATCAGAAAATTTTATTTGGTTCTTCTTTATTAAATCAATTTTATAACTTACCTGTCTTTGTGCCATTTTATCGAAGTTAGTCGGATTTTTAATATTGTCAACAATTTCTTTTATCTCTTCTCCGATTTTTAAACACTTTTCTTTGTTAAATTCACTGGTTCTTTCTTCTGTTAAATTGGGGAATCCATTTTTAGAAAGTAAATGTATTTTTGCCAGCATTAGGCCAATTGATTTTATTGAATTATCAGCCAAATTTGAAGCTTCAATTGTCTTTTCTTCAACAAAAGGAAAAAGCGCATAAAATCTATTATCAAACTCAAAAAAGGTTTCGCCTTTTTTTGTTCTTAAGGGCAAAATAACCGGGATTCCATTTTCAGCAAAAAACTTTTTAACTCGATGGATCGCTTCAATTTCCGACCTCGTATATTTCGCCCGATACTGCCGTAAAAAATATTTTTCGTCCTCATTTCCGACAGCAAAATTATCACTTAAATACCCACCGGCTACCTTGCCTAAGGATTTTGTTATTTTTAGCGGATAAATTTCCGCAAGTTTTTTAATCAATTTTTCCATTTTCGATAAACTTGATTGATAAAGAGTTGACACAATGCCGCAAATCTTTTTCAGTTAATTTCTCTCCTTCAAATACATGACCCAAGTGTCCATCGCATTTTGCACAAACTATCTCTGTCCTTGTACCATCGGCGTCTGGGATTCTTTTTACCGAGCCCTTGATCTCATCATCAAAACTTGGCCAGCCACAGCCAGACTTAAATTTTGCCTCTGATGTGTAGAGCGAATTATCACAGCGACGGCAAACATAAATCCCTTTCTTAAAGAAATCATTATACTCGCCGGAAAACGGCGCTTCGGTGCCCTTGTCTACTATTACTCTCTCTTCTTCTGATGTTAGTTTATTGTGTTTCATTATTTTCAATTCAAAATATTGAGCCGTAATCGGAATCTGCATGTTATCTGAATTGTGAAAAATTGGTTGACCAATTTTTTTAAAACTTATTTTTTCATAGAGTTTGATGGCACCAATATTTTCAATATTTGGATCAACAAAAATCACTTCGATGTTGGTATTTGCAAAAATATAGCTGGTTAGTGATTCCAGAATCTCTGTCGCGAAACCTTTGCCCCAATGAGATTGGGAAATTTTAATATCAATGCTGGAGGATTTTCTCCCATTCGCGTGCGGGTACTCAATATTTGTTTGCCAGCCAGTTTCTGCTATTTGTTTTCCCGACGTTTTTTCTTCTACAATCAGTCTAACCTTAGCGGAATCTTTATTGTTTAACCAATCATTTATTTCGTTGTCTGACAGTTCCATACCTCGAGGAAACCCCACGAACTTCATTACCTCACCATCAAGCCAAAGACTTTTTATGAACTCAAAATCACTACTCTTTGGCAAACGAATTATTGTTCTTTCTGTCTCAATTTTCATAAAGCCTTCAAATATTTATTTGAGGTAAATTAATAAAGGGCAGATGCGCAAATGGTTGTTAAGACTGGCAATTGCCAAATCTAATTTCTCTTCGCTGAAAATTCTCCGACCGGCAGTATTTGGATCAATAAAAGTAATTTTACCTCGAGAAGTTTTTTCTACTGCCACCCAATGTGGAGCGTGAGCCCAATCACCGAGATTTTGATTATCCAAATTAATCGCAAGAAAATATTTTTCTGTCAATTTTGTGATAAGTGAAGTTGAAATTTTTTCTTGACTAATTTCTATCCGATCGTTGTTCTGCAGTCCGCGAGACAAAGTATTCGCAAAGAATTTGTTATCAACTACAAGACAAATTTTTTTGTCTGTAAATTTTAACATGCTATTCAACATGCTTTGAATCCAGAAATCATGCGTTTTCTTTTCACCGGCCAAGAAAATTTCCTTTTCGGCTTTTTTTGCATTCTCATCGTCAGAAGAAATTCCAGAGATCATTAAAAACGCTGCAACCAAACAACTATCATGCAAATTTTGTTTGAAAGGAACAAGCTTTTTCTTCTCAAAATTCATTTTTTTTCCTGTTCTAACCCCAATTCGATTATTTTCGTAATTAGATCTTTATAAGTAATACCCACCGCCCCGAGAGCTTTCGGGAACATACTTATATAGGTAAATCCCGGTAGAGTGTTTATCTCGTTAACATATAAGTCCCCGTCTTTGGTAAGAAATAAATCCACTCTGGCATATCCACGGCATCGAGTGGCCCGAAACGCCTTTTTTGAGTATTCTTTAATTTTATCTACGACATAAAATGGCAAATTCTCTGGCTCGGTTGTAGTTTCAAAAGGCTTCAAATATTTCGCTTCATAAGAATAAACTTCACCGTCTGCTAACACCTCTCCAGGATTTGAAATTATTAAATCACTATTTCCTAAAACGCTAACTTCAAGTTCACGGTGATTCTCGATTGCTTTTTCGATGATGATTTTTCCATTTATCTCACCTGCTTTTCTAATTGCCAAAGGCAGCTCACCTCGATCGTTAATCTTTGTAATCCCCAGTGATGATCCGGTATTTATTGGTTTGATTATGCAGGGATAGCCAAATTCATTTTCAATTTTTTGGGCTGTATCATCGATTTTATAATCAGCAGATACGACGAAGTGTTTTACAACGTTAATACCTGCTTTTTTAAAACGTCGCTTTTGCAAATCCTTGTCCATATTGATCTCTGAAGACCGTGCGCCGGACCCAGTATATTTCACTCCCAGACCATCCAAATATCTCTGAAATTTACCATCTTCATAATTTTCACCATGAACTGCGAGGAATGCGATGTCAATATTTTTCAACAGTTCCTCGTCGAACTTTCCGTGCTCATCAATAAAAATCTCCAGGACATCAAACTTGCCACGGTCAACATTTTCTAAAATCGACTCGGCTGTCATCTTGGAGACCTCGTGCTCTGGAGAATTGCCACCGTAAACAACACCGACCTTAATTTTTTTCATAGTTAAAGAATATCTTTTTGTACTGGCTTTTTCAATAAAAAACTGCTATTATCTGACAGCAACTTACAAGGAAGGATGTGACATGCAATGCCGAATGTCAAAGTCGCAGCAGTCCATGGCGACAAACTTCTCGAGCTGATAGACTCACTGAGGGAGCTACCAGCTCCGCTAGTCGACGATGTCGTCGTCACTGAACATCTGGTACACCCCTGCATCGCAGTACCAACCGCACTGATCGCCGCCAGCAGCGATACAGCGTATGATGATCTGCGGCTGATAGTGGAAGCAGTCAATCGCGCTGGAGTCACGACTCCTGATGACTGGCGATACCGGCCAAGCCTGGAGACTCGAACGCCATGGAGAGAAGTATCCTTCTACGGCTTGGATGCCGACGAGACACACGATATCGCACGGGAAGTCCTCGTCGGCTTGCCAAAGTACTTCGTCGTCTTGACCAAGGTCGTAGATCTTCGAATGCATCCGGCTCCCTATGCCGAGATGCGCGTCGCCACCTCACAAGACCCGCTGGCGAAAGAGTCGGCGCTGAGTGTTGCGCTGCGGCTTAGCCGCCATATCGACCTAGAAATCTATTCGGAAATCGATGGCAAGACGCAGATGCTGTACTGGCCAAAAGGCAAATAGCCCCCCTGCCTGATCGTTTTGATCAGGTTTTTTTATTTATTACTACCGTTTCAATTCCACCGGATAGCCAACCATGGAAAGTAGTCCCGGAAATCAGCACGCAAGGCAGTTGAATTAGAAATAAATTAAATATTAAAAGATCAAAACTGAACCAAAAACTAAAAAACAAAGTTGAAAAACTCGCCGTGTAAAGTACAGAATATATTAGTCTTTGCCAAAAATGATAATTTCTCTTCCAATAAGTCTTAAAAATTATCATCCCTGGGTCTCTACCATTTTTAAAAAATATAAATAAAATTGTGTAGAGAAAAAAAGTAGAAATAACAATTATCTTTATTCTTTCAAGTTCAAGTTCAAAATCAAGAAACCAAACCGGCAGAGTAATTAAGCCGACAAATGTAGCGTTCAAAACCGAAGGCAATAGTTTCTGCCAAGCATTGGTTTGAATCATTTAGAATAATTTATTGCGGTCTTAAGGTCCCAGAGAAGATCTGCCAGGCAAGGGCTGATTTTGCAATCAAAGACAGAGCAACATAGACCACTTCACCATAGAGATAATCTTTCCATTTGCCGACTTTGCGGTATTGGAGATACATATTGACAGCAAAACACATAAAAGTGACAAAGATCGTGATCAAAATCCAGTAAACAAATTTGGGAATCACATCACCAACTGAAGCAACAGCACCGGAGAAGTAGAGATAAACCACGATCCAGGGAACAATGCCGGCGAAACAGCCAAAGGCATATGTAGTCCAGTTAGTTTTTGTTGTTGTTTGATTATGAAGCTCCATTGAGAGGCCGAAAAGATTCATGCAGGCATTTAAAGCAAACAGCAAGATAAGAGTCGAAAGATCGTAAACTCCGCAAAGCATGGCGATGACTACAATCATCACCGAGGAAGAGAGCGCATATTCATACCAGCGGGCGTAATTGATTTTCTTTGCCAAATTGGCGACATACCATTTATAAAGCACGGTGGCAAGAAGAAAATGAGCCAAAGCAGAAATAAATAAAAATATCGCAATGATTGGACCGATCTGCAAATCATAGATAGTGCTTTTTAGTGGATTAATCGCCTTTGTTGCCAAATCGATAGTCAAATAATCGGTCGTAATCGGTAACTTAAAATCGTTCGAAAGCCAAAGCATCAGCGAACCCTGGGCCAAATGGAAAAAACCCATTACCGCGTTATAAACGCGCAGCTTTTTGTAGACCTTTTCGTCACTAGCCATAGAATCTCCATAAATTAATTTTAATTCTAGGGCTATTTTATCACATTAGTTTAAGTGATTGCCATAAATCTGATAATAGTTGGGTGATTGGAGTATCCTTTTGCCCCGCATTGGGCCATTTCTTGGTTGATTGCGCATACTTCTGACCGCCTGAGCTTCAATTTTGTCACCCGCTTTCTCTCCCAAAACCCATATCCGCTCGCCAACAGCAAACGAATCGACTTCTCGTCGGTCAGTTACATTGGTAATCAAAACTTGCCAAATCTTGCCATTATAATCTTCGACCTCAACCACGTCATCAGAAGCACTTTTAACTATACCGACGACAACATCTTCCCTGCCCGAGATAAAAAGTCTTCCCTGGCGGTTGTAAATTTGTTGTCCGATTGTGGAATTTATTAGTGTTTTATTTGCACCAATTGCCTCAGAGACAAAATAACCGAGAAATACCGAACAAAAAATCAGAACCATTATTATCCAGGAGCTAAGACGATACAAAAAACCGATGTTGCGAAAAAGATAATAGATTAGCACGATCAAAAACGTGATAATTATCAACAATTCAACCGGGAAGAAGGAAAATGAGGTAAAAAATTGTCCGGGTCCGGGAACCTTGAGTCGATTTAACTGAAAATCGATTAAAATATTAGCGAAAAACCCGACGACGATGACCAAAAATATCCAAAGAATAAAAAGCAGAATGTCGAGAGAAAGATCTTGGGTTAAAAAATACCACCGAGATCTTGGTTTCTCACTTATAATCTGTTCTTTAATTTTCTCTTCAAGTTTTTGATTCATTTTGAATTAAAATTTTTAATTTATTTTTTGCTCGGCTAATGGTTGGTCCAATCGAGTTGATCGGCATTTTGAGAATATCTGATACCTCAATGTAAGATTTTTCTTCGAAAAATACTAGATTAATTATTTCCCTGTCCCTCGGCGGCAGTTTCATCAAGGTTTTTTGAACTAATTTGCTGTTGTGCTTGGCATCGATTTTCTCAAAAATTTTCTGATCATCAGATGAACCGTAATTAATATTTTCATTCAGCTCAACGTTTCTTGTCCGATAATTTTTCTTAATATAGTTTACCGATTCATTGTGGGCAATTCGATAAAGCCAGGAAGAAAATTTCAGTTTTGGGTTGAATGAGGCTATGTTAACATAAGCCTTGAAAAAGACTTCTTGGGTAATATCCTCCGATTCCTGCCAGTTACCGGTAACTCTGGCGATATATCTCTGAATTTTTGAAGCATAGCGATCGACAATCTCAGAAAAATTCTCTTTATCTTTTAGAGACAGAATCGCCAAATCTTCGTCAGATTTTTTGTTCTTCACTGATATTAGTACAATAATTAACTATTTCCAGTACTATTTTCAACGAACAATTCCGATTCCCATATACCACTCTTTGGGTTTTTTACATAGCGGACAAGGATCAGGAGCTTTAGTCCCTTTATGAATATAGCCACAATTTAGACACTTCCACTCAATCTCTTCTTCTTGCTCATATAGCTTCCCCGCTTCTAATAGGTCGGCTAATTTTGTATAGCGCTCATCATGTTTCTCCTCGACTTCTAAAATTTCTTGAAATAGACCTACCGCCTCTTTTTCACCTTCTTCCTCAGCAACTTTCTTAAAATCCGGATACATTTCCCCCCACTCATGACGCTCCCCTTCGGCAGCATGTCGCAAATTCTCCAGTGTTGTTCCCATTTTCGGCATATTATAAGTATTCGTCATTTCAACAACATCACTTTTGAACTGTTCGTGTTCTTCCTCGGCATGTGCCCTTTCATTATCAGCGGTCTCCTCAAAAATTCTCGCGATCCACTCCAAGCCCTCTTTACGCGCTTGTTTAGCAAAAAAAGTGTATTTGTTGCGAGCGAGTGATTCACCAGTAATTGCCTTAAGTAAATTCTCTTGTGTCTTCTTCATTTTAGACTCCTTAAATTAATTCTGATTAAACCATTATAACATAGCAATAGATTTATTCTGTACCCTTTTCCCATGATTCGGGATCCGGGATACCTTTATTTATTGTAAATATCTCATTTGCCAAAATTTCCGGCTGATTTTTATTAAGTAGATATTTTTTTCCGTCTCTGTCTTTCAACTTTTTTTGCAAATGACTAAATTCATACTGAATTTGACCAAAAGATATGGGAATTTTTAACTCTTCTTTAAAATCTTTAATCTTGGATAAATCAAAGCTGTAATTTCTGACAATTGCCTCTTTATAAACCTGGAAAAGATAGGAATCAATTGCCTTGATTTTATCTGGGTAATTGTTAAATCTTTCCAACTGCGGATGCTTTTTATAACCTTTAGTTTCGTTCTGGAGAACCTTTTTTGCTAATAATCCTTCACGCCAAAGAGCGACGAGACCGATTCGATCAAGATATTTTGGGTGTATTGACCAAAGACGCATAAGACTGTGCTTACTATAAATTTTATTTAATAGGATTAACCCAGTTTGAGCTTGCTAATCTGAAAATATCTTGTTTTATTTCGTCTTGTAACCAAACATGATCATTAAGTGATTCGGCTATAGCAATCCTGAGCTCATCACTGGCCTTATCAAAATTAGCCATCTTTAGCTGTGTCGGCGGACCAGTAAAAGTCATCTTGATAGCTATGCCTTCGCATTCCTTGAGAAAGATATCTGCCTCCGCTTCAAGGTTTTCTAGCGACTGATTCAAATCCGGGCCCAGAGATAAACCCTTATCATTTATCTCTTCTTGTGTCTCCTTGAGCACACTGATTATCTCTTCAATTTCCGTTTTAGTTCTTGGTTGTTCATTTTTTAAATTAAGTCTTTCCTGCCCAACGATTAACAATTGCAAGTATTGGGCTTCTCTATATTTATCTCCTGATTCGACAGAAAAAAAATCACTCATCTTTTGCTTCATAAATTCGTCAATTGTCGACAGTTTTTCTACCTCTTCCGAAATCGCTGGGCCGTGATCGGCGAGGCTTTTCCAATCCTTTAATGGAATCTGCGAACTATAGGGATCAACCTCTTCAAGAACTAAGAGATTCGCAGTTAACTGTCTTAAATTTTCGCCATCCTCTTTAACTGATTGAGCTTTGATATAGCCCCAAATACCAAAGATCGCAGTTAAAAAAATAATCACCACCAAAAAGATAAACAAAAATTTCTTCACCCTACCCCCCAATCTTTTAATAAAATATTTTTAATAACAGCAAATTTTTCTCTGATAATTTATCAGTAGCAAGCGCCCAAAATCCAAATTTTAAAAACTTGGCGGTGTCTTTACGAAAATATTCGAACGGAATTGCGGGAAAATTTGTAGTTTGCGAGCGCAGGAAGGGGTGTGGGGAGGGAATGCGCTCGCTTATTTGGGCGGTTCGGGGATTACGATTTCAAGTTTTTCTTTGTGGTCTTTTGTCCCATCATGCTGGGACAAAAAGTGTCAGCCCAATGACACTATTTTAAGGTTATTTTAACCTCGAAACGCTTAAAAATCACTACGCTTATATTATATATAATAATACACGACACATTTAAATTATCATACAGTCGACACAATTCATACACAAGCTACAACGATCAAAACTTCAAACAAACAAATATAAACTTTATCTTCTTTATCTTTTCTATCCACAAAATAAAACAAAATTAACTATCTAAAAACGAATGTCTTTTTTTGGTATACCTTAAAGCAAAGGGGTAAAGCATCTTTTGAATCAGGTTAAAATTGTAAAAAGAGTAAAGATATTTTTTAGACAAAAAACGAGAAAAAAATAAAAGATATGGTCGAGAACTTAATATTTTTTCCCAGAGATAGCGATTGACTATTCCTGCTTTTCGTTTTTTGAAAAAATATTTTTCAGCGTTCTTTTCGTAGTTTTGGTTTTTAATGATACTATATGCTGCCATGTAGCCAGAAATAATAGCATATCTCATTCCAAAACCAAAAAGAAGATCTTGAAGTCCCGCCGCTTCTCCAACAAACAAACTTTTTTCAGTTCTAAATTTATTATTTAACGAAAAGCATCCAACTCCTCCAACATTTTTAGGATTCTTGATATCAAAAGGTACAAGTTCAGTTAAAGTCTTTTTAGCTTCTGTGAAATAATCATTCATTTTCTCTAAATTACCGCATACCGCAGTACACATACACCCATAACCTTTGGTAATTAGCAAATAGGCATACCCTCCGTTGGCTACCTTATTTTCAGCTATTCCAATCGCTATATCAGGGTGTGTTGTTTCAAAAATTATTCCTTTTACTGCACCACCTATCGCTTTTGTTATTGGACCCGTAGCCACAATGTCGGCTTCTTCTCTGGGTATTGTTTGATTATACTTTATGCTCACACCAAGCTCCAATGCTTGTTTTTTTAGACCCTGATCAATACTACGAGTAACGGAACCTCTTTTAACTAAATAAAATATTGGCTGCACAAATCTAAAAGATTTTTTTGTCTTACCTTTAATACCAAAAAATTCATCAAAAGGATCGCAGTCAAAATTTATTGCAATATTCATTTTTTTCAAATCGGACAGAACATCTATTTTTTCTGACCAGTTTTCCAATCCCTGAAGATCGCCATGAAATCTTGCGCCCGAGTCACTGTTCGAATCAAAAATATCTACGCTGTAGCCCGCTTTAGCTAAGTTAATTGCCGCAGAAAGTCCCGAAAGTCCAGCACCTAATATTTTTATTTTTTTCATCTTTTCATTTCCTCTTATACAAAATAGCTAAGTTGCTTCTTATACAAATTAGCAAATGATTTTAGCTCAATAACATCTATTCTTTGCTCACCAGATTCCACCTTGGAAATATAAGATTGAGGTTTTTTCAATTTCTCTGCTACCTCAACTTGAGTCATACCTAATTCTAGCCGAGAATCTTTTAATTTCTCTACTAATCTTTTGTATTGCTTTCTTTGTATTGTGTCAGTCATATTTACATGATATATTCTAATTGTGAATATTCAAAATTAGAATATTGTTTTAAGCCCGCTTTCGACCCAAAATAAAGTTCGAGCCGATATTTTTTCAGGTTCTTTGGCAGTTTTTGCCTCGCAAAGCGAGGCGACGATTTCAAGTTTTTCTTTGGCGGCAAATTCTTTTAGCTCAGCAAGCTGAGCTTCAATACTTAAAACCTGTCTTTCTTCGCTGTCCGTTGATTTTCGAGTGTAGATAAAATATTTCATAGTTTCTCCTTAAAAATTAAAAATGAAAATTCGGGAAGCCCGCTTTTGGCCAGCCCCTTCGGGGCAAAGATAAAAAATTCCAATTTGCGCTTAAAATCGGCTGGCGAGCCCTCGCAGAGGGCGAGCCAACAAAGACATTTCCTAACTGGCGGAGAGGAAGGGATTCGAACCCTTGAAGACCTTGCGGCCTTACGCGCTTTCCAAGCGCGCGCACTAGACCAACTATGCGACCTCTCCTAACATCATAATCTTAGCAAAATTGAGCTCATAAATAAATGCCATGGCGTTGTGCCGAGGTGTAGAACAGCAAAAAGGATATTTAATAAAAAAGTTGGAAGAATTACCCAGTAAAAAAATGGCTGGAGCGACCTAAGCTCCAGCCTATGCACTACACCGCTGGTCATCTTATGGCGACAAGGAGGGAGATCCGCCAAATAACCAGCGAGAATCTTCTGTGTTGCGGCCGTCACCGCAACACAGGGCAAGCAATCCCAATGATCACCCCCAATTTGTACGGTCAATTAGAATATACAAACAAAAAAATAGGAAGTCAAAATCCTGTTTTTTAATTTAGATATTTTTAGCGATCAATAATGTTTTGCATCAACAGGCGTCTCTCGACCGAAGCGATAATTTTGCGAGTTTGAATCGCCACATCAGGGGTAACAGAAACCGAAGTTGCACCGTTTTTAACCATCATTTCGGTAAATTCCGGGAAAGTGCTAGGAGCTTGACCACAAACTGAAGTCGTAATGCCACGGCGACGGCAAGTTTTTGCAACATAGGCAACTGACATCTCAACCGCCTCATCACGCTCATCAAAGACTTTGGCTAATTTTTGATTATCACGATCAACTCCAAGTGTAAGCTGGGTCAAATCATTTGTTCCAAGCGATATTCCATCAATTCCAATATCAATAAATTTTTCTAAAAGTATCACATTTGACGGCACTTCGACCATCATCCAGAGTTTGAAATCAGGGCCTCGACGAAGCCCAGCCACCTCAATCAACTCTTTACATTTTTTCATCTCATCTACTGTTCGAACAAAAGGAATCATTAAATGTAAATTGGTTAAATCCATTTTTTCCCGGATAAATTTCAGGGCGGCAAGTTCCAGATTGAAAACATCCGGATTAGTAATATAACGCAAAGCTCCGCGCATGCCGATCATTGGGTTGTCTTCCTCCCCTTCGTATTTATCCCCACCTTTAAGTCCACGATATTCGTTGGTTTTAAAATCAGTTGCCCGATAAACTACCGGTCTGGGAGCAAATGCTCCGGCAATTCTGGCGACACCATCGGCTAATTTTTTACTAAATTCTTCTCCTCGACCGGAGTCGATCATCGCTTTCGGATGTTCACCGATCGCCGCGATAATAAATTCGGCTCGGAGAAGCCCGACTCCATCAACGGGTAATTTCGCTGCCTCCTCCGCCGCTTCTGGTTCAGCAATATTAACATAAACTTTTGTCCCGGTGATTGGAATTTCTTCGGAGATTGCAGAACCGCTAGCCGTTCCGGATTGACTGCTAGGGATCGGGAGCCGATCTTTAGCAGCGATCTTAACCGCCCCTTTGTAAACCAGACCTTTTGAACCATCAACGGTGATGATTTGTCCGGTCTTCAATTTTGAGGTCGCTGTCGAGGTACCGACAACACAGGGAATTCCAAGCTCTCTGGAAACAATCGCGGCATGACAGGTGCGACCACCGGTATCAGTCACAATTCCCACTGCTCGTTTCATTGCCGGAACAAAATCGGGCGTAGTCATTTCTGTCACCAAAATCTCACCCTCTTTTACCTTATCGATCTCTTCATGATGATGTATAACCTTAACCGGTCCGGGAGCAACACCAAGTGAGGCAGCAGCCCCGCGAAGCAGAATCTCCAACTGGTTTTCTTGAATTTGGCCCTTTTTGACATTCTGATTTTGAGTTTCGGATTTTCCTAATGTAGTTATCGGCCTGGACTGAACAATATAAATTTTACCGCCAGCGATGGCAAATTCCGTGTCCTGCGGTGCATTATAATGTTGTTCAATTTTTTTACCTAATTTTGCCAATTCGATAATCTCGCTATCTGGCATCTTCTGATCTTTTCTGTCAGCAATCGGGACCGAGACATGCTTGTCACCACCGCGAGAATCACGAATAATCTTCCAATCCTGACTGTTTACTTCCTTTGAAGCAATTTTCTCCGCCGTTTTATCGAAAATATAAACATCGGGGGTAACAGAGCCGGAAACTATTGCTTCACCCAAGCCATAACCGGCTTCAATCATTATTCTATTTGTATCGCCAGAAACCGGATCAACGGTAAACATTATTCCCGAACGTTCGGATTGAACCATGAGTTGCACCGGTACAGCCAAACCGACTTTCATATGATTAAATTTATTGGCGATCCGGTAATAGATCGCTCGCGCTTCAAAAAGAGAAGCAAAACACTTCTGCACCGCTTCAACGATCGCTTCCTCGCCACCAATATTTAAAAAGGTCGCTTGTTGACCGGCAAATGAGGCCTCGGGCAAATCTTCGGCTGTAGCTGAAGAACGAACTGCAACCGGAGTATTCCCCAGCCGCTTACAAGCGACAATTATCTGATTTTTGAGATCGGTCGGCATCACCGCTTTAAGAATATAAGTTTTAATTAACTTTGAAACAGTGTTTAATTTTTTTGAGTCCTCGGAATTAATATTGCGAAGCGCCCGTTCAATCGCCGGACCAAGTTTTGTTTGTTGCAAAAAATAGTAATAAGCATCAGCAGTAACAATAAAACCGTTTGGTACCGGAAAACCGGCACGCGCAAGCTCGCCGAGATTCGCCCCCTTGCCTCCAACTTTGGCAATATCGGCTTTCGAGACCTCCGAAAACCAGAGAACAAAAGGTTTGGTTGTTTGTTTCGCCATTATCCCCTCCGATTAACAAAAAAGAGATCTGAACTTCTTTAGTAATTATACTTGATAGTTTTGAAAAAAGAAAATGTATTGCATACTAGCAACCGGTGGTATTTTTATATTGAAACTTTCTGAATTCTAATATATGCTACCGATAGCGTCTAATACGGCATTGAGGATGATGGATATGGGAAGATGTGCAGAGATGCGTCAGAAGCTTGCTAGAAGGCAAGAAGGGAAGATACGCCAATTCAGAGAAGAACGGGGTTTTGACGCACAGATCCGACGGCTCGAAGAACAGATCGCCGAGATTCAAGTCGACTGTCATCACGACAGTTGGCAGACCAACTGGACTATAACTGATGACACAAGCCAGAGTATCGTCCAGATGGGTACGGATGAATATCACAGTAAACCAAGGCTACCCAAGATTACCCGCACCTGCCAAGAGTGCGATCTCGGGGAGGAGCGAACAATCGCCGAGATCTGCCCAAAGTGTGGGCAAAAACACCAGTTTATCGGTCAGTATGACAGCCCATACAGAGGCACTCAAAGTGGCGGGCCAAAGATCACTATAGACCAGATTCCCAAACAATATCACCACTGGATCGATGGCCCCCAGTGCGCCCACTACCTGCGACTCTACCGCTGCGAACACTGCAATCACATTCTCGTGATCGCTGACTGCAATGCCTACGTGAAGTAGGAACCCTCGCCACCGCCATGGTGGCATTTTCCATTAACAACTTCTCTTACCTTCTCCCATTCAAAACCGCGAGATATTAGGTGGCGAGACAGTTTTTCATATATTTTGTCTCTCGGAACTTTCTTATTTTTTGTTAACCAACTCTCTGCTAGCTCTTCTATCTCCGAAGGTTCATCGGGAGTTTCCGATAGGACTTTTTCGATAATTTCGATCGGGATCTTCTTTTCCATCAACTTATTGCGCAAATAAAATTTCCCGACCGGTTTGATTATTTTTTTATAGCGGATAAAGTTTTCCGCAAAACGCTGATCATTTAGAAAATCCTTCTCGAGCAAAAAAGAAATCGTTTCATTGATCTCCTGCGGAGTACATTCTCGTCTCTTGAGTTTCTCTTTCATCTCACCTATGCTGCGATCGCGGGATTTTAAAAGATAAAAAGCATATTCAAGTGGTTTTAGCTTCTTCCTGACCATGAGCGCAAATTATTTATAACATTTCTTACTCTTTTGTTTTTTCGATAATTTTCTTCTTTATCTCTTCGGCAATCTTGGAGTTTTCCTTCAAAAATGCCCTGGCACCCTCTTTACCCTGACCCAGTTTTTCGCCGTTATACGAGATCCAAGCTCCAGCTTTCTCGATTATTCCCTCATTAACACCAAGATCAATGATCTCACCTTCGCCATCGATACCCAGACCAAACATGATATCAAATTCTGCAGTCTTAAACGGTGGGGCAACTTTATTTTTCACTACCTTAACGCCAACATGATTGCCAACATTTTCTTCGCCCCGCTTAAGTGTCGCTTTGCGACGGATTTCCAGTCGAACGGAAGCATAGAATTTTAGGGCGTTACCACCGGAAGTCGTCTCTGGATTTCCGAACATCACACCGATTTTCATTCGAATCTGATTGATAAAGATGACCATTGTTTTTGATTTAGAGATTACACCGGTCAACTTTCTCAGAGCCTGAGACATCAACCGCGCCTGTACACCCATCATCGAGTCACCCATCTCACCTTCAATCTCAGCTCTTGGAACCAACGCTGCTACCGAATCAATTACTATTACGTCTAACGCATTAGAACGAACTAAAGTTTCAACAATCTCTAGGGCTTGCTCTCCGGTATCAGGCTGGGAGATCAGAAGATCATCTAAATTAACTCCGATTCTTTTAGCATATTCCGGGTCAAAAGCGTGTTCAGCATCAACGAAGGCTGCCAACCCTCCCATTTTTTGTGCTTGTGAGATTACTGAAATTGCCAGTGTGGTTTTTCCTGATGATTCCGGTCCATAAATCTCAATTACTCGTCCGCGGGGTAGCCCTCCAACACCAAGCGCCAAATCGAGGGCAAAAGAACCGGTCGGGATAACATCAACATCCATCTTGCTATCAGCGCTATATTTCATTATCGACCCAGTTCCAAACTGTTTTTCAATCGAGGCTAAAGCAACATCCAGCGCCTGAGTTTTTGCTTTTTTTATTGTTTCTTTTTCGTTTTTATTTTCTGACTTTTCAACTTTTTTTGGCATTTTTCTCCTTATTAAAGAAAACTCTGGCTAGATTATCAGCCAGTGGTAAAATAATTATCTTTCGGCAGTTTTAATTTTTCTCTCAACAACCAACACCTTACTTGTTTCTTTGTTCGACTTACTCAAAGCGGTGATTAGTATCGTATTTATACCTTTTTGAAGTGTAATCTCACTTTCAAATTTGCCGTCAGCACCAACAATGATCGGTTCTTTATTAATTTTCAAGGTAACTCCGGGATTAGTTTCACCTCGAACCTGAATATTTTCCTCCTCTACTACCAAGTCGTGAGTTGGATCAGTTACTAACAATTTGGGAGCCGAAGCAAAGCTAAAAACCTGTACCGCAAGATAAGCTACTGCGCAAACGCAAAATATCGCCGCCGAAAAAAGAATGATCAATTTCGGCGTAATTGTTATTGATTTTTCAGAGTTAACTTTGGGAAGTGAAAAAGAATCATCAGCGTTACTTTTTTTAACCAACTTTTGCTGCCGATAAAGCTTTAACATTTTTTCTGAATCTAGCCCTAGATATTCGCAATAGGCAGTTAAAAAACCTTTCACATAGATGTCGTTCGGCAAAAGATCAAAATCCTCCAACTCAAGCGACTCCAAATATTTTGCTCTAACCTTTGTTTCTAGCTCCGCCTCAACAAGATCGACACCCTTTTTCTTTCTTGCACGCCGAAGCTTTTCGCCAAGTGTTTGGCTGGTGCGAATTTTTCTAAATGTAAAACCGGCTGCAACCATAAAAATTGTTTATCTAATTGTAATTGTCATCATTATGCTGAGAAAAACCATCACCATCAGATTGGCTATTGGCTAAAATATCTCTCGGCTTAGCACCGTTGGCTGGACCAATAACCCCTTCGCTCTCCATAATATCAAGTAATCTGGCCGCCCTAGCATATCCAACCCGAAGTCGTCTTTGCAATAACGAAGCTGAGGCTTGTCCGGAATTTAGGACTACAGAAACCGCTTCTTCATAAAGATCATCATCCATCGTTTCACCGCCACGACTATCGGCCGATTTCGCCGGACGAAATGCAGTGATTGATTCATCATATTCAGCTTCACCCTGTTTTTTGATAAAGCTAACCAGAGTATTTATTTCTGGGTCAGATATAAAACAGCCCTGAACACGACGAGGTTTTGAAAGACCATTACCAATAAAAAGCATATCACCATTACCAAGTAATTTTTCAGCGCCTGACATGTCAAGAATTGTTCGTGAATCGATTTGGCTAGCGGTCGCAAAGGCAATTCTAGAAGTGATGTTTGCTTTAATAAGGCCAGTAAGAACATCAACTGATGGCCTTTGAGTCGCAACAATAAGATGGATCCCAGTTGCTCTAGCCATTTGGGCAATACGGACTATTGAGGCTTCAACTTCATTTGCCGAAGCAGCCATCAGATCAGCCAACTCATCGATAACAATCACAATGTAAGGCAATTTTCCTTCTGGACCCGGAGATTCGTTGTATGCTTGAATATTTCTTTTACCCAAATCAGAAAAGACCTTGTAGCGTCTTTCCATTTCATAAACCGCCCATTTCAAAGCAGAAACAGTTTTATCAACCTCAGTAATAACTGGTGTCAGAAGATGAGGGATCCCGTTGTAGTTTGTCATTTCGACTCTCTTGGGGTCGATCAAAACCAGCTTTAGTTCATCTGGAGAGTTGTTAAAAAGTAGTGAAGATAATATTGAGTTGATACAAACACTTTTTCCTGAGCCGGTCGCCCCAGCAACCATAAGATGAGGCATCTTCTCTAAATCAATGGCGACTGCCGATCCAGCAACATCACGACCAAGTGCAATTGCCAACTTGCTTTTTACCGCTTTAAAAACCGAGGAACCAATAACTTCTTTCAATGTTACCTTGGCAGTAGCAACGTTAGGTACTTCAATACCAACAGCGCTTTTACCAGGAATCGGGGCCTCGACACGCAAACTTTTTGCCGCAAGTGCCAAAGCAATGTCATTGCTTCTAGCGGTAATTTGATTTAGCTTAACACCTTCATGCGGACGCAATGTGTACTGTGTAACCGTCGGGCCAACATTGACGTCTTGCATTTTAACTTCGATACCAAAATTCTGAAAACATTTTTTTATTGTTTCTACATTTTTAGGAATATCCCCAGGTTTGGCGACATCTGAAGACGACTGCAGTATCTCGTGACTTGGAAATTCCCAGATTTTGCCGGTCGGTGCTTTGACGTCTGGCCGCGGTGCTGCTTCAATCACCGGAGCTTTTGACACCTCATTAATTTTTGGCTTCGAAAAAAATCTTAACTTACTGAACATCCTGGCGATAAAAGAAGGCTGCTCGGGAATAGTCTCTTCTTCTTCATTCTGATGATGAACCTTGACTCTGCCATCATCAGAGTCAGCACTTTTGCTTTTGTGTTGGAAACCAAAGATTTTCGAGATTGAGAGATTAAAAGTTATCATAATTGAAATCAAAACCATGGCAAAATTAACTACAAATGCCGGGAAAGTGCCGATCGATTGACGAAGCGGAGAGGAAACCAAAAAACCGATAATCCCACCGCCCCCGCCATTTGTAGCAACTTCTCTAGAGATATCAGCTGGGACAAAAAGATGAATCAGCCCCGGCATAGAAACAAAAAACAAAAACAAACCGACGAAGCGGCTAAGCTTAACACCATCTTTTACTGGGAAAAGTATGATAACACCTAACCAAAAGACAGCTATTGGGAACAGATAGCCAACCGCAGTGCCGAAAAATCGATAATTTAAGATTTTAAGAAATTCTCCCATTCTGCCAGCAGCTCCAAATACACCTAGAAAAACTATCACCGCAAAAATTAACAGAAAAACGGCAAAAATTTCTCTCCAGGTATCGGCGCCAAGACCAAGAGTCCAGTCAAAGACAAAATTTCCCCACTCGTCCTCTTTCTGCCACCAAAGAGGTTTAGTTTGTTTATGTTTTGGATATTTTCTTTTCCGTCCCAAAATCCCTCCTAATACAAGAACATTTGCTCCTTAAAGCTCAAGAGTATTATACCACAAATATATTTGCAAATAATACAAAAAGTAGCCAGACACAATCGCTGGCTACTTTTTCTAACGAAGCTTGGATTCTTAAACCTCAATCACCACCGGAATCACCCCGCTTCGCTAAAGTTCCGCGGGGCAGGTCATCGACATTGTTTAAACTTCAATGACAACAGGAATGACCATGGGTCTTCGTTCAGTTTCCTTGTGCAAAAATTCACCCAATTCTTCTCTGAGTTTAGTTTTAATTAAACCCCAATCACCGCGTGGTTTTCTGTCAGTCGAGTGTTTAGAAAAGAGTCTTTTAATTTCCGCTCTGGCTTTATGAACCAAGTTCTCATTCTCTCGCATATAAATGAAACCGCGAGAGATAATATCTGGTGAAGTCACGATTTGTCCGGTTTCATGATTTACCGTTACGATAACAACAAAGATACCATCTTCGGCCATCGCTTTACGATCACGAAGAACAATATTACCAACGTCGCCAACCCCAAGACCATCAACCATAACGTATGAAGCAGGAACGCGCTTATTAGTAACAGCACCCTTACCGCCTTCAAATTCGATGATCTGTCCGTTATCAGAAACTAAAACATTTTGCTCTGGTATACCGACATCTTGCGCTAAACCGGCGTGGACCATTAATTTATGTCGTTCTCCATGAATCGGGATGAAAAATTTTGGCTTAATAAGACCCATCATCAGCTTCAAATCTTCTTGATAAGCATGACCGGAGGTGTGGACATCCATCAATTTTTGATAAATGACTCTTGCACCTTCTCGAAATAAATTATCCATAACATCATTCACAGATCTCTCATTACCGGGAATCGGTGAGGAAGACAAAATGACTGTATCGCCTTTTTTAATCTTTATTTGGCGATGTTCGCCGGAAGCGATTCTAGTCAAAGCTGAGCGCTCTTCGCCCTGTGACCCTGTGCAAACAATTATTATTCGCTGGTCGGGATATTTACCAATCTCTTTAACATCAATCATTGTGTCTTCAGGAATTATGAGAGCTTCAAGTGCAGATGCAACTTCGACGTTAGCGACCATTGATCTGCCGGAAAAAGCTACCTTGCGATTCATTTTTTTAGCGACATTTAAAATCTGCTGAATTCGAGAGATTAGCGATGAAAATGTTGCGACGATTACTCGACCTCGAGCATTTTCAACTAACTTAAAGAGAACATCTTCGACCTCTTTTTCAGAGATCGTATGTCCCGGTTTTTGTGCATTAGTCGAGTCGGAGAAAAGTGCCAATACATCCTGGCCACCAAGCTGTGCCAATTTTGAAAAGTCTGTCGGTCGACCATCAGCGGGAGTGTGGTCAAACTTCCAATCAGTTGCATAGACTAAAATTCCCTCTGGTGTCGTAATTGAGAGACCAATACTATCGGGAATATTATGATTAAGTCGAAAAGTTTCAACCTTAAAACAGCCGAGTTGGAGTATTTCTTTGCCCGGAGTTATAGTTTGTAGTTTAACTCGATTTTCCATCCCAAACTCTTCAAGTCTTTTTTTAATTAAACCGTTAGTCAATGGTGCGGAATAAATCTGCGGTGAACCGATCTTATCATAAAGATAAGGAATGCCTCCGGTATGATCCAAATGTCCGTGGGTGATAATAACGCCACGAATTTTCTCCTTATTTTCAGCCAGATAGCTGACGTCGGGCAAAACATAATCGATCCCTGGCATGTCTTCGTTCGGAAACATTAAACCCATATCAATGACGATCATATCGTTGCCATATTCAATTATCGACATATTCTTGCCGACTTCCTCTAGCCCACCAAGCGGTACGAAACGCAGAGACGGCTTTTTTATGAAACTAGTGTTTTTCGCCACAGCAGTGTTTGCTTGTGGCTTTTGGTATCCATTTGCGCCGATACTGTAGCGATTTTGAAAACCAGCCTTTGCCCTTACAGGGCTGGCGGTTCTACTTTTTTCTGATGTAATCATTATTTGTTTTTCCTTTCTTTTTTTATAGAACAAATGTTTATTAAAATAATTTCAAATTTTTAGTTTTTTCTTTAACTTCTTTTTCTGCTTCTCTCCTCACTCTCTCAATTGCAGCTGGTAATTTAGCGAAATCATCAACCAAAACTTGACGCATTGCACCATTGTGCAGCGCTGCTGCAGGATGATAAAGTGGAAAAAAATATCTTCCGGTAGGTCGACGGTATAGTTTCGCTCGCAACTTTGTAATACCGCCGATTCCGGGCAGAAAAGTTTCTGTTGAATGCCGACCAAGTGTAACAATAATTTTTGGGTTTATAACCCTAATCTGTTCTTCAAGGTACGTTCGACACAACTCTTTTTCCGCCGGTTCCGGATCGCGATTATTAGGCGGACGACATTTCAAAGTATTAGCGATAAATACATCATCTCTTCGCAAACCTATAGAATCGAGCAGTTGATCAAGAAATTTACCAGCTGGGCCGCAGAACGGCTGACCTTCAATATCTTCTCTTGCGCCCGGAGCTTCGCCGACAAACATTATATCGGACTCGGGATTTCCCTCTCCGGGGACAGTTTTCTGTCTTGTCTTATAAAGAGCGCATTTTTGGCACTTAGCAACTTCTCGCTCAATTTTTTTGAGCTCTCTTGTCTTCTCTTCCAGGTCCATTAGCACTAGATTAAAATTAAAATAGTCCAAACGCCTAAAAAACTTTGAGTAGATACAATAGATCAAATCTTAAACGATTCTTAAACAGAGTGTATCATACATATTTAAAAATGTCAAGGAGAAAAGGTTTCTTAGCTACTTTTTAAAGATCTTTTATCGAAAGAGCCACTCGGCCTTTTTCTCTGTCGACATCGACGACTTTTGCTTTCACAGTCTCACCAACTTTTAGATATTTGCCGATATCCTCGACGCGTTCTTTGGAAATTTGTGAAATATGAATCATCCCGTCTTGGCGAGGAGTAATTTCAACAATCGCGCCAACCTGTTTGCCAGTCATTCGATCACGCTTGATTTCGATTACTTTACCTTCAATAATTTCGCCTATTTCGATCTCTCTGGTCATCGATTCGACTATTGAAATTGCTCGCTTACCCATCTCTGAATCTGTCGATCCAACCATTACTGTTCCGTCATCTTCAATATCAATTGATGTTACTTCTTTGCCACCACAATCTTCGATAATTTTCCGGATATTTTTCCCACCTGGGCCAATCAACTCACCAATTTTCTCCGGGTTGATATGAAGCGCTTTGATAATTGGAGCGAGCGGAGAAAGTTCATTTGGCTTGGATATGATTGATTCAATCGCATCAAGGATTGCCATTCTGCCCACTTTTGCCTGCTTGAATGTTTGAGCGATTATAGCGTCAGACAAACCAGCAATTTTTGTATCCATCTGGATCGCCGTGATACCATCTCTGGTGCCAGCGATTTTGAAATCCATATCACCGGCAAAATCCTCCAAACCTTGTAGATCAGTCAAAACTTTAAATCGGCTCTCATCATTTTTGTCTGTGACCAAGCCCATGGCGATACCAGCAACCGGTTTTTTGATCGGAACACCAGCATCCATAAGCGCCAAAGTTGAACCACAAGTTGCCGCCATTGAAGAAGATCCATTGGAGGTGAGAATCTCGGAAACCAATCTGATAGTGTAAGGAAATTCTTCAGTAGAAGGAATCATTCGAACAAGGGCCTTTTCTGCCAAATAACCATGACCAACTGCCCGTCGGCTGACACCTCTCATTGGAGCAACTTCACCGGTAGAAAATGGTGGAAAATTATAATGATGCATAAATTTCTTTGTCGTCTCTGTTTCCATTGTGTCGATAAACTGTTCCATGCCGGGGGAAGCTAGAGTGGCAACAGTCAAGGCTTGGGTTTGGCCGCGAGTGAAAAGACCGGAGCCGTGGACTCGTGGTAACACACCGACTTCGACATCAATTGGACGAATTTCCTCGATACCTCGACCATCAGGGCGAAGGTCGTCGTCAAGGATCGCCAGTCGGATCTCCTTCTCAACAAGCTTTGTGAAAGCACTTTTGAGCTCCAATTGTTTATAATTTCCTTCGAGGGTTTCTAAAACTTCGCACTCAAAACTTTTGATATTCTCTTCGCGCTTCATCTTATCTAATTCTCGCACCGCCTCTTTCAACTTATCCCCAACAATTTTTGAAATTTCCCCATGGATTGTCTGATCATCTATTAATTCAATCTCTGTATCTTCTTGATGATGCTCCTTTTTAATTTTTTCCTGAATCTCAATTAAAGGCAGAATCGATTTTTTAGCAAGTTCAATTGCTTTAATAATTTCCTCTTCGGAGATTTCACTTGATTCAGCCTCGATCATCATCACCTTATCCTTAGTGGCGGCGATTGTTAAATCTAAATCGGACTTCTCGATTTGTTCGATTGTCGGATTAGCGACCAGTTTACCGTCTACAATACCAATCTTCACCGCGCCGATTGGGCCCAAAAATGGCGCTTTTGTTTGCATTAGAGCAGCTGAAGCAGCAATCATTCCGATCATATCGGGGTCATTTTCACCATCATAGGACAAAACGGTAATAATTATTTGAACGTCATTTCGATAATTCTTTGGAAAAAGCGGCCTAATCGGTCGATCGATCATTCTGCACGCCAAGATCGCCGCATCAGATGGTCGTCCCTCTCTTTTAATAAAACGGCTACCGGAAATCTTACCAGCGGCGTAAAATCTCTCTTCATAGTCAACCAGAAGCGGGAAAAAATCTACACCTTCTCTCGTCTCATCGGAGACGACAGCGGTTGCCAAAACAACGGTACCACCACATGTGGCCTTAATAGACCCAGGTGCAAGAAGCGCCAGTTTTCCAGTTTCTAAAGTTAACTTTTTACCACAAAAATCGACTTCATAAGTCTTAACATCAAACTTTAGTTTTTCTATCATCAAAATTCCCTTCTGGAGAGATATTTGAGAGATGAGCTCTTTAAGAAATGAGATTGGGATCAAACCTCGTTGGATACCAATCTCACCTCTTATCTCGAAACTCTCTCCGAAAATTAAATAATTTGTTAATGTGTTGTAAGCCTATTTGCGCAATTTCAAATCAGCGATTAGACCGGTATATTTCTGCTCATCTGATTGCTTGAGATAATTCAAAAGTCTTCGACGTTTACCAACCATCTTTAAAAGACCAACTCGTGAATCAAAATCGTGCTTGTGATCTTTCAAATGTTTGGTAAGCTCAGCAATCTTTTTCGTCAAAACAACTACTTGAACCTCTGTTGAACCGGTATCAGATTCATGTGTTTGATATTTCGACAAAAGATCACCGCTCTTCGCCGGTGTTTTCGTAGTAGTTTTAGATTTTTTCACTGCTTTTTTTTCTTCAATCATCCCTGTTTTTTCCTTATCTCTAGTAGATCTTAACAAATTTGAAATTAAAAATCAACAGTTTAGTTGTTTGATGTTCGATTACGAGCTTTTTGATATTCCCTAATTTTACTGATTATTTGATCAGTTGGAATGTCGGATTTACCATCCTCGATCACAAATCCGGCCGCCATTGGATGGCCGCCACCAGCAAAAAGATTAGCAATCCCAGAAACATCAACCCCTTTGCCAACTGCTCGCAGGGAGCCATGAATTCCGTCATCTTTTTCAATCAAAAGTAAAACAAAATCAACTCCGTAGGCAGTTTTGAGAAGCTCGTCAATTACACCGTCGGAATCGTCAGCCGAAGCTCCAACTGAGGAAAAGTCCGATTTTTTGATTTGTGACCATAAAAATCGATAATTGCTCTCGTCATGAATATTAGTCAAAACCCTGCCCCAAAGACGCAAAGTTGAGAGCGATCTGGTCTTGTAGATTTTTCTGATAATTTCCTGCTGATCGGCGTTTGCCGCTACCAACTGGGCGGCGACCGTCAATGATTTTGGAGTTGTGTTTTGATTCTGGAATGAATTTGTATCGGTGATGATGCCAGTCAAAAGAGCGGTGGCAATATCATCTGTGAGAAGCGATGCATCTTTCGAAAGCGACTCAAACAGTGAAACTAGAATTTCGCAGGTGGAGGTAGCAGTCAGATCAACAAGATTAATTTTGCCAAAATGATCGTTGCTTGCGTGATGGTCTATATTAATAATTGGAGTTTCATAAAAAAGATCGACGTTCTCTTCGTAAGGTTTCCCCAGACGTTCTAAATCAGGGCAATCAAGCACAATAATGAGATCAAATTTGAACTTGCCTCCGGGGAAACTAACCATTTCTGGCTTAAATTCACCTGATTTGGGAGTAACAATAAAATTTATCCGGCCATCTTCGGTTTTATAGAGAAATTTGTCCGCTTTGACACTTGAAACATCTAGCGAGATGACAAAATCCCGGTTCCCTGAGATATTTTTGATCACCTGATTACCATCCAAAAAAGAAAAAACTGCCGGTATATTATCAGCGCAAACCGCGGTTACCTTTTTACCGATTTTTCTGAGAACCTTTGAGACTGCTATCAGAGAACCAATAGCATCACCATCTGGCCCCCTATGAGTAATCATTAAGATATTTTCGCTACCCCTTATCGCCTCGACAATTTGTTGTTTTGGAGATAATTCCATAATAATTTTTTGACTAAATTTAGTGGCTTTAATATGACACTTCAATATATCGAAGGGATAAATATTTGTCAACAAAAAAAGCTGACTTTACTAAAGTTATTTACAACAGGATTGATCTTTGCTATAATCCTATAAGTAAATTGAAAAATAGCTAAATTAAAAAACATGCCATTAACAAAATCAGCCAAAAAAGCGCTACGAGTCGACCGTCATAAAAAATCAGTAAATGATTTAACACGGGCGAAAATTAAATCTGCTCTCAAGGGGGCAAGATTGGCCATTGATAGCAGCGCCGCCGACACCAAAGAAAAAATTGACGCCGCATATCGCGAATTAGATCTCGCAGCCAAAAAGAATGTTATACACAAAAACAGAGCGTCTAGGCTAAAATCCAGACTGGCAAAAAAACTAGCCAAATCTGGCACCGAGACCAAACCGGTAAAAAAGGCTACTAAAGCGAAGAAGGAAAGTAAAAAACCAGAGAAAAAATCAACCGCAAAAGCTAAATAGAAATAAAAAAACTGCCGATACTTTCAAGGGCAGTTTTTTTATTTTCTCCAGCTTTTTACTTTATGGACTTTAAACTAAAGAATATAAGTCGGGGTGACAACACTGAAAAAACGCGGGGCTAAAATCCAAATGGTTTTACCAATAATAAATCTTTTTTCCACCGGGCCAAAATAACGCGAATCATTGGAATTTAGACGATTGTCACCCATCAGAAAGTAATCGTCGCTGCCAAGCTGCCAAGAACCCTCCTTGATTGTTATCGTCCCCTTTGACAAATAACCCTCAATAAGTGCTTTGTTATTTACATAAACCAAATTATTTTTCACCTCAATTTTCTCTCCTGGCATGCCGATGACTCTTTTAACATAACGTTTTTTATCAGGATCTCCGGGATATTTCACAACAACAACATCTCCTCTTTCTGGATCAGAAAAATTATAGACCGCTTTGTTTAAAACCCCGACTTCTCCACTTTTGAAAGTCGGATCCATGCTCAAACCATCAACTATATAAATCGTGATGATAAAATAATGAGAGATCATTAAAAAAATGCCAAAAATCACCAACCAGCGGGCAAAATCAAAAACAAACCCGCCACCATAAACGATTTTCCCAATAACACTTTCTCGATTAAACATTATGGTTTATTTTAACTCCCTATCTAAATTCCGGTTCCCTAATAACCGCAAGATTTTGTCCAACATAACCGATTATCGGATAAAGCGCTAGACAAAAATCATTTAATCCAAGACTTTCTTTCTCAGTCAAAAACCAATCCGGAAGAGTAAATTCCTGACCAGAAAAACGCCTAGCCCACATCGCTTCACAGTGAAAAATTATTGCATAGGGCAGGTATTCAACAAATTTCCGGTAATTTGACTGCTCGTAAGGTAGAGGTGTCGGGTCAGAGAGATATCTTTTAAATGCCAACCAGTTTGACATTGCCTGCCTGCCAACGGCAGTTCTGATCGGCATTCTGCTACCAACAAATACGACAACTAATGAGGAAATCATCATTCCAACCCAGAGAAATGCCGCGTAAGGAACCTGAGAAAAATATTTGAATGTCAGCGCAAAACAGACCAGTGCGAAAACAAAAAGCAAAGTACCGATGTACTGATAACGTCGATGCATACGGACCGGATTTTCTTTGAAATATCCGAGCCTTGTTGCCAAACCGTAAACCTCTTTCGTGAATAATGACATTTTTTTGCTGTAAAGATGATTAGTGAAACGCTGGCTAACTTCTTGATCGGAAATTGTAATACTTTCACGAAATATTTTTGACAATAGTATTTTTTCAAATCCCAAAAGTTGTCCAGAAAAACTCCTCTTTCCAAAAGCGAAACCTCGATCCCGGTCAATTATGAAGATGTAGCCCCTAAGTGATAAATCAATAAGTGTTGAGGCGATCTCTCGCGAGCC
This sequence comes from uncultured Candidatus Saccharibacteria bacterium, assembly GCA_964425445.1. Classification (GTDB taxonomy): domain Bacteria; phylum Patescibacteriota; class UBA1384; order XYA2-FULL-43-10; family CAINNR01; genus JAQVAO01. The sequence continues at coordinate 18,349 of CAYRLY010000002.1, read as the reverse complement.
AACGTCTTGACTAACGAGAACACCGACAACCGCCGGTGGAAGTGCCATTGGCGGAGCAGTTATTGGTCTTTCCGGCGTCGGTATTTTTTGAGTTCTTTGCTGCAAGTGGATTAAAAGCAACAGGTAAACCAGAGTAATAAACGGAACGATAATGGCAATCCCGAGCCAAAAACGACCGCTAAAAGTTGAAAGGACATAAACCATTTGATCATAAAAAGGTAGGTTGATCACCCCTTTTGGCAATTTTGCTACGACGGTGATCGTTGATTGCTCACCCACTGATTCGGCGGTGTATACAATAGTCGACGGATTTAATATTTCAGCCCTGGAGCTCTCAACTCCATGAATCGCCAAAATTTCTGGCTTAGTATCATCGGCAACACTTTGTGGTAATTTAAGAAGAATTTTCAACTGGTCTAAATAAAAACCATTTTGATCATAAACAATCAGCCGCAATTCATCAAAATCTTGTTCGGGTTTAATTTTTGCCTTAATCCTTTGGCCGTCCTTATAAACACTGCCATTATTTTTGACCTCGAGGGATACTTGCGATGATGTAATAAAGCCGTCACCAGAGAGATCATTCGCCTGATCAGCAGAAAATCTCTCTCCCAGCATAAATCTCCAGGCAAAAAGTCCAAAGATAAAAACAAAAGAAAAAGCCGCCAGCTTTCGCCAGTAGATATCAACTGTGGGTGTTTTTTTAACTTTTTCCCTTCGCACTCCCCTCCAAACAGGTAAACAGCGATAGACTTCTATTAAAACTATTATACTACAAGGTTAGGTCAGCTAAAAGCTTTTCCAGCGCCAGTCTCGGATCTACAGCGCCAGTTTTGATGTCCAGATCGGTCCGAAGCAACTTTGAATAGACATTTTTAAGCTCCCGCAGATCAAAATTATCAAGCACCCTGATCGCCTTTGTCACAACGAAAGGATGAATCTCCGCCTCTTTTGCCAACTGCCTTTTATCAACGCCCCGAACAATCAAGTCTTCAATAATAAGCAGGTTTCTAAATTGATAAACAATCATCGTCAGTATATAGTTTTCATTTTTGCCACTCGATAGAAGCTGGTTCAGATGCTTGCTGGCAGCTTTAGCATTTCTAGCTCCCAAAGAATCAATGAAGTCAAAAATATTCGGGTCATTTTCAGACTCAACCATACTGTCAATATCACCCTCCTCGATCTCTTCCTTTTTTTGACTAATCCGATAAAGATCAAGCTTTTCCAATTCATTAATCAGCCGCCAAGCATTATTACCGGCAGTAGCAATTAATTTCTTGGCCGAAATTGGTGGCAGGGGAATTTTTTTCTCTCTCGCATGATTTAACAGCCACTTTTCCAATTCGTATCCCTGGCGCAAGGGGAAATAATTCACAGACCCCTTTTTAGATAAAGCTTTAAAAATTTTTAAGTTTTTTGCCACCTCGCCCTCTTCAACCAGCACAACTTCAGCGCTATCAGGAATTTTCTCGATATTATCGGTTAAATAATCGCGCAATCTTTCATCACCGTTTTTTATCAAACCGGTAATTATTATCAATCTTTTTTCCGAGAGGAACGGAACAGCTGAAACACTTCGAACAAAGTTGTCATAAGTAAGCGACACCCCCTCAAATTTATTAATATTAATGTCGCCGAAATTTGTATTGAAAAAATTTTGCTCAAGTGTTTTGAGTGCTTTGTTTAACGAGTATGTGTCATCACCATAAAAAAGCTTTACCATCTTGATTTTTTTAATAAATTATGTCACTATTATATCTGCTCGAATCTGAGAGGAGGGACCGACTTGTCTGAAGAAATCATCGTCGATGAAACGAACGACCTAAGAGCGGCTGTCATAGCTGCGGCTGAAGTCACAAGAGAGCAAATTGGTCTTGTGCTCTCAATTGAGGAGATGCCGAACCCGAACGAACACCGCCTGTTTTCCTGGATGCAGGGACGCAAGTGGTTCAACATCGAACGGGTCAAGGCAAACGTCGAAAACACAATCAGCGCTCACGGGATCTGCAGTGAAGACTGGGAAGGAGTATTTCGCTTGTTGATCCCTGAGATCACCCACGTCTGTTTCGAAGAAGATGGAGCCATTGTGATCTCCCCGTGGAACGATGGCTACGACTTCTGACCACACCCTTCCCGACCGCCCCGGTCGGGTTTTTCTTTTGAAAAAAATTTAAAAGAACTTTTTTATTTTACAATATTGTGTTTTGTTTCATCCCAATTGCTACCAATGCCAACCTCAACCTCCACCGGCACACAAAGCTTAACTTCGTTTTCCATGATTTCTCTCATAATCTTGGCAACTTTTTTTGCCTGACCGGTTTTTACTTCAACAATTAATTCATCATGGACGGTTAAAATCAACTTAGCTGATTTTGCCGGAAGTTTTTTATGAAGCTCGATCATCGCCAGTTTGAGTATCTCTGCTGCAGTACCTTGAACCGGAGTATTTATCGCCATCCTTTGAGCACCTTCAACCAGATTCCGATTTTCAGAATTAATGTCAGGAAGCTGCCTGCGAAAACCAAATAATGTTTCTACATAACCGCTCTTTTTTGCCAGATCAACCTGTTCTTGGCAGTAACTTTTGATTCCAGAGTGAATATCAAAATAGCGCATTATATATTCGGCTGCCTTTTCTTGTGGTACACCCAAAGTCTGAGACAGCCCGTAAGGGCTAATGCCGTATAATACACCGAAATTTACCGTTTTAGCAATTCTTCTTTTATCGTGATCAATCTTTGAAACCGGCAGATTAAAAATCTCCGAAGCTGTTTTCGCGTGGACATCGATGCCATCTTTAAAGGCCTTAAGCATTACTTTATCCTGCGCCAAACAAGCCACCACTCGAAGCTCGATCTGTGAATAATCGGCCGAGATTAGTTTATGGCCTTTTTCGGGGATGAAAGCGGCGCGAATCTCCGGACCAAATTTTCCTTTTATCGGGATATTCTGCAAATTAGGTTCAGACGAAGTTAGTCTGGAGGTTCTGGTGTCTTCACCAAAATGAGTGTGAAGCCGAGAATGTTTATCAACCATTTTTGGCAATGGCTCGAGATAGGTCGATAACAGCTTAGAAATCTCCCGGTATTCTAGAATTAACGAGATTATTTCATGTTTGTTCCTGAGCTTTAAAAGCTCCGACGCGCCGGTGGAGATTCCCGATTTGTTCCGCTTTAAATCAGCGGTAGGCAACTTAAGCTTTTCGAAAAGTATCTCCGATAATTGCGACGGTGATGAAACATTGAATTCCTTTCCGGCAATTTTCTGAATCTCTTTTTCTAACTTCTTACTTCTAACTTCTAACTTCTTACCAAGTTGCTTAAGCAACTTGGTATCTATCTTGATCCCGTTTTTCTCCATTGCTCGCAAAACCGGCGAAAGCTCACGATCAATATCACTCCACTTTTTGTGCGGGATTTTGCAGTCTAATTTTTCGGCTTTTTTTAAAATATTTTTCATAAAAGTTTAAGCTGTCGATCTTTTTTCTCGATTTGGGATTTCGAATTTGTTTCGATTTTCGAATTTTGAATTTCAGATTTATCCCCACTGATATCAAATCGTCTCAATAATGATACAAAACCCAACTCTTCAAAAAATGCCCTTAATTTACTTCGATCATACTCCCCCCATTTACACTCTTCAAGAGAGAATTCGATCGGCACATCACGATGGATTGTTGCCAATTTTTGCGACATAAAGGCTTGGTCTTTATGAGTTTTCAACAGTTCGCGAATTCGAGGCTTAATATGTTCCGAATCAAGATTCTCATACAAGCCCTCCAGAGTGTCAAATCTTTGAATTAAATCGGTTGCTGTTTTCGGACCAATTCCAGGAACGCCGGGTATATTATCCGATGCATCGCCAGCAAGCGCTTTGAGATCAATAAAATCTGCTGGTTGCAAATTGTACTCAGACTCGATTGTTTGATGATCAACTATCTGCATTTGCGATAATCCTTTCCGCAATGAATAGACCTTCACCTTTCCATTGATCAGTTGGAAGATATCTTTGTCACCGGAAACAACGTAAATCTCAATCTCTTTATCCTTTAATTTCTCAACCACTGTCCCAATACAATCGTCGGCTTCAAATCCCTCCTGTTCATAAATCGGGATATTCATTTTCTTTGTTAGCTCTTTGACTCGCGGTATTTGGTCATAGAGTTCCTGGTCAGCCTTGACCCTGGTCGCCTTATACTCGGCAAACTGCTGATGCCGAAAAGTTGGTCCAGCAAGATCAAAAGAGGCAGCGATGTATTCCGGATGCAAATTCTCCAAAACTTTAATCAGCGTGGTAGTAAAACCGTAGACTGCATTGGTCTGCTCACCACGGCGTGTGGTCATTGTTTTTGGCAATGCATGATAAGCTCGGTGGATAATTGCGTTACCATCAATTAGTACCAATTTTTTCATAGTTTGATCGTATCATTTATGTTTTAAAAACTAAAGTTGCCCCGCGCATGCGGGGCAACTTAATATATCTAACCTCTTTTTCTAGCTTCTTAGTTCCTTCCCTTAAGTAACCCGCCCCATTCAACCAAAGTGAATCCTTTTCTTTCATGATGTGGCAGAACCTGTGGGGCAATATCAATCTTGGAATTTAAGCCTTCGAAATCCAAAAATATGCGAATTGAGCTATCGGGTTTTGGTGAAACAGCGAGAGGTGCAAGAGTATCCATTTCGGCAGTCGTCAACCAAGTCAAACGCACATACGGAGTAGTCGGCATCTTTGGTAGCCAGAACTCATTGAAATCAGCAACCTCTTTATCATTCAGTCCCATCTGTTTCATTTGTGCTGTAATCGTGGTCGCAACTTGTGGTGTCTTAACTATTGTTCCGGAAGTTACTCTCGGATATTCACCCCAACCAAGGCCTTCCCAGAAAAGTGAGTCGTAATTTTTGCCAGCAACTTTCAATGATCCGCTTGGCGAAGCAATCGCTGTCCAGCCATCACTATATTCCGGTTCGGAGATTCGAATATCGGCACCAACTTTAACTTTGACTTCCGTGGTTTCTTCTGGATAAAGGTAAATCACCGGCTTGCCGCACTCAACCATAGGTGCGTATTTATCGTTCACATAAACTATCCAGTTATCATAATCATCCTGCCAAGCGATGACACCTAGCTTGCTAGAAAATTCTTCTTTAGTCGCTTTGCCTTCCATACCATCCATTAGATACACCTGATAGGCAGCCTCAGTTAAGGCGGAGTCAGCAGCCGGAGCATAGACTTTCTCCCCTTTTGCCGATGTGCCAACATCAGTTTTTGTTCCCATAGATGTAACACTAACTATGAGCGGGAAAGATCCGCCGCCGCCGCCACAACCGGAAGTTTTGATTTGGGAATATTTTTCTCCCGAACCAGCTGGGTTAGACCAAGTAACATTCATCGTTCCATCATCGAGACGAAAATCCGGCGTTGGCCAATATATTATTCGTACGCCATCGTTGCGCAAGACATAATACTGGGTAACCTTGACCGCGCCAGCTGATTTATCAAGATCATCACCTTTGAGCATGTAGAGATCACCCCACTTCGTTTCACCGATCACAGTTCCGGCTTTTTCCGAGATTACAAATGATTCTTCTCTGGAAACCGACGCTTGTTGTGCCAAAATTGTTGAACCAACAGTAATCTTATCATCTAGGCGCAAAGACTTGATTATCATCGTGCTATTAGTGTCAGTTGAAGAGCGAGAATAATAATTGTCTTCGCCACCTACATTGTCAGAATTTTCCGCTAACCAATAATATTTCCCATCTTTTTTCAAAAAATGATGGAAGTCATACCAATAGCCCATCAACTCCATTTTGACTAAAGCTAGAATAATTTCTCCACCATCAGAAGTCGTTGCCACTTTGTAGTATGTTGTTCCCTGATATGATTCTGGAAAATCTGTATTAGAGCCAGAAGTGAAAAGACCGAGATCAGAAAGTTTCACACGAGAATTCAGCCAAGTTATCCCCTCGTCAACAATTTTTATGCTTGTTTCCTCTTCCTCCGCCACTTCTTCCTCTTCGACAACACTTTCATCCTCCGCCAACTCTTCCTCGCCGGAAAAGTAATTCTTGATCGATTCGCGATAAGCAAAAGCTGCTACCCCGCCACCAACAAAAACCGCGACAATTATAATCCAAAGCCAAAGAAGATTTCTCTTCTTTTTCCTTGGGAGTTCGATTTTTAACTCTTCATCTTCCATAATCCCCTCCACAATTAGTCAATTACCAATTATGCGATCTTTAATATTTTTTTGATCTGTTTTAATTGTTTTCGATGGTCAGTCTGTTCGTCTTCTATTCTCCGAATTGCGGCTTGAGTAAAAATTCTCTCTTGGTCAATCCGCTGAAGTATCACCATGATTTGATCAAAGCGAGAGTTAAATTTATTCTCTAAATTACCTTCCAAATCAGAAAACAGCTGGTCAATTTTTCTAAACTGCTCATCATGCTCTAATAATTTTTTTATAACTTTATCTTCCTGCATGTCTCTATTATAACTCCTCTGCCCGACCAAGTGTCAAATTGGCCCATATCTGATTTCAATACACAATTTCTATTGTGTCTGATGAAATTTTTTTAAATCCAGTTTCTGAATCAATACCAAAAAAAGTTCTAATTTTTGCTACTTTTTCCTCACCTCTCAGAAACTCCGGCTTGACCAATTTCTCCCGGGTTGGCAGAAAGCTTAAGGTGATTTTATCTTTTGTGATTGTACCGGCGAGCACTAGCCCCTCTTGCGTCTCTTGGCTAAAAAATTGATCAAAAACAAAATTACCGAGGGAGTAGATGACCGGCCTGCCATCAATAATTTCAAAATCTTGAGTTACATGCGGGTGAGAGCCAACAATCAGATCAGCACCGGAGGAGATCCAACTTCGAGCTAACCTTTCTTGCGATATTGAATGCTTTGGAGCATATTCGACGCCCCAATGTGGAAAGATAATTACTTTCCGACCAGCAGATTTCTCGGCGGAGATTTTTGCCAGAAGCGGCTGATTGTCAAAATTGTCAATCGCCATAATGCCGATAACTGAGATCGGTATCTCCCCATCAATTTGCAATACTGAGCTTTCGTCAAATCCGTTTGGTTTACCGAAATAATTTATTCCCGCCTCTTCAAGAACCTTATTTGTATTGATAAATCCTGAGTTGCCAGCGTTATTTGTGTGGTTGTTGGCCAGAGAAGCGCTATTAACATTTAAATATTTTAGAACCGATGTCGTCTCTGGCGGAAAATTAAAAACTAGCGAACCCGATTGCCAATCATCATCGATTTCTTTCGCGGATATTGGCCCCTCCAGGTTTAAAAGCGAAAGATCAACACCTCGGAAAACCTGCTCACCAAAATTGCTAAAAATTGATTTTAAACCTTTGTCTTTATAATAGTGCCAAACCGCACGATCAAACATCGCATCACCAGCGATGACAAAAGAGGTCGAGGACTCAACTGCCTCCACACCTGACAACTCTTTATCTGTATAATACCCAAGAACAACACTGGTAGTTTCTGTATCGTCAGTTCCCGAAGGATTAGCCGAGTTGGCATGATAAACCAGCTGAAAATTTTCTGCCTCCCTATTTTCGGCAATTTTTAATGACAAATAGAGCGTTTGTGGTGAATCGGTTTCCGCCAACCAAGCTTTATCCTTATCTAGTTTTGTCAGCGCCTGGATCGAGTACTGATCGTGAACATTGGCCAGGGCTCTCGGACAATAATGAGAAAAATCAACAGATGAGACCAAGAGGCAATCTCGGCACTCACTGTTTAACCAGTCAGCAAGCTGATCAATCTTCTCCTTATTCGTTGTGTCTTTGATAATTATCGGCAAAATCGGGACATTGGGGAAAGTTTCATAAATATCAGCAAGGATATTTGTTATCCCATGTTCATTGGTAAATGCCAGCTCGTCATCAATCGCCAAGCCATCATTAACAATTTTTTCCTCTAATTTTTTTGCCGATAAAATTTCACCGGCTGCAACCTGCCAATCTCTTTTGGTTGTTACAATCTGCCCACTGCCGGTGTTGAAATGATTAACCGAAACCAAAACTAGCGTTTTCAGGTTGTTCTTTTCTGAAATATTCCCAAGCAGTGAAAGGCGCTCCTCTTTGGCGAAGTCAAAATGTGGCACGATTACTACCGGGATGTTTTCACCCCCTGTAACCGAAACTTCAACTTGTTTTACTGTCTTTCGAAAATCGGCGGAATAAAAATAAAAAGCGACGGTCGTAAGCAAAACTAAAATTGTTGCCAACAGATTTTTGTTCATATTAATATTTTACCAAAAGAAAAACCCGCCTGCTAATGCCTCCGGCATAGCGATGGCGGGATACGGATTGCACGTCCACCTAGGCGGACGGTAGAGCAGCTTTCAGGGCTAGCGCCCCAGCCGGTGGATCACCCCAAGGTTGGGTGATCCTGGTATAGCAGAGACCCGTTCTGGTAACGAGAACTAGCTTGTCCGATGAACCAGATCGCCTTAGGAGCTCGCGAAGCCGAGGCACCTCGGCATCAGCAAGGTCGTGAAACCCAAGATCGCGAAGTGTCAGCACAGTCAGCCTCGCCGTTTGAAGGAGTCGCTTGCACTCCTTCGGAACATAGTAGTCCTCTGCTTCAGTGATACCGACCATCTGGACTTCACCCCTTGATCAAGAATGGATTGCGTCTATAGAATAATATGTTTTGGAATAATTTAAAAGCCCACCTGCAGTTTGCAATGGTGGGCGGATTGGTCCTCAAACTTCGAGGACGGGCAGGTTCAGGTTCAACCGCTCGTTGGAGGCCTGGATGATTCGTTCGTGTACGACATGAAGCTGATCGTCTGCATCGACTACAACTGCGAAGTCGTGCTCATCAATGTATCGTAGATAACCACGCCGAACACGCTGGTGGAAATCGAGCGCTTTCTGCTCGATTCGGTCTGGCTCATCGCCGAACTTCCTGGCCATGCCGATCTCCGGATCGAGATCGAAGATCAGGGCGAGATCGGGGTCTAGTCCGGAAGTAAGTTCGGTAATCTTGCGGACGGTTTCGACTCCGACGCTCCCGGCGTACCCCTGATAGGCATAAGTGGCAGCGTCGTAGCGGTCCGAAACCACCACTTTCCCATCATGGAGAGCCGGTCGAATGACCTGATCGCAATGTTGCGCTCGTGCCGCCGAGAAGAGACAAAGCTCGGTCATCGGCAGCATTTCGTGGTACTTCGGGTCAAGCACCAGGGTGCGAATCGCTACCCCAACATCGGTGCCTCCCGGCTCCAATGTTAGGATCACGTCTCTGCCGACTTGTCGAAAGGACTCGGCGAGCCAGCCAATCTGTGTCGACTTGCCGGTCCCTTCACAGCCATCGATCACGATGAACAGTCCCTTTTCTGCCAACTGGCTCGCCTCCTCTCATCGGCCATTCAGGCCGTCAGCGCCCAGTGGCGCGTTCGTGTTCCAGCTTGGCGTCGATCATCTTCGAGGCGTCGGTCATCCACTGGATGACATCCGGGTCATCGGTCCGATAGGTGCGTTCAGCAACCCTCTTCTTCCGCAGGTTGCCGAGGAAGCGCTTGGTGAACTCATCGAAGTACGACCCGTAGATGTGGAAGCTGTCGGCGATGTGGTCGTACTGGCCGACGCGGATCACCCGTCCCAGCCGCTCGCTGACACGCTCTGCCACCAGCTTCTGTAGCTCGGTGAAGGCGTAGATGTTCATCAACGCCGCCTTGTAGGCGTCGTTTGAGCGGATGCGACAGCGCATCACCAGACGATCATCGACGATCCGGAACCAGAAGCTCTGGAGGCAGGCCGGGTCGTCGATCCCTGCGTCCTCCCACGGCTTCCAGGTCGTCGCCTGCGCCCGGCGGGTGTGAGGGGCTTCAGCGAGCGCGTTGATCACGTACTCGATCTGATCGACCGGCTCATCGAGCCCCGGGCAACTGAAGGCGAAGAGACGCTCGTGGTAGGTGTACTGCCACTTGCCACTCTCGGGGTCGACCCAGTGGTCGTGGACGCCATCGAGAACCTCGCGCCGATAGATCTCCAGATCCTCGAAACCACCGGGCAGGTCGCGGTGAAGCCGCGGCTGCGCGAACGGGTCGAGGATCGTCAGAGACAGTGCAATGTCGCGGCTACAAGGATCGCCGTCCTGATCATACTGAGTCGGAATTCGCACTCCGTAGTCCCAGCAAGCTTTAACCGCCTCCTCCCAACCTCGTCCGAGGCTTCGAGAGACGACCTGAACATGCGGGAGTGTCATGCCCCGAAGGGCACTTCTCGATGTCACAATCATCGCTTTCTCACACCTTTCCTGAAAATGTGCAACAGAAAAAGGGCTCATGCCCTCCGGAAAGATTATAACCAAAGTTTATAAAAACAAAAAGTGGCAGAGCAAGCTCCGCCACCCTCTAAAATTTTCTAATTAGTAGCCTCTAATCCAGCGATTCAACCAGCCAAAAAGCGAAAAACCGCGAGTCAGTTCCCCCAGCTGATCTTGTAGTTCAAACTGAAGATTCTGCATCGTGATGATCTGATTTGCCAACTGAATCTTCTCACTTTCGTTCTGGATTTGCGCCATTACCTGTTCCATCTCACGGGTCTGATTCTTGTTTTCCTCAATTGTCTGCTTCATCACTTTCAATTCGCCGTAATTGGGACCGATAAAAAATTTGGCGAAAGCTGTTCTATTTACCGCATTGTCAATTTTTTGATTAATGACATCAAAATTGGCGACCTGAGACCTAACAACTGTGCGAATCTCTTCTGCCAAAGTTTGATCTTCCATCTCTTCAGCTAACTCTACAACACTCTTTGCGACCTGTGTTATCTGTCCTGCTCGTGTCTGTGCCTGTGTGCTTGTCGGCTCATAAACCGGCGAACATTCTTCAACTCTTTCGCGAAGTTGTGTCTCCGCTTGAGTTTGAGTCATTGTTCCAGTACCAGGGTTATTGGTCTGAACCTGCGTCCTGGTTTGAGTTTCTGTTTCAGTCGCAGTCTGTGACTGGGTTGTCGAGCCAGAGGTCGCCCCCTGGTTTTGAGCATTTGCACCTTGAGCGTTCGAGGACATTGCAACTGCCATTGATGGCAAAATAACTGCAATTGCTGCTCCAGAGATCACTTTCTTTAGATCAAACATTGTACCTCCTAAGTAATTTGTTACAGAATTATTATAGCAATTAAAATCAAATATGTTTACTTTCACGCTCAAAACGCGTATGTTTTGTTTATGGGACTGAAGATAGGTATCGTTGGTCTCCCCAACGTTGGAAAATCTACATTGTTTAACGCCTTGGTCAAAGGCTCAAAAGCAGAAGCCCAGAATTATCCCTTCTGCACCATTGAGCCGAATATTGGAATTGTCGAAGTGCCTGATGAACGCCTCGCTCCTTTAGCTGAAGTTTCCAAATCAAAAAAGATTGTTCCAACCGTTATCGAATTTGTTGATATCGCCGGATTGGTCCGTGGTGCTTCCAAAGGGGAAGGGCTGGGTAATCAATTTTTGGCACATATTCGCGAATGTGACGCCATCGCTATGGTTGTCCGTTTTTTTGAAGATAGTAATGTAACTCACGTTGCAGGCAAAATCGTGCCAAAGGATGATATAGAGATTATAGAAACCGAACTTCAACTTGCTGACATCACAACAGTCGAAAAACGACAATATAATTTAGACCGTGATATCAAGGGTGGATCAAAGGACGCCAAAGCTGAAAAAGAAGCATTGGACAAGATAATTAAAAAACTAACTGGTGGCAAAAACGCTCGAGAAACCGATTTAACTGAGGAGGAAAAAAATCTAGTTAAATCTCTGTCGCTTCTAACAATGAAACCGATCATTTATGTCGCCAACTGCTCAGAAGAGCAACTCAAATCTTTCAACGATAATAAATTTATTCCAATTTCAGCCAAAATTGAGAGTGAGCTCAACGATCTCAATGATGCAGAAAAGACTGAATACCTCGACTCCCTTGGTATTAGTGATACAGGCATTAACCGGCTGATAAAAGAAGCTTACAATAAATTGAATTTAATCACCTATTTCACCTCCGGGGAACCGGAAACCAGGGCTTGGACAGTGCGCGGTGGTGCCAAGGCACCGGAGGCCGCTGGAGTAATTCATACTGATTTTGAAAAGGGCTTTATCGCTGCCGAAGTGATATCTTGGCAGGACCTTTACGCTCAAGGTGGTTGGTCCGGTGCTCGCGCTCACGGACTTGTTCGAACTGAAGGCAAAAACTATATTTTCAAAGACGGAGATGTTGCGCTCTTTAAATTTAATGTTTAGAAGTTGACTTCTTGACAGTTCTTTGTTACGATATCTGCACAATTGATTTATAACTTTCCCCTCCGCCTAACGGCTACGGGGACTTCGCCCACACTAATGGGACCAACGAAGGCCATAAGGAGAAAAATGGGAGAATACGAACTTACCTATCTGGTATCAGATGAGGTTTTGGAAAGCGATTTGAATAAAGTAACCGGAAAAGTTTCCGGAATTATTTCTGTTGCCCAGGGTAAAATTAAAAAAGAAGAGATTTGGGGTCGAAGAAAACTCGCTTACCCAATCCGGAAACAGAATTTTGCTAACTATGTCACTCTTTGGATCGAGCTACCTGCAGACCAAGTAGCTGGCATTAATCATGAACTACAAGTAATGCCTCAAGTTTTGCGTCATCTTTTAATTATAAAATCTGTAAGCGAAGAGCAGCTCAAGGTTACCAAGGAAGATATTGTAGCTGACGAGGAGCTAGAAAAAGTCATTGGCGACAAAAGTGTTGAAATTATCGCCGGGGAAACTGAAGAAAGCTATGACTTGATGGCTAAGAGAGATTCCGTAGAAGAAAAGGCTGAAGAAGAACAAAAATCCGAAGAAATCATAGAAGACAAAACTACTAACGCAAAAGAAGAAAAATCTGTGATAGAAGAACCCAAGAAGAAAAAACAGGCCAAGACCGAGGAAGAAAAGCCAACAGAACAACCAGAAGCAAGCATAGACAAAGAAAATGAAGCTGAAAAGAAAACAAAAAAAGCCAAGACAACAAAAGCTAAGAAAATAACTGAAAAACCAGAAGAAAACGAAGAAAATGAAGCCGACAGAATCAAGAAGTTAGACGAGAAATTAGACGAGCTTTTAAAAGACGATCTATAAAGTCATCAAACTTTCGGCGCTTCGCCGAAGAAAGGACAATATGTTTAGTCTAAACAGAGCAATGATTATCGGAAATGCCACTCGCGACCCGGAGATGCGCTATACTCCAAACGGCCAGGCAGTCACATCTTTCGGCGTTGCTACCAACAGACGATGGACTGATAGAAATACTGGTGAAATGCAGGAACAAGTTGAATTCCACGATATTACCGCTTGGGGCAAACTGGCAGAAAATATTAGCCAAATTGTGAAAAAAGGCACACCAGTTTACGTTGAGGGTCGTCTGCAAACCAGATCGTGGGAAGGCCAGGACGGAGCGAAAAGACAAAAAACCGAGATAGTCGCCGATAATATTATCGCACTTGGCGGTCGGGGTGGAAGAACCGCCAGCAACGAGAACCCGATTGAGGAGATTACTGACGAGAAAAGGACTGGCAGCAAAAAAAACAAAGATGAAGAAGTCGAAGAAATTGATATTGAAGATATACCCTTTTAGCGAGAAGTCGAAAGCTAAAAGCTTGTAAAGTCAAAGGAAATAAATTATGCAAGAAAGACAAGAAAGAACTTTTGGTCGCAAAAAATGTTATTTTTGCAAAACAAAAATTGCAGAAATTGATTATAAAGATGTCTCGACATTGTCTAGATATCTTAATCGTTGGTCAAAAATCGACCCTGCTTCAAGATCCGGAGTTTGTTCAAAACACCAAAGACAGCTTACTGGAGCAATCAAGCGGGCGAGATTTCTGTCTCTAATACCATACGTTACTAGATAAATTACTATGCTCTCTCTAACCGATCTGAAAGTTGGGACTAAATTTATACTCGAGAGTGCGCCTTTTGTCGTTACTCATTCTGAGCATTCAAAGCAGGGTCGCGGCGGGGCGATTATGAGAACAAAACTGAAAAATCTGATAACCGGTGCAACAGTTTCTAAAACCTTTCAGGGATCGGAAAAATTTGAAGAGGCCTCCCTCTCCAGCAAATCGGCGAATTTTCTTTATCATGACGAAGAGCGAAGCTATTTTATGGATAGTGAGACTTATGACCAATTTGAAATTGAAAATGAAAATATCGGCGAAAGCCTGGATTATCTGACTGAGAACTCACCTGTTGAAATTCTTTATTTCAACAGTCAGCCCATAAATATTGATCTGCCGATCAAAATGACCTTTGAGATCACTGACGCTCCTCCCGGAGTCAAGGGAAACAGTGCTGGAACAGTGACAAAAATTGCGACAATCTCCACCGGCAAACAGGTAGCAGTACCACTGTTTATAAAAGAGGGAGATAAAATCGTTATCGATACCAGAACCGGCGCATACGTTGAACGAAGTGGCTAGCTTAAAGTTTATAAAGCCCATAAAGTCCGTAAAGTACGAGGTACTGCAATCGTTGTTAACAAGCTCTCCTAACTTTAACCTTTAAGGACTTTTTGCTTTCAACTTGCTAAATTGTGCTATAATTTAGCTGTGCTAATAGAATACAGTAAACTAATTGGGCTTCCGATCTTTAATTTAGAGAGTCAAAGCCGAGCCGCTGAGCTTGTGGGTTTTTTCTTTGATGAGAAAGAGGCAAAAGTTGAGGCTGCTATCGCAAAAACGGCTGGTTTTTGGGGAAAGGTGAAATTTATATCGGCAAAAGAGATAGTTGAACTTTCCAAGAGCGCCCTGATCATCCGAGACGAGGAGAGCTTAGTTGAACCGAAAGAGATGATTAGATTAAGCAAAAAAATGAAGAAGCGAGCAAAGATTATCGGCGAAAAGGTTGCGACTAAAAATGGTGATTTCATCGGCACAGTTAATGATTTCGTTATCGAAAGCAGCTCTCTATCGATAACTAGACTATATGTTAAAAAACTTTTTGATCAAAGGATAATCCACGCATCAGCAATAATCAAAATTGAGCAGAAAAAAATAACTGTCAAAGATAAATTCGAGATGGCCAAACCAGAAGTTGCACCAATGAATGCCAAAGCCGAACCAGCATAAAGAATATCCTAAACAAAAATCCCCCGGTTTACCTTGAGTGTAGCCAAGGGGGATTTTTTGTTGCCTAATTTTATTAAGGGCTTTATCGACTTTCAGCTTTACGGGCTAGAAACTCGCTTCGCGAGTTTCTACATTCCCATCATCGATGGATCCATACCACCAGGCATACCACCACCTGACATTGGAGGATTTTTCTCTGGCTTTTCGGCTACCGCTGCTTCAGTGGTTAAAAACATTGCTGCAACTGATGCAGCATTTTGCAACGCCGAGCGAGTAACTTTTGCCGGATCGATAATACCAAATTTGATCATGTCACCGTATTCACCTGTGGCGGCATTATAACCTTCGCCTGGATTCATATTGCGAACTTTTTCAATCACAACACCACCATCGACACCGGCATTCTGCGCGATCATTCTCATCGGCTCCTCAAGAGCTCGACAAACAATTTCCGCACCGATCGCTTCATCACCTTCAAGATTAAGAGATTTTAATTCTGGAATAGCATCGATGAGTGCAGCACCACCACCAGGAACAATTCCTTCTTCAATCGCCGCTTTTGTCGCTTCAACTGCATCCTCGACTCGATGTTTCTTCTCTTTTAACTCTACCTCTGTTGCGGCGCCAACCTTAATTACACCAACGCCACCGGCAAGTTTAGCCATTCTCTCTTCAAGCTTTTCTTTATCATAGTCGGATGTCGAAACAGCAATTTGTTTTCTGATCGCTTCAACTCGAGACTTGATTTTGCTTGCCTCTCCCTTACCATCAACTATAGTTGTCTTGTCTTTATCAGCAGTCACTTTTCTTGCTGCTCCAAGCATCTCTACTGTCACGCTCTCCCATTTAGTGCCGGTGTCCTCAGAGATAACTGTGCCACCGGTAAGAACTGCGATATCTTCAAGCATCTCTTTTCTTCGATCACCAAAACCGGGTGCTTTCACTGCTAGAACATTGAATGTTCCGCGAAGCTTGTTAACAACTAATGTCGCCAGGGCCTCACCTTCAACATCCTCAGCAATAATCACCAATTCTTTTTGGCCAGAAGCTGCTAGAGACTCGAGAAGTGGCAGGATTTCCTGAATTGAGGAGATTTTTTTATCAGTTAAAAGAATTTTCGGATTTTCAAACTCAGCGACCATTCTGGTTGAATCGGTCACCATATAGTGAGAAACAAAACCGTTATCAAACTGCATACCTTCAACAACTTCCTTCTCCATACCAAAAGTATTTGATTCTTCGACAGTAATGACGCCGTCTTTGCCAACTGTATCCATGACTTCTGCAATTAGATCGCCGATCTCCTGATTTGCCGCTGAAATTGAAGCTACTTGAGAAATTTCGCTTTTACCCGATACCTCTTTGGCGTTCTTTTTAATCGTTTCAACAACAACCTTGCTTGCTTTGTCTATTCCATTTTTGATCGCCATCGGATTCGCACCGGCAGCAACATTTCGCAAACCGGAATTTATCATTGACTGAGCAAGCAGAGTAGCGGTCGTTGTGCCGTCACCGGCTACATCATTAGTCTTCTGGGCAACTTCTTTGATCAGCTGGGCGCCCATATCTTCAAATTTATTTTCTAGTTCAATTTCTTTGGCGATAGTCACTCCGTCATTGGTGATTGTTGGTGCGCCAAAACCTTTGTCCAAAACAACATTTCGACCCTTCGGACCTAGGGTGACTTTGACAGTGTCAGCCAATTTGTTCACCCCGGACTGCAGTTTTTTTCTTGCCTCTTCAGAAAAATTAATCTCTTTTGCCATTTGACTCCTTTTAGTTGTAAATTTCAAGCTCCAAGACACAAATTACGGGCATGTTTGGAATTTGATTTTTGGAATTTGAAATTTGTTTAATTATTGTTACTTGTATCTTGATTGTTGCGGCATTCAAAGAATGCCGAGTATATCTTCTTCTTTGATCACTTTATATTCTTTGCCCTCAATTTTGACCTCTTCTCCAGAATATTTTCCGTAGAGAACCCTGTCTCCGACTTTGACGGAAAATTCATATTTTTTGCCTTTTACAATACCGCTACCGAGAGCAACAATCTTTCCCTCACTACGCTCCTCTTTCGCACTGTCAGGAATAATAATCCCGGACTTTGTTACTTCTTCGGCAGCAAGTGGTTCGATTAGTACCCTGTCTCCTAAAGGTTTCAGCATTTCTGCCTCCTGTAAAATTAATTATTTTGTATAATTCATTGTAAAGTTTGCTTTACATTTTGTCAAGATATGACTTGTAGTTTCACAGACCCTGAGCACAGTCGAAGGGTCAAGATTTTGAAATATAAAAAGGGCTAAATCGCCCTCCACTCCCCAATTTACACAAGTGGCAGCGCGGAAGGGGGAACCGTGCTGCCACCTATAATTTACTAAAAAAAATCTAAGTTGTCAATTTTAAGTTTGCTTTTTTGGATGCAATCTGAGCTCATTTTTTCTCACAACAATGGTTTTTTTGTTATCTTTGCGCGTCTTAGAATTTAATATCTTCGACATTTGCCATTTACTAAATTTATCTTCAGCAAAATTACCTAATTTTCCAGTTAGCAGAATCTCAAGTGGCAATCTGATCAAAGAGAGTGTCAGCCATCTATCAAGTGGGAAATTATTTTTCAAAATTGCTATTTGATTTTCGTCGACAATTTTCGGCTCAAAACTTCTAAGCCACTGGTTCTGGCGGTAAATCCGTTCACAAATCCCGTCCTTGTCCCAAACACGGATTATATGGCGATGGAAGCGCGCACAGCGAGCAGTGTGTGGGCGAATATCTAAATTATCAGCCGCAAGATAATAGTTGAGACAAAATTTGCCAGCTGGGTTTTTGGCCTTCGGCGTTCGACGAAGACCGGTGAGAGTGGTAAGTAAAGTAACAAAAAACCGAGCGAGATAAAGTCGCCTTTCTTTGGTAACGATCAGAAGATCGATATCGCTAGACTCATTTGTGCTACCTATAGTCATCGATCCAGTCAAAATCACCGCACGAACAAAGGGAGCGATTTGCAACAAATAGCCAAGAACTTTTAAATTTTTTACTCGCCTTTGATAATTCATTTACGATCACTCTATCACAAGATTGACAATTTTGCAATTCTGTGCTATATTTACGCTTGTGTTTCGGCGAGATGCCGAAGAAGAAGTAGATGGCCCAGGCACCGGCCATAATAAATCGTGGCTTAATATCAAATTATTGCACCTAATTACCCAATATTTCTTCTATCATTTTTC
>CAYRLY010000001.1:0-131455 GCA_964425445.1 uncultured Candidatus Saccharibacteria bacterium | reverse complement strand
AGAGCCACGCTGATCTGACGTCATCCCCACCTTCCTCCGACTTAACGCCGGCAGTCCTGTTTGAAAAATTCAACAAACAGCAGGGGTTGCGCTCGTTAACCGACTTAACGGGACACTTCATAGCACGAGCTGACGACGACCGTGCAACACCTGTCATCTGGTTCCCGAAGGCACCCCCCTATTTCTAGGGGGTTCCAGAGATGTCAAGTCCTGGTAAGGTTCTTCGCTTAGAATCGAATTAAACCTCATGTTCCACCGCTTGTGCGGGTCCCCGTCAATTCCTTTGAGTTTTAGCCTTGCGGCCGTACTACCCAGGCGGCACACTTAACGCGTTAGCTTCGGCACTCGAAGGGTCGATACTCCAAATGCCTAGTGTGCATCGTTTACGGCGTGGACTACCGGGGTATCTAATCCCGTTCGCTACCCACGCTTTCGTTCCTCAGTGTCAGGTGTTGCCCAGCAGACTGCCTTCGCCATTGGTGTTCTTCATGATATCTACGCATTCCACTGCTACACCATGAATTCCATCTGCCTCTGCGAACCTCTAGCTAGAAAGTTTCGGATACGATTCCTCGGTTGAGCCGAGGGCTTTAATGCCCGACTTTTCTTGCCACCTACGAACTCTTTACGCCCAATAATTCCGGATAACGTTCGGACCCTACGTATTACCGCGGCTGCTGGCACGTAGTTAGCCGGTCCTTATTCATCAGGTACTTTCAAGATTACTCCCTGATAAAAGAAGTTTACGATCCTAGAACCTTCATCCTTCACGCAGTGTCGCTGCATCAGAGTTTCCTCCATTGTGCAAAATCCCCAACTGCTGCCTCCCGTAGGAGTATGGGCCGTGTCTCAGTCCCATCGAGGCTGATCATCCTCTCAGACCAGCTACCCGTCATCGCCTTGGTGAGCCATTACCTCACCAACAAGCTGATAGGAGTAAGGCCTCTCCCCAAGCGCTCCGCCAAAGGCGGACCTTTGATCTTTCGATATTATGCAGGATTACCCAACCTTTCGGCTGGCTATCCTTCACTCGGGGGTAAGTTCCTTACTATTACTCTCTCGTCTGCCGCTATATCGCTCGACTTGCATGTGTTAGGCGCACTGCCAACGTTAATCCTGAGCCAGGATCAAACTCTCCATATAAATGTGAGCTTGAATTAGCTCCAAAAAATTCAAAAGTTTTTTCTCGATAGTTTGTTAAAAACAAACTTCGAGAAGAATTGACGACGAAAATTACCACTATTTAGCTGTTAAAGTACACATGACAACTTAAAGACAACACAAGATTGTTTCAGCGTTTGAAACAATTTGTTTTGTTGATATCTAAATTGTTACGACTTATGTATATAAAATATAGACGAAAATAATATTTCTGTCAACAGATAACGTTCTAAGGCAACCACTTACCTTCTTCCTGCACAATTTTGCCATCGAGAATAATCTTTGCTCGACGCATATCCTTAACAATATCCCAATGAATTGCCGAGCGATTACCACCACCATTTTCCTTGTAAGCCATACCAAGCGCCAAATGAATTGTCCCACCAATTTTTTCGTCAAAAAGTAAATTTTTGGTGAATTTCTTAATTTTTGGATTCATCCCGATACCAAACTCACCGACATATGAGGCATTTTTATCTGTTGAAAGCATCTGTTTGAGAAAATTCTTATTTTTTGAGGCACTAAATTTAACCACCTTGCCCTTTTTAAATTCCAGACGAATATCCGTTACCTCTTTGCCTGATTCAATCGCCGGATAATCAAACTTGATCCAACCTTCCAAACTTTCGCGAACAGGAGCCATAAAAATCTCTCCGCAAGGGATGTTGTCACCGTCCAAATCGTCTTTAGCTTTATCACCATGTATCCCGAATTTTAGATCAACTCCGCGACCCAAAAGATGAACCTCTTTGCCTTTCTGAAATTTTTTTAATATCTTTTTTATTTCTTTGCCGAGCTTATTCCAGTTTTGCAGACAAGCGGCAAAAACAAAATCTTCGTATTCATCAAGCGACATCTCTGCCTCCTGAGCCAACGCGACACATGGGTACCCGACAGTTGAGCGACGAATTTTATTTCTTTCATTAACAATATAATCAGTGATCGGCCTGGTGACGATCTGTCTATCAGTCATTTTTTTCGGATCAACATTAGTCATCTCCCTGGTGTTATTTTCTGTATCAACACCAATAAAATAGTCAGCACGTTTTACTGTGTACTGAAAAATGTCCGGGAATTTTTTTATGTGGTGTTCTTTGGCATATTTGTAAAATATTGGACCAAGACCGGGAAGCGTCAAGCGGAGCGTCGGGTGAGCACCGGCTTCTAAAACAGCTTTATAAAGCGCAGTAACAAAATCAGCCGCTTCGGTTGAAGCAGATATAATCACGCTGGAGTCATCCCTTACCTTGAGAAAATAGTTGACGACTAACTTCGCTAATTTTGTTGTTCGTGGATCTTTCGCCATCAATAAAATTTTAAAACTATAATAGTATATACTCTATTATTGATCTTTAGTCAAAACTAATAAGTTGCGCAACCGGGAGAATATAGCGACCAAGCTTTAATATCTGGATTATTTTCCGAATAATCAAGAGCGTTGCTGTCAGTTCCACCATCTCGTACCTGGTCCCACAAGCTTCGATATCTTTGATTATTGCGATTCTCTGGATAGTACAACAAAAGTTTATAGCACTCTCTCCTGTCAGGGGCAGGAGACAAAGTGTGAATGTATACTATTCCGCGAGCATCGAGACCCGATAGCTTAAATTCTGGCCCTGGATCACTCGGCAATGAAGCCAAAAAATCTGGTGAAAGACCGAGAATAAAATTTTCATCTACGCAATCTGCCCTTGCAGCAGCGCTAACCCATCTCGGCGCATCTTTAGAGCTAACCGCTGAATACCAGCTGTAATCTTCTGAATAAACCCCGCAATTTTCTGGCAAACTGGGGAAATGACCGTTTTCGCGGTAATACATCTGTATCGCATTATTTAGAGCTTCAAGATCGGCCACGCGCCTAGTATCCCTGGCCCTTGACTGGCTGGAGCGAACATTGACAAAAATTATTGCCGAAACAATAGAAATGATAGAGACCACAATCAGTATCTCGATTAAGGTAAAAGACATTTTTATTTTGCCCAGCTCCCCTCGTTTTTTCATTACCTATATTTTAACACCTTGGCACGCGAATATGAATTAGCGCTTATTAACCACTTTGTCGATCAGCCCATATTTTTTCGCCTCATCAGCTGACATGTAGAAATCTCGATCCAAGTCTTTTTCGATTCGACTCTCTGGTTGACCAGTATTTTTCGCCATGATTTTAATCAAATTTTTCTTGGTTTTGATTATGTGCTCAGCAGTGATAGCAATGTCAGAGGCCTGACCTTCAGTACCGCCAAGCGGTTGGTGAATCATCATGTCAGAATTTGGTAAAGAAAATCTCTTACCCTTTGCACCGGAAGAAAGCACCCAAGCACCGCCTGAGGCGGCAAGGCCGACACAAAGTGTTGAAACATCAGGCTTTATATAGTGCATCGTATCAATTATCGCCAAAGTTGCCGTCACTGAACCACCCGGAGAGTTGATATACATTTCAATATCTTTATCCTTGTCCTCTGATTCGAGAAACAGAAGTTGGGCAACGACTGTGTTGGCAACTGCATCATCAATCGGGCCACCAAGGAAAATAATTCGATCTTTTAATAGTCTCGAATAAATGTCATAAGCTCGTTCACCAAAATCAGATTTTTCAATTACTGTTGGTACTAAATATGTCATCCAAACTCCTTAAACTTTTTAAATAGTTGGGCGGCTCCGCCCGGAAAGGCGGAGCCGCCGGCCGTCACGCTACGGTGAGCCTCACGGGGAAGGTGATCCGGGGCACACATCGCTGGGAGCACCGAATCTCCCCTGCTAGAAAGCAGACGCGATCTGGTTTTGGCGCCTTACATACCAGCCCGTAACGCAAGCCTAAAATAACATTTTTATAAGATTTTGTAAACCCTACTCAAAGAACAAAGAAGATCCATAAATTATCACAACTACCGAGACCAAAATCATTGTAAAAACCGGCGAAGTTAGATCAGCGATTCCACCGACAAAAAGAGCAGGTAGCGAGAGTGCTAAATTAATCAGCATCGAAGAAACGCCGAAAACTCGACCACGCATATCACTTTCGGTATTTATATGGAGTATAGTTTGCGAAGAGATATAAACGTTGGCAGCAGAGAAACCCATAATAATCATGAGGGATATCGCAACCAGTATTAACACAGTCGAGAAACCAATATATGAATAAATCGACAAAACTAAAAGAGAGATGCCAGAAATTACAAAGCTACTGTTTATTGTCGCGCTCTTATTAATATTTTTATATTTATTTAGATAGTAGGCCGAGATCAACATCCCAAAACCAGCCGGTACAATGAGTAATGGGCCAGCTAGTTTTGCCGAAACTCCGAGAGAATCCTCGGCAAAACCGGGCATAACAACAATAAATGCGCCAAGCATCGCCCAGCCAGCGGCTAATTTTATCATTGGCAAAACCACGCCTTTGGTTTTTGTAATATAGTTAATACCAATTTTAGTTGCTGCCCAAACATTTTTTATTCCAGTAGCAACTTTTAATATATCTATCTGAGAAACGATTTTTTTATCAAAATTTGACATTGAAAAAACAGAGATTGCCGCCAGAGCAAAAAGAAAAGCAATCAACAAAAAAAGCACTTTCGAGCCAAGAATTACTTGCAGCGGACCAGCAAGCCCGTAGCCAACAATCAGCGCCCCGTACATTGTTGTCATATATATTGAATTTGCTCCAACCAAGCGCTCTTTTGGAATAATCAAAGGAATAGTCGAAAGCTCCGCCGGTGCAAAAAATTGGCCGATTGCTGACATAATAAAAATAATCTCCAAAATTGCCAAAGTATTATGAGCTGCTGGTATCAGAAGCAGAACAACAAAAAATCTTAAAAGCAAGGTATAAATTAAGACATTTTTGTAGCGAAATTTATCCGTGACAACGCCAGAGAAAGGTCCCAGAATTACAGAGGGGATGGCAGAAGCGATCATCACAAGCGAGATGGTCGTTAGACTTTTTGTTAGATCGTAAATATGCAAAATCAAAGCGAAAGTTAACATGTTTGCCGCTACTTGAGAAGAAATCTGCGACAACCACAACTTTGAGAAATCCTTATGTCTAAAAAACCAAAGGAATGTGCTCCCCACTCTACCCCGCTTATTTAATTAATTTACTTTTCAAATGGTCGAGAGCAAGCCGGCCCGCTTGTGGATTTGTATGATCAATTTTTTGTTCTTCGATAATCTTGCCGAGCAAAAAACCGATGCGAACGTTTCTCTCAGCGGTTGGCCTGATCTCTTTACGAAAATCCTCTCTGGTCTTTTTTATGCTCTCCAAATATTTGTCAAAAGATAAACCCCGAGATTTTATTTGCTCCTCCATCCCAGCAGTTGTTCTGTCGATTTCTTGTTCAGTTAAACTTTCAGGAACATCAACTTTGAGCAGGGGGAGCATTTTTTCAATCAACTCATTTTCAATTTCAGAATTTATTTTTTGCTCCAGCTCAGTGTGTAGGCTCTTTTTTATCGCCTCTTTTAGCTCGGTAATTTTATTGTGGCCGAAACTCTCGGCAAATTTTTCATCAAGCTCCGGGAGATTCATTTCTTTAATATCAACCAGTTCAATTTCAAAGTCCGCTTTTTTGCCGGCAAAATCCTTGGCACGATAATCAGTCGGAAAAGTAATGTCAAATTTCTTTTTTTCCCCTTTTTTCATACCAACAACCTGATCTTCAAAACCAGGTATTAGTGTTTCATCACCTAAAACCAATGGGTGATTTTTAGCTGTCATCGCATCTTTTTTCACACCTTTAATTGATCCTTCATAGGAGATCTCTACCCTGTCGCCCTTTTTTGCACTTCTTGTAATTTCAGAAAAAGTTGCCTTCTGTCGCCGTAGATGAGTTAAAACCTTTTCAATATCTGAATCTTCAACTTTTTTAATTTCTCTTTTCTTGATTTTGATTTTTGAATAATCCTTAAGTTCAACTTTCGGCATCACTTCAAATTCTGCCTCATATTCTAGAGGATCTTTGATCTCTGATTCTTCCAGGCCCCAAGTTGGATAACTCGAAATTGCAATCTTGGGAGCACAAACCGGGACTAATTTTTCTTGTTTTATCGCCTCGACATAAGAATTCTGAATTGCAAAATCTACAGATTCTGACAAAAGTCTGGCTTGACCGATAGACTCCTCGATCAACTTACGCGGCGCTTTACCAGGCCGGAACCCAGAGATCTTAACTTCCGGAGATAATTTTTCATATTGTTTTTTAAAATAATCAAGCAGCTCTTTGGTTTCTACTTTTACTTTGATTTTATATTTTGATTTTTCTAGTTTAGTAGAGCTAATTTCCATTTCGTCTCCAAATTAATGACTTGAAAGTAATTCTAACAAAATCAGAGAGAGATATCAATTATGACGACTAAAATATTGAATTAAACAAAAATAGAAAAACGCCCAGCGGATGCGGGGCGTTGTGTTTCATGTCGCTGGCGGCTTTAGCCGCCAGCCTCGACTAGCTCATTCATGAGCCGGCAGTACTCCCCCCACTCCTGTGGTGTCATCTCCCGTATGGGAGGCAACTCAACAGGAGGCACGTCAGTGATCTCGGCCCCAAAGGGACCATCATATTCAGTGCACACGCAAAAACCTCCTTAATTCTGTATTCAAGTAACAAACAAATTATTACATTTTATTTAACTTATGTCAATAGAAAAATGCCTGAGAAACAGGCATTTTTCTTAAGAACTAATTTTTTTAAAACTTTATTTGCTTTTCCACTCTTTTATTGCTTTTTCATATGCCTCATGAGTCCCAGTATCAAACCATTGCCCTTGGAAAGGATAGCCAAAAAGTTTACCTTCGAGCGCTAACTTAGGATAAATGTCATACTCTACCATCGCCTTACCTTTTTTCGGTACGTACCCACCAATTACCTCCGGCTCCATTATCGCCATACCGGAATTTATCAAATTGCTTGGAGCTTTTCCTTTTTCCGGTTTTTCTACAAAACCGATGATTTTGTTACCTTTGAGCATTGCCACTCCGTAGCGTGATGGGTCAGAAACGGTCGTTAGGGCAACTGTCGCTAACCCACCGTGCTCTTTGTGAAAATTCATGAAATCACTTAAATCAAGATGAGATAAAATGTCACCCCAAACAATAAAAAAAGGTTCTTTTAAATACTTTTTAGCCAAACGGAGCGGTCCGGCAGTACCAAGTGGTTTTTTCTCTTCAACATACTTTATAGAAAGGCCAAAATTATGGCCATCTCCAAAATAATTTTTAATTTTTTCTCCCTTATAACCGATCGCCATGACAATATCATTTACGCCATGTGATTTTAGTTGCTCCAAAACATGTAAAACCATCGGCTTATCATGAATCGGGAGCATCGCCTTAGGAAGCTCTAACGTGAATGGTCGCAGGCGGGTACCCTCGCCACCAACAAGAAGAATGGCTTTTTTAATTTTTCCTATTCCCAGACCGGCCTCAATTAGATATTCTGCTGCATGAGATCTATTTCTAATTTTTTTGCCGTCGACAACTTCATCGATTTTTTTGAAGAGCTCTTTTTTAATCGTAACAGTTAATTTTTCTCTTTCTTGAGCCATAAAACTCCTAATTTTTATAATTCAGGGCTAACAAAAATATTAAATCAAATTTATTCACATGCTGTCAATATTGACATACAATTTTATACGATATACGATATTATACGATAGTGATTACGATGGAGGTGAATGCCACCATGAAGTTCCGGGCGTCAGAAGAGTACATCTGCCGAGAGGTGGCGACAGCCGGCAACGAGCAGACGGTGGTGTTCACTGAGGACGGACGGCGGATTCCCTGCTACATCGCCAGTTACAACGGCGATCATAGCGTTGTCATCACCGACGGTGCCGACAACTTCGAGGAGCTGTCCGTCAACGACATCACCAACATACACATTAGCCGCGACCCCAGGGTCTTCGGCTACCGGTCCCGACCGTGAACGACCAGTTCACGGCCTTTTCATTTCTCCAAAACTATCCAAGGACGACGATCTTTTTTATTAATTTTAATTGGAACTAAAAATCTTTCAGGAGCTTTTAAAAATATCAGGGTTCCGAAACGGCTGCTTGATTTTCTTTGCCAAAAATCATCATCGACACATAATTCTTTGCTGTATTCTTTACGCAAAATTGCGATCGACTCCGGAGTTAAATTGTCGTAATATAAAACATTATCGGCTATCACTCTACCAATTACGTCACCGCCAGATTTTTTCAACAGAATCTCATCATCTTTGGAAATTTGTCCGTACGGCAAAACTCGCCCGAGGCTAAAGCGGCTTTCGATCGTTTTTTTTCCAGAAATAATGTCATCTATCGCTGATCCGATAAAAATTGCAAGATGTCTTTTCATAAAATAAAAAAGAGTTTAAAGCATACTCTTTTTGTTTTTATTTACTATTTAGTATATATTGATGCTTCAATTTTTACCAATTTTTTATCTTTTTCGATAATTTCCGCGGAACTTAACAAACCAGTTTGAGCTCCAACGCTGCCAACAACCGAACCGGAAACGATGACTCCGTATTTGAGTGATTTTTCAATTAAATCTCGATCCGGCACAAATCCCTGATTTTTGCCACCAGGTGAATTCTTGATAATATTGGCAGCGAAAGTGCTAGCGAAAGCGTCACCAGCTCCAGTCGCTTCCACTCTTTTATCCCCAGACGATGCGATATTATAAAAGCGCTGGCCATCATAACCTTTCGCTCCTTTTGCGCCATCAGTGACGATAATTACTTTTGTACCCAAAGAATAAACAAACTTCATGACATCTTCTATTGTTGATTTCTTTGACATATCAGAAAGCTGGTATGCCTCTTCCCTATTAACAAATAAGATGTTGCAGAGTTTCAACAACGGGATTAATTCCTTGACAGCTCGACTGATTTGTCGGCTTCCAGGGTTCCATATTAGCCCACTGCCTTTTTTTGCAATTATTTCAATAATTCTATTTTCAACAATTTCTGATTTTTCAGCTAACGGTCCAAGATATATCCACTTAGTGTTAAGACTTTTTGTTGGGACATAATCAGATAGCTCATTGACTCCGTGATAAGTGAATATTGTTCTGTCGCCCTTAAAACTTAAAATCACTGAAATATTACTGTTAGATTCTTTTTTTTGCTTTACCATTTTGGTGTCAACACCAGAATCTTCTAAGTACTGAATTGTTTTTTCTCCCTGGCTATCTTTTCCAACAGCAGAGATAATTCCAACACTTAAATTTAGTTTGGAAAAGTTAACTGCTGTATTTGCCGCGCAACCACCGACTTGGTAAATGATATTTTCAATTGGAACTTTATCGCCGTAACCAAAACATAATCCCTTGCCCCCTAAAAAAACTCTGTCATCAATAATTTTTCCATCTTCTGGAAATATAAATATATCTTCGAAGCAATCACCTATTGTCACAATGTCATACAATTTCATACTTTTACTCGATATTATTGAATAATTTTAAATACTTTTTTATTGTATTTTCAGCATCTTCTCTAGCGTCTGAAAGATAATCGCGCAAATCTTTATCGGGGTCATCAATATTTTCCTGCAGACCTTTTTTAAAAGATCTTTTTATTTGAGTGTCGATGTTAATTTTTCTAATACCAAATTTTATTGCTTGAACAATATCGCTTCTGCCCAAACCGGAGGCACCATGAAGAACTAGTGGGACATCAACCACTTGATCAATTTTTTTCAATAAATCAAGATCGATTTTTTCTTTCGTCGGACCACCGTGTACATTACCAATCGAAACAGCTAGCGCATCTACTCCGGTTAATCTAACAAAATTAACCGCCTGATCAGGGTCAGTGTATTTTTGCAAAACTTTTTCTCTACCTTCTTCACTTCTGCCAACAACACCGATTTCACCTTCAACCAAAGCACCGTATTTATGAGCTAAATCAACGACTTTTTTAGTTTCAGATACGTTATTTTCAAATAGCAAATCTGACCCATCAAACATCACCGATTTATAGCCAATATCAAGACATCGATTAATTAAATCAATTTCCTTGGCATGATCTAGATGAATAGTCAGTGGAACAGCTGACTCATCTATCAAAGTCTTTACTATCCCAAATAGCTCCTTTATTCCAGCGTATTCGATTGCTCCTGGAGTAGTTTGAACAATAAGGGGCAAAGACAATTCTTCGGCAGCAGATACTATCGCTTGAGTAATTTCTAAATTATTAGTATTAAACGCGCCAATACCAACATTTTTTTCTTCTGCCATTTTGTACAATTCACGTAGTGATATAAACATAGATTCCTTAGAATATTTAGTTATTAACTATCTTCATAATAACCTAAAGCCAAAAGACCAGGCAACTTTTTACCAGCCAGGAATTCTATCGTAGCGCCTCCGCCAGTTGAAACAAATTTGTATTTATTATACAAATTGTTCTTTCTGACAAATCCGACCGTGTCTCCCCCGGCTACGATCGTAACATTTGGATTCTTAGCGATCGATTGCGCTATTCCAAGTGTTCCTGCCGAAAATCCATCCTTTTCACTCATACCCATATTTCCATTCCAGAAAATTGTTTTAGCATTTGATATAATTTGAGCAAATTTTTCTACCGATCTAGACCCAATATCCAAAACTGAAAAACGTCCGTCGGGCATAATATACTTTTTATCATCGACGGGTAGAACTAATTTATCTTTGGCAATATCAATAATCTCTTCAACTATTGCTTCACAATTGGTTTCCTTAATTGAAGCACCGACCTTCTCACCTAAAAAATATCTGATAGTATTAGCAATCGCGCCGCCAACAATAATATTGTCAGATTTATCGACAAATTTTCTGATTAACCCAATTTTATCTTTAATTTTTGCACCGCCTAAAACTAAAACTAAAGGGTGTCTGGGGTTAGCGCTTAAAGCTGAAAGCATTGCTACTTCTTTTTCAAGTAAAAATCCTGGATAACTTGGCAAAAAATTTGTAATTGCTTCAACCGAAGCGTGAGCCCTATGGGAAACCGCAAATGCATCATTAACATAAAGTTCTCCGTAACCAGAGATTATCTGAGCAAAAGCTTGATTATTGTGTTCCTCTTCTGGCTGCCAACGTAAATTTCCAAGCACCAGTATTTGACCCTTTTTCATTTTTAGAATATGTTTTCTTACATTTGACTCAATAATATAATCGGTGGCCGATACAGGAAATTTTGCTAACAGTGAAAACCTTTGAGCCAAAATTTTTGTTGATAAACTTGGGATTATCTCCCCGTCAGGACGCCCGACATGAGTGCCTATGATAATTCTACAACCATTATCACGTAAATATTTTATTGTTGGAATCGTAGCAGATATTCGATAATCGTCCGAAATACTATCCTGACTAAGAGGAACATTCCAATCAACGCGTAAAAAAACTCTTTTCCCAGTCAAATCGATCTCTCTAATGCTTTTCATTTTTCTTGAATATTATTTTTTTCAATTCGTTCAATTTCTTTGATTTCTTTTTTTGATTCACGTGACAATAAGCTCTGTAATCTTTTTTCGAAATAATTCTCTGCAACAACAGCAAAAGCAAAAAATATTATCGGGATGGTAGCGACAGCGAAAAGAGAAGTCAGAATTTTTGAAACATTATGAGTTGGATATAAATCGCCATATCCTATTGTTGTCATTGTGATGGTTGTAAAATAAAATGAGTCAACTCAATTCCAATCTTCAACATAGTGATAAAATACTGTCCCGGTGATAATAATTATTACAATTGCCCAAACAGCAACCATTAAACTTTTTCTTCTTTTCGTCATTTTTCTCCAAACTATTTTTTTCTTCTTTTCGTAAATTTGCGATGGAACAAACGACCAGCCCTACCCTCCAGTGGTTTAGAATCTAATCCTGAATATAATTTTTTAACATCACTATTTTCATGGGCTTTTCTAATTGGTTTTTCCTTGTCATCAGTATAGAAACCAGCTTTTCTCTTCTCACGTATTTTACTTTCTGTTGGAATTGGTTGGCCACCGCCACCAAGACAACCACCTGGACAAGCCATCACTTCAATATAATTATATCTCACAACCCCAGATTTTAAATCTTTAATTAGTTTTGCAGCATTTTTGAGCCCAGAGACAACTGCAACCTCAAGCTTAATCCCATCGATTTCGACAACTGCTGACTTGATTCCATCAAGGCCACGCACCTCGGAAAAATCAATTTTATTTATCTTGCCATCTGACAATTGCGAGGAAACAGTCCTGAGAGCCGACTCCATCACCCCACCAGAAGCCCCATAAATAGTTCCCGCGCCACTTGAATTACCTAGTGGTGAATCGAAATCACTATCAGCTAAATTTTCAATATCCAAATTGTGTTTTTTAATTAACCTACCTATCTCTCGGACTGTAAGAGAATGGTTTATTTCTGGATTGTAAGACTCTTTTAGCTCTGGTAATTTTGCCTCATATTTTTTAGCGACACAAGGCATTATCGCAACATTAATTATTCTTTTGGGGTTAACTTTTATCTTCTTAGCAAAGAAACTTTTAACCGTACAGGCCAAACAATGAGTTGGCGATTTTGTGGTTGTTAAATTTGGTATTAACTCATGATGAAAAATTTCAACATATCTAACCCAAGCTGGACAACAAGACGTGAACATCGGCAGATTTTTTTTTGACTCAAGCCTTTCTATCAATTCAGCAGCCTCCTCAAGGGTCGTAATATCAGCGCCAAAATTAACATCAAAAACATAGTCAAAACCGATATGTTTTAAAGCGGTAATTAATTTCTTTTCAAGATTTATCCCGGGCTCTAAACCAAAAAGTTCGCCAATTGAATATCTGGTCGACGGTGCGAACTGTGCAACTAAAATATTTTTTTTATTCTTTTTTTCAAGTAGTTTTTCAACCTCTGGAAGTTCAGTTTTTTCCTGGAGCGATCCCGCCGGGCAATGTAAAATGCACTGGCCACAGAAAACACAATTTGTGTCTGCAAAACTTTTTCCATCTTTTGGACCAAAAACGATTGAGGATCCTCGATACTCAGTTTTTAAAATATCAAGTCCAGTAATTTGTTGACAGGCCGATATACAGTTTCCACATTCAATACATTTTGAAGAATCCCAATGTATCGATGGGGTTTTCGAATCAATTTTAAATTTTCTTCTTCTCTCAGAGAATCTCGACTCAGAAACTCCAAATTCCTTCGCAAGTTTTTTTAATTCACAATCATATTTCCAATTACAATCACTACACTTTTGAATATGATCAGAAAGAAGCATTTCAAGATTCAATTTTCTAATTCTCTTTACCTTGGGCGTATCCAGTTTTATCTCCATACCCTCTACCACACTCGTGTTACATGCAGTTGTAACAACAAATTCTCCCTTATTACACGAGACTTCAACCAAACAAAGACGACAACTACCATTTGGCTTCAAATCAGAGTGGTGACAGAGAGTTGGAATGTGAAAATTATTACGCTTGGCAAGATCTAGAACACTCTCGCCATCCAATGCGGTAATTTTTTTGCTATTTAATTTGACTTCAAACGACTTTGTCACTAGAAATCCTCGGGAAATAAATTTATTGCGCTAATAACCGGGTTAGCAACCGAAGCTCCAAGAGGGCAAAAACTGCTTTCTTTTGCAGCCTCGGCTATAGATTTAATTTTTGAGAAAATTTCTTCTTTATCCCACAGGCTTTTTGATTCAGAAATGTTATTTAACTCCTCTGCTATTCGATATATGCCCTCTCTACAAGGTGTACACTTTCCACAAGATTCATTTTTTAAAAATATTATTGATTGGCAGAGAGCGTTAAAAACATTCCGTCTTTTGCCAAATATTTCTACTGATCCGGTGCCGGTAATCTGTTTATTAAATTCTCTTCTTGGTAAAAAACAGCCGGAAAGACCTCCAATCCTAGCAAATTTAATTTTGGATAAAATTTTCTCTGAATTAATTATCTCTTCAACAGTAGAACTTAGATCGCTTTCTACAACTTTTTTTGGAATATAATCACCAAACAATGAATAAAATCTTTTTGGCTGATAATCACCGTCAGCTATTAGTTTAACCCTGTAAAAAGTTTCGGCATTATTAATTAATGTCGGATAACCAAAAAGACCGCTGTTCGTAGGATAAGGTGGTTTAAGTCTTGGTTGACGAGTTTTGCCCTCCATTACCTGAAGCATTACTGTTTCTTCGCCACATAGATACCGACCATTATCGATGAAAACTTCAATCTTCTTGCCTTTCAAATTTTTCTCAATTTTCTTTTGGTAGTATTTGTACTTATCATTCAAGAAAATATATGATTTTTGAGCATTAACAAATTCAGCAGCGATTTCTATGCCGGATATCATTTTCGACAGATGGCGCTGAATTACAAATTCATCTTTAAAAACTCCAGGCTCTCCTTCTGATAAATTGCAAACAACAAACCGCTTTTTTTCGCAAGAATCTTTAACTGCTTGCCATTTGGCTGCTGTCGAAAAACCAGCACCACCAAGACCGACTAGCCCGGATTCCTTCAAAGCTTTAATGATATCCATGACAATGTTTTAACTATGAGAAATCAAACTCGCTATTTCCACCAATCTTTTTGAATAACCCCATTCATTATCATACCAGGCAACAACTTTGATCATATTGCCACCAACAACATTGGTCAAAGAAGAATCAATTATTGCCGACATCTCATTTCCAATAAAATCGCTGGAAACAACAGGAGCATCAGTAACTGCCAAAATGTTTTTCAAGCCGCCCTGAGAAATTTTCTCAAATTCATTATTGATTTCTTCAATAGTCGTTGGTCTTTCCAGTACCGCAACGATATCAGCGATTGAGACAATAGGCGTTGGCACCCGTATAGATAGCCCATCAAACTTATTATCGAGATTTTTGATAATTTTTGCTACAGATTTTGCCGCTCCAGTAGTTGTTGGCACGATGTTAATCGCCGCTGCTCTAGCTCGCCGCAGATCTTTATGCGGACCATCAACCAAATTTTGATCGGCAGTATATGAATGTATCGTGGTCATCAAAGACTGTTTAACACCAAATTTATCGTTCAAGATTTTTATTATTGGAGCAATACAATTTGTTGTGCAAGAAGCGTTTGAGATAATTTTCTCACCCTGATATTGATCTTCATTTACACCGATCAGATAAGTCGGGGTTTGGTCATCCTTAGCCGGAGCCGACATGACAACTTTTTTTGCGCCAGCCGAAATATGATCGCTACATTCTTCAGTTGTTAAAAAAACTCCCGTTGATTCAATAACTACATCTATCCCCAGTGCTTGCCATGGCAAATTTTTGGGTTCTTTCTCTTGATAAAAGTGAATTTTTTTACTATCAATATTTATTGAATTATTGAATATTTCAATTTTTTTGTCATAAATTCCATAAACAGAATCATAGCGAAGCAGAGAAACAAGGGTTTCTACATCAGTTAAATCATTGACAGCCACTAAATCAAAACCGGGGGTATCAAGAGCAATCTTTGCAGCTGCCCGACCGATTCTACCGAAACCATTTATCGCTAATCTTGCCATATCCCTCCAAAAAAACTATACAATTTTTTTATACTCAGCAACTATCCGACAAATTTTGATAAATTCTTTTGCCTTTAAACCACTTCGACCGACTAAAACTCCGTCAATCTCCGGTCGGCTAACAAATTTATAAACATTCGCCGCGTCTACACTACCGCCGTAGAGTATTGGAGTTTCAAAATGAACAACTTCACGAAGGGCAGTAATAATTCTTGCGGCATATTCGGGGGTAGCCGGCTCTTCTGAACCTATTGCCCAAACCGGCTCATAGGCAATTATTAGATTTTTGTAATCCTCTTTCTTGATGTCAGAAATTTCCTCTTTTAGCTCCTTCACAACCTCAGAGGCCGAACCTTGGCTTTGTTTTTTTTCTCCAACACAAATAATTGGAGAAAGAGAGGCATCAATTGCTGCAGCCACTTTCCTGGAAATTATCGGCAAATCTTCGTCAAAATTTTTTCTTCTTTCTGAATGACCAATAATGACATATTTGGCGATATCTCTAATCATCGGGGCAGATATCTCTCCGGTAAATTCACCTTCGCTCATATAATGAATATTCTGAGCGCCAAGAGATAGATGATTGATGTTTTTATGAATAATGTGGGCAATTTCCGTCAGCCAGACTGCTGGTGGACAAAGAATAATTTCTAATCCAGAGATATTTTCAACACCATCACGAATTGCCGTCGACAAAACAACGGCGTCAGAAAAGCTCGTATACATCTTCCAGTTTGCGATCACTAGCGGTCGACGCATAAATCAAACTCCAAATATGGAGCCCCTCCAACTAATTATTATACAATGTAGACTTTGTAACCTTCGCGGGCTTTTTCCGTGACCTCAAGCCCAACTTCGTCACCTTTTTTTGCCGCCTCGATCGGGCTACGATCAATTTGCATCGAAGTAACCTCTTGCTCAAACTCATTCCCGCCACCGACGATCTTAACACGATCGCCGACTTTTAAAGCACCGGTGAGTTTGACAACAGCCGCAGAAACATGTGGAAAGTAGTGGGTGATTTCACCAATGACCTTCCCCTTGCTTGGCTCGTTCATGTCACTCCTTTCATTATTTTCTTCTGACCTCATTATACAACAATATTAATTCTTTCGCTAATTTTTCCCTGTCATGATAAAGAGGGAATTTACGGTCAATTACATCCTTTTTTACTATTCGATAATCAGAAAATTTATCGAGATCGAAAGTGATATTATTTATCTCTCCGATTTCCGCTACTTTCTTTGATCTGCGAACAATTTTATTGTTAACCAAAATGTAATCGAATATTTTCTCCTTTGCGTGTTCTTCTATCGCTTTTATATGTTCTGGCACTGAAAAATTTTCTGTTTCGCCTCTTTCGGTTGAAATATTTACAACAAAAACCCGGATTGCTTTTTTGTTGTTTTTTATCGCTTTTACAATGCCAGGAATTAATAAATTGGGAACTATTGAGGTAAATAGGCTGCCCGGACCAATAATTATTATATCCGCCTCGGAAATTGCTTTGACCGCTGGTCTATATGGAGCAACTTTTCTTTTAGTAAAAAAAACTTTTTTGATCTGTTTGCGCTGCAATGGAATTTTGTCTTCGCCAACTACTTTTGATCCATCGTTGTAACGAGCAGCAATTTGCACGTCATCTAGCGTTGATGGATACACAACGCCAACTGCATTAAGCATCCGGTGCAAGGACCTAATTGCCTTTTCAAAGGAATTATATTTCTTTGACAGTGCCGCAATCCAAATATTGCCAAGTGAATGATCAGTCAAAAAACCGCTCCCCTTGGGAAATCGGAATTCAAAAAGATCACTAAATTCCTGCCAGTCGTCGGAAAACGCTGCCAAACATTTTCGAATGTCACCTGGTGGCAATATTTTAAACACTTTTCTAATTACACCTGAACTTCTTCCAGAATCAGAAACTGCAACTATCGCCGAGATACTTTTGGAATATTTCTTTAGTCCGCGCAACAAATTGGAAAGTCCGGTCCCCCCGCCAATAGCAGCTATTTTAATGTCGCCCCGTCCATATCTAGGATCTGCTGGATCAAAAGCCAGAGAATACCACCATTTTTTAAAAGTCTTAGATAAATTCATTTGCTAAACCTTTTCGATGAAGAGTTCTGTAGTAATTTTGAGAAAAACGATGTGCCTCATTTCTAAGCTCAATTATTAGCATCATTAAAAATTTGTTGCCCTTGAAATACTCTGCCACTTCCGGATCAGAAAAATGTAGTTCATCCTTTTTGCGATCAATTCCCTTGGCAATCGCCACTACAGGAATTTTTAGCTCTAAATTATTCAGAATTTTAGACACAACTCTCAGATGTGATACTCCCCCATCAATTATTATTAGATTTGCCCTTGGCCAGTCATTTTTTAAGCGCCTTTCAATAATTTCTGCAGTCATTGCGATATCATTTTGTTCATTAATGGTTTTAATTTTAAATTTCTTATATTCTTTTTTATCAATTTTACCAAGACTGGCAACGGTCATTGCACCAACAGCAAAATCTCCACTAATATTTGAAATATCATAAGCTTCAATTCTTGGGAAATTGGCAAAATTCTGAAAATCGGAAAAACTGTCCTTAACACCAAGTGGATAACGGTTTAAATGAGACAATGCGAAAATTTTGTCGCGCAAAATTTTCGCATGCTCAAATTTTTTTTCCTTGCTTAAATTAAACATTTTTTTCTCTAGATTTTTAATGATTTTTTTCTTATTACCCCGCAAAAAATCAATCAAAAAATCTAGCTGCTCCAGACTTTCTTTTTCTATAGCGATACATGGTGATAAACATAAATTTAAATCACCATAAAGGCATGCCCGCTTTATCTTGCTTTGTCGCAAAAACTTTGTCTGAGAACAATTTGCACAAGGAAAGATTTTTCGCAGAATCCTCAATGCTTTTTTCACTAAATCACCAGAGTAATAAGGGCCAAAATAAATGATATCTCTTTTTTTTGAACTAATATTTCTTGATCTAACAAGTTCAACATTGGGATATTTTTTTTTGTCAATCTTAATCAGATAAAAACTTTTGTCATCTTTTTGTCTGCTGTTGTATTTAGGTTTTTGCTTATTGATTAGCTCAGCTTCTAAAAGTATAGCCTCGATTTCTGAATCAGTCGGAAAAATCTTTATCTGATTAATTTTATTAACCATTTGAAAAATTGCTTCGGAACGATTTTCTCGCAGTTCTTCCAAGCGAACAAAGTATGATTTCACCCTACTTCGAAGATTTTTCGCTTTGCCAATATAGAGAATATCGCCTTTTTTATCGATAAAAATATAAACACCTGGTAGAGTGGCAATCTCCCCCCTTGCTAATTTCTTTATTTTCTCATTTATGTTCATCGTCAGACATAATACGCTTGATCAGAAAAAAATTCAATCACACCGCCTTAAGTTATCTGCTTTAACTAAGATTGAAAAAATTATTGCTTGGAAAAATACAGATTATTTAATTCACGCCTAGTTTTTTGGCTATTGCCATGAGAAATAATTCCTAGATATGATTGGTAAGTTGCGTTTTTCGGATTTTCAACAACTCTTCTCACCATTCTTCGTTTCGTTGCTTTTCGTAGGATTCGATGATCGGGAAAATGAATCCAACCTAGAAAATCAACGCCTGAAACTAAAGTTCGAATTTCGACTTTATTGTAGTTCAGTTTGAGCTTTAATTTGTTAGTTAAAAATTCAGATATTTTTGGCAATAGTTTTTCAAGTTCCAAGCGATTTGATGATAAAATTACAAAGTCATCGGCATACCGGACATAGTATCTGGCTTTCAGATTTCTCATCGCAAACTGATCATATTCATTCATGTAAACATTGATCAAGAGTTGGCTGGTTAAATTGCCAAGCGGAAGACCAATCCCGATTTTGTCGTCGGAATTAAAACTGCCGATAACTTCATTTAATAGCCACAAAGTATTTTGGTCTTTAATATGCCGAGCTAAAATCTCCATCAAAATGCTCTGATCAATGCTGGCAAAAAATTTCTTGATGTCGCATTTTAATACCCAGCAGGTTTGAGTGTTGTTTTTTGAAACGATATTTGCGAAACTTCGAAACCGATTCATGGCCCGGTGAGTGCCTTTTTTCTTTCGACAGGAGAATGAGTTGAAAACAAAATGTTTTTCAAAATATGTAAATAAAATCCGACAGATCGCATGGTGGACCAATCTATCGCGAACTGAGGCTTTGTGGATTTCTCGGGGTTTCGGGTCGTTGATTTTAAATGGAGTATACCCGCCATGACGGTAAGTTCGGTTTTTTAAATCTAGATGCAAGGTCATCAAATTTCCCAGCAAATCTAAAGAAAACCGAGCTACATCCTTTCTTTTTCGCTTGCCGGACAAAAACTCGCGCCAGCTTTGAAGCAAGTTTTCAAAAGAAGTGATATTATTAAAACTATGGTGAAGCCATTTTACTCTCTCTCTCGAGACAACCCCTCGATTTTGGTTAAAATCAAAGAGGGGTATTTGTATTGGCTGTCGGTTGTTCCTCATATTGCTAAGCCCTGCCGTTTTACAATCGGCCAGCGAATCGATGACCGATTTCTTGATTTAATTGAACTATCCTACACTACATATTTTAGCGCCAAAGAGAGCAAAAACGAAAATATCGGTAAATGTATTTTCGTGTTAGACAAATTAAAATATTTGATTTCTGTTGCATGGGAAGGCCAGCTGATATCAAACAAGCATTTCGAAGAATTGGCAGCTAAACTCGAAGAAGCCGGGAAAATGCTTGGAGGTTGGAAGAAAAGTTTAACAAATCTGCAAAAGAAAAACCGCACCTTGTAGCTAGTTTATACCGAGCTCGCTGAGGTACGGAAAAGAAGAACTTGCGAAGACGGAACATTAACTCGTTGTTCGGATTCCACTTGTTCGTCGGCTTGGCATTGTTGTTGTTCAGCCACAGACCATTGTCATCGTGATTCAGATTGAAGACGCAAGGAATGAAGTTCTGGTTCGCAAACGTCTTTTACGCCATCCGCGCCACTGCCGACGAGATCAAAAAAATCGTCCGGCTGTATCTTATTCGGGATCGTAAATCCCCGAGCGCAAAAGACCAAGTTTCTCTTTTTTTGGACAAGATACAAACCACTCCATAAACAGTCGTAACCATTTGTGCTCTCAATTTATATTTGCCAGAGAGATTTCACCAGGCCGCCTGGCCTGAGCAGGTCGAAGGCTAACCGGGCGATTCAATCAATCTGTTTTTATTGTAGCAAAATTCCAAAGTTTCAAAAAATCAAAGGTTCAAAAGGGGAAAAGTAATTAAAAATTTAAGATTCAGAAACTTGACGAAGACGGAACACAAACCCGCCGTTCGGACCCCACTCGTCCGCCGGCTCGGCATTGCTGTAGTACAGCCCCAGACCACGTTCATCGTGACGCAGACTGAAGACGCAAGGAATGAAGTCCCGGTCCGCAATTTGCTTCATAGCGATTCTGTACCAGTCTCCCAGAGGTTGCTCTTGATCTTTTAATCTTTGATGCGGACCGACTTCAGCTGGACAGAGTTCAAGCCCAAATTCTTCTGCTTTGGCGTAAATTTGATCGGTAGTAGCGCCATTTGGAAAACCGAGATCTCGAACTCTCAATCGAATAGTTGTAATTTGTTCTGGACCTTCCAGTGGTGTAAAGTCTGGACTACTAATCATGTCCAGCGCCCATTGGTTTTTGTTTTTTAGCTCCTGCACCAGCTCTTCCTTGGTTTTTCCGCCAATCTCCAAATCGCTTTTTCGAATTTTACCTTCGGGAAAAGAGGTGTAGATATTTTCAAGATTTTGTAGCTTAAAAATACCGGGAAATAGAGGACCGATGTATGATTTGGTTTCTTCTTGTATTTGGTCGGCGCTCCAAGCTATTTCTTCCGGTCGGCAATCCAACGCCAACGGCGCATCGGCTTTAGGATCGCGTGTTTTTAAAATATCGACTACCCTCGGGTCAGCACCGTGACCAAAACCTTCGATTTTTGAGTTAATTTCATAAAGAAAAATTAAGTCGTCTTTTGATAATTCTTCGTCAGCTTTAGATTTGCGATCAATTAAAGTCAGCTGTTTCATATCGCGATCTTTTTTCTCATATTTTTCACTTCCGGGAAATTCGCTGTATTTTTCTCTAGCTATATCGACAAAATCCAATTCCAAATCCTGATCCTTGCCATATACACCTCTAACTTCCGAAATCTGACCACCGATAAGGAAAACTGCTACCCTGGGGTCAGTCGGGTTTTTGTCTTGGTCATAAGTGTAGTAGATCCAAAACTCACCTCGCTGTAATTGATTACTGGCGACATCCAAACCGGCAGTACACCATTCCGTCCCCTTCCCCGCAAGTGTTGAAACTAAAATATTCGGATCGCTTCCTTGAGCAAAATGTCTCCACTCACCGGCAGTATTTTCACCGCGCTCGCGACGCTCTTTTTCAATCTCATTTTGAAAATGGGCATAAAGTTTAGCAAAATCACCTTTTACAGCAGCTTTGTCAAGTTCTGCCACTGCATGAAGTTCATCATCCGAGTAATCGTTAATCTTTTCGAAATCAAGAAGAGTGTTTTTGTCTTGCATCGCTTTAATGGCATCCAAAGTTCTGGCAAGCGCTTCACGGGACAAATCGGGAAACGGCTGCAAAGTATTTGCTGATCGTTTGGAATAGTCACCAGTATCGCGGTCCCGTTTGCCCATTTTCTGCAAACTTCTAAGGGCTAAATATTTAAACCAAACAGGATAGTAGTCAGCCTCTTCATCTCCCAAGTAATCAACCCATACGCCAAGAGTTTTTTCCTGTTCGACTTTTTTATCGCGAATTTGTTGTTTGTATTTTTCAAAATCTTCCGGCTTTGGAACATCACCATACTCCTCAAGCTCAGCACCCATACCTCGCTGACGAAGAATTTCTTTTTCCGATTCAAATAGACCTTGAACTAATTGATTAATTTTTTCGTCGTCCTCGGAGCCGTCTTCTTTTTGTAAATTAATGGTAAATTCTTGGGTCAAATCAGATTTTACATCACCGACAAAATGCTTGCGATCAATCCGTAGGGCTTTTTCTATCAATCCAAAATGAGCACCGACACGACCAGACTTGGTTTCTTCGACTTTCTTCCCATGACTTCGAAGTCTAGACACCGAGTGCTCAACTTCTGGAGTTTTGTGTAATTCATACTTACCCATAAATTCTGGCCCCGGACCACCTTCAACTGGCATATGCACTCCTATTTTTTGCTTAAAAAACTTCTAATTTTATTATTGACCAATTATCCAAATTTTTCAACCTTCACAGAAATTAAAAAGTGCTAATAAAAAAGATTAATGTTTTACAAAAAATACTAACTTTTCCAAAGGCCGTGAATGTTACAATAGACTCTAGCGTAATCAGGTTTTTTAGAACAAAAGACACTCTCGGCTTTATCGCCGGGTGAAAAATTATGGCGACAAACGTTCTTGCCAAAAATTACCTCAACCCATTCAATATAGTGCCCCTCTTCCATCGGATGAGAAACTGATCCGATTTTGACCTTCGTATTCTCACCCGATTCAATTATCGGTCGGTGTTTTTCAGTCAAATTTTCTTCATCAGTTTTTTCATTCTGCCTAACCATCGGCTGACCGCAACAAACCAATTCACCTTGACCTGCATGAACCAATTCGACAATATTGCCACAAACTTCACATTTGTAAATCTCAAGTTTTTTAGTCACCGGCCTCCTAATTTAAATTAGTAATTTCATTATAACTAATAATTGATTTATAATTAAGTTAATTAATTATAATTTTGGAGGGAAGATGTCGAAGAAAACAATTTTAATTATCGTTTTAGTGATTCTTGGCACGTTAATACTAGCTAGCGGAAGTTACGACGGTTATCGCTTTTGGAAACACAATAAAGAACTCAAAGAGCAAGAAAAAATTAGTGCAGAAAATGATGAATCAATCGAAACTGATGAAGAACAAATATCAGCTGAAAGCGAACAGGAAACAGAAACAAACGACCAAACAGTAAATTCCGGCTGGCTAGAATACAAAAATTACTCAAACTTCACGAAGAGTGATAGACCACCGCCACCCGCCATGGGTGGCTTTTTCATTTTAGATATTTATAGAACCGTAGCAATTTTTTCAATTTCGACTATCTGATTCTCACCCGTTTTTAGATCAACTAATTCAACCCCACCTGATTTTGTCGATTTCTCTGAAACGATAACTCTTTTAGGCGCCCCAATCAAATCGGCATCGGCAAATTTTTCACCAGCAGAGATATCTCGGTCATCATAAAGAACCTCGGTTTTATCTTCGATTCTTTTGTATAATTCTTCGGCTTCTTTATCTTTACTCAAAGAGATAATTTCGGCATTGTAGGGAGCGACCGGTTCTGGCCAAATCATCATATTTTTTTCTTGGTCAAAATAGACTTCAATAATTGCCGCCAAAGCTCGGGTCAAACCAATACCGTAGCAGCCCATAAGCAAATCTTTTTCACTTCCATCTTTATCAACAAACTTTGCTCCCATAGCTGAAGAAAACTTGTTCTTGAGCGGGAAAATATTACCAACTTCAATCGATTTCGCTTCAACGATTTCTCCGGAGCATTCTGGGCATTTATCACCATTTTTAACCTTAGAAATTTCTTTATTTTCAGCAAAATCACATTTATTGCAATAATAAATTGTGTCTTCGCCGGTAGGACTGATTACTTGAAACTCATGAGAATATTTCGAGAAAATTCCGCCGTCAGCAGCAACATATTTCGCTTTTAATCCAATTTTTGAGAATATTTCTAAGTATTTTTCTCCAACTCTTTTATAATAGCTTTCAAAATCTTTCTCATCGGCATGAAAACTATACATATCCTTCATCATAAATTCCCGCCCACGCAAAAGTCCTGATTTTGCCCGTGGTTCATTTCGGAATTTGACTTGAATTTGATAAAGAGAGGTTGGCAAATCCTTGTATGACTTTATATGATGTCTTATGATATCGGTCACCTGTTCTTCATGAGTTGGAGCCAAACCAATATCCTTACCTCTTTTGTCCTTAAATTGATACATTATTTCAGATATTTCTGAAAATCTACCGGTTTCATCCCAAAGTTCCCGGGGTTGCAAAACATTCATTAATATCTCCTGACCATCAATTGAGTCCATTTCTTCACGGATAATATTTTCAATTTTTCGATAAACATTTAGCCCAAGTGGCAACAAACCATAAACTCCCGACATATGTTTTTGAATATAACCACCACGAACCAGAAAATTAGCATTTATCGAATCCGCATCTTTTGGCGATTCTTTACGAGTTTTAAAAAATAATTTTGTTGCTTTCATAATTATTATTTAATTATAAATTGCATAACATCTTTGTAGGTAACTGCAATTGCAAATAGAATAATTAGTGCAAAGCCAACCATGTGTATAATATTTTCTACGTTTTCCCTGACAACTTTGCGCCGAAATATTTTTTCTAGAACAATAAACAATAATCTTCCACCATCAAGAGCAGGGAAGGGCAAGATATTTATTATCGCTAAACTAATGGAAAGAATCGCAATTAATTGTGCAACGACCATCACTCCGGCTTTTGCCGCCATTCCGGTAAGCATATATATTGCCACCGGTCCGCCAACTTCTTTGGAAATTTCACCTTGACTAAAAAGCTGCTGGAAAAAAGTCACAAGAAAAGTAACATAAACTTCAATCACTCTAATGATCTCGCGGAAAGCAACGATCGGCGCCATATACCATTTGACCTTGACTGACGAATTGTCAATAATTTCGACTCCCAAAGGTGAATTACCTTCTCCCGCAAGAGAAATATTTGTTAGTTTCTGTTCTTCATTGTGCCTAAATACAATATCCACTTCTCTACCTCTGTTGGCATGAGTAAAGTTTGAAAGATCATCGGTGGAATTAAAAGCCATCTCTTGCCCGTTGTAAATTCCTTTTTGCAAAATATCCCCGGGAACAATCCCCGCGGTATTCGCTGGAGAATTTTCAATTACCGACGCAGCAACAATTGACGCTTTTACCTTTTCTCCTGGTATCGAATCAGGCGATGAAGTAAGTGATGTCATACCAACAGAAAAACCAACGGTTAAAATTAACCAAGCCAAAATAAAGTTCATTATTACACCAGAAACTGATACCATTGCCCTGGAAAAGGGGCCCTTACGAGAATATGATCTGCTACTGTTGCTTGACTCAGATTCACCAAGCATTTTGACATAACCACCAATTGGAATAGCATTTATCCGATATTCAGTCTCGCCCAATTTTTTACCCCAAATTTTTGGGGGGAAACCAAAAGCAAACTCTTCTACTTTAATGTCGCTGATTTTTGCCGCAACAAAATGTCCTAGTTCATGAACATAGATCAAAACTCCAAGTATGAAGATAAATAATATAACTGTTAAAAACATAAAAAATTAGATTTTAGATAGTTCACTAATCTTAGACTCAACCCTGATCTCAATCTCCTTATTCTTTTGATCGATCAAATCATTTAGATCTTTCTCGCCTTTATATTTGTCATCTTCCGTAATCTCTCCCTTTTTAAATCCATTTTGAATCTGCTCCCAGGCCTCACCACGAATGTTGCGAATTGCTACTCTGGAATCTTCACCATGTTTTTTGACAATTTTTGAAAGCTCCTCTCTTCTTTCGCCAGTCATTGGCGGCAAACTAACACGAACAGATTTTCCATCATTAGTAACCGACAAATTCAACTCGGAATTTTTTAAAGCTATT
Source organism: uncultured Candidatus Saccharibacteria bacterium (assembly GCA_964425445.1). GTDB lineage: Bacteria > Patescibacteriota > UBA1384 > XYA2-FULL-43-10 > CAINNR01 > JAQVAO01. Next base: position 105,024 of record CAYRLY010000001.1, on the reverse strand, counting down.
TCGATATCACCCAAAGATTGTTTGTCCCAAGGGGAAACAACAATTTGAGTCGCTTCAGGAATTGTGATCGAAGCTAACTGCTTTAGTGGTGTTTCAACACCGAAATAATTAACTACAATATCTTCAACCAAAGCGGAATTTGCCCTGCCTGTGCGGATATTTTTCAAGTCAGAATCGAGTAGCGAAATAACCGAATCCATTTTCGACCCGATGCTTTTGATAATTTCACTCGCAATCATTTTCTCTCCTTTTTAATTATTTTAACAAGAGAGTTCTATGCGCGCAAATCTTGATACGATAATCTTTTCGCCGGTCTTGGCAATAATTTCATTTAACAGATCGGAAACAGTTTTTTTCGGATCTCGAAAGTAAGGCTGAGAAAGCAGAGAAATTTCAGAATAATATGTTTCTAATTTCCCTTGAACAATTTTTTCAATGACATTGTCCGGCTTGCTTGAATTTTTTGCCTCTTCGGTGAAAAGCTTCCTTTCTTTTTCCACTATTTCAGTCGGAATGTTATCTTCGCTTACATACGAAGGGGCAGTGGCGGCAACTTGTAGGGATATTTCGTGAGCGAAATTTTTAAAATCTTCGTTTTTCGCCACAAAATCAGTTTCACAAAGAACTTCAACTAAAACTCCAATTCTTCCGGCATGGACATAGGAATCAACAACACCGAATTTAGTTTCTTTATTGGCTCTTTTCTCCGATTTCGAAAATCCTTTCTTGCGAAGAATTTCCCGTGCACGCTCTTCATTGCCACCGGCCTCAATCAGGGCAGATTTGATTTCCATCATTGGCAACCCAGTTTTTGTTCGAATTGATGCAATATCTTTTGCTGTAATATTCATATTACCTCCAAAAAATTTAACTTATTCTTTATTCTTTTTATCCGATTCGGCAGCAACAGTGTTTTCCGCTTCAGTCTTTTTGCTTTCAGCTATTGTCTTTGCTATCGTTTCAACCATTAATTTTATTGCTTTGGTCGCATCATCATTTGATGGTATCGGCCAATCAACTTCCTCTGGATTTGCATTTGTATCGACAAGAGCAACCGTGGGAATATTTTCTGATTTTGCTTCTTTTAGAGCAATTTTTTCATCATGTGATCCGATCAGAAATAAAATATCAGGCTTCTTTTTTAATTCTGAAATACCACCGAAAAATCTTTCAATTTTTTCCGCTTTCTCTTTGACTTGATTTTGTTCAATATTCGATAGCTTAGAAAATTCCGGTGAAGAGATCTGATCTTTTAACTTTTTCAAAGTTTTAAAGTTTTCAGAGATAATTGAAAAATTGGTGATTGTGCCACCACGCCATTTTTCAACAACATAGGGCATGCCGCAAGAAATTGCCGCTTCTTTGACAATCTCTCTCGCCTGTCTTTTGCTAGTAACAAAAATCACCTTTTTGCCTTCAGAAACTTCTTTGGATAAAAATTCCAAAGACTTCTCCAGCATCTCTTTGGTTTTCTCCAAATTGATTACTGAAACACCATTTTTGGTGGTAAAAATAAAATTTTCCATTTTTGGATTCCATCTGGCTCTCTTGTGACCAAAATGAACCCCAGCAGCGAGCATTTCGCTAAGAGTTGGCGTAGAAAACATTTACATTCTCCTTCTTTTATCCTCCGCCTCACAATCCCCCTTGGGGGAAGAAGTACTAGAGAGGCGTGTGAAATTAATTTTTTTTCTTGACGAATTAATTCTAGCACACCCTTGCATAAATATCAATATTCTGATAAACTATTTTTGTTATGAAAAAAAATATTCATCCAAATTACGAAAAAACATCTGTTACCTGCTCTTGTGGCAATGTTTTTGAGGTAAATTCAACAACAAAAGATATTCAGGTTGAAATTTGCTCTGCCTGTCATCCATATTTTACCGGCAAGGAAAAACTCATTGATACCGCTGGCAGAGTTGATAAATTTAAAGCCAGGGTTGCCGCCGCTGAAAAGTTCAAGGCAAAAAAAACAACTGAGAACAAAGATAGCTAATCAAATTTAAGGTATAATGAAACCAGTTATTAAATATAAACTGGTTTTTTAAAATGATGAAAGAAAAATTAGAAAAAATTTTGGAAAATTATAAACTTTTGGAGAAAGAGCTATCAGATCCAGCAAATCTTTCTGATTCGGAAAAACTTTCTAAGCTTTCAAAAGAAAAGACAAATTTAGAAAATGATGCAAAAAAAATCGAACGCTATTTCAATATTGTAAAAAATATTTCTGAAAATCAGGAGATTATTTATTCTGACGAACCAGAATTAGCAGAAATCGCCAAGCTTGAATTAGTCGACTTAGAAAAGGAAAAGGAAATTCTTGAAAAAGAGCTTCATCTGCTTTTAATTCCGGCAGACCCAAATGATCAAAAAAATGTGATTATTGAGATTCGGCCGGCTGCTGGTGGAGACGAATCGGAGCTTTTTGCCGCCGAAATCTTTCGCATGTATAGTCACTATGCAGAAAATAATCTCTGGACAATAGAAATACTTGATTCGCAAAATTCGTCAATCGGTGGAATAAAATCAATTGCTTTTAAAATATCAGGCGACAATGTTTATTCCAAGATGAAATATGAATCAGGAGTACACAGAGTTCAGAGAGTTCCGGAAACAGAAAAATCAGGTCGGATTCATACTTCAACAATTACAGTTGCTGTTCTTCCTGAAGCAGAAGAAGCGGATGTTGAAATCAGACCCGAGGATATAAGAGTTGATGTTTTCCGGTCATCCGGTCCCGGAGGGCAATCAGTAAACACCACTGATTCAGCCGTTCGGATTACTCACTTGCCAACCGGCATGGTAATCACCTGCCAGGATGAAAAGTCTCAATTAAAAAACAAAAATAAAGCAATGTCAATTTTGCGCTCCAGAATTCTTGCTCTGGAAGAAGAAAAAAAGCAACGTGAAATGGGAGACAAACGAAGATCGCAGATTGGCACCGGAGACAGAAGCGAAAAAATCAGAACATATAACTTTCCTCAAGACAGAATTACCGACCATCGAATAAATCAGAGCTGGCACGGTATAGCAAAAATTTTAGCCGGCGATTTGGAATCAATAATTTCCTCATTAATTGAAGAAGACAAAAAGCGTCTGCTAGATACACAAGAAGATGAATAATACTTTCTTAGATTTTTATAAAAAAACTGTTAAAGAACTAAAAGAAAATAGGATATCTTCCGCGGAAATAGATGCTCAAATAATTTTTGAGTTTGTGACCAAAAAATCGCGCGAATTCTTGCTTTCAAACCCTGATTGTGAGCTAAAAAAGAGTGAAATCGTAAGAATTAAAAAAATAGTTAGATTACGCTCTACACATTATCCCATCTCTTACATAACCGGGGAAAAAGAATTTTTCGGTCTAGATTTTGAGGTTTCTCCCGATACCCTCATACCTCGTCCAGAAACTGAATTAATTGTAGAAAAAGCTCTGGAATTTATCGAGGCAAACAAAAACAGAGAACTATCTATTTTGGATATCGGAACAGGTTCAGGAAATATCATAATTTCTATTGCAAAAAATACTACGTCAATTAACCAAAAAATTATATTTTTTGCTTCCGATATTTCAGATGAAGCGTTGAGAGTCGCAAAGAAAAACAACAAAAAACATCAAACAAAAATAAGTTTTAAAAAATCTGATTTATTTTCAAATATTCGAGGCAAATTTGATTTGATCATTGCTAATTTGCCCTATGTTCCTGAAGGTGAATCAGGGAATGATGAAATTAGATTTGAACCGAAAGAGGCGATATTCTCCGGTAGAGATGGGGCAACAACAATTTTAAGGTTTTTAAAACAAGCGAAAAAACACCTGGCAAAAAACGGTGAAATTCTGATTGAAGCGGATCCGAGAAATATTAAAAAAATTCAAGAATACGCTCTACAAACCTATTCTGATACAAAAACTTTTATCGATTTATCTAATAAATTAAGACTGCTCTCAATCTTGTCAAATTAGTTGTTTTATTGTATTTTCAAATCGAACTCTTCCTATCGATCTGCGCGGCATCTCAGTATAAAGGAGGTGAGACAACAGTGGCGCTACCAGACAATTTCGCCAGGCGCAACGCGCCCGAATATTGTCCCAAACACCCAGGCTGCCGGCTAGAGGTGAGTGGTCTACTGTTGCTTTGTCCAAAAGGCTGCTTCATAGTAGAACACCCATTCGAAATCGGGGTCTGGATCACCGGAAAGGAGCGCAAAAGGATCTTCGACTCGCACTCGAAAAAACGGAAGAAGGCCTCTGCTCATGTGGCATAGGAAGAGTCCAGAACTAAAGCTGGCTCTCCTTGTAAGGAGAGCCAGCAAAAAACACCAATCAATTCCAGAAAAAGTTATTTCATTTCTTCCAAAGTAACTTTGACATCTATCTCACCATCATCATGGAATATTTTTAGAGTTATCGTGTTTCCTACATCATGTCTCTGCAATAAACTTGACAGGCTACTCTCGCTATTAATTCTTTGACCATTTATCTCAAGAATAATGTCGTTTTCCACTATTCCGGCCTTGTCAGCTGGACTCCCAGGAATTACTGCTACCTGACCCAAACCATTACCCTTAATTACTAAAGCGCCATAATCGTATTTTAGGTTGCTTGTTTTAGCTAAATCAGGAGTAATCGGCAAATATCTAACGCCAAGATAAGGACGAATAATTTTCCCTGATTTCTTGATACTATCAATTGCTTTTTTCGCTGCATTAATCGGAATTGCGAAACCGATTCCTTGAGCATTTGAGGCAACTGCCGTATTTATACCAACAACCTGACCGTGCAAATTAACCAAAGGACCGCCGGAATTTCCAGAATTTATCGCCGCATCGGTTTGCAACATACCCTGGAGACTCTCAGTACTCCCGCTTGAGGGGTCGCTTGCTTCTACTTGTCTCTCTTTGGCCGACACAATCCCAACAGTGACGGTGTTTTGATACTTACCAAGGGCGTTGCCAACAGCAACTACCCATTGGCCAACGACCAGTTGATCGGAATCTCCCAATTCAACAACTGGCAAATTTCTCGCTTCAATTTTTACCACTGCTAAATCATTTAATGGATCGATCGACTGCACTTTTGCATCATAGTTTTTACCATCTGATAAAATTACTGAGTATGTAGCTCCAGTGTCTGAAACAACATGTTTGTTGGTTAATATCAATCCATCGCTAGTGATTATAAAACCGGTGCCACCACCCTCTTGAGTTACAACATCACCAAAAATATTTTGCATCTTTGATTTTGAAACAATTGAAACCACAGCCGGAGACATTTTTTCAACGGTGTCTACTATTGCACCAGATTCTTCTATGACAATTTTTTTTGTTTCAGTCATCGGAATTGATAAATTATCCCAATTCTTAAAACCAATCTTTTTAGCAATCGCGCCGTTGTCTTTTGACAAAAGTATGACACTACCAACACCACTAATAGCACCAAAAATTAGGCTGATGACAATAATACAAATAATCTTCCAGAACTTGTTGCTACGATTTACGCTTTTTTTCATTTCTACTTCACCGTTATTTTCATAGACAATTTTTGTCATTACTTCTCCTTTATTTTTGTTTATCTTCATTTTTTGCAATAATTTTTTTCAAATCATCCTTGTTGTCTTCAACATTCTGAGAAACAATCACCCATCCTTCTTTATCCAATTTCGTGTTTGGGAAGATATGGATATCACCTTTATCATCAACGACGCGAATTTTTCTAATATCAATCTTTTGAATAATACCTTCAATGCCACCAATTCTTATACGAAAGCCAATTTCAAAATCACTGTCTCTGGCCAGAAAAACACCGGCAATTATATCACCTGCCAGTCCAGAGGCGCCGGAAGCCAGTGCCAAAGCTAAAACTGCCAAGGAACCAGAAATTGTTACTGCCAAACTACCCATACCAAGCTGCCGAGCAATTTCAGCAAACAATATTACCCACATTATAATTAATGAAAGGGAAGCGATAACACCAATTAGTGCTCGTGGAATCTTTGATAATTTTAAGGCGCGGTTTAATATCCAATAAATTATCTGAATAATTAAATATCCAAGTAATACAATCAAAATTAATGTCGGTAACTTCGGCAAGAAGTTATAAACTGGCAACCAGAAAGAATTAAGGACATTAGTTATTGTTTCCATCTAGATACTCCTTTAGCAATTTATTTAATAGTTGGGGATTCGCTCGGCCACTGGTTTTTTTCATAATATCTCCGACAAAAAAACCAAGAACCTGAGTTTTTCCAAGACGATATTTTTCAGCTAAATCCGGATTATTATTCACTGTTTCCGCCACTATAGCATTAAGTTCGTCAGAGTCACTGATCTGCGCCGAGTCACTCTCTTCGATTATCTCTTTTGGACTTTTGCCGGTATCAACCATTCTAGAAAATATTGATTTAGCGGCAGTTTTGCTGATCATTCCCGATCCAACTAAATTTAAAAGATCAGCGATAGCAGTAATTGGAACCCGTTTTTTATACTCATCGAAAGTGATTTTTGATTTTGCTATTGCAGCAGTGACTTCTTCAGAGATGAAGTGGGCAAGTTCCTTCTTAAGCATATCAGATGTCTCCAAATACTCCGCAATATTTGGATTTGAAATGATTTTATCTGCTACATCTGGACGAATCCCAACTTTGACATATCTTTCTTTTTTATTCCTAGGCAACTCTACCATTTGCGATCTAATTTGATCGACATATTTTTTATCGATTTTTATTGGTGGAATATCTGGCTCAGGGAAATAACGATAATCAGCAGCCTCTTCCTTATGGCGCTGCTCAAAAGTTACACCCTTTTGGGAATCAAATCCGCGAGTAATTTTGACTCTTTTTACTTCCCAGTTAGAATAATCATTAGAAAGTCTTTTTGATTCATAAGAGAGAGCTTGTTCGACAAATTTAAAAGAGTTAAGATTTTTAATTTCAATTATCGGTGACGATTTATCGCCTCTCTGAACGGAGATATTTGCGTCGCATCGCAAATGACCCTTTTCCATATCGGCATCGGAAACATTAAGATAGCGCAAGGCAAGTTGAAGCTCCTGCAAGAACTTTTTTGCTTGACTGGGGGAGCTAATATCGGGCTCTGTCACAATCTCCATAAGTGGTGTTCCTGCCCGATTAAGATCAACCAGAGAATAATTTTTCCCAACAGGATGAGTCAATTTTCCGGCATCTTCTTCGAGATGAATACGATTTAAAGTTATTGTTTCATCACCAACTTGAATCTCTCCACCCTTACAAAGTGGCTTGTCATACTGAGATATCTGATAACCTTTGGGTAAATCTGGATAAAAATAGTGTTTTCGGTCAAATTTTGATTCTTCTGGAACATCTGAGTTAAAAGCTAGGCCAGTTTTTATTGTCATGTCAATCGCTTCTTTATTGGCGACAGGCAATGTACCTGGCATTGCTAGGCAAACAGGACAGATCAAAGTATTAGGTTCTGCATCTTGGGCATTGTTATCACACGAACAAAACATCTTGCTTTCAGTTTTTAGCTGAACGTGAATCTCTAAACCAATTGTAGTCTTAAAATCAGTCATCTTTTTATCCATTATATGAGAGTATTTTTTTTGCCGAAGCTTTTAAAATTTCTAAATTAATATCTCTATCTTCATGGGCAATCTGATTTCTGATCTTGTGCCCTTGCCAAATATTATTGTAAATATCCTCGGGGATATCTTTCTCTGCAGATCTCAATCTGTCAGCAAAAGTGACCCCGGAATAACCCTTTTTTTTCAGTATCCAATCGATTAACTTATCCGCCTCCATAACTGCATGACGTAATTCGATTTGATTGTCAGAATGAAGCAACTCCTCTATCTCGTTTTTTTTCGAAATCAGGTATTGTTGATCAGAAACAGAAAGCCCCGGCTTTCTTTTAAAACCAGAAAACGGCAACTTGACCAGCCACCACAGACCACGAAAAAAACCAACTATAATTTTTTGTTCAATGCTTCCTTTTGATTTTCTGGCAATCATTTTATTTTAACATCATTTAATAATACATCCGTAAGAGGTTTTTCGTCCTCGCCAATTTCAACTTCCGATATTTTTTTAACAATATCCATACCCTCCACCACTCTAGCGAATGAGGTATATTTTCCATTTAATGTTTCTTGCACATCAGCAGTAGTAATAAAAAACTGACTGTCATTTGTGTTTTCACCGGCGTTAGCCATGCCAACAGTTCCTTCAATAAATGCGAGATCGGAAATCTCATCATCTATCTGTCTGCCCGCACCTCCAGTGCCGGTTCCGGTCGGGTCACCGGTTTGTATAACAAAATTTTTAACAACTCGATGCCAGATCATATTTTTGTAAAAATTATTCCTTGCTAAATCGACAAAATTATCAACAGTTTTTGGAGCTTTGTCTCTATAAAGTTCGATTTTGATCTCTCCCATTGAGGTGTTAAGAACCGCGTATTTCCCGTGAGGAATATATTTTTGATAAATAAAAGGATAGGCAGCTATTGCCAAAAAGCAGATGAGATAAATATAAAATGCAACAGATTTAAAAATTTTCAGTATTTCGATATCAGCTGAGTGGCTTTTAAGCTCATTACGCCTTATTTCCATCTCAGCTAATTTTCGCTCTTTTTTTTCGCGCTGTTTCTTGCCCATAGTATTTCCTAATATTTTTCAAGATACTGATCAATCTCCCAATTGCTAACCTGCAGACGATAATCATCCCATTCTTTTTTATTCGAATCGATCAACCTGCTGTAACAATAATCACCAAAAGATTTTCTGGCGATATCCGATTTTTCAAATTCTTTGATTGCGCTTCCCAAGGAATCAGGTAGGGTTTGAATCTTTCTTAATTTTCTATCGGCATCTGACATTTCGTAAATATTTTCTTCAACCGGATCTGGTATCATAAGCTGCTTTTCTATTCCGGTTAATCCAGCGATTAGCATAGCGGAGAAAGCCAGATACGGATTACATGATGGATCAGGGGATCTAAGTTCAATTCTGCAAGCCTCTGGTTTGATGAACCTGGGAACTCTAATAAGCGCAGAACGATTTATTCTCGCCCATGAGAGATAAACCGGTGCCTCAAACCCTGATACTAATCTTTTGTATGAATTTACCAATGGCGACATTATCATGCATATTCCACTTGCATATTTAAGTTGGCCAGCAATGAATCTTTTAGCAATTTTAGATAGTCCGTATTCATCTTTTGCATCATAAAAAACATTTCTACCTTTTTTGCCAAGACTTTGATGAACATGCATCCCACTGCCATTTATCCCAAAAATCGGTTTCGGCATAAAAGTCGCATACAATCCGAATTTCTCAGCAACAGCCTTAACAATAAATCTAAGTGTTATCACATTGTCAGCCGCTTTTAGCGCGTCACAATATTTAAAATCTATTTCATGCTGGCTTCTGGATACTTCGTGATGAATCGTTTCAATCTCAATGCCCATTGCCTCTGCTGCATTTGAAATCTCTTTGCGAACACTACTCGCCCAGTCAGCAGAAAAATCAAAGTAACCAGCAGAGTCAAGCGGATTTAATTCGAGCGCTCCGTCATCATTTTTTTTGAAAAGAAAAAATTCCAACTCTGGACCGACGTTATATTCATAGCCATATTTTGAAGCATAGTCCAAATTTCTTTTCAAAATTCCTCTCGGATCACCGTCGAATGGTTTGCCATCCGGGGTCATTACATCACAGATAATTCTTGCTGACTTTAATCCATCGCCATTTTTCCAGGGCAAAATGGAAAATGTAGAGATATCTGGCTTTAAAAACATATCGCTTTCAGCAATTCTAGCAAAACCTTCTATCGAGGAACCATCAAACCATTTGCCGTTATCAAGTGCGTCAGGTAATTGGGAAACAGGCATCTCAACACTTTTAACAACTCCATCTAAATCAGAAAATTGCAGATGGATAAATTTGATCTTTTCGTCCTGGCATATTTTGATGACCTTATTTTTTGTCATAATTGATTGTCTTTGATAGTGAAAATATTATTCAAATTATAAATTCGGCTTTTTTTTGTGAAAATCTGTTGCTTCTTGAAAAGCATCAGCAACCTCAATAATTTGCCCCTCACCGAAATGTGGACCAATTATCTGCATACCAACTGGCAAGTTTTCTTTTGTAAATCCGGCTGGGACCGACATCGCTGGAATGCCCGCAGGATTTATCGGTACGGTGTTAGCATCGGCCAAATACATTGTCAGCGGATCATCAATTTTTTCGCCAATTTTAAACGCCGGAAACGGCGAAACTGGAGTAATTAGTGCATAATATTTTCTGAAAGCTTCCTCATATTCTTTTTTGACTAATGTTCTGATTTGGGAGGCCTTTTTATAGTATGCGTCGTGATAGCCAGACGAGAGAGTATGAGTCCCCATCATAATTGAGCGTTTAGCCTCGTCACCAAATCCTAGAGTTCGATTACTAAAATAAAGCTCAATCAAATTGTTAACTTTAGATTCTAGATTTTCAATTTCGGATTTTCCGTATCTTATGCCATCGTATCTAGCAAGATTGGATGAAGCCTCAGACTTAGCGATAATATAATACATTGCTATTGCTAAATCAGTTGATGGCAAACTTGTTTCTTCAACTTCAGCGCCAAGAGATTTCAAAGTTTCTAGTGAATTCTCAATAATTTTATTAACTTCGGGATCTATACCCTGGCCAAAAAATTCTTTTGGGACACCGATTTTTTTGCCTTTAATTTTTTTATTAAGAAATGATGAATAGTCTGGCAAATTACTTCTTACAGTCGTGGAATCCATTGGATCATTACCAGCAATGACATTCAGAATTAAAGCTACATCAGCAGCGCTTTTAGCGATTGGACCGATTGTGTCAAATGATGAAGCATAAGAAATTACACCATTTCTTGAAATCAAACCGTAAGTAACCTTTAAACCAGTAACAGAGCAAAAACTCGATGGCTGCCGGATTGATCCACCAGTATCGGTCCCAAGAGCGAAGAAACATTCATCGGCAGAAACAGCAGCAGCCGAACCACCAGACGAACCACCAGGTACTCGACTCAGATCCCAGGGATTATGAGTTACGCCAAAGGCAGAATTTTCTGTTGAAGATCCCATAGTAAATTCATCGGTGTTTACCTTGCCAACAATTATTGCGCCAGCATCTTTCAATTTTTTTATCACTGTGGCGTCATATGACGGAATAAAATTTTCTAGAATTTTTGAGGCCGCAGTAGTTTTAACACCCTCAGTGCAAAAAACATCTTTAATTGCGACTGGCACTCCATCCAAAACAGAAAGTATTCTCTTGGTTTCGTATCTTTGATCAGATTTTTTTGCCTCTTCTCTGGCTGTGTCCAGTGTTTTTGTAATAAAAGCGTTAATGTTTGGCTCAACTGTTTTGATTCTTTTGACCACCGAATCTAAAAGTTCAGTCGGTTTAAAACTCCCAGACATTAGGCCTTCAGAGGCTTCTTTTATTGATAATCTAAACAAATCGGACATATTTATTTTTTACCTCCAAAATCAAAAACTTCAGGAACCTTAATGGAGCCGTCCTCAACTTGCGGACAATTCGATAAAAGATCATCACGGATTTTTCCCCCGGCCGGATTTTTTATCTCGTCTTTGCGAAAAATATTTGAAAGTCCAGCAACTTGGGAAGTTACTTCTATATTTGTAGTATTGATTTTATTTAATAGTTCAAAGTTGGAAAGAACTGCACCAAGTTGATCAGCAAATTTCTTTTGCTCAAGTTTATTTAGCTCAATTCTAGCAAGCTGAGCGACATTTAACACCCAGGACGTATCTCCTGATTTTTTATTTTTTTCAATCATATTTATTCGTATTCTAGCACTACGAGGTAAATGATTCAAGATTTATTGACAATTTTGACAAAGTATATATCAAATATTAGTATTTATATGACGCCACACCCCCAATGTAGGAGGCAGAATTCATGCTCAGAACCTCCAGCAGAACATTAGACTTCGCGCTCGAAGCAATATCTTCGGCCGAAGGCCTGATGGACTTGGCCACCGAAGCCAACCATCGGGCACATCAGGCCGAGGAAGAGGGCGATGAGGAACTTCGAGATTCCTGGTTCGACCAAAAGGCAAAACTGATCTGCTTCGCGGTCCTCGCCCACCGAGAAGTTGTAGTGGTCAGACCATGCGAGGGGTTGCTTTCTGTAGAAGTCAACAGGAGCAAACTGCACTTACCGAAACGTGCCATAGCTAAGCACATACGAGGCAATGGCTACGACCCCCAAGCGAGACTCTCGCTACTTCGCGTCTTCAGGATCAGGCCAACAAGATACGAGAAACATCTCGTTGAGAGCAGGCCGAAAAGCCGCCCAAGAAGTAGGAAGTGAGTACCGTCCCACTCCACAAGGAGTGGGATTTTTAATTTGATTTCTTGCCGATCATGTGCAAAAATTCTTTTTCAAACACTACTTTCGTGCCAATTTTTTTTGCTTTATCTAATTTTGACCCGGGCTCATTACCAACAACTAAAAAATTAGTCTTGGAAGTAATTGACGATGAAACTTTTCCTCCCAATTGAACAATTTTTTTGTGAGCATCGTCTCGCGGCATTGATTCAAGAGATCCGGTGATTACAAAAGATTTACCTAATAATTTTTTTGAAATAACGGGGGAGTGATAAGGTCTAATTTTGACTCCCAGATCTTGCAACCTTTTAATTAGTTTCTGATTTTCTTTTTTCGAAAAAAACCTTTCAAACGAATTTCCTACCACCTCCCCTATCCCATAAAGTGACTCCAAATCAGCTTTCTTTAGATTTAAAATTTTTTCGATAGTTCCGAATTGTTCGGCAATCTCTTTCGCAGTCTCCAAACCTATGTGTCGGATCCCAAGGGCATAAATGAAGCGCTCCAAGGAAATTTCCTTTGATTTTTGTATAGAGCTCACTAGATTTTCGGCCGATTTATCGGCAAATCTTTCTAATGGTTTTAGATCTCCTTCAGTCAACTCAAAAATATCAGCAGCTTCCTTTATTAGACCTTCGCTAATCAATTGTTCGATAATTTTTGGGCCAAGACCCTCAATATCAAAGGCATTTTTGGAAACAAAAAATTCTAATTGTCTTTTCTCTCTGACAGAGCAATCTGGGTCAGCACAATACCAATCAACCTCCCCGGACTTTTTTGCTACCGCTCCACCGCAAACCGGACATTTTTTTGGCATAACAAATCTTTTTTCTACCCCAGATCTCATATTTCTAATTGGCTCAACAACCTCAGGAATCACATCACCAGCCTTGCGGATAACGACAGTGTCACCGACTCTAATATCTTTTCTAGCGATTTCATCAGCATTATGAAGTGTTGCCCGAGAAACAGTTGACCCAGCAATAAGCGTTGGTTCCATAATAGCAACCGGAGTCAATTTGCCGGTTCTACCAACCTGAACACGGATCTCAAGAATTTTTGATGTCGCTTCTTCGGCGGCAAATTTGTAGGCAATCATCCCACGGGGCGCCTTACCGACAACACCAAGTCGATCAAACTCTTTTTTATCATTAACAATTATTACCACTCCATCAGTCTGATAAGGTAAATTTGTCTTTTCTTTTTCCCAATGCTCCAAATATTTTTTTACTTCGTCGAGATTTTTACAAAGTTGATTGTTTTTATTAATCTTAAATCCAAGACACTGGGCAAGCTCATGTTCGTCTTGATGTTTGTCCAGGCCTACTTTCGAAGAAACTGCATAAACATAAAAATCAAGATCTCTTTCAGCTGTTATTTTGGGATCGAGCTGGCGGATTGAACCTGCCGCAATATTTCTCGGATTTGCATATTTTGGAAGCCCAGATTTTTCTCTTTCGGCATTTAATTTTTGAAAGTCTTTTGTTGATAAAAATGTTTCACCCCGAACCTCAAATCTATCATTTAAAATTTTCTTTAAACCCCGGCGACAAATTAAATTATCATTATTTTTGTGAAATGAAATTTTTAAAGGAATAGAATCGATTGTTTTTAAATTATTTGTTACATTTTCTCCGGTAGTACCGTCTCCCCTTGTCGCACCTTGAACTAAAACTCCGTTTTCATAAATCAAAGAAACAGCAAGCCCATCCATTTTTAATTCAACGAAATAGCCAGCACTTTCAATTTTCGACTTTGCTCCAAGTTTAAAAAGCCGCTCTTGCCATTTCTCTAGTTCATCGAAATTAAAAACATCATTAATTGAGAGCATTCGACTTTCGTGCCGAACTTTCTCAAATTTACTTGCTGGTTTAGCTCCAACTCTTTGTGAAGGGGAATCAGCCGTAATTAAATTTGGATATTGCTCCTCCAGTTTCACTAGCTCATGAAAAAGTGAATCGTAAGCGGCGTCAGATATGATCGGGTCATCTAAAACATTATAACGATAGCGATGACCATCAATCTCCCTTCTAAGAATCTTTAGACGTTCTTGAGCCCCATTTCGTTCCATTTTACACGATCCTTTCTGCTAAACCACCAACGTAATAACTCGAGATAATGACGACAATAGCCAAGCCGACATGTTCAAAAACACTTTGAAAAATCGATTTTTTGCTTCTTCTGGCGACAAAAATTGATAATAGTGACACTAAAAGCAGACCAAATATTACAGAATAAACCACAGCAGAGTTATTATTGAAGATCAAAAAAGGCAAAATAAATAGCAGAGTGACTAAAAATTTAGCAAAGAATGTGTAAATTGAAATTATCCAAATTGGTTTACCTGACTCATCCAGTCTACTCTCTTCAGATAGATGTATACCAAGAGCATCGGACAGTGAATCGGCAACAGCAATAGCAAAAATCGAAGCAACGACGGCTAATTTTGACTCAGTTGCAGCATTTATGCCGACGATCATCCCAAGTGTTGTTATTACGCCGCTTGTTAAACCAAAAGATATCCCCCCTACTTCTAACTCTTTATTACCTACTCGCATTTTACCTGTAACTAATACTTACGTTTCAATTATAGCAGATAAGTGTATTTTTTAATTAGTAAAATTTGTGAGATAATATTAGCTGATAATATTAGTATTAATGAGGAGGAAAATGACAGATCAACAAACACCAGCGCCGCAACAAACCCAAAGTTCAAACAAAGGGTCAAAAACGGCAGTGACGATAATAATCATCGTCGTGGTAGTTTTAGCTATTTTGTCGATTGGTGGTTATTTAGTTAGTCGTTTTTTACTAAATAAGGTTGCGGAACAAACAACAGAATCGTTAATCGAAGGGGCAACTGGTGGGAAAGTCGATATAGATTCAGAAGGTGAAGATTTTTCAATCGAAACCGAAGATGGCTCATATTCGATGACTGGCAACAACGAATGGCCTGAGGATATGCCCTCAAGTGTACCAAAATTCACCTATGGAAGTATTGAAATATCCTCCAAGTCATCATCTGGCGACAGCACAAATTGGAGTGTCAGTTTTACCGACGTTAAAAGTGGAGCCTATGATAGCTACACATCAGAATTAGAAAAATCCGGCTGGAGCGAAACCGGTAATATGAGTTCTGGAGGAAGTCAAATTGCGAATATGGAGAATAGCGAATATTACTTAATTTTCACCTATGACGCTAATGAAAACAGTGGATCGTTAGTCGTTTCCTCAAAGTAAAGAACTAATACTCGGCCCTTTTGGTTTGTTGCTGCCTATCTGAATCTCGTCAGTTTTCACATTAGTTTCAGTTTTTTGTTTTGCTTTTATCTTGATAAATGACCAATCAACTATCAATTTTATCGCGCCATTTAACGCAATTTGGTCAATTTTTTCTTGTTCAAAAAGCTTTTTTGCTTTCTCTGTTGATTGTCTGACAGCAAAATTCAACATCGATTCGTCAACGTTTTCAGCGCCAAGAAAATTTGTAATCTCTTGTAGAATTTTCTTTTGATCAAAATCTTTCGACTGAAAAAATTTCCTAATAATCTTTTCGACTTCAGAAATCTGCATTTCAATGTTTGATGAAAGTTGGCGAGAACTACTAAAACCTTGGTTTGACATTACATTTTCTCCAATAACGCTATTCTCTCTTCGGCAGGAGGGTGAGTCGAAAACAAATTTGATATCCAGGATTTACGTTTCATCGGATTACTGATATAAAGTAGAGATGTTGAATCATTAGCATATTTCATTTGTCTTTTGTCAGAAGAAAGTTTTTTTAGGGCACCAGCCAGACCTTGGGGGTATCGAGTCAATAATGCGCCACTGGCATCAGCCATAAATTCTCGTTTACGAGAGATTGCCAACTGGATCAAGATGGCAGCAATCGGCGCCAATATTGCAATTGCCAGTGTTATTATTAGCATAAGACCAGAGGAATTTTTATCCCGACTGTCGCCGAGCCCCCAAAAACGCATGCGGAGAAAAAAATCAGACAGAATAGAAATCACCCCAACAAGAACAACAACCACCACCATAAGAAGTGAATCTCGATTACCTATATGCGCCAGCTCGTGAGAAACAACCCCCTCAAGCTCTTTTTTTTCAAGAATGTTTAACAGCCCCCTAGTTACCGCTATAGAAGCATGTTTTGGATCTCTGCCGGTAGCAAAGGCGTTGGGGGCGTCATCCGGTATAATGTATACATCAGGCTTCGGCAAGCCAGCAGTTAAAGCCAAATTTTCGACCAAACGATGTAGTTCCGTATATTCTTCTCTTGCGGCTGGGACTGCATGACTGATAGCTAAGGCTATTTTGTCTCCGATATAATAACTAGAAAGCGCCTGAGAAATACTGATAATTATTGCGATATACAAAATTATCTGAGAATCATATATCCAAGAAAAGATCCAACCTAAAAGAATAATGAAGACCAAAAAAAGAAAAACGTAGAAAAACGTTTTTCTTTTATTTGTTTCAACTTGTGTATAAAGAGTCATAAAAATAAGCCCAGTATTCTTAACAAAAGGCACTTGGTTGAAAACTAAATAGACACTTTCTCAGAAATTCGACCAATTACAGGTAGTGGTTCCTTCTTACCAGTCAAAACATTCATTATCCCGGTGAACCAAAGTACTAGAAAAGCCATAACAGCTACCCAACCAACTATTGGAAGCCAAAAGAGAAATATAATAATCATAGAGAAAATAAAAAGTCCCAACCCCTGCTTCGCATGATAATAAATAAACTCACTTTTTCTAAAGCGTTTCAACGGAATAAGAAACAAAATAGACAAATAGGAAAGAAACGCGATAAGCCTCTCTTTATAATTCAAGATGACCTCCGAGCTAATTTATTAAGCGAATTGCAAATGGGTATCTATACTTTTCACCCTTATTGGCAGCCATTCCAGCAATTATGCAAAAGACTACGTTCGCAACCCAAACCAACGGAGTTAAAAATATACCAATACCAATTAGTGACAGCATGAAAGCGGCGATGTATGCGATTAATATTGTGATTTGAAAATTTAATGCTTCTTTTGATTGTTCATATACAAATGGCTTGTCTTTGGCTGTTAAATAAATTATCAACGGACCAACGAAGCCAATCACAATACCCAAAAGGTGGGCGATCATGGCCATTTGATTTTGGTCATTCCCACCTGTTTTTGTCTCCTCTGGCATAAACACTCCTATTTTAATACTATTTAAAACTTAACCTCTACGTTTTTTCTCTCGCCAACATCTTCAAGCTCGAAAAGCTCCCTCTTTTTATAACCAAAAACTCCAGCAACAACATTAGATGGGAAACTCTCGATCGCGATATTCAAATCTCTGACATTGGCATTATAAAATCTTCTGGAAGCCTGGATTTTGTCCTCGGTATCAGTGACCTCTTTCTGCAACTCAACAAAGTTTTCATTTGCTTTTAGGTTCGGGTAATTTTCCGCCACGGCAAAAACGCTTTTTAGCGCCTCAGTGATCTGATTTTCTGCTTTAGCCTTATCAACCAGCCCTTTAGACTTCATCGCCTCTGTTCGAGCTTGTGTGACTTTTTCAAAAAGCTCTTTTTCATGTTTTGCATAACCTTTTACCGTCTCTATCAAATTTGGGATTAGATCATATCTCCGCTTAAGCTGAACGTCAATATCGCTCCAGGCTTCATCGGTACGATTTTTTAGGCCAACTAGACGATTAAATATCGCAATAACTCCGAACAAAATCACGGCAATTACAACGACTAAAATCCATATTACTGACATGTCACTCCTTTACTGGCTCTTTAAAAAATAAATATTTTTGTTGCCAATATTCCTACCATCAGAGTCATTGGCATCCTCCAAAACTGCAGATAATGTATAACTCCTGCCATCTGAATCATATCCATAATAGTAGGTTGGGTCAAGCGGGTCAAGGGGTAGTAGAGTGATATAGTTAGGTACAAGACTCTTATAAAGAGTGCCGGCGGAAGAGGATGTTTTCTCGTTTGTAGAAATTGGATATTGCCCAGTATTTGTTTGATAACTATCAAGCGCTTTAGCAATATTAGCCAGGTCTGACTTTCTTTTTGTATCACGAGCTTCTGAAGTTGTTAGATCAGCAGTTGTTGGCTGGCCGTCTATCGTGTTGGCCCCAAGATTTGCAGTTGTTGATGTCGCTGGCAATATAAAACCACTGTCGCCAGAACCATAATCAGAGAAATTTAATACGATATCAAGCCTCGATATTGCCGACTTCGAAGTCGGGATCGCTTTGATTTTCATTTGGTATACTAAATGATCTTTAGCGCCAATCCAATATTCCACCTCAAGACTGGAAAGAGAATCGGAAGATAAGCCAAAATCGGATAATGCTTCTCCGACAGTCGCAATCGCCGAGTAACGGAAACATCTGACACCAGAGATTGTTTCATTACCTACGCGCTTTCCGACAAGTGAAAAATCTGAATTGGTGAAATTACTGGACCAAAACTTATTAGACGGAGAAGGATCTTTGAATTTCTTTAAGTCATAGGCCAGCCAACTGCCAGAAATAAGCGGATCAAATACAATATCTTTTGATGTTTTTACATACAATTTACCGCTAGAATAAACTAAATCCAATGTTGAACTGGACTTACTTGTTGAGGATAAATTTATTTTTGCCCCACTAACTTTATGATCAAAACCTGAAGTTAAATTTACTTCAAATTCCTCCACAGTCGGCTTCTTTTTTGTTGCACTGGTAGAATCGAGAGATTCTTGGCTACTGCTCTGGCTGGGAGTGGGAGTTGCTGGCAAACTGTCTTCCGCTTCTGAATCAGAAAAGTCGGATTCTTCGGATTGATCAAAATCTTCCACTAATTCATTTTCAATAAATTCCTCATCTACAGCTGCGAAAATTGCTTTAATCCCTTCTCCTATCTGCTGGTCTCTAAGAGCAAAAACCGGAAATGTTCCTGCTGCGACAATTGGAGATATTAGATCAGACTTCACACCGCGATTAATTATCATCGTCGCATTTGCGGTGACTTTGTAGCTATCTTTTTTTGTCATCTCAGAGGCAGATATTGCGAGTGCATTTTGAGAATTATTTGGCAATCCTCCCCAAATAGCTTCCAGATGCAAGAGACCATAAAATTTTTCCAGACCAACTGAAATCAATCCAGCCTCAGTTAGATAAATACCACCAACAAAAAGCATAAAAACGCCCACGGCTGCTGCAGTGATTATTATTTTAATTTTTTGTATCTTAGGGGTCGGGATTTTTTGCGCTTTTGGCGGTGGTGATTTAGTCTGGGCAGCCACGGTTTTTCCGATGGCTTTATTCACGCTGCCCGAAGGAATCGGCTGATAAAAATTATTACTTTGTCCAACCGCTCGAGACTGATTAACTGTCGGCTTACTCTGAGAAGGAACAGGTTGGTTATTAGGCTGATTGGAAACTGACTGTGCCACCGGAGACGAAATTGTTTCCATCGGCTGTGGAGTTGTTTGTATCGGAGCAGGATTCCCCGCGTTCGAATTATTGTTACTGCGACTATACGCACTCTGCCAAAAATCGGAAGGTTGATTTGTTTTATTACTCTCTTCTGACCGTGGAGTTATTGTTTGCTGATTGTTAACTTTAATCTCCTCAGTCTGCGGAACGACCTCTTTTGCATCAATTTTCGCCCCGACTTTTTCTTCAACTTTATTAGGAACTTTCAAAGCTTCGGCCGATTGACCTTTTTGGGTATCAGCTTGCTTGTTAAAATCAAGATCACCAACAACAGTTGGGTTTTTTGGTTTCTCATTAATTTTTTCGTCAAGCGGCTCATCCCAAGGGCTTGATGAACTCTTGGCACTAATATCTACCAATTTCCCCTCCTATAGCACTAAGCGGTAGCCCTAATAAAATTATAATTTATTTCGCGAATTTTATCCAGCATCAGCTTCAACAACGATCTTGAGTTCCAAATTTTCCCCTCCAGGTGAATCGATCTGCAATTGATGTTCACCAAGATTTTTAATTGGAAAATCACCAAAAATTTCCTCTATTTGCACACCAGTTTTTTGTTCAATTACTTCTAAAATTTCCTTTTTACTTATGCCACCATACAATTTACCGCTCTTCGATGCCTTGCGCTTGAATGTAAATTCTTTTTCTGTAATTTTTGATAAATTAATCTGTGCTTTCTCCACATTTTTGATTTTTTCCTCGTTTTTCTTTTTCGCTTCGGAAAGAATTTTAGTCGCCTCAACGCTATCCGCTAATACTGCAAGTCCTCGAGGCAGGAGGTAATTTCTAGCAAAACCGGGTTTAACCTCTTTCTCATCACCTTTTTGACCAATATTTTTAATATTTGAAATCAAAACTACTTTCATACATATCTCCAATTATCTATTAATTTTTTCTAACAATGCGCTTTTCGCCTTTTCCAGCTGCAAATCAGCGTCACTATTTTCATTTTTTATCTCAAAATCGGGCTTTATACCCACTCCATCAATCTCACTACCTTTGGGTGTCAACCATTTCGCAATAGTTACTTTTAGCGACGAACCAAAAATCAAAGGTTCTAGAGCCTGAACACTTCCCTTGCCAAAAGTTTTTTCACCGATAATGTTTGTGCGACCATGATCATATAAAGCTCCGGCAACAATCTCAGCCGCTGAAGCTGTTCCCCCATTTACTAAAGTAACAATTTGATAATCCTTCAGGATCGGCTCATTATCGGTTTTATACTCCTTTCTTCCACCCCCTTTGTCAACCTCGACAACTGCGACTGAACCTTTTTCAATAAAAAGTCCACTAATCTTGACAGAAGAATCAAGGTACCCACCCGGATCGTTACGCAAATCCAGCACGATACCATCAATATCAGAACTCGAAATTTCTTGAGCATATTTAGTTGTAAGTTGAACAGTGTCATCGCCAAACTGGATGATTTTCAGGATGGCGATTTTTTTGCCCTCAATGATTTCGGTGTTAAGAGTAACACTTGGAACTTCAATATTTTCTCTAACAATCGAGATTTCAATCGGTTCATCGATTTTCGTTCGGATAATGGTGAGTTTTACTGTGGTACCAGCTTCCCCTCTAATTTTATCTACTGCTTGATTAAGAGACATGTCCTCCGTACTTTCGCCATCAATTTTTATAATAATATCCTTTGCTTTAATGCCAGCTTTTTCTGATGGAGTGCCCGAAAGCGGAGAGACAACAACGATTGCATCATTTTTAATAGTCAGCTCAGCGCCAATCCCTTCAAATTCGCCAGAAAGATCAGCGGCTAGCTTTTCATTATCAGAAGGCTTAAGAAATACTGTATATGGGTCACCGAGAGAAGCCACCATTCCTGAAATTGCCCCGTAAAGCATCTCTTGCGGAACAGATTGTCCGATATACAACTCCCTAGCTTTGTTCCAAGCTTGCCAAAAAAGAGAAAAATCGACCTCTGACCCATTGTTAGCATTTTTAACATTATTTGGCGGCAAAAAATCTCTGCCCTCTTTCACACCAATCGCATAGCCAACGATAAAAACAAAAAAAAGCAATAGAACTGCTGATATTATCTTGATCCAAATTTTAACCTTTTTGTTTTCTTTCACTGCTTGGTAAAAACTATCATGCGCTACCTAAATGACCATATAAGGTTACCCAATCATCATCATGAAGAATAACAACGGCATAACCATAACCACCATAATACTGTTTCAAAACAATCTCTCCGGGCCCAGCGGCGAAGATCGGATCACCCCAAACACCAGGAGTCTGGGCTCCGATATCTATTCCTGTATGTATTCCCCCGTTATAAGCTCCCTGCTGAGCATAACTGGTCCAACCGTACTCTTGGGTTACTCTCTGGGAAATGGTTGGCCAAATATATTTTGAACCAATTACGCTTCTTGGATTAACTAAGCCACCGCCAGAATTGCGAACTTCAAAATGAAGATGAGCGCCAGTGGAATAACCTGTTGACCCCATTGTTCCAACGAGATCACCAGTGTTTACTCTTTGCCCTTTACCACGTTCAGCTCCCCAGTTTTTGCTGCGAGAAGCTAAAAGTCGGGAAATCTCATTTAATACCTGCGCCTCACGTCGCTCTGCTTCTTTTATCTTTGCTGATAATTCGTTGATAGTAGAAACTGTGTTGCTATAAAGCCTATCTTTTGTATATTTCTGATCCTCAAGTGCCGACTCTTGTCTTTTTTGAAGATCTCGCTTGTTCTGTAATTCTAACTTTTTTGTTTCCTGTTCACTTTTAGCCTGGCTCAATTGAGTTTTAAGAGTATTTATTTTCTCAATCATTGAATCAATTTGAACTCTAACTGCTTCATAATATCTCGTTCTATCCATCATTTCTGAAAGAGAGTCAGATCCGATTACCGCCTCCATCATTCCGGCCTCACCATCCATATACCAGTTGGCTAAAAGCTCCCCCTGTTTTTCCTTTTCACGAGCTAAATTTGCCTCTTCAGTCTGAATCTGAATTTTTAGCTCATCAATTTTTGCGTTAGTTTCTGAAATTTCTCTCTGAGTTTGAGAGATTGCACTCTCGACCTGGTTTATAGTTGAAGAAATGCTTTTGATTTCCGAGGACAGTCCGGAAGCCTCAATCTGTTTTTGCTGTTTAATCGTGAGTAGCTGTTTTTTTTCTTGCTCTATTGAACTTTGTTGATTGTAAAGATCGCTTGTGGTGGCAGCAAAAACGAAGTACGGGAAAAACAGCACCAAGGTCAAAATCAAACCGGCAACAAACTTATTTACTGTATTTTTCATCTCTTTTTTCACTCTATATCTCATAATGATTCTATCATGATAATAAAAACAATCAAAATCTACTTGCTAAGATGCTCTCTGGTCGCCCAAAATGAACAAAATATCCCTAAGAGCAATGCAATTAAAAACTGCAAACCAACGACCTGAAAAACTGAAGTTTTTATAAACGCTCCAACATCATAACCAATATTATTCAGATAATTGCTAAGCGGCAAATTCAAAAAATTATAAGAAATGATAAGAATAAGCGAGCTTACTACAGCCGCCAGAAGTCCATATATCACTCCCTCAAAAACAAATGGTAATCTAACATAAGAATCGGTTGCACCAACAAGTCGCATTATCTCCAATTCTTGCGATCTAGCAAAAATTGTAATTTTCACTGCGTTATAAACAACAAAAATAGAAATTATTATGAACAAAATTGATAATCCGCTGCCAGCTTTTTTAATAAAAGATGTAATGCTAACCAACCGATCAATAAGTGTTTTGTTTTTTTCGTAGCTTAATTGGCTAATCAGTGGGGAGTAATCCTCATTTTGCAAAAATTCCGCAATCGTAGAAATTTGCTCAGCTTCGGTTGTCTTGACTTCTAAACTCCTGGGCAATGGGTTGTCGTCCTCTGTCACGGCATTTTTTAAATTTTCATCATTATTATATCTCGTTTGCCACCTGAGGAGTGCATCCTTCTTGGAAACATATATTATACTTTCAACCTCAGGTCGAGACTCGATGATTTCTCGAAGCGCCCTGATCTGCTCTTCAGAATCACTATCTTTCAGATAAACAACAAGATCAACTTTTTCTCTCAATGAAGTTGCGGTTTTATTTACTATAAGTGCCATAAAAGAAAAAACGGAGATTATTATCAAAGTTAAAATTATTATCAAAGTCGTAGCCAAAGATAGCCATCTATTTCGCCAAAATGAGACTACCGACATTTTAATAATTCGGCCAAGCATTATAAAGAATAATTGTAACCCATTACCACTTTTCATTTGCTTTTATCTATATTATATATTTACCATTTTCTTTATCACTGACAACCCTACCATCCTTCATTGTAATTACTCTTTTATTTATAGCGTCAACCACCTCTTTGTTATGTGTCGCCAAAAGCACTACCGTCCCTTGCTTGTTAATTTTAAATAAAAGTTCCATAATCTCCCACGAATTTACCGGATCAAGATTGCCTGTTGGCTCATCAGCGATCAGAAGCTTAGGCTCGTGAACCAGCGCTCTGGCAATCGAAACGCGCTGTTTCTCTCCGCCTGATAATTCTTCAGAAAGTGCGTTTGAACGATTTTCCAATCCAACTAACGCCAACATTTCTGGTACTCGTTTTTTAATTATGCTGGTGAAAACTCCGGCAACCTCTAAGGCAAACGCAACATTTTCATAAACCGTTTTTTTGGAAAGTAGTTTAAAATCCTGAAAAATCACCCCTACTTTTCGGCGATAATAAGGTAGCTCTCTTTCGCGAAGCTGAAAAATATCTCTTTCGGCGACCAAAATCCGGCCACTAGAGGGCATCTCTTCACGAATTAACATTTTTATTAAGGTCGATTTACCAGCACCGGAAGGACCAACTAAGGCAACAAATTCGCCTTTGGCGATTTTAAAATTTACATCATCAACAGCAGTAATGCTGCTGGAATATTTCTTAGTCACATGTTGGAATTCAATCATTGCCATTTCACTATTTTACTAAATTAAATTCGAGAGATCTATACCGGACATTTCGTCTGCCTTTGCAACCCCCAAAATTTGCATGATCGTGGGAGAAACATCGGCTAAAATTCCGGTAGATGGAGTGGATGAATATTCCAACAATGTTTCATGGTTAAAATCGGTTCCTGACTGCGGAGTAAACGGTTTTTCAGCTAAATCAAGAAGGATAAAAGGTACCGGGCTGGACGTGTGTTCTTTGTTAATTTCGTTATTTGCCGGATTAATCATCAACTCACAGTTGCCATGATCTGCAGTAATAATAACAACCAAGCCCTTAGCGGAAGCAGCAGTCAAAATCTGGCCGATGCAGCCGTCAACAGCTTCAGCAGCCTTAACTGTAGCCTCAAAATTTCCAGTATGACCAACCATATCTCCATTAGCAAAATTCACAACAATAAAACTGTAATCTTTGTTTATAGCTTCGATTGTTTTGTCTTTAACCAACAAGGCGGACATCTCCGGCGCCTGATCATAGCTCTCTACCCTTGGGGAAGCAACTAAAACTTGGTCCTCATGATCATGCGGTTTCTCTTCGCCGCCATTGAAAAAATAGGTAACATGAGCATATTTTTCTGTTTCGGCTATATGGCATTGAGATAAATTATTTTTCTCTAAACAATCAGCCAAAACATTATCCATATTTATTGGAGTAAATATAACCGGAGTTTTTTGACCGGCAAAATAGGAGGTCATCGTAACCATCGCCAAATTACTAACTTTCTGTCGTTGAAATTCTGAAACACTGTCATTTTCAAAAGCTGAGAGCATTTGCCGCATGCGGTCGGAGCGAAAGTTAATAAATACCAGGCCATCGCCAGGCCTAATCATTCCATTAGAATCTATCAAACATGCACCGATTTTTTCATCATCGGCACCGGCTCGATAATTTGCCTCGATCGCCTCTCCTGCTGTTTTATACTGATCACCTTGCCCCAAAACCATCAAATTATAAGATTTTGAGGTTCGCTCATAATGTTTATCACGATCCATTGCATAAAATCGACCTATAATTGTTGCAATTTTTCCAGCACCAATCTCAGCAATTTTTGCTTCTATTAATTTTGCATCCTCAAGAGCAACCTTCGGTGCAGTATCACGCCCATCAGTCACCATATGAATATATACCTTCTCAACCCCTCGTTCTTTGGCGGATCGCAAAAAAGCATAGAGGTGATCTATACTTGAATGAACTCCTCCGGCCGAACAAAGGCCAAAGAGATGAAGGCTCGATCCGCTTGACCTGACACGATCTAGAACCGAGATTAGATTTTTGTTTTTAGCAAAATCACCTTTGGCGATTGATTGGTCGATTCTAGGCAAACTCTCCCAGACAACTCGGCCAGAACCTAAATTTAGGTGACCTACTTCAGAATTGCCAACCTCATCAGCAGAAACACCGACATCAATGCCTGAGGCCGAAATTGCAGTTTTGGGATAATTACCATAAACCCAGTCGAGATTCGGAGTTTTCGCAGAATATGTAGCATTACCTTCCTTCAAAGGCGAAAGACCCCAACCATCCATTATTACAAGTAGAACTCTTTTCAAGCCCCTCCTCGATTAACTGATAGTATTATAGCATTTTTTTCAATGATTAAAAATGGAATTAACACCCCAAGAACCGAAGAATTCGCTCATTGGCTGCAGCTCAATTAGGCCCATGTTCGGAATATTGGCTGCATAACCGCAACAGCTCATCGGCTCAATTGCAATTGCCCGTCGTAAATATTGGCTGATTTTTATCTTGTCTCCGGTGTAAACCTGCAGGTAGGGGAAATTACTATCCTGCCAAATAGTGATCTCTTTCATACCATCGGAAGATGTAAGTTTGGTTTTTGCGACTCGGTCTTGGTCAAAATCAAGATCAAAAAAACAATTATCAATTTTCTTACTTCCAATTTTTTTATTCCGAGAAAAATCCAGATTTGAATCTCTAGTCTCGGTAAATTTACCAGTTGGTTTTAAATCATGATCAAAATCTACCAATTTTTTCGCTGGAATTTTCAATTTAATTTCATCGATCTGACCAGAAAAAGAAAAATATGGATGGAAACCGAGGCCAAAAGGTGCTACCTTTTCTCCAATATTTTTTACCAGTGTTTTTACAATAAGACCGGAATTATTTAACTCATAATCAATCATGTAACTGAGCGAATATGGATAGCCATAATCAGGACTGGAGCCGTTTTCAAATTGCAGTCTTGCCCGCAAATTATTCTCATCGATTAATTCCAAATCCCAATCAAGATATTTTACAAACGGATGACAAGGATTTTTTCCTGGATCCGAAAGACCAACGATTTTATTCTTCTCACCATGAAAAGTGTATTTACCATTTTCAACTCTGCCAGGAAAAGGAGAAAGAACATCTCCCATGCTGCCGGCATATTTATCTTCGTCGCTATAACCAAAAATAATATCTGTTCGTTTCGATCCTGAGCTTAAATAGTACTCCGCAATCCCACCACCACGTTGATTAATAACAAGAACTTGGTCTTTGTAAAAAATCTTTTTTGTTTTCATCCAGTTGCTTTTATTTCCCGCAGCATTTTTTATATTTTTTGCCACTTCCGCACGGGCAAGGATCATTTCGACCGATATGTGCCGCACTTTTTATCGTCTGGGTTTCACCGGTTGGTTGTTCCATCCGGTCATAAACTGTTTTTCCTTTCTGCCTTATCACTGTTGTCACTCCTCCGCCCTGTTTAGAACCACTGGTATTTTCTTCCGAAATTTCTTCCATTTCATCTTTAAGATCGCCAATTTCATTTGGGTCAGGTGACTGATATTCAAGTGACCTCTCTTCCTTAACCTGTGGTGGCGCTGAAATTTCAATCCGGAAAATATTTTTAACTACCCCAGATTTTATCGCCGCAAGGAGATTCTGGAAAAGGCGATAAGCATCACGCTTATAGGCAACTAGTGGGTCAGTTTGTGCATAGCCACGAAGACCAATACCAGTTCGGAGCTCTTCCATTGTCGTCAAATGCTCGACCCAAAGCATATCAATATTCCGCAGATAAACTGCTTGTTCGATCTGCCTCATAATAAGAGAGCCGAATCTTTTCTCGCGTCTTTGATATTCTTCGTCAATATATTTTAATATTTGGTCAAGTGAAAGTTCCCTAATTTTCCCCTCACCAAAAATCGCCTCAACTTCCG
The DNA here is from genome assembly GCA_964425445.1 of uncultured Candidatus Saccharibacteria bacterium. GTDB lineage: Bacteria > Patescibacteriota > UBA1384 > XYA2-FULL-43-10 > CAINNR01 > JAQVAO01. The sequence goes on along the minus strand of CAYRLY010000001.1, from coordinate 77,013 downwards.
TTCTTAATTTTTCCTTATCATCAGTCAAAGCAACAAACATCGCCTCAACTTCTTCTTTGACCATTGAAATAATTTCGTCCTTTATTTCTTCGCTTTTATTCGCCGCTGACTCCAAAACTTTTCGCCTCTTACTATAGATATATTTGCGATGTGAGTTCATCACATCATCGTATTCGACCAAATGCTTGCGAGTGTCAAAGTTATGTCCCTCAACTTTCTTCTGAGCCGACTCAATTGATTTAGAGATCATTGAATTTTCAATTGGCACATCCTCAGGAAGACCTAGACGTTCCATTAGCATTTTCATTCGATCACCGCCGAAAATTCGCATCAGGTCGTCTTCCATAGAAACAAAAAACTGAGAACAACCAGGATCACCCTGACGACCGGCACGTCCTCGAAGCTGGTTATCAATTCGTCGCGACTCATGACGCTCGGTGCCAATTACATATAGACCGCCAAGTTTAGCAATACCTTCGCCCAATTTGATGTCAGTACCACGACCAGCCATATTAGTGGCAACAGTCACCGCACCGCGCTGACCGGCTTTGGCGATGATCTTTGCTTCACGGGCATGATTTTTAGCATTAAGTATTTCATGCTTTACTCCGCCACGTTTCAAGCTTTTTGATATCTGTTCGTTTTTCTCAACAGATACAGTGCCAACCAAAACAGGCTGCCCGATTTTCTGTTTTTCGGCAATATCAGCGACAATTGCTTGGATTTTTCCATTTTCAGTCTTAAATATTTGATCCTGACGATCAATTCTTACCATCGGCTTATTTGTCGGGATCTCGGTCACATCAAGTTTGTAAATTTTGTAAAATTCCTCAGCTTCAGTCGCTGCTGTACCGGTCATACCAGACAATTTGTTATAGAGTCGAAACAGATTTTGGAAAGAGATCGTTGCCATCGTTTGCGACTCGCGTTTAACCTCGACCCCCTCTTTAGCCTCGATCGCCTGATGAAGTCCTTCAGAGTAGCGACGGCCAGGCATCAGCCGACCGGTAAACTCATCGACAATGACCACTTCACCATCCTTGATAATATAATCTTTATCTTTTTTAAATAAAGCATGTGCTTTCAACGCCTCTTCCAGATGGTGGACAAGCATTATCCCGTCTTGATCGTAAATATTAGTGACACCAAGCGCCTCCTCAATTTTTTTTATCCCTTCGTCAGTAATCATTACCGCCCGATCTTTTTCATCAACGGTATAATCTTGATCTTTGGTTAGCCTTGGAACTAGGGCTGCAAATTTCTGATAGAGCGAAGCTGACTCTTCCGCCGGTGCAGAGATTATTAATGGGGTCCTCGCCTCATCAATTAAAATTGAATCAACCTCATCGACAATAGCATAATTGAGTTCACGCTGGACGCAATGTTCCAAGGTTGGTGCCATGTTATCGCGAAGATAATCAAAACCGAATTCATTATTGGTGCCATAAGTTATATCGCAAGCGTAGGCTTCCTTGCGAGAACAGGGAATTAAATTGGAACCATCAGCTTCTGAATAATGTTTGTAGTCCTTTTTCTTCTCAAATTTATACGAGATCTGTTGATTTTGAATAATACCAATCGACAAACCCAAGAAATTATAAATCTCACCCATTCCTTCACCCTGACTGCGAGATAAATAATCATTCACCGTAACTAGATGAACGCCGCGTCCGGTAAGGGCATTGAGATAAAGTGCTAGTGTTGCAACAAGTGTTTTTCCTTCACCAGTTTTCATTTCGGCGATCTCGCCCTTATGAAGAACCGCACCACCGATTAACTGAACATCAAAGTGCCGCTCACCCCAAACACGACGGGAAACTTCACGAACAACGGCAAACGCTTCCGGCATAATACCTTCAAGAATTTTTTCTTGTTGCTCCCGATTTTTATCCTCAAGTTTTTTCTTATACAGGACAGTGTACTCTTTGAGCTGTTTGTCACTTTTCTTCTTGATCTCCGCTTCAAAAGCATTAACTTCATCAACAAAAGGCTGGTAACGCTTAACTACCTTCTGTTTCGAGTCAGAAAAAAATTTGGAAAAAATTGACATAGTCGAGACAAAAATTTAAAGTTTTCAAAGTTTATAAATCAAAAGAATTCCATGAACTTTATGGACTTTAAACTTTATAAACTTCGAACTAATTTTAGCACGAGATAATCACTATTACAATTAAAATTTATTTCTTTCGGCGAAATTTTCCGAATATATTAACAACGCTGTCAAAGCTGACTCCACGACGACGCTTTTCGATTTTTTGCTTGTGCTGATCTCTAACTTGTCTCTCCGCTGCGCTAACAGCATTAGCAAAAGCCTTCATCAAGTTATTCTTTTTCTCCTCAATATGAAGTTCGTAGCCCGGAGCATCAAGATCAATTTTTACTGTCTGTGTCACTCCGGTTTTATTTGGTCCGGAGTCATCAATCAACTGGACTGCTGCCTTAACTGGGCTCAAATGTTTCAAATATTTATTAAATTTTAAAATTCTTTTTTCTATGTATGATTTCTGCCGAGCAGTAACAATCACACCCCTAGTGGAAATGCTTATATCCATAGTCCTCCTGTTTTACAAATATTATTTTTTAATCTCTTTATAGGGCAGATACTTGTGGAGCGCTTTCGGTATTTCGATGCTACCATCTTTTCTCTGTCCATTTTCCATTATAGCAATTAACATCCGTCCGATGGCAATAGCAGTTCCGTTTAAGGTGTGAAGAACGGCAACCTTGCCGTCTTTGTCGCGATAACGAATATTGAGCCGTCGCGCCTGAAAATCAGTGCAATTTGAACAAGAATGAGTTTCTCTATACTGGTCTTGACCCGGCATCCAAGTTTCTAAATCATATTTTTTCGCTGCCGGAGCCCCTAAATCACCGGCACAAATATCAATTATCTGATATGGGAGACCCAGCCCAGAGACAATTTTTTCCTCCAAAGAAACCAGAAATTCATGCTCCTTTTCGGAATTCTTTGGCTCACAAAAAGAAAACATCTCAACTTTGTCAAACTGGTGTGCACGCAAAATTCCGCGAACATCCTTACCATGACTGCCAGCCTCACGACGAAAACAGCTGGAAAATCCGGCGTATCTTAGTGGTAATACACCTTTTTCCAAAATTTCGTCCTTGTGATATCCGGCAAGCGGTTGTTCTGAAGTTCCGGCCAAAAACAGATCATCTTGATTTTTATAAATTTCATCCTCACCTGCGGGCAGATAACCAGCACCGGTCATTGTTTCACGATTGAGAAGTATCGGCGGAATCATCGGGGAAAAACCCTCTTTGACTAAAATGTCTAGGGCATATTGGACCAAAGCAAATTCGAGCTGAACTAATTCATTTTTGAGAAAATAAAAACGTGATCCGGAAATCTTCCCTGCTCGCTCAATATCAATCAAGTCCAGATCCTCACCTAATTCGACATGATCTTTGATTTTAAAGGTAAACTTTTTTGGTTTGCCAACAGTCCTATTAACTTTGTTATCCTTGTCTGACTGGCCATCAACAACATCAGGCAGCGGAGGATTGGGAACTTGCAACATAATTTCTGTATATTCTTTTTGCGCTGCGTCAGCCTCCGGTTTCAACTCTTTGACCTTTGCCGAAGAGACAGAAGCCTGGTTAATTGCATCAATTTTTTGTTGGCCATGCAGTCCAGCAATATCTTTGGAGGATTTATTGAGCTCTGATTGTGCTCGTTCAAGCTCTGATAACACCCGGCGGCGATTACGATCAATAAGGATAACTTCGTCAATTAAAGCCGGATCAGCACCTTTTCTGGCGATAGCTTTTTTGATTTCCTCCGGTTTTGTTCTAATAATTTCAATATCCAACATATTGCTCCTTAAGTTTTCAATTATTTCTCTGGTTTCATAAATGGGAATAATAAAATTTCACGCAGCGTTTTTGAACCTGTTAGAAGCATGACAATGCGGTCAATTCCCATGCCCCAGCCGGCAGTTGGCGGCATACCATATTCTAGCGCTTTGATAAAATCCTCGTCATATGGGTGCTTCTCGCCATCTTCTTTTCGCTCGGTCTGCTCTTCAAAACGCTTCTTTTGATCAACTGGATCGTTTAGCTCTGAGAATGCGTTGGCGACTTCCAAACCACCTAAAATCAGTTGGAAGCGCTCAACGGTGCTCACATCCTTCCTTTTTGCTAATGGTGAAATATCAACCGGGTGATCAATGGCAAATGTTGGGCGGATCGTCTTTTTAACTGCGGCCTTAAAAGCTTCATCAGTGTTTTTTCCCCCGGTCATTTCATCGAAAGTTATTCGCGGGAACTTTTCTCCAAAATCTATCTTTTCGCCAGCAATTTCAATGTCGAGTCTACCAAAAACCTCTTTGACCAAATTGCGCATCAACTCTTCGGTAAATTCCATAAGCTTTCCGTAATCAGTATATGCCCAGTAAAATTCTAGATTTGTAAATTCAGGGTTGTGAGTCGCATCCACTCCTTCGTTTCGAAAACATCGGGCAAATTCAAAGACTTTTTCAAATCCTCCGACAATTAGGCGTTTAAGATAAAGCTCTGGCGCAATTCGTAAATAAACATCACGATCATAAGCATTGTAGTGAGTGATAAAAGGCTTGGCAACAGCACCACCGGCGATCGTCTGAAGCGTCGGAGTATCAACTTCCAAAAAGCCATTTTCAGAGAGAAAACTCCTCAAAGTTTGAATTATTTTTGATCTCTTGTAAAAAAGATCTTTAACTTCTGGATTTACTATCAGATCAACATAACGTTCGCGATAACGAGTTTCGACATCCGTGAGCCCATGCCACTTCTCCGGCAAAGGTCGCATAGATTTAGTTAAAAGTTTAAATTTGGAAACTTCCAGCGTCGTCTCTCCTGCCTTAGTGATAAAAAGTTTTCCAGTCGCATCAATAAAATCACCGATATCCAGAAGCTCAATTATTTTAAAATCATTTTCTAAATTGTCCTTTTTGAAGAAAAGTTGAATTTTACCTGACTCATCAACCAGATCAGCGAAGATAATCGCCCCATGACCGCGAAGAGAAACTATACGCCCAGCAAGTCTTAAATCTTCGCCCCCAGCAATAAATTCTTTCTGGGAATCGAGAACTTTTTTAACCGTATAATTTCTGTCGGATTTTGCCGGATAAACTTCAATACCCGCCGCCTCGAGCTTCTTTCTCTTATCCTCTCTGGCTTTGATCAGGTCTCGTTCAGTCTTTCCCAGTTGGTTCATATTTTCTCCATTTGTTCCTTTTACCTGATACTAACAAAAAAACTGATAAAATTAAAGCTAAAAATTTCTAATGTCATATCTCGGCTTACCAAATGGGATACGATCGGGGGCTGAACCACGTGCAGAAAAAACCGACGCTGGATGGATAAAACCAACACCAAAGTCATCATCAATTTTATCCATCACCTCTGAAATACGCCTAGATTTTTCAATCTCGGAGAAAATTGACAGTTGAATATTTTTTGAACTTTTTAAATTAAACGCAGAAACAGCGACATAACTTGGATTTTTATGCCAGTGGCAATCTTTGAGTAATCCAAAAACATTTGAGGTAAAACTTCCAGTATCGGAAAAAGGAGAGACAAACGCTCCTTTTTTGAAACTCGGACCGTCATAAAAAGAGATGGCGACAAAAACGCCACCGGCCATAAATCCACTTCGACGCAAGCGATAAGCAGATTTATAAATTAACTTTCTGATTACTGCTTTTGCTCCATCGGGACTTCGTGCCTCCGGCGCCAGAACATGGGAGTGACCAATGGTTTTTGTTTGTGAAATCTGGTTGTCCACTTCGTACCCCCGCAAGCGATACCACCAAAGTCGACCGGCGTGTCCTAGAATTGAGCGGAGTCTGGGTATGTCAGCAGCAAAAAAGTCCAGGGGAGTCGGAATATTAAAATTTTTTAATCTAAATTCAAGTTTGTGATTTACACCAGTAATATCGAGTAATTTTACTTTAGAATAAAAACTTTCTAGCTCTGATAATTGTATCACCGTTAATCCATCCGGCTTCTTCCTCTCCCCCGCCATTTTCGCTAAGAAACGATTTGGTCCCACTCCGACCGAACAGGTAAGAAAGTCGCCGACATCACAGCGAATTTTATCCTTTATCGCCTGCCCTAGTTTTTTAGCAGTATGTAAATTTTGTTCACTCGGAGTTAAAAAAATTATAAATTCATCAATTGAAAGGGGCTGGGAATAGGGCGTAAAACTCTCAATGACTTTTTTAATTTCTTTGTGATAGATTGTGTAAAGCGCCGGTCGCGCTTCGATAATTTTAATTTTAGGATAAATTTTTCTCGCCTCTTTCACCAAGCAGCCAGTTTTAATACCGATCTCCTTGGCTTCACGTGAAGCAGCAATAATACAACCAGTGCCACCAACATAGGGGGCAACACCAGTAGGAACACTACGAAGTTCTGGCCGAACCTGCTGCTCAACCGAAGCAAAAAAGGAGTTCATATCGAGAAATAAAATCTGGAAATCTTTTGGGGTTGATGTGATACTCATATAATTATTATAGAACAAAAACCGAACACATACCAACTAGGCCTGAATATTTAAGCCCCTAATAATAAACAAGAAAAAACCACCCGTATCTCAGAGTGGATTTTTTACTTCTATGACTTTCGACTATGATATTTTTTTAATTTTAAATTCCATTTCCCCTGCCGGAGTTTCAACTTCAACCTTATCACCAACCTTATGACCAGAGATAGCTTTGGCAATTGGCGAAGAAACTGAAATTTTACCGGTCAAAGGATCTGCCTCAGTTGCACCAACAATTTCATAGTTTTCTTCTCCGTCGGCAGATTCTAGAACTACTTTTGAGCCAATACCAACAACACCGCTACCAGATTTTTCCGCCATTCTTGCGTGAGACAGTTTGTACTCAATTTCAGCAATTTTTCCAGCAATAAAAGCCTGCATATCCCGTGCCTGATGATAATCGGCATTTTCTGATAGATCACCAAGCTCCCGGGCAGATTTAATCTGCTCGGCTGCTTTCTTCAAATCTTCATTTTTAAGCTTAATCAGCTGTGCTTCTAGTCTCGCTCGGCCTTCGGGGGTCAGGATTATCTCTTCTCTCATATTTACCTCTACCTACCAAAAAATCCCTTTGGGGGAAGTTGTTTGGACAATGTGATTAATTAATAAACTATAGGGTAATTTTATTCAAATCACCCTTTTTTGTCAATAGCCCAGAATACAATCTGTCAGCGGCTAAAATGCCATTGTAAAATTTCATGGGCAATTGGCGATGCAACTTCATAACCGCCGCCACCACCTTCGACTAAAACAACCAGAGCAATCTCTGGATCTTCATATGGCGCATAACACTCAAACCAAGCATGGGTTTTCTGATTGTTAAAAAACTGCGCAGTTCCAGTTTTTGCCGCTGATGAAACTGGAAGATCAGCCAGAATTCGGCCAGAACCATAAAGAACTGCTTCTCTCATCCCCTGTTGAACTATCGAAATATTTTCGGCCGAAATAAAATTGTCTCGCTCAACCTCAGTTGAATAATTTCTAACCACATTCCCGTCGACATCGGTTATCTCTTTTAGAATCTGAGGCCTGAGTAACCGCCCTCCGTTAGCAACCGCTGATAATGCCTTTACCATTTGGATCGGAGTGACCAAAAGATCGCCTTGACCGATAGCAACATGATAGGTGTCACCCAAATACCAATTCTCGCCCTTGTAATTTTTCTTCCATTCGGGACCCGGAACTAAACCCGAAGCCTCAGAGGATAAATCCACTCCGCTCTTTGCACCGAAACCAAACATCGAAAGATAATTTCGCAAAACATCAGGGCCAAGGCCTTTAATTTTGTCCCAACCACCGCCAACAGCATAAAAGAAAATATTATTTGATTCTGCTATTGCTCTCGTAACATTTGACATGCCAGCATGATATTTCCAATCAGGGAACTTCCATTCTCCGATAATAATTTCTTGTGGTGTCTCGATTGAGGTATTTTTAGTGATTATTCCCTCTTGGAGACCGGCTGCCGCTGTAACAATCTTTATTATCGAACCAGGGGGGTAAGTCCCCATTGTTGCTCGATTTAAAAGTGGCAAAGACGGGTCTTTAAGCAACCGGCTGTATTCACTTTTGTTAATCTCGCCTTGAAAAATATTATTGTCATAAAACGGCACAGAAACCATACCCAGAACAGCACCCGTTTGAGGATTCATTGCAACCGCTACTCCGGAATTTACCTCCGGACCAGCACTTTGTATGCCGGAAACAAGTTTCTCCGTCATTTTTTGTTGCAGATCATAGTTGATATTTAATACCAAGTTGTTGCCACCAATCGGCTGCAAGTTATTAAAATCCTTAAGCACCTGAATAATTCTTCCACGCGAATCAACTTCAACCTGTTCAATTCCAGGATCACCACGAAGTTCAGTTTGATAATACTTTTCGATTCCTGCCTTACCAAACTCCTCGCTCATCAGATAATTAGGATTTTTTGCCAATTCATCGCTTGATATAATGCCGGTGTAGCCCATTATGTGGGCCAGGCCTGAATCGCTTTTGTACTCCCTAATCGCTCTTTTGCTGACGACAACTCCCGGTAGACCAGCTACCTCTTCCTCTAAAATTAAAGCTTCTTCCCGTGGTAAATTTGCCTTTAAAATTGTCAAATCAATTGAAAACTCGCCGTTAGCTTCGATCTTTTGTTTGATCTCGTCTTTTGGGATTTTAGCCAAGGCTGATATTTTATTGAGTAGATCTTCCCTCTCCGTTTTTTTTCTTGGTAAATCTGAGGGGTAAACTCCGAGAGCAAAACTCGGTTTATTCCGCGCCAGCCAAACCCCTTTTGAATCAGTAATCACCCCGCGGCTTGAGAGAATACTCCTAGGACGTATCCTGTTACCCTCAGCCAAATTGAAACTTTTTGAGGCGTTTATTACCTGCAAATAAAACAACTTGGAACCAATAGCGATAAATATGATTAATATTATTAATTTGAGATATATTGATAGTCTGCTTGTTTGAGTCTCCTCAATCCGAGATTGACCCTCCAGTGTGACATCCTGATATTGAAAATCGCTCTCTTCATTCAGAGAGACTTTTCTTTTTCTCTTTTCTCCAATTAAAGCGGAAAAATTCCCAAAAATATCCATAATTAAATGTTAATTTTTATCTGTTCTCTACCTGCTTGTGGGTTTAAGAGATAATTTATTTTATTGATTATAAAATATAATGCCACTGTGATGATCGTTGAATAAATTGCCCCCTCGAGTGTTACGAGTAAATTTGCCAGAGAGAACTCACTCATAATTAACAATCTGAACAATCCGAAAAACAGAAAAGCAATAGCATAAATTGGAACCGATAACATCGTTGACGGTCGATCAATTAACCTCTTGTTGATGGCAAAAATTATTGTGATAAATAGAAAAAAATTCGGTAGGAGAATATAGACAACGGGGATTTGACTAAATATTACTAAAAATATCGTCGAAAATATAAGTAGCATACTTGCATTCTGAAAAGATTTTTTTACTAGGAAAACTAAAATTATAGAAGTAGTGAAACTGAAAATTCCACCATAAATTGATAAAGATGGGGCAACAGTTGCATCGAGAATAGCAACGAATAATGAAATCAGAAGCATAAATAACCACATATCAAATCCCAATAATAATAAACAAGTTCTCCAGTTTCGAGAAGTTTATCGGAGATTTTACCTCAATTGTCTTGAAAATATCTGATTTTGCTGATACTTCACTTCCAGCGCTTCCAACGAATATACCTTTTGGCAATTTGCCACCAAGACCAGATGTAATAATACTCTCTGACTCAGCTATCGGCGTATCTAGCGGAATATTTTCTAAAGTCATACCTGAAATTCCACCTTTTAAAATCCCGGTAGTTCTTGAGCTCTCAAGCATCACCTGAACAATTGAGTCTCTACTGGTTATAAGCACGACTCGCGAAGTGTCAGGAGTCACCTGATCAATTTTCCCGACCAACACACCAAGATAAACCACTGCCATACCGTCAGACACTCCATCATTTGAACCCTTGTTTAAAACCAAAGAATCATAAAAATTTGTCGGGTCCAGACCGATTATTTCCGCAAGAAGTAGCTTCATTTCCGGATGGGCTTCTTTATACTCAAGAGCTTCCTTCAAGCTAGTATTTTCTTGTTCAAGCTCCTCAAGTTTAGTGCTGTCAACTTTCGCCTTGATTATATCCTCGGCTAAACGACGGTTTTCCTTGCGCAGGTTGCTGATTTCTCCAAATATTGACAGTGTGCCAGCGATACTTTTTCCAGCTTTAACCATTCCAGAAGTCAAAGGTTGACTCACTTTCAAAATAAAATTGTTGGTCGTTTGGCTTATCTTCGATGGTACCAGCAATATCAAAATCAGCACTACAATGAAAAAAAACAAAAATAAATTCCTCCTAGTCATTAACTACGCCCTCAATTTAAATCGATTAGGAACAAGAACATCTGACAATAGATCAATATCTTCAAGAACTATACCTGTCCCACGAACAACACAGGTTAATGGATCATCGGCAATATGCACTATCGTTCTAGTTTCTACAGCAATCAGTTTATCAAGACCCCGGAGCAAGGCCCCACCACCAGCAAGAACGATGCCTCGATCCATTATATCGGCCAGGAGCTCAGGAGGTGATTCTTCCATCGTAACTTTGATGCTATCAATAATAGCATTGACCGATTTCTGTATCGCTTGACGAATCTGTTCGTTATTAACAATTATTTCTTTTGGTAAACCGGTCACCAAATCCCTTCCTCGCATCGGTGTTTCTAATTTCTCTTTAATTGGTATCGCTGCCCCAACTTTAATTTTAATTTCTTCTGCCGTTCTCTCACCTAACAAAAGATTAAAATTATCTCTCGCATACTGAATTATATCAGTATTCATTTCATCACCAGCAATTCGTAGCGACCGGGAGGAAACAATGCCACCAAGAGAGATAATTGCCACCTCAGTCGTTCCCCCACCAATATCAACAATCATATTTCCGGATGCGTCTTGAACCGGAAGTCGGGCGCCGATCGCTGCAGCGATCGGCTCTTCGATAAGATAAATCTCCCTGGCACCAGCGTTAATTGCCCCTTCCTCCGCTGCTCTTTTTTCTACCTCGGTAACCCCGTAGGGTATACCGATCACCACCCTTGGGTGTGGAAATAAGGAAAATTTCTCTCGATGAACCTTGTCAAAAAAATATTTTAGCATCTGTTCTGTTACTTCAAAATCAGAGATTACGCCATCAACCAAAGGCCTAACTGCAACTATATGTGCGGGAGTGCGACCAACCATTCTTTTGGCCTCTTCTCCGATCGCTAAAATTTCTTTGGTTTTTTTGTTTATCGCCACCACTGACGGCTCGGTGATAACAATTCCTTTACCTTTTACATAGACCAAAGAGTTAGCGGTACCGAGATCGATACCGATATCATGAGACAGGCGATTAAAAATAAAATTAAACGGTGACTTCATATTGCTGATTATAAATTAATGCGACAAAAAAGCCAGAGTCTACCTCCCCTGGTTATAAACTAACACTAGATCAAAGAATATAAAAAATCAATCCCAGAAGAGATTGATTTTTTATTTATTAGTTAGCTTTGAAGGTTACAATAATATTTTGCGAATCATTCATTACAGTAACGCCATCATCTGGTCGATCTTGTGCTGATCCAGTATAAAAAGCATAAGAAGAATTGGCACCAAGATATTTTGGAATCATGGGGTCGTTCGCTTGCTCAAAAGCACTTTTGCCAGATAGCGATACGACTGTGATGGAAAAAGGACAGAACATTCCAGATTTCTGGTCTGACCAGCTGGAAGAAGTCGTCGGGACACAGGTATACAAGTAAGCAGTGGCTGTCGAATCATCAGGACTTTTTTCAACTATCTCGTAATTTTTCCACAAATCATTGAACGTCAGTGAGAAACCATACTTCGTATTTGAATAATTTTTCCAATCAGAAGTTGTTGCAGTTGTTGGCGAGTTTGTTACGGGGGAAGAAGATTCATTGGAAGCTGCTGTTGTGTTTTTAGCCTGTAAATCCTCGACCTGATTGTTCAACTCGTCAATCTGAGACTGCAATTCATCTTTTTCACTAGTGGCTTTTTGATTCATATAGTAGTAGGTGCCACCACCGACTACGGCTAAAGTTACTACTATCGCAATAACAATCTTCCAAACTGTAGACATCAATCCTCCTTTAATTATTTAGGTTGCGATATCTCTTTTGTTATAAACAATCATTCCAATAATAAAAGTAATTATAGTTGTTGAAATGAATACTATAGCGCCGGTGTCGCTTATTTGGTTGCGAACCAGATTATCCACCGGATTAAAATAGTGGAAAAAGGATAGGTATTTAAGATCAGAAAAATTCTCTTTCAAAAGGGCAACGATATTAAACACATACATCAAAACCATCAGACCAGCGGTTAAAAAATAAACTTTGCCGCGATCAGAAAAAACCGCTGACAAAGCGTAGCCGATACTAAAAACAGCCACACCAAACAAAAACGCTGAAAGTGCCAGTGTAGAATAGTTGGCAGTAGTAATCGAGATATCAAAAATCTTTGCCATTGGAATTGCTGGATAAATGGTAATAACGACGAAGGCAAAAATAACTGCTATACCAGCAATATAACGCGATAGATAAAATTTTGCCCTGGTAATTGGTTGGGAAAGAATAATTTCAATTGTGCCTTTCTCGACTTCATTAGCAATTGCCGCTCCAGCAGTTGAAACAGCTAGAATAATTAGAAGCAATGGCCAGGTTATTGAATACAGCTCCCCAGATAAGAAATTCTCCAAGCGAGCAAAGCTGTAATCCTCAAGATTGAAGGCTTTCATCACACCTTCCGGCACTGTTTTCATCAACTCGTCCCACTGCTGTGTTTGATCGGCAAACGATGGGAACATCGAAACATACATCAGAAGAAAAGCAAGCGCAACGATGATGTAAATCATAATTACAGTTTTGCGATCGTTGATTGTTCTTTTAATAATTGGCCACATTTTATTTGTTATTATAAAACTCTAGAAATATCTCTTCCAAGCTGGCATGAGCGATCTCTATATCTTTTAATCTATAGCCAGCGATTCTCTTCAGCAATGGTCCGATATCTCCTTTTGATCTAATAACTAGACCGTCGACAATTTCCTCAACATTTTCAACTCCAGGAATTTCAAACTCGGTCTTCTTAACTTTGTCGACAAAATAAATCGTTGTTGTATGTATTCGCTTCTCTTTCAAGCTTCTAATATTTTCAGTCGCAATAATTTTTCCATCTTTAATTATTGCCACACGATCACAGATACGATCAACCTCCGATAAATTATGCGACGAAATAAACACAGTTGTCCCTCTATTTTTCTCTTCTTTCAGAAGCTCATGAACTTGATTTTGTAGCAAAGGATCGAGAGCATTTGTCGGCTCATCCATAATAAGAATTTTAGGCTTTTTCATTAATGCAAGAATAACCCCAAGCTTTTGCTTATTTCCTGATGAAAGATTTTTAAATTTTTTATTTTGATCAAAATCAAGCTTTGAGGAAAGCTCGTCGGCAATTTTTTTATCGGCGCCAAATGATTGAAAAAAGAGATATGTTCTTTTCCGGTCCAAGAATCATACAAACGGACATTTCCAGGCAGAAAACCGATATCTTTTTTTAGTTCTGAAGAATTTATAATTGAATTTTTACCGAGAATTGTAATTTGCCCGGCAGTAGGACGAATGAAATCCATTAAGCAACGGATTAGAGTAGTTTTTCCGGCGCCATTTGGTCCCAAAAAACCAAAAATCTCGCCTTTTTTAACATCGATATCAACACCATCAACCGCACGGGTTTTGCCAAAATATTTTTTTAAACCTTTAACTTGAATTACTTCAGACATTTTTTTATAAATATAAAGCCTTTTTTCTATTATGTTCTTCCTCGTTTTTTGAGAAATAAATATTGCCATCAGAGCCATGCAAGAAAAAATAATAATCATGGCTAGCGGGTTTGACTGCTGCTTCAATGCTTTTTAGACCAGGGTTGCAAATTGGGCTCGACGGCAAACCAGAACGCAGATAGGTATTATGCGGCCCCTGTACCCCACGCAGGTCACCTGGAATTAATTTTTGCCAGAAAGTATAAGAAATCAAACCGATTTGAGGATAATTATTAGAATCTTTTTGGTATTGGACCGTCGGGTCAGCTTCTAGTTTCATGCCAATTTTTAATCTGTTGGCAAAAACTCCAGCGATATCGGCTCTTTCAGAGTCACTGGCTGCTTCACGCTCAATTATCGAGGCTAGCACAAGTTGATCATCTGTCGGCGACAATTCTGAAATTCTAAAAAGATAATTGTCATCCATCTTTTGAATTACTTCCTTGGCGGTGGGCTGATCCATTAATTCATAAGTATCAGGAAAAAGTTTACCCTCTTTTCCTCGGGCCTCCTGTAAAAAATCCAGGGCTAAAATACCGGTATTTGCTTCCAAATAAGTAGCAATCTGCTCCATCCTCCAGCCTTCAGGAATCGTAATTCTGCGAACTTGTCTCTCACCTTTCTCCAAAACGTTTGCGATCTCAACCAGGGTCAAATTATCAGGAATCAGATATTTACCGGCAACAATTTTTTTATCTTTTATCCGTTCGTACAGGTAAAAAATTATCGAGGAATTTACCAGACCCTTAGATTCTAATTTTTTGGAGATATTTGAAACGCTTTCGCCTTTTTCGATTTCGATCTGAACAATTTTACCACTTCCGGTAGCTTTTCTTACCTCGTTTTTGAAATAATATAAAAACCCGCTAATAGAAAAGATAAACAAAAGGAGAAGTATAAGCAGTACTGTTTTTATAGTGCCTCTTGCGATATATCCTCCTCAATATTTGCGATATACTGCTCCAAGATCAATCTTGCTGCAGTTTGATCAACTTTCTTTCCAATATCATCCGGTTTCATGCCCTCCTCTCTAAGAAGCTCTAGGGCAGTCTGTGTAGTCAAATTTTCCGGCTCAAAATAGACTGGCAAATTTGTTTTCTCTTTTAGCTGGCGACCAAAATCTTCAACTTTGTCGGCCAGGTTCCCCTTGTCGCCACTTTCCAGTACCGGCATACCAATAACAATTCTTTCAATTTTCTCCTCAGCACAAAGTTTAGCAATCTTTTCAATTGCTTCTTTGTCATTTCTAATCGTCGCCAATTCGTAGGGTATCTCACTGCCAACGGCTAGGCCAATCATCTTACTACCCCAATCAACTCCTAGGTACATCACTCTTTACCATAGTTATATTCGATCGTAATATTTCGCGTAATATAGGGAATCGAATGGATAAAACGAGGGAAGGTATTTATGTCAACAGACAATACCTTGTCATAGGAAGTTATTTTTTTCCTCGCTGCCGTTATTGATTTTCCTCTTGTATCACTCTTTATAATGTCATTATCATACTTATTAGCAATATATCCCTCAAACTTGCCTTTTAATTCGATTTTCCCACTAGCGATATCACTGCTGACAACTTCGTAATTTATATCCTCGACTTCATCAGAAACAATCTCCTGATCCTCGGGTAATTGTTCCTCTGCATTTTTAACTAACATATTTCTAAAGTCTTCCTCTGAAAATGCTAACGCTCTAACTTTGAATTTTAACTCATAATTAAAGGTATCTGCTTGATCACCCTCTTTCCTGTCAGAATTTTCAGAGAGCACTTCAAATGTCAGGGCAGATTCTAAGAGTTTATAGTTATCTCCCAGCTCCTCATTAATTTTGTTCGTTGCTGTTTCTTTAAGTTCGTTCTCGGTGGCAGTTTTAGCGTCAGATATGTCACTTTTAGCAACAACCTTTACTATCTGGTTAGTGCCACCTGACATTGAATTTGCGCTTTTACCATAAATCTTTGATTGTTGAATTTTGGGAATTGAGGTAATAGTAAAATCTGACGGCCCAATATTACCTTGTTCGCCAACTTCCACTGCTTCGACATTGACATCGGCAGTACCGGAAGCGGTGATCACAAACTGACCCCCCTGCAAACCAACCTGAGCCCCCGGCACAGTAACAGCTGATGTTGAGACAAAATTTATTCCGCCGGAAGAAGCAAATGTCGTACCGGCAGCCAGACTTATTGGTTGCTGGTCCCAATTATTGTAAACGGTGATTTTTCCTTTAGACTTCGCTCCAACATTTTTTTCGCCAGTAGCGGAGAAGGTCTTTGAAAGTTCCTCCTCTTTTTCAATAAAATTACCCGGAATGGTAGAATTCTCGGAATCAATTTCACTGCTATCTTTGCTTACATTTATATTAGCCTCGGAAGAAAAAGGTTCAGAGACCACAGCGATTACAATCTTTGCGGTGGGTATTAGAATATATAGAGCAAAAGCTAATACCACAAAGGCAATTGCCGCTGTAATAATAATTTTCTTTTTTCTTCGAGTTTTTTTATCTCTAATTTCTCCAAACAGTGAGCCACCAGGACGGCCAACATCACCAGCAATTCCGTTTCTTTCTGTCTTTTTCTTTTCTAGCTTGTAATCATTTGGTTTAATTGTTTCTGTGCTCATCTCTTTTCTTTCTACTTTTGGCTCTTCTGGCTCATCTTTTTCTAAATCCTGAACTGCTTCTATCACTTCAGGTTCAACACCAGAATCATGGTCAGTTGTCACGGTATCTTCTATTATTGGTTCTTCAACCTCTGGCGCGCTATCTTCTAATTTATCTTCAGCATCCTTATCATATTTGTGGACTTTAATTCCATCAATTTCTTCAATATTATCGGTTTCTGAGCTTTGAGGTTCTAACACTTTTTCCGGTTTCTTTTCTTCCGGCACTTTGGCCGCTACTCCAGATTTTGCCTCGTTTACCGAAGCAAAAACCGGAAGCCCAATTTGAGAAGCCAAGTTTCGGGCAATCTTGTCATTGGTAACCAAAAACACATCTTTTTTTAGCTTCTTGCTACGTTTACCCAATAGTTTCAGATTTACGATACTGTTAGCTAAAGTTGAACCTCTTGGAATGACTAAGGAAACGGCGTCGCTGTCCGCTTTACTTATCTTGTCGATAACATCAGTTATCTCTTCATCGGGTTCAAGATAAATCAACTTCGACATATTTCTATTCCTTTAAAGAATCAACTATTTTGTCCATTGCACCAGTGATCACAGACGGAGTACCGGCGAGATCGATTGCCATATTAGCAAGGGCCATCGGAGTGATGTCCTGAGCATCATCAAGACTTTGCGTTTCGTCAATAACATTGGCAACGTCTCTGGGGTGGATAAAACTGACCTTCGGCTTCTTGGCAAAAGGCAGATCTTCCACCCAATCAGAGTCTTCAAGTAATTTTTTAATATCCGGCAACATTGAACCACCACCACAAAGAAGAATTCTTGATGGCAAAAGATCAATCCCTGAAAACTCCTCCAGTGCTAATTGTACCCCGGAGAGCCAAACCTGGCAATCTCCATCCAAAGATTTGACAATTTTTTCTTGTTGTTTTTTATCAATTTCTTCATTTGAATACATAAGCTTCATTTTCTCAGCTTCTTGGAATGACAAGCCAAAATCATTGGCAATCCGCTTAGTGAAAACTCGGCCACCAAGAGCAAACATCTTTGTTCCCTCAACTCCACCGTTGCTGACAACAGCAATATCAGTTGTTCCGCCACCAATGTCAATAAATACTGCTGAAAATTCTACCGACTCTTCCATACCCATACTCCTAGCAACTGCATATGGCTCAGCAACTACTCCTAGGAGATCAAGACCCAGTCCTTCAGTAATGGTTTGGAGCGCTCCTAAATGAACAACTGGTGCAAAAGCATTAAATATCCCAACAGAAACATCGCGGCCTTGGAAACCAACTGGATTTGTAACCTTATAGCCATCGATTTTAACATCAACTACTGCGCTATTAACAAGTCGAACATCAATCTCTGAATATCCTGTCTCCCAGACCAGATTAGCTCTAGTTTTTTCGAAAGCTTTCTTTTGAACTTCAGTAATTATTGTTTTCAATTCCGCCACAGTGACTTTTGACTTCGGCGCTGGGCGCTGATAGTGAACCGTTGTTGTCGTTCCTTTTACCAGCTCTCCGGCAATGCCAACGACGCACTGTGTCGGCGCAACACCAGCCTCCTCGGCTGCCTGATCTAGCGCTTTTTCACAATTCGAAATCACCCCAGTGATATCAGTTACTCGTCCGCCCTGCATGTCGGATAATCGCTGACGCTGGCGACCAACACCGATAACCGAAGCTTGATCGTCGTCAATGCGAAATATCAAAGCCTTCACAAACTCAGTCCCAACATCGAGCGCAAGTGCGTAATTATTTTTTTTGCGAAAATTCCAGAGTCCCATATCCCTCCACTACAAAAACAGACATTTATTAAATTATAGCAAATTTTAGAACTATTCCAATATCGCCTTGATTCTGCGAACACCAGCAGAGGAAGATTCCTCTTTGATAATTTTGAAATGACCAAGCTCGCCAGTTCCCTCGACATGAGGACCACCGCAAATTTCGCAGGAGAATTTATCTATACTGTATACTTTTACTTTCTCGCCATATCGATCATCAAAAACGCCGGTCGCTCCAGATTGTTTCGCTTCTTCCAGACTCATCTCTTCCATTTTAACCGGCAAATCATCACTAATTTTTTCATTGACAATTTTTTCAACTTCAGAGATTTGTTCAACCGATAATTTTTCAGGCCAATTAAAATCAAACCGCAATCGCTCTTCGGTAATGTTTGAGCCTTTTTGCGAAACCTCCGGTGATAAAACTTGACGCAACGCTGCTAAAAGTAGATGTGCCGCAGTATGTAGTCGCATTGTTTCAACTTTATTATCAGCTAATCCACCTTTAAACATTCCGGCTGAAGCAGTGCGAGAAAGATCCTGATGTTTCTTTAGTTCTGCTTCAAAGTTTCTTATGCTAATAAATAAATGCCTTTTCTGACCCAGATCAAGCAAGATTTCATGCGGCAAACCATAAGTCTGATAAAGATCAAATCCTTCTTTCCCACTAATGTAAGCATCGTGCATCTGCCGATTGGTCATGTTGATTCCGGCTTTTTTGAATTCTGGATGGATTTGGTCATTTGGTTCCTGACTGTGAATCTCTCGGAGTATATTTCTTCTATTTGGAAACTGCATTACCTTGGAATATTCATTCTGTGGAATCGGCGTTTTGCTGGCAAAAACCTTTTCAACCTGTTTTAAGCCACTATCAATGATCTTTGAAAACTGCTCCTCTTCTGTTTTGAATTTATCTTTAATAGTTTTTCCCTCTCGCATTTCATACGAGCTTCCAGAAATAATCAGTTCCAATATTGATGCTAAAGAACCCTCATATCCCAAGAGCCAAGAATATCTAATCGCTCGGCGGATCAGCCTGCGGACAATGTAACCCGTACCCTTATTTGATGGAACTGCCCCGTCTCCAATTGCGAAAACAGCGGCTCGAGAATGATCTGCAATTATTCGAAAAGCCTTTTCGTTGCCCTTATATGTTTTTCCTGATAGCTCCTCTATTTTCTTTATAATTGGTTCAAAAGTATCAATCTGAAAAACATCATCCTTTTTTTGCGAAAACATCGCTAAACGCTCTAAGCCAAGTCCAACATCAACATTTTTTTGTGTCAGTGGCTCAAAATTGCCATCTGCAGTTTTGTTGTACTCCATAAAAACATTGTTGCCAATCTCAACGAATTTATCGCAGTTACAACTTGGCCCACAATCTGGACCACACGCATCTATGCCAGTATCAACAAACATTTCTGTGCAAGGTCCGCATGGGCCAGTATTGCCAACAGGGCCCCACCAGTTATCTTTCCGATTATATTTGTAAATCCTATCTTCTGGAATTTCAATTTCGTTTTTCCAAGTATCAAATGATTCTTGATCAAAAGGCGCGTCATCGTCACCTGCGAAAACGGTGACGGAAATGTCATCCTTATTGAACCCGAGTATTTGAGTATAAAAATCAAAAGTATAGTGGATTGATTCTTTCTTAAAATAATCGCCGAGCGACCAATAACCTAGCATTTCAAAGTATGTACAGTGTTGCATATCTCCGACTTCATCAATGTCGTCTGTTCGCAAACATTTCTGGACATTACAAAGTTTATTGCCCAAAGGATGTTTTTCGCCCAGAAGATATGGAACTAGTGGGTGCATTCCGGCGGTTGTAAAAAGAACCGAAGGATCGTTTTCCGGCACTAAAGAAGCAGAAGGGATCACCTTGTGACCCCGCTCCTCAAAGAATTTCAGAAATTTTTCTCTTAATTCACCCGATTTCATCTCTATTCAACGTTATAAAAGACGTTTACCAATTCTTTCAACATTCGCCCCCAAACAACAGCAGTCGATGGTTCTTCCTGTTTTTTAACAATTGGCACCGGTTCGCCCACTGGTTCATCAGTCAACTCCAAGCGATCCTGATAAAGTTTGTGATAAACTTGCATATATTCCTGAACATTAGCAACATATTTTCGAGTTTCGCCGTAAGGAAGATCATTCAAAATTCCCATTCTAATCCACTTGTCAGCATTACCAGTTCCGGCATTATAAGCAGCTAGTACAGCCGGCACGCTACCACCATATTTTTCTTTCAAAACATGGATATGCCAAGTCCCCATTTGTATCGCAATTTCCGGATTATAAAGCATATCAGTTGAAAAATTTGTTATCCCGACACCCTTGGCGATACTCATTCCAGTAGTCGGCATTATTTGCATAATTCCCATTGCACCAGCATAAGACTTGGCTTGTGGGTTAAACCCAGATTCCTGCATAATTATACCAGCGACCAAAAACGGGTCTTCGTTGTATTTCTTGCACCATTTTTTAATCGTATCCTCATATTCAAGCGGAAAGACAGAATCACCTAAAACCCCCGGTAAATAAAAATAGCCGGCGACAACTACCACAACTAAAACAAAAGAAACAATTAGAGTTTTTATCGCAGATCTAATTTTTATCATTGAGATAATTGTAACATAATAAAAAACAAAAAAACAGAATTTCTTCTGTTTTTTTTGGTGCCCGAGACCGGAGTCGAACCGATACGGTTTTTTAGGCCAAAGGATTTTAAGTCCTTCGTGTCTACCAATTCCACCACTCGGGCATAATTGTTATTGTTTAAACTACTTCCCAACCATCTTTTGTCTGTCGCAATCGTCCATCAATCTCAAATCCTGAGGCTCGCTTGTGACCACCGCCACCAAAAAGCGAGGCAATTTGAGAAACATCAACCTCGTTATTTTCTGTGCGTAAACTACCCTTGATTTTACCATTTGGAAGCTCGTATAGCAAGAGCGAAGCCCTCTCATCAGGTATAGCTGCAATTAAATTTACAACTCCGGCTAAATCCTCCTCTTTGGCCTGGCATTTTTGAATGTCATCTCTAGTGATAACCGAATATATTAGTCCGAGGTCTGACCTGGATACCATGCGATTTAATACGACGCCCCAAAGTTTAAGCATCGAGACACTTTTAAAATTGCTGATGTTGCCAGAAATTTTTTTTAATTTTGCCCCCAGACTCATAAGATCCGAAGCAATTCCAAGCGTTTTTGCCGTTGTTGTCGCATGCTGGAAACCACCAGTGTCAGTGTAAATTCCCGTTAGAAGAGCAGTCGCCACCTGGTGACTTATTTGCATACCAGCATGCTTAAAAATATTATAAACAATCTCGCAGGTAGAAGAAGCTTTTTCATCGACAATATTAATATTTGCCAATTTCCAGATGTCATTTTTTGGATGATGATCAATATTTACGATCGTTGCCCCGCTCTTTTTGGCAGCTATAATTCGACTCATATAGCCGGTCCTTTTCAGATCACCATTATCAACCAAAACAATCGTTTGAAAATCACCAGTTAAAAAATCTTCCTTGATATGATTCCAGCCGTCAAGAAAACGGAAAACTTCAGGCACACCTTGCGAAGATGCGGGATGAACTTTCTTTTTATAAGAAAGGATCATCGACCTTAAAGATAGAACAGCAGATATTGTATCGCCGTCGGGACGTTCATGAGCGATCAAAAGAAAATTGTCGTTTTTTTCCTCTTTTATGTGAGAAATGAACTTGTTGATAGAAGACATTTAAGTTTAAAGCTAGTCTTAATTATTCTTCTCGAGAATAACAACCATTTTGCCTTCTTCGGGTATAGAAGATTTACCAATCTTTGCTGATTTAACAATTTCCCCTTCAATTCCTTCTTTTTGCAAAGATTCCATGCTTTCATAAAGCATTGGAATTATTATCCCCGGTTCAAGTGTAGCAGCAAGGTCGAGAGCATTTTTCAAATCCATAGAATTCTCAGAACCGCCTGGAAGAAAAATTAGATCAATTCCGTCAATTTCTTCCACCTCACGATCAGTCAAACTTTTTACCTTCCCCAGATACAACATTTTGACCTCTTCGACAAAAAGTTTGTATGCTGGTTTATCTATCGGCGATTCAACGAAGATGTTTTTCCTTTCATATTCGCCAGGGCAATCGATGACAAAGCCGTCGATCTCTATCTTTCCATCGCTTAATAAAATCTCTGCATCTTTAGTCTTGATTTTAAATTTTTCACTACCCAGATAACTTATTATCATTTTTATTCCTCACTTATTTTTTAATACTCTTTTTTGTTTCTTTTTTAGCTTTTTTGTTCTCGGTTTTAGCTTCCGGCTCAACAATTACTTCTTCTTTTCCCTTTTTTTCTTCCTTACTTTTGCCAGAAAGCGCTTTGAGGCTTAAGCCCAGACGATGAATATCTGGCTCGATGGAAATTATTTTAAATTCATAGGTTTTGCCCAGCTCAACAACCTGTCCAGGATCAATCACGTGCTGATCAGAAAGCTCGGAAACGTGAACAAGACCATCAATTTGATCATCCAAAGAAACAAAAGCGCCATATGGAGTAATTTTAGTGATTTCGCCCTTAACTAAATCCCCGACTTTATATTTGCCGGCAGCTTTCACCCAAGGATCTGGAGTTAATTTTTTCAATGATAAAGAAAGACGACCGTCATCAATAGCGATCACCATAACTTTGACAGAATCGCCAACCTTAAATTCCTTATTTAGGTCGGAAATTCTTGACCAAGAAACCTCAGAAATATGGACTAAACCTTCAACCAAAGGATCAATTTTTACAAAGAGACCAAAATCAACGATACCAGAAATTTTGCCCTCTACTGCATCCCCAACTTTATATTTTTCTATCTTTGAAGCTAATTTTTCAGCGTCAACGGCTTTTTCCGAAAAGATCAACTTATTGCTTGCTTTATCGCAATTTATTACTTTGACATAAATTTTTTCACCAATCAATTTAGAGAGCCTGGAAAGAATCTCTTCGCGATCACCACCACTGACTCTTGGATAGTGTTCAGGAGAGAGCTGAGAAACAGGCAAAAATCCTGGTATTCCACCGATCTCTGAAATCAAGCCACCTTTATTAGCCTCGTTTACAGTAATCTCGACTGGCTCACCAGTTTTGTATCGCTCTTCCATATCTTTCCAGTATTTTTCTCGATCAGCCCGCTTCAAAGACAAGACCACATTACCATCTTCGTCTTCGAGCAAGATAACATAGGAAGTTATCGTATCGCCAACTTTTATATCAGAGTTTAGCGTTATCTCTTTTTCCGGCACATAACCCAAAGATAATCCTTGGACATCAACCCAAATTTTGTTACGACTCACGGACAAAACTTTGGCATCGACAATCTCGCCCTCGCGATACGGGAGCAGAGAATCACCAGCCTTTTCAATCAGACTCTCCATCGAATCAACATTTTCTTTTTTTGTTTTCTCTTTTTTTACCATTTCCTCTTTTTGTTCGGTTTCTTCAATCTTTTTAACTGCCTTTTTCTTTTCTTCTGCCATCTTAATTATTCCTTTCTAAAAAAATCATTTATTTTTTTTCTTCGGTAAATATTTCTGATAAGTTTCTTCGTTTTTAGTCATTTTTACTTCGTTGGGCATTTTAAACAGTGTGTAAAAAACAATCGCAAAATACCAGATAATCGCCGTGAAAATAACTACCAACATCGCGAATCTGCTTCCAAGATAAGGTATACTTTGTGAACGGAAAAATGAAATTATTACACCGACTGTGCCAAGAGTTAAAAAATAGTTAAAAACCCAGGCTTTGAGCTGTTTGTGCATTTTTTTATTGATGCTGGTCAAATATGCCAAAACAATAAAAATAACGTAGGCACCAAGAAGAACAAAAAAAGTGACTTTGTTTGTCGGTGCAACTGTTGCAAAAAGATATTCAGTTGTAAAAAAGTTATCTGGCATAAATAAATTTTTGGCCTGCCATGAGCGAGCAGTGCGAGTTGAATGGTGCCGAAGAGAGGACTTGAACCTCCACGCCCTTGCGGGCACAGCCACCTCAAGGCTGCGTGTCTACCAATTCCACCACCTCGGCATGGTGGGCGATGGGGGGATCGAACCCGCGACCTCCTCGGTGTAAACGAGGCGCTCTAACCAGCTGAGCTAATCGCCCGAACAAAAAATCCCGGAACTAGCCCGAGATAATAATTATTCTTATTCAAGCTAGTTTAATGATTTTATTGTCTGTATCTTAACAAAATTCAATTTAAATGTAAAGCTTGGTGGGCGAAAGAGGACTTGGTCACCGATATTCGTCTGCTGGCGAATTCGTCGACCCCGCCTCGTCCGCCATGGCGGACTCCGGCTTTCAAGTCCTATTACTTTTCTAAAATTTGGTGGGCGAAAGAGGACTTGAACCTCCACGACCTTGCGGCCACAGCGTTCTGAACGCTGCGTGTCTACCAATTCCACCATTCGCCCCTATTTCCACAAAATAAATTATGGTTTTACTCTCTTGGTTTTAATATACCAGTCTCGAATTGAATTTAGATGATCCCAGGGTTCGTCACCGTCAATTTTTTCGATTCCTTTTACCGTATCTTTGACGGAAAAAATAAAGTCTTGATTCTGATAAAAAATCGCCGGTACTTTCTCGTTGATAATATTCATAAATTCATCATATTTTTGATTTCTAATCGCTGGGTCAACAGTCATTCTCGCATCTTCAAGAAGGATATCAGCATTTTTCTCTGAAAAACCGGAATAATTCATCCCGCCATTTATCTCGCTTGTATGCCAAAACGGATACGGATCGCGGTCATAGCCAGGATCAAAACCGTAAAGCATAGATTCAAACTGTCTTTTCTCAATCACGGTTTGAAACTCGATCGGCGAGCGTTTATCAATATTAATTTCAATACCTCGGTCAAGAAAGTCATTTTTAATCTTCTCGGCTTGAGCCGCATAGAGCGGCCTATCGAGTATTGTTAAAGTCATTTCAAATTTTGGATCAAAGTTTTCCTCAGATTTGATTTTTTTTCTCAAAGCTTCATCTTTAAATTTTTCGGAAGTCAGGTTAAATAACAAAGCAAAATGACGCGAGGTCGGGAAAGAATAATCTTTAGTCCCTTCTCTCTCTATTCGTAAATTTGCAACTGCAGAGATATTTTTTGACCGAAATTTCTTTTCAGCATTTTTCTCATCAGAAACGATATGAAATTTAATATTTTTTATATAATACTTATCCAACCAATAATTATCATTCCTCGCCAATAACACTTCTTGGATTTTTTTGTTTTTATCAGAAACCGCTTTCGAAAATTTAAATGGACCAGTGCCAACGGGGGATGATGAAATTGTTGAGCTATCAATGTGCGCGGGAATGATTCCAACCAGAGTATTATAAATAAATGGTCCATATGGATTCTCTAAACGAAAAACCACCGTTAGATCATCAGGTATTTCAACTTTCACGTCTTCCCAGGCTTGAAAATAAGGACTTTTAATATTTTGATCTTTAATTTCCTCGATTGTATAGGCCACATCGTTTGCTGAAAGCTTCATCCCGTCATGCCAGTTTACATCATCGCGAAGATGAAAAGTATAAGTTTTATTCTCATCAGTAATTTCCCATTTAGTAGCCAAATCCGGTGCAATGCTCCCCGAGCTATCAATTTTCGTTAGGCCAGAGTAAATCAAACCATTAATAATTCTGTCGGTGTCATTTTTCGCCAAAATCGGGTTTAAATAGTTTGCTTCGCCAATAAGAATTTCTTCAAATGTTCCGCCAATAGCTGGCACAATTTCAGTTTTAATTAGATACTCCCGATAAAAACGATAGCCAATCAATCCTGAAAGCACAACAAATAACACTAAAACTATCAACCTATCCCTGCGACTAAGAACAAACGGTAAGCGGGAAATGCGAACAATAAAAGATTTTAACCAGCTGGAAAATCGGCTTAAAACAGGGAGAATTTTATTTTTGTAATCTATTTTCGGTCGAATTGAAATTTTTCTTTTCGGCTTCAATCTCTCTTTTGCCGACCCCCAAAAATCGTTGATGTTAGACATTTTCTCCTCTGGAGATTAGTTCAAAAACAGGGGGACTATGACCGAGGCCGCAAAAAGCACAATTAACACTATGGTTAAGTAAAAAAATACCTTTTCTAATCCTCTTTTCGAACGATAGTAATTCCCCTCGCCACCAAAAGCAGAACCGAGTCCGCTTCCTTGCTGTTGCAATAATATTAAAATTACCACCAAAATCGCGAAAATAATTTGTAAAATTTGAAAATAGCTCTCAGTCATTTTTAATTTTTAAAAAATGGTAATGGTGCCGATGGCCAGAATCGAACTGGCGACACGAGGATTTTCAGTCCACTGCTCTACCACTGAGCTACATCGGCTTTTTACTGCACTCAGAGTAAACGAGAGTTTACACCAAATTAATCTAATTGATGAGTGGAGGCCTCGGCCGGAATTGAACCGGCGTACGCGGTTTTGCAGACCGCTGCGTAACCACTCCGCCACGAGGCCGGAAGCCACAGTCATATGAAAATACTACCCTAATGTGAAGAATTTGTAAATGTTAGTAGCTGAAAAGCGTTTACAAAATGACCTAAATCTGTTAATATTATTCCTTGCAGCACAACAAAAACCCAGAAGGGGTGATTCTGTTGGCTCAAAGCATCGAAAGGTTCCGCCCGACTTACCAGGCTCGCAGCGTCGCCTCGATTGACTTCGAAGCGCTGCGAGAACAAGGACTTTCTAAGCTGCTGCTCGATGTCGATGGCACAATCACACAGATCTGCAAGATGGTTGTGCCGGAAGAGATCGCACAAAACCTGCGAGCTGCCCAAGACAACGGCTGGGAGATCTGCCTGACCTCAAACGCTCAATTGTGGTTCATGGCCAGACGGATCGAGAAGCTAGCCGAAGCCCTTGAGTGTCAGTATGTCGCCCACTACTGGCCACATCCAACGAAACCGAACCCACGAGCGCTGGAGATAGCGATGTCAGAGATGGATGGCGCTACCCTAGATAACACGCTGATGGTTGGTGACCAATTCGGCACCGACATCCTCGGAGCCAATCGACTCGGAATCCCTTCCATTTGGGTGCCATCAATTGAGCCGATTCCGCTTTGGAAAAGGATCACTCTTGAGGTGATCAACCAGCGCCGGCTCCGGGCACTTGGAGAGATACCCGAAGCACCGACCCGCGTCTACTAGACCGCGGGTTTTAAAATTAAAATTTAGTCAATCAACAAGAATCAATTCTTTACAACAAGGTAAAAAAATGATAAATTTTTTAGTGTAATTACGCGGGAGTAGCTCAGTGGTAGAGCGCGTCCTTGCCAAGGATGAGGTCGCGGGTTCAAGTCCCGTTTCCCGCTCCATATAAATTTATATAATAATTATGAGCAAAAGAAATCGCAATAAGAAAAGAAAAGAAAAGATTCAAAAGAAAGTCCAGCAGTATTCTGCACCTGAGAAAAATTTAGATTTTCAAGAGATAGATACTAAAGATGAGGGAAAAACAAACGAGACGATAAGCGCAAGTACTATTGATGCGTCAACTAAGAAATTGATCTCTAGAGATATTAAAATGATTTTAATCACAGTTTTTGTTCTAGTTCTCATTCTCGCTGGTGTGAAAATACTCCAAAATCAGACTGATCTAATCGACAAACTTGGTGATTGGCTGATCAAAGTTCTAAATATTCGTACCAGCTAGTTTAATATTCTTTCTTCTCTTTTGGCCGATATTGCAAGGCCTCTGCAATATGTGTGGAAGAAATATTTTTTTCGTTTGCTAAGTCAGATATTGAGCGCGCCAGCTTTAAAATCCGGTGATAACCTCTAGCAGAGAGCCCGAGTCTTTCAACCGCTGAATTTAGAAGTTTCTTTGTTCGCTCATCAACCTGACAGTATTTTTTGATATCATTATTTCTCATTTCAGAATTCGACTTGATTTTAGTCCCTTTAAATCTTTCTTGTTGTATTTTTTTTGCTATCATCACTCTAGATCTCACAGTTTTGCTTGGTTCCGCTTTGACGGTTGCCGATAATTTTTCAATCTTTACCCTTGGAACCTCAACATACATATCAATTCGATCCAGGAGAGGGCCGGAAACTTTTTTTTGATATTTAATAATTTGTGTTGGGCTGCAGATACACTCACGATAATCGGAGCCAAGATAACCACACGGACAAGGATTTTGAGCCGCGAGTAATATAAACTGCGCCGGAAAACTTATTGAACCTTGAGCGCGAGAAACAGTGACCAAGCCATCTTCTAACGGTTGGCGCAAAGCTTCAAGAACGCTTCGGGGAAATTCTGGGAATTCATCCAAAAAAAGAACTCCGCGATGCGACAGGGAGATCTCACCCGGTCTTGGCCAAGTGCCTCCACCAACCATCGCAACTGAAGAAGTTGTGTGATGTGGCGACCGAAACGGCCTTTTGCTCACTATCCCCAGATCTCCGCGGTGAAGTAGCCCAGCAACACTGTAAATTTTTGAGCTCTCCAGAATCTCGTCTTCCTCCATCGGTGGCAAGATTGTCGGCAGACTTCTGGCCAAAAGAGTTTTGCCAGAACCCGGCGGGCCAGACAAAAGCACATTATGGGAACCGGCAGCAGCAATTTCTAGCGCCCGTTTGGCATTTTCCTGCCCAGCAACAAAAGCGAAGTCATATTCAGAAATTATTTCTTCTGATTCGACAATACCGGTTTTTTCGATCGGCTTGATTTCAATCTCGCCACGCAAGAAATTAACAAGCTCTTCAAGCGATCGAACCGAATAGATGTCCAGCCCACTTATCAACTCGGCTTCTTTTGAATTATCAACTGGGATAAAAACTCTCCTTACTTTCCATTCCTTTGCTGCCATTATCATCGGTAATATCCCAGAGACCGCGCGCAATTCGCCCGATAAAGAAAGTTCGCCGATAAATATATCATCGCTGCTAATTGACTCATCAGAAATTTGCTCACCGGCCAAAAGAATCGAGACAGCGATCGGCAGATCGTAAGTCGGGCCCTCTTTTTTAATATCCGCGGGGGCCAAGTTGACCGTCAAGCGCTTGTCGGGGAAAAACAAGCCAGAGTTTTTTATCGCACTACGAACACGATCCTTTGATTCGTCAATTGCTTTGTCGGGCAACCCGACTATTGAAAAAGACGGGAGCCCCCGTCCAATATCGACTTCAACTTCAACTGGATAAGCATCCAGCCCAAAAACTGCGCAACTTTTTACCTTGGCAATTTTCATTCCAACATTCCAGAAAATATTTAAAATGCTTGATCAATCTTCTGCCAGTTTTCACTATCTTCCTGACCAATTCGCCAAATCCCAATCCCCGCTACAGAATAACTGTTAACCAAATTTACTCTGGGAGCAACGACATCGCGATCAGCAAAATATACAGTGTGGGGGGAGCCATCATTATATGTAAAATATTTTTCTGTTTCGCCAGAAATCGAAACGTTGGGAGAGTGGGCAGCAATGATTGCTTGAATTTCATTATAGGTTTTATCAGTGCCCGAGGTCCCTACCCAATCATAGCCGTAGAAATGAATACCCAAAAGAATCTTACTTGCGTTGACCTTTGTCTTGCCGTAGGAAAGAACTGACTGCATCCAAGAAAGTGGTGCGATATCACCAGCAGCAGATGTATTCCAGTGATAGTCATATGTCATAATTAGCATTTGATCAACATAATTACCGATTGCACTCCAGTCTTGGGCCGCTGTGCCAGACCAACCACCAGCATCTGAGGTTTTGGCATGAACTGCGGTTGTTAAATATTTGCCTCGAGAATGAAGCTCATTGGCTAAATTGCCGATAAAATTTGAATAGCTGTCTTTCAACCCAACATTAGTAAAGCATTCGTAGTCGATATCAACCCCATCGTAGCCATAAGTGCCAACCAAGGAGATAATATTTTGAATATGGGTCGCAGTTTTACCAGAATCGGAGAGCACCTGTTCGATCGCTGTCGGATTACACTCATTATTTAAGCTAGGAATGATTTTAATATTATTACTTCGGCTAAAGTTGATTATTGCTCCGTTGCCAGCGCCAGTGAATTGCTCGATTCCACCAGCACTATTTGGATAATACCAAACTGGATGAGCAACGCTAATCTTGTCAGCATTGGCTTGGAGTGAAGAAAAAGCGTTTTCCATATCCCAATAGGGCAGATAAACTGCTACCTGTTTGCTAACCGCCGTCGGAGTTTCCGGCTCGCCAGGACCCGGAACCGGCGCTGCTGGCGGAGTACTACCGGAGCCACTACTGGTAGTAGATTTTTTCTTAGTTGTAGCAGTTTGGCCAGTGCCTTCAGTTGACACTTGTTCCTCATCTTGCGACTCTTCCGAGCTATCAAGCGCCACTTCTTGATCATCTGGTTGATCATCCAGCGATTTGTATTCGTTTGCCACCCAAAAACTGGCACCACAGATGGTAAACATTCCGGCGATGACAATCCACGAAAAAACCAAGCCTCTAATGGCTAGGCCTTTTTTGCTAAAACTCACGCCCCTTGAGAGCAGCCAATTATTTATTTTGGCAAATATCACAAATCAATTATATCAGAAATTTTTTAATTTCTTCTTCAGCCGATTTTAAATCGTTACACCAAACAATCTCCGGAAAACGCCGAAACCAAGTTAGCTGGCGTCGGGCAAAAGCATGAATTTTGTATTTAAGTTCCTGTTTCATCTCATCAAAGATTTGGTTATTTTCACCTAGCACAAATCTACCAATAATTCGATATTCAAGCCCCAATCCAAGCAACCATTTTTTATCAACTCCAGAGGCAATCAAGCTTTTTACCTCTTCCAGCATTCCCTGTTCAAAACGCTCTTCAACTCTTTGATCTATTCGATCATATAAAACATCGCGTGGTAGATCGATAGCAATTTGCAATGCTTGAAAATCCGGTTTCTTTTTATTAGCAATTTCACCGGACTGGACTTTCTCAATTGCCCGGATTATTCGATGAGGATTATTCATATCCAATTTAGAATTTAAAATTTTCAATTTAAAAATGATTTTTTGCAATTCTTCTAGCGACTTAGATTCCAGTTCCTCCCTCCGATATCTTTTGACTTTCGACTTTTGACTTTCGACTTTTAGCTCAAATCCTTCGATCAATGCTTGAACATATAACCCTGTCCCTCCAACAATAATAGGTGTTTTGCCACGAGTAAAAATATCTTCAATAATTTCTCTGGCGCGCTCAAGCCAATCAAACATCGTAAAATATACACCCGGTTCACAAATGTCAATTAAATGATATTTGACATCACGATAGTCCTCGAGATCTTTACCTGTGCCAATATCTAAACCACGGTAAACCTGCCTAGAATCAGCTGAAATAATCTCACCATTGAACTTCCTGGCAACAGAAACCCCCCAGCCAGTTTTTCCGCTGGCCGTCGGGCCAACAATACAAATGATTTTCCGCTCTTTTTTCATTGGCAAAAATTATAACATCTAAGGGACAAAATAAAAAGAGCCAGAAACACACGGCTCACAAATTTAGAAGAAAAAGGTACGAGATATATTATAATTATGGGTTACTAATCCTTGTCTCTGTCCTCTTGTTTCTTTCTTTTCAGGCGTTCAATCTCAAAAACACTTCTGCCGGAAACCGGCATCTCTTTGTGGTCTGATTTATCGGCTTCTTCCAGTAGCTCTTCTTCCAGCTTTTCGTAATATTCGTCATCGATCTCATCGAGATCGTTGTCAGACAAAACACTATCGTCCATGCATTTATTATAACAAAATAACAAAAACTGGAATAAATCCAGTTTTTTTCTCAAATTGGTGGGCGTAGAGGGACTCGGTCACGCGTAAATTTCTGCTGAAATTTCGCTCGACCCCGCCTCGGCGCCAGTCGCGCCTCCGGCTTTCTCGTCCCCGAAATATTGCACTCACCAAGCCGAAAAACTAAACGAATTACTTCCTCAGCTTGGTGGGCGTAGAGGGACTCGAACCCCCATGGATTTTACTCCACATGCTCCTAAGGCATGCGTGTCTACCAATTCCACCATACGCCCAAACAGCAAAATTGTACCCGTTATTGTCCAAAATGTCCAGACTAAATCGTCACTAGATCACGAAATTTTTCCAAAGTCTTCGGGCCTATACCTTTTACATTCTGTACCTGGTCTATTGAGGTGAAAGGGCCATTAGCAGTTCGGTAATCAATTATCCGCTGGGCGTAGACCGGGCCAATACCTGGCAGTGAGTCAAGCTGAACGACAGTTGCAGTATTAATATTAATCTTGCCGGCAGCTTGACTTGGAGTAGGCGTCAGAGATGCCGACGGAGATGGGGAAGTCGCCGGTTGTGAATCCGCAGACGGTGTGGCAGATTTTAACTGTTCAATTTGGCCTTCTAAATCAGTAATTTTATTTTCAAGTTCAGAGATTTTTTGATTTTTTTCTTCCATCAGCGAATTTTTGTTCGATTCCCCCGCCAGAGTACCTTTTTTCATTATTAATAATGTCCCACCAATGAGCGATAAAATTATCAGTCCCAGTCCGATCCAATTGCTGTATTTTTCAAATAAATCTTTCATCTCAAATCATTTATGATTCAAGTTACTCAAGATGTTTTGATCTATCACTAATCTTCTTTAATATCAGTGGATATTTTTCAATTTCGCCAATGACTGTCTTGGCCGCTTCTGTCGCTTTCTCTATCATTATTTTATCATTCAAACTGGCGAACTGGAAATCCCAGAAACCAGACTGCTTGTAGCCATACAAAACCCCTGGGCCTCGCAGTTTTAGATCCTTTTCTGCTAGCTCAAAACCAGAATGAATATTTTCCATATACTTCAGCCGCTTGCGAGCATTTTCGCTCATCGATGATGAGAAGAGAAGGCAATACGACTGTAAATCAGATCGGCCGACACGACCACGGAATTGGTGAAGTTGGGCAAGCCCAAAACGATCGGCGTTTTCAATCATCATAATCGTCGCTCCAGGAATATCGACTCCAACCTCGACCACCGATGTAGACACCAAAATGTCAAATTTTTTCTCCCGAAAATCTGCCATCACTCTCTCCTTCTCCCCTGACTTCATCTTCCCATGAAGCATGGCGATTTTGGCACCGGGAAAAATCTCCTCATTCAGTTTTTTGTATTCATGGAGCACTGCTTTTCTATCCTCTTCGAAAATCTCTAACTTTCCGCTCACTTTCTCTTGCTCCTCAATCAATGGACAAATAACAAACGCCTGATGGCCCTCATCGATCTCTTTTCGAATAAAATTGTAGGCTGATTTGCGACGATCTCCAGCAATTACTTTTGTAATAATTTTTTTGCGGTTTCTCGGCATTTCATCAATTACTGAAACATCTAAATCGGCAAATAATACTAGTGACATTGTCCTCGGGATCGGCGTCGCCGTCATTGAAAGAAAATGCGGACGTCGACTAGTTTTCGTTTGCAAAAGTTTTTCTCTCTGCTGGACACCAAAACGATGTTGCTCGTCAATAATTACTAAACCAAGATTTTTTTGAATAGTTTTTCCGCTAATCAGTGCATGAGTACCAACAACAATCTCCGCATCCACAAGCTCCTTTTTGCTTCCGCTAACTAAACCGACTGAAATCGAGAATGAGGGTAATATCTTCTTTAAGGTCTCATAATGTTGAAGTGTTAAAATTTCTGTCGGTGCCATCACTGCCACCCGCAGGCCAGATTTAACCACTAAAGCCGCCGCCATCGCTGCGACCACAGTTTTGCCTGAACCAACGTCACCGTTCAAGAGCCGATTCATCGGCTTATCGGAGTTTAAGTCTTTTATTATAGCCCACGCCGTTTTTTTCTGCGCTCCGGTGAGTTCAAAAGGCAAAGATTTGGTGAACTTTTTTAAAAAATCCTCGTCTATCTCAATCTTTGGTGAACCGTGAATTAAAATATCTTTTTTCAACAGCTGTTTCTGAAGAGAAAAAAGAAAAAGTTCATCAAAAGCCATCCGATCTCTAGCCTCTCCTAATTTTTCCGTACTTGTCGGCTGATGCAGTTCGGAAATCGCAGCCGATATCCCTACTAAATTATTTTTTTTAATAATTTCTTCCGGAAGGTATTCTCTGACAACTAAAAGCTGACAGCTGACAGATTTTACTAACTTCTGTATATAGTAGCTCGATATGCCCACAGTTTCCGAATAAACCGGCACAATCTTTGGTTTATCAGCCCTATTTGGCGACTCCATCTGCAACTCACCGGAATAACTGCTTCTTCTAACTTTCCCGTTTAAAATAATCTCTCTGCCAGCTTTTAACATTTTTTCCAGATACGGTTGATTGAACCAAACTACTTTTATACTGCCAGTTTCGTCGGCAACTACCGCTTCAGTAACCGTGAATCTACGTCTAGATGTTCTTCGATTAGCGATGTTGATGATTTTGGCCTTTATTGTTTTAACATTTGGGTTTTGATATTCATTAGAAATTAGAAATTCGGAATTAGAAATTGTTAGATCGGCTATTTTGGTAATTTTGGAATAATCACAATATGTCCTAGGAAAATAAAAGATGAGGTCGTAAATTGTTTTAATCCCCAGTCGATCTAACCTCGAGGCCATTTTCGGCCCGACGCCTTTGAGATACTGGACTTTGGTTTTTAGAGTTATTTCCATGGCTTAATTGTACAACAAAGCAACAATTGGCACCAAAAATAACTGCTCACTCGATCTTGTGTCATCATGAACATAGTGAAGGATCTCTTGACTTGTTCAAGCACGGGGTTCTCACACCTATTCCCACACCTACGGGGTGTGGGAATAGGTGTACATTTCGAGCTTTGTCGAGAGATCCTCTAAATAATGATAGTAATGGGGGCAGTTACCGAAAAAACCATTGACTATTTTTTAGTATTATGTTATAAAAATCTTGAGCATGAATCCCCCGAAGGGAGTCTTTGGAATGGGCAAAGGTAGAATCGTCGTTGTGTCGGATAGCCCCATAATCGGAACCGCCGACTGTGGAGTAGAGTTCATACCATTCCCCGATATAAGTGGCAAAGAACAGGAGATCGTGGCGATTCGAGCCGCCAGTCGGATCACCTTCCGGCTCGGTGTTGGCGATGTTGTATTTCTCCAACACAATGCCGGGGATATTGCCTCCGGCGGACCGGTACCGGCGGGTGTCGTCACCGATCTGATTCCTTTTGATAAGATCGCCAAGATCACCGGCGAGACGATCGAGGAGATCAAGAAACGTCTGATCGTCTTCGCTACCACGCCCGAGGAGGCCGAGGATGGCATGCCGGTAATCGACCTCCCATATCTAGAGCCTGGCCCTGAGTCTGAAGAGACCAATGATGGAACACCGGTGGTCAGCACCTCCTCGAATCCTGAACCCAGAGACATACGTCTCCCATGGTCGGTGCTGAGGATGCGTCGGCACCACCCTCTATCAGAGATCATCCGCCTGGCCCAGAAGGTCACTAGCGGATGACAGCCCCGCCCCGATCATTGCGTCGGGGTTTTTAAATAAATTAAAAAAAAGATAAAGTAGAATGTGCAACTATCTAAGATTCAATTACTCCGCCACTAATGACCTCGTCCTCTAGATAAAACACTGCTGATTGACCCGGGGTTATTGCTCTCTGGGATTTTTTGAATTTTACTTTTAGTTCTTTGTTAGAAATATTTTCAATCTGGCACTCCACAGCCGGATGTTGATAGCGAATCTTCACTGTAAGATTAGAATAATGAATTATGAATTGTGAATCATGGATAAAATTTAAATCTGTCACCACCATTTTATCCGAATAAACATCTTTGTCCTCGCCAACGATTAACTGATTATTCCTGATATCAAATCCGATAACATATAATGGTTTTTTATCTCCATACTTCTTGCTCCATACTTCTTGCTCCAACCTTTTCCGCTGTCCAATTGTGTAATTTATCAAGCCTTCATGTTTTCCAATTTTTTTACCATTAGTATCAACAATGTCACCTGATCGAAAATATTTCTTCGGCAAATATCTTTTTAAAAATAAGCGATAATCTCTATCAGCGAAAAAACAGATCTCCTGGCTCTCCGGCTTTTCCTTAACTGGGAGATTCCATTTAATCGCTAAATCCCGAACATTTTTTTTCCTCATTCCTCCAATAGGGAAGATAATTTTCCCAAGTTGATCCTGATTTAAAGAATAAAGCATATAGGATTGGTCCTTTGTTTCGTCAATTCCTTTTAATAGTTTGAAATTTGATTTTTTTTGTTTCGTGCTTCGGATTTCGAATTTAGAAATTCCAGAATTGTCCTCGACAATTCTGGCGTAGTGTCCGGTTGCCAACTTGTCACAATCAATCCCTAGCGCTTTGCGCAAAAGAAGATCAAATTTGATTTTTTTATTACAAACAACGCAGGGGTTTGGAGTCCGTAAATTCTTATATTCATCAAGGAAATAATCGACAACCATTTTCTTAAATTCTTTTTCAGCATTAATAACATAAAAAGGAATATTAAGACTTTTTGCTACTACTCTTGCATCCTCAAGCGCTTCGTAGTCACAACAACGATTCTCCTTTTTAGCTGAGCAGGTCGGGTCAGACCACATCTTTAAAAATAAACCGACTAGATCGTGGCCCTGATCTTTTAAAATTTTAGCTACTACCGAAGAATCAACGCCTCCGGACATCGCAACAGCTAGCTTCATTACTTCAATTTTTCAATTAAATTCTTAAATAACATTGCCACGGTTACCGGACCAATTCCACCGGGGACTGGAGTATAGTGCGAGGCCTTTTTGTAAACTTCAGGATCGACATCCCCCCTAAGTTCTCCGCCAACTTCCGAGGTACCAGCGTCGACTATCACGACTCCATCCTTGACAATATCCGAAGTGATGAGACCGGCTTTGCCCGTCGCTGAGATCACAATATCAGCATCGGCAGTCATAGTGCCAATGTATGGGGTTTCTATATCGGCAACATTAAGCTCGAGAGCCAATTGTTGCAGGATTTTAATAAGTGGTGCACCAACCAAGAAACCCTTACCAACAATTGCTACCTTGCTTTTCCTGATATCCACACCGGATGATTTTATTGCCATAAGCACCGATTTTATTACCGGCGGTCTTATCTCGCATACAAGATCAGCACACATTCTAAGCCCGTCAACATCCTTTTTGGGGTCAATTTCTGAAATTATTTTTATTGAATCAACTCGACTCGGAAGTGGCATCTGGATCATTATCCCATCGACTTTTTTCTCCAGATTTAACTCCTTAATCTTTGAAATTAACTCTTCGATTTCGACATCGGTCGAATATTTATAAATATCAAAATGTATCCCCAAATCTTCAGCAATTCGTTGTTTTATTGCCACATACCGAGCAGAGATCGGATCATTGCCAACCCAAATCACCGCTAGTGTTGGCTGGTAATCAATTTTTTCTAGCCGTTTCTTAATCTTAGCCAGGATTTCTTTTTGAATTTTTCGGCCATCAAAAACTTTCATTCCTACTTTTTTCTCCTTACTTCGTTTTTTCTATAATCAGCGATGGCTTTTTTTATTCCTTCTTCAGCTAAGATCGAACAATGAAATTTTGCCGGGGGGAATTTGCCCATTTCACGTGAAATGTCCTTACCGGAGATTTTTAGCGCTTCATCAAGAGTTTTATCTTTTGCCATCTCGGTCGCTATTGACGAGGAAGCGATCGCCGCTCCGCAGCCCAAAGTTTGGAATCTAATATCTCTGATAAATTCCTCGGTCTTTCCGACTTGCGACTTTCGACTTTCGACTTTAATATACATTTTCATCACATCACCGCACCTTGGGTTGCCAACAACACCAACACCATCGGCGTCAGCAATTTCCCCAAGATTTCTCGGGTTGCGAAAGTGATCCATAATTTTTTCGCTATATATATTTTCCATTTTACTCCTTATTATTGACAGATTTATTATTTTATGTTACAAATATTTAGCGTCCAAAACTAAATCGGAGGAAACGCCATGAGAAGCAGTATTTCTGACGAACAGATTGACGGCATGCTCGTACGCGCGAAGAGGATCACCGAAGAGGATGGGGGGGAGCTCACCGAAGAGCATATTCGCTCGAATATCGGCGAGACCAACCCCTGCGGTTCCTCATACCTCGACCAGTGCTGGGACCACGAGACTGACGGGGTCAGAGACGCTACCGACCGCGAGACCTACGGTACTGAGATGACCGAGCGGGTCATCGAGCGCTTCCGCACTATCTTCCCTGCGGCGTAACTCATGCCGCAAGACCGACTCCCGCCCATGGCGGGATTTTAAATTTTTAATGGACTCATTTTGCGTAATTTCTCAACAATATTTTTCATTGCCAAAATAACTTTATCAATTTCTTCAGCGCTAGTTTGTCTTCCAAGTGTGAAACGAACCGAACCATGGCATTCCTCTGGCGGCAAAGCCAATGAGGAAAGCACATGCGACGGCTCGAGCGATCCGGAAGTACAGGCAGAGCCGGTTGAAGCAGCAATGCCCTCCATATCCAGATTCAGCAAAATCGACTCTCCTTCGGCATTTAAAAACGAGATATTTACATTCGCCGGACTTCTTTGCTCCCGACTACCATTTAACCTTGATTTTGGAATTTCTAACAAACCATCAATTAATCTATCACAAAGTTCTTGAATATTGAATTTTGAATTTCGATATTCGGATTTAGAATTTATTAATTCTACTGCTTTCGCAAAGCCAACAATTCCCGGCACATTTTCCGTTCCCGCCCTTTTTTTGTATTCTTGACCGCCTCCGACAATCTGATGTTTTATCGGCGTTCCAGAACGAATATAAAGCAAGCCGATACCTTTTGGTCCATAAATTTTGTGTGCTGACATCGAAAGTAGATCAACATGTAAATAATCAACATTCATCTCAAAATATTCTGCCGCCTGAACCGCGTCTGAATGAAAAAAAATCCGCGACGAATTTTCAGAAGTATGAAGTATGGGGTTAGAAGTAAGGATTTTGTTTCCACTTTTTACTCCTTGCTTCTTACTCCTTGCTTCATTGATTCTTTCAATCATCTGTCCGATCTCTCTAATCGGCTGGAGCGTACCGATTTCATTATTGACATACATAATTGAAATTAGAACGGTATTATTTTTGATCGCTTTTTCAACACTTCCAGTTTTAATTATCCCGTCAGAATTGGGCTTAATGTATGTGGCTTCAACCACTCCGTCATTTTCCAACTCTTTAATGGTATCCAAAACTGCATGATGTTCAAAAGCACTAGTAATCACATGAGGCTTTCGGTTTTTAACTTGAGGCTTTAGACTTTCAACTACGCCCTTTAGGGCGAGATTATCCGATTCACTACCGCCGGAAGTAAAAATTATTTCCGTTGATTTGCAATTTAGAAACTTGGCAATTGTTACCCTTGACTCATCGATTGCTGATCTAGCACTTTGACCAAAATTGTGAATCGACGAAGGATTACCAAAATCATCAGAAAAACACGGTAACATTACCTTTAAAACCTCCGGATCGGTCGGAGTAGTAGCTGAATTATCTAAGTATATTCTTTTCATTTTTTAATTTCTTTTGCGATTTTTCGTAAATCTGCCATACAAGCCTTGCAGCCACTGCCGGAAACAGCTGCTTCATACTCACGTTGTGGCACTAAATAAGCCACCGGCTTGGAATAACGACTTACTTCAAAAACCTCACCCGATTCAACTTCGCGCATTACCTGTGAAATTGTGTTTTGTAGTTCATTTACGTTAATGTTTTTCATTATGATATAAATTTAAAGAATTACCTGTAAATAAGGTAACATTTTAGGTAACTTTTTGTCAACTCTGTTGTTGGCCATTCAGAGTTGACTCTGGTCATGGTCGAATGAGTCAACAAAATTATTTTATTCCAAAAAGTGTCATCGCTTTTTTAGTCGTTTGGCGCTCGACTTCAGACAAAGGCAGATCTTTAATTCTAGCAATCTCCTCTGCAACTTTGACAACGTAAGCCGGCTCATTACGCTTGCCTCGAAACGGTTCCGGCGCAAGATACGGACAATCAGTCTCGATCATCATCGATCCAAGTGGAAGCTCTTTAATAATTCGCTCGACCTCTGTGCCCTGCTTATAAGTGATGTTACCGGTGAATGATATTGCCATATTTAAATCGAGG
This sequence comes from uncultured Candidatus Saccharibacteria bacterium, assembly GCA_964425445.1. Lineage (GTDB taxonomy): Bacteria > Patescibacteriota > UBA1384 > XYA2-FULL-43-10 > CAINNR01 > JAQVAO01. The sequence goes on along the minus strand of CAYRLY010000001.1, from coordinate 36,499 downwards.
ATTTTTTTTGCAAAATCCCAATCGGAGGAAAAGCAATGAACCACGCCCCGAATATCTTTTTGATAGCTTTTTAAAATTGCATAAACATCGGAATCAGCCTCACGTGAATGAATAATAACCGGCAGTCGTAATTCAACCGAGAGATCAAGCATTTGTTCAAAACATAAAATTTGTTTTTCGCGCGAAGGGTATTTGGAAAATTGTGACGAACGCTTGAGATAGTAATAGTCCAGACCGATCTCACCGATCGCCACCACCTTCGGATGATTAGTAATTGAGAGCAGTTTCTGATTGGCTTCGATATCGAGATCATTAGCAGAATGAGGATGTACTCCACACGCGGCATAAACTTCAGGATATTTGCGAGCTAAATCAACGGATCTCTTCGAGGAATCGACATCAACGCCGACATTTATAATTCTTTTGACTTCAGCAGAGTTCGCCCGGCCCAAGACCTGGTGAACTTCATTTTTAAACTCTGGAAAGTCTAAGTGTGCATGAGTATCAATAAACATAATTTACCTAAATAGAGTTACATATAAAACGCTAGCGATAACTATCAGTGCTGCAATTATATCACGCTTTTTCAAATTCTCTTTAAAATAAAAGGCGGAGAAAAAGTAAACCAAAAACGGTCCAAGCACCAAGATTATCGTTGTTTCAACAACGCCAAGTTTGGCAAAACCATAGAACTTTAATACCATTTGGATTACACCAAAAACGGCAGAGATTATGGTATAAGCGAAGCATCGGGCCGGCACAGAGAGCAACTTAGGTCGCCAAATTATGAGAAAAATCACTGCCATGATTGCAGTCCGGATAAAATAGAGCGCAACGGGCGAGAATACATCAAGCAACATTTTAATGATTATCGACTCGGCAGACATAAAGAACATGGCGATAAAAATTATACTAGTGTTCTTCGTTATCTGCAGATGATGATGTTTAAATCGAGAAAGAATAAGTGCAATAGAAGCGACAGCACCGGCAATAAATAACTCGATATTTCGCTCGCTTGGCAGAAAAATCTCCGAAAGAACAATCGTAACCAGTGGGGACAACAACATCACCAGCTCAAATTCATGAATCTCTTCGTTTTGAATTCCTCGATAATAGAAAGAGTTCCATGTTATAGCTACCGCAAACATCGCTAAGAATAAAAGCAGATATTTCGTTGTTCCAAAAACCGACCAATCAACAACACCAAACTTTGGCAATAAAAAAGCAGTGATTGTCGCTAACCAGATAAAAAGCAATGGGACAAAACGCTTAACCGGGATCCGATATCGCGAAAGTATGATCTTGTCAACAACAATCCCGCCGGCATAACCAATAGCAGCGATTAAAGCTAAAGTCATAGCCCTCCGATTAATTTAGTCTATTCTTGGAAACAAAGGCTCTGGTTCAAGAACTTCGAGTTGTTTTTTCATCTTCTCCGCCGTCTGCGGCATAAATATCGACAATGGCAAGACCAAAGATTCCAATGCTTGATACACTTTAGTCAAAATTAAAACAAGTTCATCTTTGCTTTTCTTTGCCAGTTCCCAGGGTTTATTTTCTTCAATATATTGATTTAACCTTGTAATTTCACTATTAACTTCTTGCAATGCTTGATCAAATTTCAATTCTTCAACAAGTTTCCCGATTTTTCCCAGTTCGGATTTCGGATTTTTTTCGTCATTCGGATTTCGGATTTCGACATTGTATTTATTAACCATACTTATTGTTCTCTGTACCAGGTTCCCTAACCCATTTGAAAGCTCGGATTGATAACGATGAGCAATTTTCTCTTCGGAAATATCGCCGTCCTCGCCGAAAGGAAATTCGCGCAGTAGAGCATAGCGAACGGCGTCAGCTCCAAATTTCTCAACCAATTTATTCGGGTCAAGCACATTGCCACGAGTTTTACTCATCTTCTGCCCGCCAACGGTGAAAAATCCGTGAGCAAAAACTTTTTTGGGTAGAGGTATATCTAGCGCCAGCAGCATCGCCGGCCAAATGATTGCGTGAAACCAAAGTATATCTTTGGCCATTAGATGAATGTCCGGCGGCCAGATTCCATCACTTGCGACTTTCGACTTGCGACTTTCGACTTGATAAATTTTGGTCGCAGACCAATAATTTATCAGCGCATCAATCCAAACATAAATTGTCTGTGAATCATCACCCGGAAACGGTATCCCCCATTCAACTTTTTCGCGCGAGATTGAAACATCTTCAAGCCCGGATTTAATTTTTCCGATTACCTCGTTTTTACGTGACTGTGGTAAAACTGCAACCTCTCCGGATTCAACGACCTTCAATAATTTATCGGTAAGTTTTGAGAGCAGAAAGAAATAATTCTCTTCAGAATGTTTCTCCGGTTCGGTTCCATGATCCGGGCATTTCCCGTCCTTGAGCTCATCTGGCAACAGAAATTTTTCACAGGCCGTACAATAAAGGCCTGTATATTTTTTCTTTTCAACGTAACCGCGCTCTTTGAGGTCAAGTATCAGTTTTTTGACAATTTCTTCGTGTTTCGGGTCAGTCGTTCGAAAAAATTCCGAATATTCGATATTTAAATTCTTCCACGCTTCTTGAAATCTTGGCACCAATGTATCTGCAAAATCTTTTGGCTCCAACCCGGCCTTCTTCGCCGCTTCGGAAATTTTCGCGCCGTGTTCGTCAACACCAGTCAAAAAAAAGACATCTTCTCCCTTGCCTCGGTAATAACGAGCAAGAACGTCAGCGGCAACTGTTGTGTAAGCATGACCGATGTGAGGTACATCATTAATGTAATAAATCGGGGTTGTGATGTAAAAAACTTTTTTCATAAAAAATATTTAAAACCTGTCTTTATTCTAGAATAGCAAAAGAAAGGCGCTCTAACAATTATTGACGTATTAATTAATATATGTCATATTTAAAAGGCTAATCGGTATGCTTCTATCTGGAGGTGATGTTCGTGCTTAAGCAGATCACTCGTCGCCAAGTCATATTTGGGAAAATCGAGCTACTGTTCTATGAACTGGAGGCAACGTCGACAAGAGACATAGAAAGAATCCAGATCCTTATTGACGTCGGCGATCCCGGATGGCTCGGGGAGGAGATCAAAATCAACCCCAGCTTTCAGGAAGCGAGATTGAGGCTGGTGGCATCCCGCATCGCCGAGTATGAAAAGCCGATTTTGGGAATCGGCATGAGGATATGTCGAGAAGATTGTGAGGGAGGGAGAACCAACCTCATACACTTCGAGTATCCTATCTGAACATCACCCCTAAGCCGTGCGCCTTGGAGCAGTATCAAGGCGCTTTTTTTCATGAAAAAAAGCGCCTGCATGGTGCGGGCGCGGTGAGAATTACCTGATAATCGTGGCACCAACCGAGAAACATTCGGTAGTTGCATCAATCCAATACTCTTTGTATTGGAAACGCAAACCGCAGTTGTAATCGAGCCCAAGATCAGGATCCGGGCTGTAGCTGGCATCAGCAATAGCACTGGAAACAAAGTCACCGGATGACAGAATCGGGTACCGAAGGTCATCAATCTCGACCCGCCAATGCCAATCATGTCCTTTGGAGTTCTGGGCTAACGGGTAGAGGAGATGAAAGGTAGCCCAATCAAACTCTGATCTCCCATAGATGTAGAATCGGTTGTCCCGATCCACCCGATGAGGGTTTAGCGGGTCAACCGTTCTGGGGTCGATGTCAAAAGCCAATCCCAATCGCAGTTTCTCATGTATCTTTGGTGTTGACCCCAAAGAAAAGGCGAGACCAAGCCGGTTCTTCCCCCCGGAATCAGGCGAGCAAAACCGCATTTCGATCGTCGCCGGCCAATGCTCATTAGTGAGCTCAAAGAAGTCGAAACTATCACGATTGAAGAAGTACTCACCCCGAAACTCCACTTGACTATCAGCAGCGGAGGAAACCGCCGCAATAGCTAAAACCCACAAAGCGCAGCTGATTCTCACGGTGATCGCCTCCGAAACAGAGTGGGAACTAATTTAACTAAACCCCATTTTCAACACAAAAACAAGCGCCTGAGGCGCCGATGGGTAAAGGGTAATTTCAAAAAATATTATTTTTTACTAATAATTAGGGTGAATTCCCCCTTAATTATGTGGGTACTTAAACTATTAATTACAACTTCAATTTCACCACCCCAATACTCTTCAAATTTTTTACTTATCTCCCGAGCAAGAAAAACCTCCATATTCGGACCAAAAAACCGCAAAATTCCCGTCAATGTTTTCTCGATTCTTGGTGCAGCTTCATATATTATTATCGGAATATTAAGCATTGCCAACTCCTTGAACTTCGTTTCCCGCCCCTTCTTTTTTGGCAAAAAACCGGCAAAATAGAACTCTTTCTCGATCATGCCAGATACCGATATTGCCGCTGCTAGCGCTGACGGTCCGGGTATTGGAATTATTTCTACCCCGAGATCACGAGCAACACGGGCTAATTTCTGCCCAGGATCAGAGATTCCCGGAGTACCGGAATCTGATAGATATGCAATGTTTTTTCCAATTTCTGTTTCATGAATTATATGGTTTATCTTTCCGTCATCAGAGTGTTGGTGCAGAGAAAGTAACGACTTTTTTAATTTCAAATGTTTTAAAAGACGGCCACTAACACGAGTGTCTTCACAAACAACCAAATCCACAGATAAAAGAACTTCTCTGGTTCTCTCTGATATGTCACCGAGGTTACCTATCGGAGTGGCAATAAAATATATTTTACCATTACTCATTGTGAAGAAATTGTAGCAAAAATCTACTCATTATGCTATTCTCGGCCTATAAGGAGGTGGTCAGGATGCAGATTGCAGCCCGGACCGCTGTCTACAGCCCAGAGCGAGAAGATATGGGGCGGATTGTCTTTCTCGCAGAAGCAGACCAAGACAACATGCTCGCCCTGATCATCGAGTTCAGGGTGATCGAAACCAGGATGCTTGAGTTTCCCGATCTACAAGGAACGACGATCGACCTAACCGTGAGAGACGGCGAACTGCCGAAGATCATTCAGAACAACCGAGTGATCGCCCACCTAAGCGGTGAGGCAGCCCACTACCACCGGACTGATGCTGCGAGGCATTACATCGAGCTCTGCAAGGAGTCGAAAACGCACCCACCCGAGCCCTAGGCTCGGTTTTTTTACCCAAAAATTAATAGCCAAACGGTGGCCGCTCCGGCTAGTATCATAAGAACAACGGTCGCCAAACCGATGATTTTTGACCAAATGCCATTTTTGTATTTACCCATTAATCTCCCGTTTGAAGCTAAAATCAGAATTAGAATTAAAATTATCGGCGCAACCAAACCGTTTAAAACCGCCGAATAGATTAAAGCCTTTATCGGGTCGAGGCCGATCACGTTAATCAATACTCCGATCACCATGGAAATTATCACTATCCCGTAAAAAGAATAAGCCTGGCGAAGTTTATAGCGAAGCCCCTGTTTCCAACCGAAAGTTTCGGCAAGAGCATAAGACGAAGCGCCAGCCAAAACCGGTATCGCCAAGGCTCCCGTCCCGATAATTCCGAGAGCAAATAAAAAATAGGAATAATCACCGGCAAACGGCCGAAGGGCGCTGGCGGCTTCCGCGGCCGAAGAGATATTAGTGATTCCGATGGTATTTAGAGTTGCTCCACAGGCGGTGATAATAAAAAACATCACCAAGTGAGCCAGAAACATTCCCGACCAAACATCAACCCTCATATCGTTTATTTGCTTATTGTTAACCGCCTCTTGGCGCATGACGACAGTTTCATAGCCACGCTCAATATCAGCTTCAACTTCTTGAGAGGTCTGCCAAAAAAACAAATACGGTGAAATTGTTGTCCCCAAGACACCGGTGACAATAAAAATTTCATCACGACTAAAACCAAAAGACGGCGTGATTGCCGAAATTCCGATCAATCTCCACGGGAGACCGTCAATCATCAGAGTGGAAAAAATATAGGTTAGAAGCACTAAAGACATCCACTTCAAATAGCTGGCATATTTTTTATAGCTGGTAAAGATTTGCAAAAGCATTATTGCCAACGCAAAAATGATTATCAAATTAAAATAGTTCCATTCCGGACGGAAAAGCCTAACCGCCTCCGACATCGCTCCAAGATCGGCTCCAATATTAAAAGTGTTAGCAACAAATAAAAGAATCGTGCACAAAATTAATATCCAACGAGGAAAGAATTGTCTTATATTCGCCGCCAAACCGCGGCCGGTAACCAAACCGATTCTGGCACACATCTCCGAAATGGTAGCCATCAAAGGAAAAGCCAGAGGAGACAGCCAAAGAAACTTGTATCCGTAAACAGCGCCGGTTTGAGAATAAGTAGCGACTCCCGAAGGGTCATTATCGGAAGCACCGGTGGTCAAACCCGGTCCAAGTATCTCCCAATATTCTTTGGCTTTTTTAGTCGAAGTATTGTCGGTTATGGCTTTTTCAACCGTTTTGGTTATTTCAATCGTTTCGTCCAAGACTTTGGCCGGAGTTTCAACAACTCTTTCAATTATTGTTGTTTCCGTCTTTTTATCGGGCCGGTCTTCGATGCTAATTTTCTCATCGAAGCTTTCATACTTTCTTTTGTCCACTTTTCCCCTCCTTCAAAGTTTCAAATAATTTTAACCAATCTAAAACACTTAAGCCTTCAGCTCTGATATTCGGAGCAAAACCAGCTTTTTTAATTATATCACGGGCATCATCCTTTTTAATATGCATGCCAGCAGATAAATTATTTTCCAGAGTTTTCCTCTTGGCGGCAAAACCAAACTTCACGATTCGAAAAAATTCCCTGCTTTGTACTTTGTGCTTTTGGCTTTTGACTTTCAGCTTAATAATCGCCGAATCGACCTTCGGAATAGGAAAAAACGATTCCTTGGGTACAATTGCTACAATCTTTACCTCTGCATAGAATTGAACAGACACAGCGAGAAGCGACATATCACCCGGTTCCGCGATAATTCTTTCGGCGACTTCCTTCTGGACTAATAAAATCATCATCTCCGGCTTATCCTCTTCCTCCAAAAATTTTCGAATAATTAAAGAGGTAATATTATATGGAATATTTGCAACTAGTTTATAGCTCTCGGCTATGAGTCCATAAGTGTTAGGTTCAAAGTTCAATGCATCCTGATGAACTATCTCGACATTTGAATTTAAATATTGAGTTTTTAAAACATCAGCAAATTTGTCATCTTTTTCAATCGCGATCACTTTACCAGCACGTTTAGATAATTCCGCTGTTAATACCCCCAGGCCAGGGCCGATCTCAACAATTGTATCTGTAGACTGAATATCAGCAGCAGCAACTATTTGCGCCAGCGCTTGCTCATCAACCAAAAAATTCTGACCCATGGTTCTTTTGGCCCAGATCTGGTTTGCGCGCAAATAATCTATCAGCTCTTGTCTATTCATATGTATCTAATTTAGCTTTTTAGTAATTATTTATCAATTAAAAAAAGACCGGCACCTATTTGGCCCGGTCTCGACTCGATTGAGCTTCCTGTTGGGGAGCTCGGACACGATCAGCCTGCAATACCTGCAAGGCTAGCTGATCACCGCCATTAGCGGCCAGTGACTCCAACCGCATATCATCTTCGATGTCCCTCTGCTCGCCTGAATGTGGCCTTCTCAAAACTCTTCACCTCCAGCTGATGCTTGTCACCAAATAAGTATTTTAGACGATTAAAAAAAGACTGTCAACGCTTATACGCGATCGACAGCTAATTAATCAATTAAGATTTATCTAATTTACCAGCGCCAGGATTGACCGATTGAGAACAAATAACAGGTGGTATAGATTTGCGCCGTCGGGTTGCTCCAATCGGCACCGCTATAACCAGCTTTTGAGGAGGCAGATGTCCATAAGCCAAGCTCATACTGAAAAAGCCCATAATAACCGTTTGGATTGATGCTACCCGGGTTACCATTGCTTTCTTTCATCATCAAACTGCAAATTGTGTTCGGATCCTGTTTGTATTTTATCGAAGCAGCCAAAACAGTGTCATTATAACGACATCGAACCGTGATCACTGGCTTTGTCCCGTAATACTCGACTTGATTGACCGGCTCCTTTACCACTTCATTACCAACGAGTACCCTAGAGACTTCGACTCCATCCTCTCTCGTGACCTGATATGTTAGCTCTCTTTCCCCTTTTACACCGGCAGTTTCAACTCGAGTTTTACCCTTATCTAGCTTCGGATCCTCTTTTTTGATTGTTTTAAAATTTATTGCCTCACTTTCAACCACTTTCGTAATAGCAACTCGAATTATTGATAATTCGATACCGTCATAGATTCTACTATCAGAGCGAAAGTTTGTTTTATCATCAAGACCAAGCTCGATTCCCTTTTCTGCCAAAAGCTCACCAGCAGTTGTAACCCAGCTGCGCAGCTCTAATTCCTTCTTACCATCGCGCAATTTTATAACCGGTGCTCGTTCCAGATTGATAACCGAACCGATACCAATCTTCGGATCGGGAAAGGCCGAAACCCGATCTTCCGGATAAACAGTTAGGCCTAAATCAGCGACCACTTTTCTTGGGTCAAAATTTGAACTCTCACCGGAGAAGTCGCCCGTCTCCCCGCTTGGTTGAACTTCAACAATTTTGTAAGGATAGTTCGGAGACAAAGATAAAGAATCACTTTCTGCAAAGCTATTTTTGGTCGTCGAGACACCGAGGACAATAATTGACACCAAAACCAGCGAGTAAAAAAAATTTTTCATTTGAAAATTTTAATCAGCAACAAACATTATATCATAACTCTTTTTTGACATCGTCGGGTATTTCACAAATAAACCTCGAAGGCTGGTTAATCTGCGGATTGCCGAAATAGATTCTCTCGGAGGCATATAAGATGTAAAGCTTCTTCATCGCCCTGGTGAGGCCTACATAACAAAGTCGTCTCTCTTCCTCTACCTCACTCTGATCTCCGACACTTCTAGAATGTGGTAAAATTCCCTCTTCGACACCAACCAAAAAAACATTTTTAAATTCCAAGCCTTTTGCAGCATGCAATGTCATCAGAGTAACAACGTTTGAATTGGAATCATAATCATCGGCATCTTGATACAGCGCGACTTTTTCCAGAAAGTTTTCTAGCGGTTTTTCGAGGCTCAAGGCATCGTTATATGCGGCAACAGATTTTAACTCCATGATGTTTTCGTAGCGCCCCTCGCCCTCCGGAGTACCATCCAAAATATACTCCTTGTAGCTGCTATTTTCTGCTATCAAATCTATCAGATCAGCCACAGAAAGCTCTTTTGCCTTGTCCCTGATAAGATGTACCATATCTAAAAAATTTTGAATCTTTTCCGGAACTTCAGGGTTTAGACCGGATAGGCCAGAGAAATATTTTATCAGGGTTTTTGATCCAATCCCTCTTGCTGGAACGTTTACGATCCTCTCAAAAGATACTCGATCATTAGGATTGGCAATTAATTTAAGATAAGCCAAGATATCTTTTATCTCTTTACGCTCATAAAAACGGATTCCACCAACTACTCGGTATGGAATGCCAAAGCGAATGAAAGCTTCCTCTACTGCTCGCGATTGAGCGTTGGTACGGTAGAGGACGGCAAAATCCGACCATTTACCCGAAACTGCCGCCAGCCCCCTGGTCTCCATCGCCACAAATTCGGCTTCATCTTTTTCATTCAACGCCTGGTATACAAGAAGTGGAGATCCTACTGGATTTTCGGTCCACAGAGTCTTCTCAGTCTTCTGTTTATTATATTTGATGAGTTCATCAGCTGCTCGTAAAATATTACCGGTCGAGCGATAATTTTGTTCTAGTTTTATTACTTTCGCCCCTGGAAAATCACGCTCAAAATTGAGAATGTTGCGAAAATTTGCCCCGCGAAAACCGTAAATTGATTGTGAATCATCACCCACAACACAAATATTCTTGCTCTTTTCTGACAACAACTTCGCCCAAAGATATTGAACGTGATTTGTGTCCTGATATTCATCAATCAGAATATATTTAAAAATATTCTGGTATTTCTGCAAAATCTCGTTGTTCTCAGTCAGAAGTTTAAGACACAAAACCAAAAGATCATCAAAATCCATACCAAAAGCAGTTTTAAGATACTTTTGATATTCCTTATAGACAGTCGAGACTACTTCTTCGAACGGCGAGTTAACATACTTTTCGTAACCCTCAGGAGAGATAAATTCGTTTTTTGCCCCAGAAATGAAATGAAGAACGGCATTTGGGTTGTAATGTTTGGGGTCGATCCCCTTATCTTGCATAATTTTCTTGACAACCGAAAGCTGATCCTGACTATCATAAATCGTAAAGCCTGAGGGGTAACCGATATGCTTTGCCTCTCGGCGCAGAATTTTTACACAAATTGAATGAAAGGTTCCCAGCCACGGAAGAATACTCCTCGCACTTTCGACTTTCGACTTAGGGCTTTCGGCTAGCAGCGCTTCTGTCCGCTGTTTCATTTCTCCCGCTGCTTTATTGGTGAAAGTAACTGCCAAAATGTTCGTCGGGGAAACTTTTTTCTCAGAAATTAGATAAGCCAAGCGGTGAGTCAATGCCCGAGTTTTACCGCTCCCTGCCCCAGCTAAAATTAAAACCGGCCCTTCGGTAGTTCGGACCGCTTCTTGCTGCGCACTATTTAAATCTTTTAGTAAATCTTTCATTGAGCTTTTGTATTATAACAGGTGAACATTTTTTCTGTCGAACTTTTATCAATTAAAAAAGGCGCAAGGATTTGCGGACTTATAGGGAACAAAATTTTTTAATTATTGCCCTGTCGCGTCACTTACGCCTTTGAGGGGTGTCGCGAAAACGACTTGGAAATCGCTTCGTAGCATCCCTTAATTGACTTATAGAAGTCAATCAAGAGACATACTCTATGATTGCCTTCCCCAGGTTCCTCGCCAATTTTTCTTCAGATCTTTCTGTTTTTGTTTTGGCATTTTTTGGCGAGAAACTTTTGGATCTAATCACCTTAGAACAACTTTCCAAAAGCTTCTCGCCAACGGCTCGAAACATTAAAAAAACTCCTCGCAAGAGGAGCTGCACAATACGACACAACTAACAGAAACACTTATCGCCCCTCCGCGATCAAAGTCATATTAAGTTGTTAATGTTGACCTTATTATATACCATAAATCTATGCTGTGTCAATAGAAAAAAACTAAATGTATGCTGTCGGTATAGATTTTTTCGTTTACCAGAGCTGATATTTTTTTAAATAGAGTGTTCTGTCATAGATTCAAAGTAGAATTTTAATATGATATAATACTTTTTGAGGTAAATATGAACGGGAAAAACTTCCGAACCCTTTATTATTTCATCACCCTCTTGGTGATTACAGTGATTTTCATTGTCGCTGGGCTTTACTTGATTGGAAAAGAACAGAAAACGGAAACTGGCGCCAAAGATAGCGAAGATACCCCAGCAGAGGAATCGCCGATCCAGGAAGATGTCGTGAACCAGTCAGATCAAGACGAGGATGATGGGCTGTCCCCTGATCAAGTCCTTTATGTTTCTGCGGTAGAAGATTTTGAAAACAAAAATTATCAAGAAGCGATAAACAAGCTGAATCAAGCAATTGCCGCGAATCCGAATAACAGTAGCTACTATTCGCTCAAGTCAGAAGCGGAGATATTATTAAGTCAACTAGAAGAAGCGAAAAAAACTCTGGAGGCTGGGATCACAGCCAATCCAGATAGTGAAATATTAAACTCCAAACTTGATACTCTAGAAAAAGAATATTTCTTTCCAGAAGATCAGGAGGCAACGAGAGGGTAAAATGAGGGCAAAAACAAAAAATTACAGTCTAATTGTAGCAATTTTGCTGGTCGTGTTTTTGATTGCGCCGATAAAAGTGCTAGCTGACCATGTCGAGCTTCGTTACGTTAACGCCAGACAAGCCTATATTGATACCTTTTTTAATAAGACTGTTGCACAATTGATCTATGACGAGTCAGCACAACACGACATAAATCCCAGGCTTATCTTGATTATGCTGCAAAAAGAGAGCTCAGCAATTACTAGATCCGAACCGTCTTCAGACACCACCAGGGCTTGGCCTCTTTTCTACAACTACGATGAAAGAATGGCGAATTGTTTGCTCTTGGGCACAGACTGTACTGATACTAAATACAACAAGCCGGATTACTCATACCGCGCCGAAAATTATGGCGGCGTCGGTCAGCAGATCGCCTACGCAACCGCCCAGCTTCGAAACCTTGCTGGCGATGGCAACCCAGCAAATGGAACCTATTGCGAAGGAAATAACTCCGTTTCTGTTGATGGCGGAACAATTGCTACTGCCAACGCCGGATCTTGTGCACTTTATAAATACACCCCCCATTATTCTTCTTATAATACCGGGTCATCTTTCTACACCAACTGGATATCCTGGTGGGGTGGGACACCAAACGGTGGGGATTATTCGTCAACAAACATTATTTCTGACAATAATTTCCGAAATGCTAACCCATTAAGCGCAGCGGAAATTGAGAGTTTCTTAAACACCAAGGGAAGCTGGATGAAAGCTTATACCATACCTGAATATATTTCTGTCCCATATCCAGTTTTGGTCTCTGATACACCGCCACCAGCAGAAAGAAAAACTGGCGATGCAAACCGTGATGGGAATGTCGACCTACTAGATCTCTCCTTGATTGCAACTCACTGGGGTGGCAATAACGCCGATGCTGATCTAAATTCTGATGGTACTGTCGACCTTCTTGATCTGTCGATATTAGCTGGAGCTTGGGGAAGCTAAAATAAAAAATAATTTTGGGAGGATAATTTCATGCTGATGAAAAGACTGATTTCGACAATGCTGACTGTTTCGAGTGTATTTTATTTTCTAATATTGCCAATGAACGCAGCAGCAGCCGGTATTTATGCTTCTGGTGGCGGAAACGTGACCGTCGGTCAGACATTTACTGTCACTGTTGATGCTTCGGGGGCAACTTTTAATGCCATCGAGGGAACAATATCGGTCTCTGGGCCGGTATCGATTGTTTCTTTCGCCGCTGGCGGAGCAACTTGGATTTCAATCCCAGCTAACGGGGGCCACTTCAAGGGGATGCTGGTGCCGGCAGTCTCTTCGATGAGGGTGGCGACAATAAGACTAAAAGCGACCGGAGTCGGTAGCGGAGCGGTGACAGTATCCTCTGTGCGGATGGCGAATGACGGTGCCGAAGTTGGTACCGGTGCAGGAAGCGCTTCCTATTCAATTACCCGAGCACCAACGCCTCCGGGAGCAATAAATGTGACTTCATCATCTCATCCAAATCCAGCAGAATCCTACGAAGCAACCAAAATTGACCTTTCATGGACGAAAGCATCTGGTGTCACCGCATTTTCTTATCTTCTCGATCAAAACGCAACGACAACCCCGCCGGCAAAATCGACATCAGCCAACACCTCTGCAAGCTATGACAATCAACCGGTTGGGACTCATTATTTTCATATTCGAGCGCAAAATGCTGACGGTTGGGGCTCTACAACCCATTTTCAGATAAATATCAAAGAGCCTGATCCGAAAGTAGATGAGAATCTAAGTAAACCAAGATCGATCAAGATCGAGAAGATGGAAAATTTTATAAACAAGATTGATGATGGCACCGTCTCTGGGCTGAAGATCTCCGGAATCATCGAGCCAAATTATTTAGCTAAAATCACTCTAACCCCAACGCCAGCACTCCCAGAGGGTAAAAAACTTGAGATTGAGTCTGACGAGGATGGCAATTTCACTCTCGAGATGGATTATTTTATACCCGCCGGCCATTATAAACTCAGTGTCCAAGGGCAGAAAGAGAAGGTATTGACACCCGTTAGTGATGAGATTATCTTCGAAATCTCACAAGCCAAAGGTGGATCGATAAATATTTTGACTGAGGATGATATAAACCCACCAAAAAGCGTTGCTGAAGCGGTTAAAGATAGTAAAAATTATAATCTGATAATAACCATCGCTGCCGGAGTGCTTGCTCTTGCGCTCCTTGCAGTCCTCATAATCCTCATTCGACGGAGAAAAAGAACTAGAGTCTAACCACCCACTCCCTACTCCTTACTCCTTACTCCCGACCAACAACAGATCGGCGATAGCGTTCTCGCCAGATGTATTTTTAATTGTGATTGTATCGCCTTTCTTGATATCAATCGCTCCAAGATTTTTGACGACAAGTCTTTCTTCCCCCGATTTTTTCTCGATAATTGTTTCGAATTTCGATATTCGGATTTCGAATTTCCCCTCCTCTCCTCCATCCAAATATCTAATTACCAGGTCATAGGAGCCGCTCTCGGCGATCTTTCCGCTAACTTCGGAGTCGGATTTGTTTGTATAAATAAAATCCTGTGCAAGTTGAGCAAAAAGGTGTTTGCGCCAAAAATTGTACCGTCCCCTCGCCCAACCCTCGGTATACCAATCATAATTATTCGCCCAATCAGTAATTGGCAATTTTATGCCATCGGGAACTTGATCGATCAACCTACTTGCCTCATATTTCTTATCTGACTCAACTTTATAAAGGTAAATTTTGCCCCCGAATTTTTTATCAAGACGAAGACCGATCTTACTTTCGGCCAATGACAACATATCTTGATTCATCCACTTCAAGCGAACATCAAATGACGGATCACGCCAGACATTATTCGCCAAAAAATATAAGCTAGTAAGATCATCACGGATGATGACGCAGTCAACTCCCTGCTCCTTGGCCAGAGCGGCAAATTCACCATTGTCAGAAAATTCCAAAAATTGTGACGTCAGATGATTGCGCTGATACATTTCATCACCGGCGATCGACAAAACTGAGGCGGCATCGGTTACTCGAGGCAAGCCAAAATCCCAAGCAATAATATCCGAGTTTGAGGCACTAGTTTCTGCTGTCGGGTCAGAAGCGAATCGGACAAATCCCAAGTTTGGTGGGTAATAAGCTTTTTTACAATAGTCGGCGTTTTCTTGAAAAAACTCATCTGCTTGATGGTATTCATCTGGAATCTCTTGAAGGCGAAAATAGCCGGCATAATCAAGACCCAAATAAGGTGCAATCACAATTATTATTGATGAGGCAGCAATTACTTTTATCAGCCAGAAGAAGGGTCTTTTGTTGCTTAAATTTTTGAAAATATACGAAAGGCCAAAGGCAAATAAGGCGATAAAGTTAAACGAGAGCAGAAACTGGAAATGATAGGTTTCGCGAAAGACAGCCAGCTGCGAAAGATGATTGAAGACGAAGGTGTAAAAACCGGTGAAAATTTTGGTCGGCCCGATAGAAAATGGAATTATTATCAAGGTCGAAATTATCAGGGAGAGCACGAGGGATCGGTTCTTTTTATCGAAGAGTGAAAATAGAGCAACCAGATAAAAAAGAACAAAACCGATGATTACTATCGGCTCTCTGGCAAATGAATAAAAGTAATCCCTGGTAATTATGTGATCAGAGAAAAACAATACATTACGCAAACTATGAGGCAAATTGGCGATATAATTTAGCGTCGTCACCTGCCCACCATCAATGGGTTGCACATTGCCACCGATAAACAGAAGGTAAATAATCCAAGGCAAAGCGACGATCAAGACAGAAGCTAACAATAGGACAAGCTCTTTTAATCGAAATACAATCTTCTTTCTCTCGGAGAAGCTGATGACGATCACCAGAAACACCAGAAGTATCCCCGCCTGAATCTGTGAAGCTACCAAAGAAAAAAGTAAACCCATCAGCAGAAAATCAAGGATTTTTTTCTTCTTATGGTTTATAAAGATATTTAAGAAAAACGGCAATGAGGCATAAGCGATCAATGAATATATAAATCCGACGATCGTTCGAATAAATATATAGGGCGAAAAAGCGTAGGCGATACCGGCGATAAATGCAGCGGCGGCTGATTTGATCCTTCTAGAAACCAGGAGATAAAAACCGTAACCAGAGGCAGTATGGATCAGGAGTAAAAATATTTTAAGGGCAATATTTGGCGAAATATGCAACCAACCAAAGAGGCCGAAGAAAGAATTGGCATATTTCCCAAGTGATGAAACCAGACCAAAGCTACTCTTGTCGGCGATCACCCGCCAATATTCATTCATATCAAAAAGGGGCCAAAGCCAATCATATTTAAACGGTACTCCCCTTTGAATCAGAACCGGATAGAGGAATATTATCGAAATCAAAAAATAGCCGACAAGCGGCCAGTATTTTCTAAACCAACTTTTTATAGAAAATTCCTTCATCACTCCCTCGATACTAGCAAATTTACAGGGTAAAAAAAAGTGTCCCGACATGGTGTCGGGACAAAAGAGAGGCAGTGACCAACGGGTCACTACACGAAGTTGATGCCGGGGTAGCCGGCCTGGAAAAGGCGGATGTCCGGCAAAGCCAGCTGAATCGACTCTGCGAAACATCTCATGGAGTCAGCTTCCTGAAAAACAGTGATCACTGACCCCCCGTCGCCACCGGCACCAGGCACACCGGAATAGCCTCCGTATGCCCTGGCGTCCTGAATTATCTTCCAGTGGAACGGTCCTATCAGGCCAGTACTCAAAGACTGCTGAGCAGCCAGCAAAGCGTCAATCGAGGCAAATAGCTGATCTGGTGAATCGCTACGAAAAGCGTTGGCGGCCATGACGGCGGTGTTGCGCATTGCGCAGAGTTTGTCCCGCGCCATTTCCGGATCGCCCTCGAGCTCGTCCTGTAGCCTCTGGTGAGTATCGGAGCTGTCATGGGCCCCGATGACCGACACCAGAGTATTTGGCAGGACGGCAGAGATCATGGGGCCTACCACCAAGTGTTCGATCTCCACATCGAAGAGATCGTTGATGGTGATTAGTCTGGCTGGAGTCTTTATTTCTTCTCTGGCTCCCATAATAGCGGCGATATGATCTTGGTTGCCAGTATTACGGCGAGCAATCTCGTACTCAGCCCGCAAGGCCATCAGCCAAATCTCGTCCGCCGTGTAACTGTCGCCAAGGAAGGCGCTCAAGATTGCGACTAGTACACTGGCAGATGTACCAAGCGAGGCACCCGGCAGTGCAGGCGAGATAAGATCGATGTGTAGATCGTTCTCTCGAAGTGGATCAAGATCCAACATTGAGAGAATGCAGAGTACCAGCTCTTTGACATTGAATTGGCCACCAGCTAGGTCGGCTGCACTCACAAGGGCATCGTAGGACGGATCACTACCAGCGTTGACGATGACTCGGCCCTGCTGCCTAGCCATAGGCATTACTCGGGCTGCGACTTCCACTCCCTTCATCCTGCCTCCGGATCCCCACGGTGAGAGAACCATCGACAGGTTACAGACCATGCCGTAGCCAATCAGCTCCAAGAACTTCTTGACATCGCTCCACTTCCCCCAATCGATACCCCGAAGTGCCGCCCAACCCAAGAAGGTCGGTGTCATCATAGGCTGTACTATTTGCACTCTAGGCATCAGTTATCAGTCTCCTTGTTGGTAATCTCGGAACATCGTATATTATCGTATGTTATTTTTTTTAAATTGTCAATCAAAAAAGCCAACAGTGTTCTGTTGGCTTTTTCCGTGATTATTATTTAATCTTCTTCGCTTTTTCCCAAGGAAGTTTCAGATCATCTCTACCAAAATGTCCATACGCAGCACACTGTCGATAAAGCGGTTTACGCAAACCCAACTCTTTGATTATCATCCCAGGTCGAAGATCAAAGTTCTTCTTTACTTTTTCTACTATCTCCTCCTCCGAAAACTTCCCGGTACCATAAGTATCAACATAAATTGATAATGGTTCAGGTCGCCCTATTGCATAAGCTAGTTGGATTTCGCATTTTTCGGCTAATCCACTCTTGACAATGCTTTTCGCCACCCAACGGGCCATGTAGGAACCAGAGCGATCAACCTTCGATGGGTCCTTGCCAGAAAATGCACCACCACCATGACGAGCATATCCACCATATGTATCGACTATTATTTTTCGACCAGTAAGTCCTGTGTCGCCCTCCGGACCACCAATGACAAATTTGCCAGTAGTATTTATATAAACATTGGTTTTCGAATCAATTTTATAACCATGCTCTTTTAATATCGGCACAATGACATTTTTCTCAATTTCTTTTTTCATCGTCGCAATTTTTACATCTGGGTCATGTTGTGCAGCGATTAAAACGGTGTCAATCCTCTCTGGCCTACCATCAACATATTCGACAGTTACCTGCGACTTTCCGTCCGGTCGTAAGCCTTTCACAATATTTTTCTTCCGAACTTCTGTTAATTGTTGGCATAATTTATGAGCTAAAACGATAGGCAGAGGCATCAGCTCCGGTGTTTCGTTACAGGCATAACCGAACATTAAACCCTGATCTCCAGCCCCTAAGTGTTCCAAATCTTCCTTAACTATTTTCCCGCTTTCACTCTTTTTAAAACTGTCTACACCTTGTGCAATATCTGATGACTGCTCTTTTATTGCTGTCATCACCCCAGAAGTTTCATGGTGGAAACCACAACCATTATATCCGATATCTTTGATAACCCCTCTGGCGATTTCTGCCATATCAACATAGGCACTTGTTGTAACTTCACCAGCAATTACACAAACTCCATTTGTAAGCAGCGTTTCAACTGCAATTCGACTTCTTTCGTCGCGCTCCAAAAGCGCATCAACAATGGCGTCTGAAATTTGATCAGCCATCTTATCCGGATGTCCCTCAGTCACCGATTCAGAGGTGAACAGTCTTTTCTCCATATGTCCTCCTAGAAATTAATTATTAAAAATATCACGCCAAGAAAAGCGTGATAAATAATTATCTTGCCATCCGGCTTGGACTTAGCACCGTTCACTCTTATGTGAATGATGGTTGCTGGACGCTCAATGGGCCAATTCCCTAACGTCTCTCTTGATAATGTGATTAAATTGTATCAGACTAGCATCGAGACTTGTCAATCTTTTTATAATCAATAATCAAAAGAAAAATAATTGCTAATGAGACAAACCCTACCAATAAGTAGTAATATTTAAAAAATTTAAAATCTTTGCTGGCTATTCCGAGATATTCACTCCATAGATCGTAGAGTTTAACGTTGTAAAAAAGTCGTGGACCGGTAGTGACTCTCTCGTCTGGATCAGTGTCATTAACAACTATTTCTATAACATGACGCTCATCAACTGCATCCTCTACGGCAGTGAACTCAAACAGAATATCTTTATCTTTTGAGTCTTCAAGATTTGGAAAATCGAAAGTAGTAAAATTGCGCAATCGTGAAGCTGGGAAATCAGCTGAGTATTTCTGCTCTCTCCCCTCGTCCTGATCCAAATAGTATATTGAAAGATTTATTTTTAAATCTTCATCTTCAAACAAGTAGTGTGGCCGCAACGTTGAGAGTGTAACTTTTGACAACCCGTTGCGGACTGAATGAATTTTGAATGATACAGTGTTCCCTTTTTTATTCAGAACTTCTTGATTGCGAGTCTCTACATAGTAATCACTGTAAATAAAATTTTTGTTCTCCGAGAGTACAAGCTCAAGCGAGCCGAAACGGACAATCAGCAAAACCGCTCCTAAAATGACAATTATAATTAATAATCTAAGATAGTTTATTCTCATTTTTTCTAATTAATAAAAACATGATAAAAACAACCAAAATTGAGAATAGCGAACGCGCAACTATGATAATATTTTCAATTCGGTGATTCATAAAAAACTGTTGAGAACTTATCGGCGCCAGGTGCATAAAAAATTGTGGATTTAGTGGTGCAAAAAGCTCGAGCATTACCTGAGGCTCAAAAAGAACAAAATAATAAAAATAATAGAATATTATCATTGCAATCGATGGAATGATTATTTTAGGCCGATAAACGCTGGCGAGGGAGAGTGCCGGCACCAACCAAACAACATAGTGTGTGTGGACACGAGACGAAAGAAAGAACGCGAGCATAAACAAAGAAGAGAAATAGACTAGCTGCTCAAAATTGAATTTCTTCCTACCTGAATATGCGAGATAAATCATTGCGGCGACTAGGAGAATAAAAAGCGACACCTCGCCTGGCCCAATACCAATTCGCCCGGTTAAGATAAATTCGTCAATGTAACCAAGTGAAAAATGTGAAATCGATAAATTTGTAGCAAATGAAGGAGTTGATCGAAATGCAGAAATTATTAACTGAAATATTTTCCCGACTACTAGGTAGCTAAAAACGAAAGAGATTAGGGGCAAAAAGCGCTGGCGATTTTGATAGAAGAAATAAAGCAAAAATGCCGGCAACATAAAGGCAAATGCACCACGAAAAACTACGGCAACAGCTAGCGATAAAATTGCTGGCCAAAAAATCTTCGGCCTTTTGTATGCAAAGTAAAAAGCCAAAAAGGCAAAAAATATCGGTAGTGTCTCAAATCGCCCCCAGATGTAAGCAGCGAAAATAAGCGGTAAGCCGAAAGCCCAAATCGCCACGAGTAACTTCTTCTTTTTGTCTTCGGAGAAAAAACGAAGTGACAAGTATAAAACTCCTAGATCAAATAGAATATAAGGAATTTTCAACAAAAAAAGCATTCGCGGAGCGTGAGGAAAAGTGACAAAAACATCATAAGTCGGCAAAGCATTTTTGAAAAGATTTGGTTCGGCGGTTTCGCGGAAAATCCCAATAATTTGATTGAGAGGTAAAAAAAGCGGGCTAAAAGCCTTCATATAGATCGCGACAATAAACTCATTCATATTTGAAACAATCGCTCGACCTTCATTGACAAAAACCATCTCCCGCCAAGTCGATGACAAGAGATCGATAAAGGTTGCACTAGGCATAAAAAGTAAGCGCACAAAAAATCCCACGAGAATTAAAATTATCAGTATGCGATTTTCTAATAATTTTTTAGTAAATTCTTTTAAAAACATTTTTAAATTATTTTAGTAAATTTTCGAATCAAATACATAATACCACCCGACAGACTAAACAGATAACTAGAAACTCTACCGACAATCATAGCTGTCAATGTGACTTCACTTGGTACACCGAAAAAGGAAAATATCATAACGCCCGTCGCTTCCCTGATTCCAATCGAGTCAATCGAGAAAGGAATAAGTTTTGAAAAATTAATTATCGGCACTGCAATTAAAAAATAGATCAACGGCATACGATAGCCGACGATCAAGAAGGATAATTGGTTTGAAATTACAGATAAACCAACAAAAACCAGGGAAAGAAAAAATGTATAGGCCAGCAAATTTTTATCGCTAATTTCTAAAATATGATTACAGAATTGATAAAAGTAATTAATAAGTTTAAAGCGGCTATTTCTCTTAATCTTATATTTTCTTTTGGACAAAATTGAAGAATAGATAATGCCAGATATAGATAATACCGACAATAACAAGGCGAGGAAAAAAATAAAGTTTGATGAATTTGGAAGAAAAAAGAGAGATATTACCATAACAAAAAATAGAGTGAGGAAGCCTATCCCCCTTTCTATGATGACCGATGAGGCAATTTTTAATTTTTCTTCCGGTTTTTTTCTGCCCAAAACATGATATTTATAGACGTCTCCACCAATACTTGTAGGTAAAAATGAATTTAAAAAAAATCCTATCCAGTAGGAAATAATTAGCTTTGATAGCCGGAAATAAACATGATAAAAATCCAATATTGCTTTCCATTTAAGAGAGCTAACAATTACACCAACAGTGATCACAAGCAATTGCAACACGAGATAAATCCAATTAGCTGATACAAACAAATTTTTAACTGAATTCAAATCAATCTTCTTGAATATCCAAAAAATAAGCCCGGCTGCGATGAAAACTTTGGCTATGCTGAACAAGATTTCTTTCTGGTTATTTTTTTTCAATTATAACCTCCAGTTTATCGCCCAAACCAAAAAGTCGACCTGAATAATAATTAATAAGAACAGACAATCTAGCCAATAAAGAATTACGATTACCAGACGATCGACCACCCGATCGGCGAATTATTTTGATCTTGCGATAAAAACCATACAACCCAGGAAAACCGTAGCTTCTAACAGTGATTTTATACCCGCTATTTGAAACTAATGTTTTAAAAATCTGCCGTTTGAAAAAACTGACATGTTGCGGCGGAGCGTTTTTAGAGAAATCTGAAAATCCCAAAATTACTGCTAATGAATTATAGTTCGGCATTCCAGAAAAATACAGCACGCCTTTTGACTTTAATAATGGCAATATTTGACTAATGAATTTTTTTGGTTCTTCAATGTGCTCTAATGTGGAAGTACAGACAATTGCATCAAAGTATTCTTGAGGCAACTTTTCTTCACCTATAACTTTTCTGTATAACTTGAAATTATATTTTTTTGCAAAGCCTACAGACCAAGGCGACGGATCAAGTCCACAAGTCTCCCAGCCAAGTTTTTTAAATTCGTTTAACAATATTCCGTTCCCACAGCCAATATCTAATACTCTTTTAGTGCTATCTTGTTTAAAACGTGAATTAATTCTTTTTGCTAATTCACCAAACCAAACAATATCAAATTTTGTTTGAGTGTCTTTATACTTTTTGATCGCTTCTTTGTCATACGAAAAATTCTCTTTTTCAATTTCTTCGCTGGATAGATTAGAATAAATAAAACCGCATTCCATACAGCGCAAAAAATAATAACCACCGATTTTTCGCTCAATATTGCAATTCTTGGAATCACAAACTGGACAATCTTTGTGATTTACTTCCTTTTGGACAACTAACAAGAAATCTTTTTTTAGTCGATATCTAATTTCACCAGAAAATAACTTATGGAAATTCAGTCTTTCAGCCAGTCTTATTAACATCGGGTATTTTGCGAATAATGTTAAGTTAAAATTAAATGTCTCAATAACTTTTAGGTTATTTGAGGAAAAAATTTGAACCAATTCTTCTGGAGCAAAGATCTGCTGATGGCCAATCTTGTGAAACACTTTACTGCATCTAGGGCACAAGCAGAGTTGTCTGTTGAAATTTTCATTCACAACTGTGGTAATAATTGCTCTGCCCCCCTCTTTTAGCACCCGACTAATCTCTTTGATACCTTTGTGCAGTTGAGAATCAGTTAGATGTTCAATAACATCGGTACAAACCACAAGATCAATGCTTTGATCAGGAAACGGCAATTTTTCGATTCCAGCTTTCTTTATCTTCTTTGATTTTGGCTCGGGATCAATTCCAAAAACATTAACATTTTTAAATGTTTTGCTAATTAGGTCAAGGAGACAACCATCACCTGCACCAATATCTAGCACCGAACTTTTGGGCTTAAGATATTTTTTTAGCTTGTAAATTACTGATTTAGCAATTTTATGGCTTTTAAAATCAGGATTAATTTTTAGTTTTTTAACTTCCATCTATTTTTTCCTTTAGCTTCTTTAAATCTTCTTTAGGTATTTTACAAATTGTATATGTATATTTCCCATTTTTTTGCGAACATATTCTTTTTACAAATTTTATCTTACATTCAATCTCATCCCCAGTTAGTTTTTTAACCTTTTGCAGTATTTCTTGCTGACCCCTTCGGCTGGCTAACACATTTTCTTTTTTTTCTATTTTAATTTCAATAGACCCAAAATTAGGCTGGATAATCTGAAAACGTTTTATCCATTCAACAAAAAACAACGTTTGAACCAAAAAGTGAGTGTGGATCAATGACCCATCTTTTTTGTAAAAAAAACCTAATGTGCGACCACACAATCGTTTAATCTTCCCATAATTAATTATTGCGGCATCACCAATGTCATAACGAATAAGTGGCATTGAAAAATTGGCCAAATTAGTTACAATGACATTTTTTACTAGCCCATTAGTATTCTCAACATAATTAAACCAGGGAAAGAATAACTTCCCTTCACTTTTGGGAAACTCAGCCGCAATAAATCCCACTTCTCGCGACCCGTATTGGTCAAATACAGGGCAAGAGAATGTCTGGGAAATTTTTTTTCTGACATTATCTTCCAATGGACCAATGGTCGATACAATATATTTAGGGCTGAACACTTTCAAATTGTTTTCGACAATAAAATCAGCGAATTCACTCACAGCCTCCATATATGACCAGTATCCCACTGGTCTATAACTGTTATGCAAACGCAATAAAGAGGTCATATTATTTTTTGAGAAATTATAGCAATTAAAAAAACGACGATTATAAAGATAATTAGCCACTCTATCTTTCAAAGATAAATTACCTTTTATAATATCCCGATCCGACCCCCATAATTTTATCTCCGGATCACCCCAATCATGACCTAGGGAATTAAAATAGAATATTTTTGTCGCATCATTCCAATCGGAATATTTTTTGTCCTGTATAAATTCCACCGGCTCGCCAGTCGATCCACCGGAGGTATTTTTATAATATCCCCTTCTTTTATAATCTTTGGAGTATAAATTTTTACCCTCTTTGCGGATAATATCTTTTGTTAGAATTGGTATATTGGAGAATTTTTTCAGATCAACTTCCCCTGATTTTGTAATCACACCAGATTCTTTTAGCACTCGTTGATAGTAAGGGACATTTTCATAAGCATGGGATAGAAGTTTCTTTAGCTTTTCCTTTTGATATTTCCTTATCTCTCTTTTACTGCTTTTGGCAAGTTTTTGAATTATTTTAAGATTGCGCGGAATTTTACTTCCGGAGATATAAAGCAAAGCCAGTATTGTTGGTTTACGCCAGTTGATCATAAATTTTCTTATATTTATTTGAGACATTTTCCCAGCTCATATCTTGGACAATTCCCCGTGATTTTTCGCCATGTTTTCGAATTAAATCTCGTGATTTTAAATATCTTTCCAGCGTTTTTTTAATTGAAGCAATTGATCTTTTTTTAAAAACAAACCCATTCCCATCAATCAATTCTTTGCTGCCCCCAGTGTTAGTGGTAATTATCGGCAAGCCACAGGACATCGCT
Source organism: uncultured Candidatus Saccharibacteria bacterium (assembly GCA_964425445.1). GTDB lineage: Bacteria > Patescibacteriota > UBA1384 > XYA2-FULL-43-10 > CAINNR01 > JAQVAO01. Next base: position 11,664 of record CAYRLY010000001.1, on the reverse strand, counting down.
TCAAGTATCGAGTTGCTCATCCCCTCGTTGAGCGAAGGGAGAACAAAAATATCCGAGTTTTGGAGATATTTCACGATTTCATCATGTTTGACTTCACCAGCAAAATTGACTTTTACCTGATTTTTTCTCGCTAATTCATCAAGCTCACTACGCAGATCACCACCACCAACCAAAATTAACTCGACATTTTTCAAACCTTTAAACGCCGGAATCAAATATTGATAACCTTTCCGCGCAATAAGACGACCGGTGGAGATCAAACGAATCTTGTTTGATATTTTTTTGTTTTTTAATGGCTTAAATTCGCTGGTATCAACACCATTAGGAATCACGCCTATCCCACCCGCGAAAGTTTTCATCGCTAATCCTTTTAGATCTTCGGAGTTGGCGATTACCGCTCTCGCCCGCCGCCAGATCCGTCGCGACAATCGATGAAAAACCAGCTTGTCTAGTTTTGCAAATCTGGGATTATAAAACGGCACATCACTGCCACGAAGAGAAACAATATACGGCAGTCCTAGTTTCATCGCGATATAGCCACAGGGGATACCGAAAAAAGCGTGGGTCAAATCAAATTTTTTCTTTTTTATTAGACCTTTTCCGTAAAAATAAGCCTTCCAGCTATATTTTAAAAGATCACTGTTGCTTTGATAATGAATATTACCCTTTTTCCCAATATCGAGATAATGGACGCGAATATTTTTGGCAAATTTCTCAATTTTAAACTTGTCGGTCGAGCTGGTGATTAGATCGATTTCTAGATCTTCTTGTTTAGCAAATTCTAAAAATAAATATTTAGTTGCATTACCTGCTCCACCTCCTAGCGGTGGGAATTCATAATTTAAAAATAAAATTTTGGTTTTATTTTTTGCCATAATACTCTTTATACCAATCAACAAATTTTCTTATTCCCTCTTCGATATCTATCTTCGGCGAAAACTTTAAATCCTTTTTTGATTCGGAAATATCAGCGGCGGTTTTCAAAACATCTCCCGGTTGTAGCGGCAAGTATTTAATCTTCGCTTTTTGCCCACAGGCAGCCTCTATAGATTTGATAAAACGGTTTAGGGTCACCGGTCGGTTATTGCCAAGATTATAAATCTTGAAGCCCCTGGGGCGTCTTAGGGCGGCAATAATTCCGGAAACAATGTCGTCGATGTAGGTGAAGTCCCTTTTCATCTTACCAAAGTTGTAAACCTCAATCTCTTTGCCAGCAATAATCCGCCCAGTAAATTTAAAAGGCGCCATGTCCGGTCGGCCCCAAGGGCCATAAACCGTAAAAAAACGCAAACCCGTGCAGTTTAATCCAAATAAATGATTATAAGTGTAGGCGATAAGCTCATCGGCTTTTTTCGTCGCCGCATAGAGAGAGATCGGATCATCAGTGCGATCTTTGACTGAAAATTTCGCTTTTGCACTATTGCCGTAGACTGAACTTGAAGAAGCATAAACAAAATTCCTAATGCCGGCGTTTTTTGTCGCTTCAATCAAATTAGCAAAGCCGACTATATTTGATTGAATGTAAACGGCTGGATTTTCAATGCTGTAGCGCACACCAGCTTGGGCCGCTAAGTGACAGATCTGGTCAAATTTAAATTTTTTAAATAGTTGAGTAATAAACTTTTCATCAGCAAGATCGCCTTTAAGAAAAGTATAGTTTTCATGGCTTTTCAGTATTTTGTTACGATCAGTCTTTAATTTCGGATCATAATAATCATTTAAATTATCAATGCCAACAACATCCACACCTTCTTCAAGAAGTTTCTTTGCTAAATGAAAGCCGATAAAGCCAGCAGAGCCGGTAACTAAAATTGTTTTAGCTTTTTTTGCCATTAATTATCTTTTTTATTTTATATGCTTTTCTGCCCTGTGACTCGAAGTAGGTGCGAGTCAGGAGTTCGGCCAAAACGCCGGTTAATATTAACTGAAGTCCGACGATTAAAAACATCGATGAAAGTACCGGCAACGGCGTACGATTGATTGAAAGATCTTGGAATAATTTTAGATAGATTGACCAGGCAGAAAAAACTATTGAAACAAATATCGCCCAAAACCCGTATTTGCCGAAAAAGTGAATCGGCCGGGAGATATACTTATGGAGAAAGCGGATAACCAGAAGGTCAAGCACAACTTTAAAAATTCGGGAAAAACCATATTTGCTTTTGCCGCAAGTTCTCGGACGGTGGTTGACGACAATCTCGGCGATCCTACCACCGGACCAGGAGGCATAGACAGAGATAAAGCGGTGCATCTCACCATAAAGCTGAACGCCATCAATTACCTCGCGGCGATAGGCCTTGAGCGAACAGCCGTTGTCATGAATTTTTACTCCGGTTATCTTCCTGATTAACCAATTGGCGATTTGAGAGGGTAAAACTCGAATGAAGGCGTCTTTCCTGTTCTTGCGCCAACCGGAAACTACTGCAAATCCTTCGTCGATCTTCTGCACCAATTTCGGAATATCCGCTGGATCATTCTGGCCATCGCCATCCATCGGGATAATAATTTCGCCGACAGAGTTATCAATTCCGGCCGAAAGCGCCGCCGTCTGGCCGAAGTTGCGAATAAAATCAATGACCACAACCTGCTTATCTTTGGCGGCAATTTTTTCTAATTCGGCCAACGTCTTATCTCTGGAGGCATCATTAACAAAAATAATTTCGTGTTTGCGATCGGTCAGAGCAAAAACCTCCTTCAACTCCGAATAAAGAGAATTGATATTCTCCGCTTCATTATAAACCGGGATGATCACCGATATGTTTACTTTTTTCATCTTAATGTATCAATATTGGTTAGGGGAATCGTCAATTATATTAATTAGAGATTCGAGTATTATAAAAACTATCAGGAAAATAATACCGGTTGCAAGTTTTTCAACTAGATTCTCGAACAGAAATAAACTGTTTAATGATGCAGCTATTAGCAAAAACAAAATTGCCACAACCGAAAGCAATTTTTTTGATCGAAAAAACCACCAGAGCAAGAAAACATTTATCAAAATAATTAGCGTCATTGAGAGATACGGTCTAAATATCAAAATAAATCGCAAGATAAATAGTATTAAATTTAATATTATTATTTTACTAATTTGGATTTTGTTTCCGGAAAAAAATTTTTTAAGAACATATTTCGAATCATTCAAAAAATGAACAACACCCCTTTTGAAATCTTTATTTATGATCAATAAAATTATAAAGAGATCAAAAAACAATATGAGAATCGATGCCAATAAATTTCGGGAGAAGTTGTAGTTATTTAATCGATAGTAGCCCGAGTTAGTGATAATATTAATTGATTTCTTATCAAAAGAGACTCTACCATTATCTGCCGGATAATATGAGATAAATTTCGGATTTTCACAATTGTCATTGCAGGATATCGGTGATAAAAATATGTTTTTCGGATTATGAGTAATCGCATAATTTTTACCACTTAAATTGAAACAGTAACTTCCGTTTTTATAATTTAGACTATATTCTCTTTGATTGTCTTTGTTTTGGATTTCCTCGTCAATAACCAAAACCACTTCAACTACTTGATCATATTGATCAGCGGATTTGAAAGTGATAGTATTATTTTCTCCAGACAAGTAGTTGCCAACCATCCTCCAATCAGAGAATGAATTTATCGCAGATTTTTTTTCTCCATTGACTATCAAAGTGTCGGAATGATTTTTAGTTTTAAAATAAATATCATAATTCTTTTCTTGGTCAACGTATACAAACTTTTCCACCGAACTGTCTTCTAGCGCTCGACTGTAACTAAAATTATTATTGTTTTCCTCTCGTGACAAATCAACTGTAGAGATAAATTGTTCTAATGGGAAAGCAAAAGAAAATGACCTGTCTACATATTTGGAAGCCGATATGTCTTCAGTCAGGTCGATTACTTCCGAATTACCGGTGATAATGCGGTAGAGATTTTCGGCACTCTGAAAATTTTTTTCTCTCTGATTTTTAGCTAAATCCTTTTCCCCATGTTCGTAAAGAAAAGATACTAATACCAGCGGTCGATCAGAAATTTCGACTGGTTCAGGCCTTGAATAATAAAATAATAAAAAAAACACTGACAAAGAAGAGATTAAAAGCAAAACGATAGTGATTACCTGCGCTTTAAATTTCATAGTCACTTCGGTTAATCGCTAAAAATACAATCATCAAAGCTAAAGTCATTATTGTTAAGAAACCACCGATAACCAGCAATCTATCCGGCCAATAAATAATATACAAATCACCATTAAATTTATCTGTATCAATCAACCAGCCGTTAGCATAGCTATCAACAATTAGATGTTTATCATCGCTGGAAACTGCTCTCAAAAACAAACTGTCATCTTGATAAATTCTCCAATAATGATCAAAATTCTGATTAAAAGTCAGTAACTTTATACCGTCTTTCTCAACATAAATTTTATACTTACCAGGATTAATTTTCTGGTATTCAAGATTGGTAACAGAAGCAACTGGGTTGCCAATCATTTGAACAAAAATCGGTCTTGATTTCTTCGGTTCTAGCCGGTTCAAACCGGGTTGCAAATTATCAACCTCGAGCTTAAAATATTTACTCATTTTTTCTGCTTCATTAAGGCTGTACGATTTACCATTAAAAACGACGGTTTCATTTTGATCAGATATAAAAATTATTTCCGCAGAAGGAGGAATCGAACTTGGCAAAAATGTATAATAATCATCGCAACCACTATCAGCACAACTGATATCTGACAGCACTTGATAACACTCTTTAGCCTGATTCAATAAATTTTTTTTTAATTTATAATTTTGAGAATTTTTTTTACAGAGAGCTTTTTTATTACTAATCAGATTGTAAATATCTTGATTTTGATGAAAGAGAAAAATTTTATATTTTGAATTTAAATCGGGTAATTTTTGCTCATTTTGATAAATTAAAGGAAGATTAACGAGCTCTTTAACTTCCAGCAGTAAAGAACCATTGGAAAAACTAGCGTCCGAAACTAATCCGCGAGGAAAGATATCTGGATAAATTTCTTCTGCAACTTGGAGCTGACTGGAATCAACTAGTGTATAATCTTGACTTGTTTGCACCAGGCTTTCAGAGTTTTTATATTTTACAGCTAGAACATCCCCTTGATCAAAATAAATGTCGGCCTTGCCATCAGTGACTAATGCATCGAGCTTATTTTCAAAATCATTTTTTTCTTCCTCTCCCCAGTCATAATACTTGCCATCACGGCGGAAAACTAACATGTTTATTTTGGCAATTTCTGCCAACGAGTTTAATCGCTCTAAATCGCGGTTTTTAATTGCTAAATTTAATAACCTCACAAGTCCTGAAGCCGCGCCCTGACCACGGTCAGAATCAGTAATTGCTCCCGGGTTTTTGGAAAAAGCCCCTTGAGTATCCCAAATTTTTTCAAAGCCACCATCAAAACGCTTGTCATCTAAATTTATTAGTGCGCCAATTGGTAGATAAAGAACTCGTAAATTTTCTTCCTGATTAATTTTCTCCTCAAATTCTGAAAGTTCGGCTGACTGTTTATAAGTGCGAAAACGGAAATCTGATTCGCCTCGGGAGTAAGAAAACATTTCCCAATTTAATGTCGGCCAAGAATTTAAGATCAAGATTACTACAATAAAAATCAATAAAAAACGTCTGGCAAAAAGATTTTTAATAAGAAATAATTGATCAACAGCAAAAGCTCCGAGAACTACTAACGAAAGGGTTGAGAGAACTGAAAATCTAGCCAGATCCCGGATTAGATTGGCAAACGGCAGATATGTTAATAAATCTCGATCGATTTTATAAAAAGCGATGGGAATTAGTAACAAAGTTAAAAAAGTAAGCCAATTTTTATTTACCTGTCGCTTCCAAAGAAAAATTGTTAGCGACAAAAATATTAAAACAAATGAGACGATAGGGAATCCCGGCGGATATGATGATTCAAATTGGAAATTAAATAAAGATCCCCAACCACGCAATAAATTTATAGCACTTAAACGCAATGATGTTCCCAGACTGATCGTGCTATTAATCATGTTGCTCCCAGAAACTCCAGGATCAGGAAAAAAGAGCATCGCCGGCAGCCAATACAGATTAAGCAAAAAGAAAAAGAAAATGACTAGAAAAAATTTCTTTATCGCTTGGAAAAAAACCTCTTTCCTGCTAGATGAATTTGCTAGTATTACGGCCAACATTATCAGCGGATACCAGATCAAGGTTTGTGACTGAACAACCGCCAGAGAAAATATTATTGCTGAAATTAAGATAAAATTTAGTCCACGTTTGGACTCTAGTGATAGCTGAAAAAAATAGGTAAAGAGCGGCATCAAAGCAAGAGAAAATAAAACAAATTGCCAACCCATCAGCGAGTAATTGAAAAATAACGGCGATGTGACAAAAACCAACCCGAAAAGAAATGAAACAAGCGGTCTAATTTTATAAGAGCGTAAAAGCAGATTTATATTGGCAGCGGCAAAAGCAAAAATCAGCGGAAATATTAATTTGGATATAAAAGCCACGGTGATTCCAGCAGTAGACGCTAGGTAAATTATCAAAGCATATAAAATCGAGGTATTTGATATCTGTCTGCCACCAAAAAGATTACTGGAATTGCTCCAGGAATTAAGCTGGGAGTTGAAAAAAATCTCAATTTGGCTCCTGGTCTCCGGCATGGACCAATCACCACCGACAACAATCCCATTCAAATTAAAAAGTGGCAAAAAAAGGAAGAAAGAAAAGGCCAAAAAAATGATAAAATAAATTAAATAATTCTTAAACTTCATTTGATCGTTATTAATTCTTCCTCGCAGTTACAAACAAATATTGAGATAAAGGTGGTAATATTGGATAACAAAAACCAACATTGATTGAACCTCTTAATCCAAGCCAAAAAGGCCTAATTTTTATTTCATGGAAATTTTGTTTTCTCAGAAGATTTTTTAATTCTTGAACATATTCTCTAATGTGAACGACCGGTCCGAGGCGACCATTTTTTGACAAAACCAAAGTATATCTCACTTTCTTGCCAATAATCTTTAGTATTGTGTTTGATAATCGAGTCCTTTTTGGTGTGGCCAAATACAACATTCCCCATCTTTTTAAAACCCTTTTCGCTTCTTCTATGTAACTTGCATCATCGGCGATATGTTCAACTACATCAAAACCTACAACATAGTCGAATGAATTACTTTTATATGGTAATTTTTTGCCATCATAAATTGAAAAAACAAATTTACCGACATACTTCTTAAATCGTAAATCAACGATATCAACACCCACAACTTCATTATTATCATGCGAAAATAATGGAGTATAGTTGCCATTTCCACAACCATAATCTAAAATTTTTCCACCTTGGAGGCTACTTGCAAAATTATTAATCAGTTTTTCGTAACCAATTTCACATCTATCTTTTTTCATCTATGATTGTCAAATTTATTATTTTTAATTCATTATTAGCAATCCGACCCCAGGAATAATTTCTGATCAAATTAGCGGCGTTTTTTCTTTCTTTTTGAACAATTTTTGGATCAGTAAGAATTTTAGTTACTTCAGAACCGAAATCTGCAACTTTGGCAAGGGTGACAGAAGAAATTGCACTTGGAAAGACTTCTTTGTAAACCGGTAGATTCCAAGCAACGACTGGTAATCCGGCGGCCATCGCTTCGGCGATGGCGATCCCCCAACCCTCCTCGTACGAGGGAAAGAGAAAGACTTTTGCCGATTTCAAAATCCCAAAAGCTTTATCCTCCGGCAGATAACCAAGAATATCGATATTTTTCGCCAGGCCATTCTCATCAATTAACTTCTTCAATCTAGATTTAACCTCATCGCTGCCACCACCAACAATCGCCAACCTGGCTTTGGGAAATTTTTTAACCACTCGGCTCCAGATTAATGGTAGATCAAATATCCCTTTTGACGGCGCCAATCGGGCGAGAAATGCTCCGTCATATTTTTTTCTAGAGGGTTTATATGAGTTAATTTTCTCCAAATCAACACCGCAAGGGACAAGATTCAATCTTTCTTGCTCAATGCCATAATTTTCTAGAAATTTGGCAACATCAGAATTAATATTTATTACTCGATCAGCCGATTTTCTGATTTTTCGAAAAGAATATCGCTGAATAATATAGCCGACTAAAGCAACAATTTTACTACCTGGTCGTCGCCACCATTTAGGATAAAGGTGAAAAATACATTGAATCCAGCGGGTTTGCGGCAAGCGTTTTTTGTAAAAAAAAGCCGGCACAACATCCGGGAAAAAATCTGAACTTGAGTAGATGATATCGTAATCACGTTTTTTAATCTCATATAATGTTTTTTTGTTTCTTTTAAGATAAGCGCGAAAAATATTACCCCTACACTCGCGATCAGTAATTACAAAATTTGCGAAACCAAGCTCTTTGGAAAAAAGTTTTTTGCCAACTCGTGAAGTGTAGATATCAAGATCAAAATTTCTGCCAATCCGCTTAAAAATCTGGATCAGCCGTTGATCGCCACCGGAGATACCAGAACCAGAAAACCAGAAAGAATTTGCGATAATGGCAATCTTGAAACGTTTTTTCATTTTTTACTCAATTTGAAAATTAAAAACTTAACACCAACCAAAAAACGAACGAAAAACATTAAGAGCGCCAGAAAGGGGTGACGAACAATTTTTCTCCATTTTCCGTGTTCAATAAAGACACCAAAATATCTATAAACTAAACCAAATTGCTTCTTAAGATCAGGATCATCGACCCCCCATTTTTCAATATACCCGTCAAAAGTATTAAGATATTTCCCCTTTTTTGATAGATAAATTTTAAGCGTCAACCACTCCTCATGATGAAACAGGTTTCTTTTTGTTATTCCAAATTTGAGCCCAGATCTCTTTAGCATCTTTGTTAAATCCCAATCATCAGGCGCAAAAACAATATTCTTAATGTCAAAACCACCAATTTTTTCAAAAAGATCTTTCTTAACAAATCGAACGGCATCAATTGGGGTCTGATTATAAAAGCTTCGTTCAAAATTTCTGATTTTGCCAAAATATCCTCGACCAATAACCATTTCCGGTACATAGAGAGCCTCGAATTTTTTATCCAAAAGTTTTGCAGCTTCTGAAAAAAGCCCAGAATGAAAGGTCATATCGGCATCAGGGAAAAAGATAATTTTACCCTTAGCTTTTTCGACACCAAAATTTACTTGCGCACCACGAAAATTTTTTATTCCTTTTAAACTCTTCTCCTTAGGCAATTCGAAAAATTTAACCCGGCGTTTTTTTAATAAACTTAATGTCCGATCACTAGAGCCATTGTCGACAAAAATCAATTCAATCTTTCTTTTTGGATAGCGTTGTCTTTTGATCGAATCAATTATTCTTTCGACATTTCGCTCTTCATTTCTGGTCGCAACCACGACAGAAATCATTGGTAGATTTTGCATTAATTTTGGCATTTGGGAAACTTAAAAGTTTTATGGTCAAAATTTTTCGCTAAACGAAAGAGGAAAAAATATGTCGGCCAGATCGGCTTGTTGTAAATAGTGTCATAAAGAAGATGGAGTAGATTTGCAAAGCCAAGAGAATAGAAAACCCAGCCCAGATGAGGATAAATTATGCCCAGAATAATTAATATTATCGCAAACTCAAAACCGTGGGCAAAAACGTAAACTTTGCCGGAACGATCAAAGTTTTCTCCTTTAAAGAACTGCGGGAGATCAAAACGGCGGAATTTTTCATAAATAAAATAATCAATCAGATGGTCAGCATCAATAAAAAATCCACCGACCAAAGCAAGTGGAATCGCCCACCAATTAGAAAAAAGATAGCCGACTATAACCCCGACGATTAATGAAAGTGAAAAATGAAAAAATTCGTCTCTTAGCATGCTTCTTCTGTATTGGTTTTCTTTTTAGTCGAAAAATCAGCGAGGTGGCCAAAAAGTTTGCCAGCGGCACGGAATAAAAATTTAATATCATCAAGACTGCGAATACCGACTATTCGGCGCCAGATATATTTCGGCGTCATAAATGATTTATAAAGACCTTGTGTTAATTCTTTGATATCTTTTTCAGTCAGCGGCGATTTCATGATCACCGTCCTCTGATCATATTTATCCCAATCCAAAGTCGTCAGCCAACCCTTCTCTTTGCACTCTCTAAAAAGTGGCGTCCCTGGATATGGAATAACGATCGTCGCTTGAAGTGTATCAACATAACCTTTATCAAAGAGTTTTTTTGAAAGAGCAATTGTGCGTTTGGCGTCTTCAAGTGTTTCCCATGGATAGCCCATCATTGTCGTAATATGAGGATCAAGTCCGCCCTTTTTGGCCATCTTGACCCCTTTTTCGATCTCAGATACTTTTAGATTTTTATTAATATGATCGAGTGTTTTTTGATTTGCAGATTCGAGCCCGTAAAGAATGAAACGAAAACCGGCCCTGCCCATCAAATCGTACTCATCTTGATTCAACGATTTAAGGCGCATATTGCAATCTAGACGGATTTTTTTGTTGTAACCGCGCTCAATCATACCCTCACAAAACTCCTTCAGCCAAGAGCCGATTGGGAAGGTGCCGGAATCATCCATAATTTCCCGAACATGATACTTTTCAATTAACTGCCCAACCTCGTCAAGTACTCTTTTGGCACTGTGTTTACGATAATCTTTTCCAGGATAAAGCGTCGTCCAGGAGCAGAAGGCACATTTCCCCCACCAACAATCTCTCGCAGCATAGGTATAAGTGCCCGGAGTTCTTTTATAGTTGCCGTTTTTGTAGGCATAAAGCCTCCACTTGGTTAGGTCACGATCAATCATCGGCAGTTCATCGAGGTCATGATTTAGAAGAAAATGGCCGGTATTTTTGATCTCACCCCCCCTGCGATACCAAATTCCCGCCTCGAGCTGAACTTTATGATTGTACGAATCAGCAACATTGAGTGCTAGGAAATCATAATCACCACCGGTCATAATGACGTCAACCTGAGAATTTATCATTGATTCTTCCGGCATCGCTGTCACATGATCACCACAAAGCGCGATTTTCACGCCGGAAACCTCTTCTTTGATGACATCTATTACTTTCCAATGGCGTTTGACAACCGGAGTTTTGGTTTCAAAAATTATTAGATTAGGTTTAAATTTCTTAATTCTCTCAAGCCACTCATCCTGCGTTAGTTCTTCAGCAATTCCATCATCCCACATCACGTCGTAGCCCTGGGATTTTAAAAGTGAAGCAGCGTACGCGGGAACCATAGGATAAATATATGTCGGGTTCTTAAACCATTGGAACTGACGATTTTGCCCAAGACATGGTGTCCCTTTCTCGTCCGGCATCGGCGGATAAGAGATAGCGATTTTGAATCTTTTGTTTTTTTCTCTCTGCTCTTTAGTTGGTTGGCTAATATGTTTAAGATTGGGCATGATTTTCCTTGACTATTACATTAATTTATGATATAAAAACTATTGGCTCGAAAGAGCTCGCACAAACAGAGTAACATATCCTGCCCTCCGGGGCAATAAGGAGGTGGACTCCGTGCCGGAGTTTACTTTCGGAGTCTCCTTGGCGTCTCTTCTGCCGCATTCAATAAACTCGCGAATCTTCCGTGGGTCACCGACACGAGTAGCTTACCGGCTACTCGACGAAGCGGGCTACCGCTTCGGGCTTAATAGACAAAAAGTGTTGGTAAATTAGGTGGTTT